>CAZTDY010000029.1:0-43181 GCA_964612295.1 uncultured bacterium | reverse complement strand
GTCGACTCGGCTCGGGCCGTCTCCGACACGATTCTGGCCGTGGTCGACTCGGCTCGGGCCGTCTCCGACACGATTCTGGCCGTGGTCGACTCGGCTCAGGCCGTCTCCGACACGATTCTGGCCGTGGTCGACTCGGCTCAGGCCCCCGCCGATTCGAGTCTGATTCCACCCGGCGACCAAGACCTTCCGGTGAGTAGGACCGACGAGGCCGGGGGCGGGTTACAGGAAGAAGCGCCCGAAGCGTCCGGGGATGATGATTTCGCCCTTTTCACGGCCCCCATCCTGCGCGATGAATTCGGCTATCTGGACCTCTGGCGAGCTTACGCGGCCGACACCGCCACGGTGCGCCCCTTCGTATCCGCAGCGCGACACCACCCCGTGCAGGAACCGCAACTGGCCAGGATCCTGCGCACGTTCCGCAGCCGGCAACTGCTGCGGGAGGTGCTCGATGTCCGGCCTGACTACTTCGCGTCTTCCGATTCGATCGCGGTCGTCGTGGATGCGCGGGTCGACTCGCTGCTGGAGAACTCCCCCGAGGACGTCGCCCCCGGCCTCTTCTACAGGCCGTCCGAACACGGGGGTGTCCGCTATGTCTATCCAACCCTGAGGAATCTCGAGCGCCGGAGCACCCTCGCCTGGGATCACTCGGTCGATCTGGAACGCGGTCGCATCTCCCGCCAGCTGCTTCGCGATGGGGTGCCGGTCTTCCGGCCGGTGTCCGAGCCGTACGGCGACTACATGCTCCACCTCACGCGCCGCACGGTCCGCAGCGTCTGGACGGACGAGGTCTCGAAGTCGCTGGAGGCGGCCAACATTCAGGGGTCGGGCCGGCAGGGGCTCGTGCGGCTCTCGCTTCCGTTCGAACTGCCCAAGGCCGTCAAGTCCATCTTCGGCAAGGGCAAACCCAACCTCTCGGTCAGCGGGAGCGAGCGGATCACGTTCGGCGGGCGCAGCCTCTGGTTTCCGCATCGCCAGAACAGCGAGTTCCAGAAGAAGCAGTCGAAATTTCCCCAGCTCGAGATGGAACAGGATCTGACCATCCGGCTGAAGGGTTCGATCGGCGACAAACTCGACGTGGATGTCGACCAGTCCAGCAAGGCCGAGACCTCCCTCGCCAACCGAATCAAGATTCATTACAAGGGATATGAGGACGAGATCATCAAGCGGGTCGATCTCGGAAACACCAGCCTCAAACTCCCCGGCACCGAGTACGTGAGCTACGGTGGCAAACACACCGGTCTCTTCGGGATCAGTGCGGAGGCCCAGCTCGGCCCCGTGGGCTTCAACGTGATCCTGAGCAAGGAGGAAGGTGAAACGGCCGAGGTGCGGGCCTCACAGAGGAGCAAGCAGGAAGAGAAGCGGATCTACGACTACCAGTACATCCGCGACCGTTTCTTTTTCCTGGACGACGCGAACGAAGACGCCTATCCGGAATACCCGCAGTACGTCGTCGACATCAAGGAAGGCTCGGTCGAGCTGTTCCTCGATGACGGTGATGGTCCGGCCGTCGAGGAATTCAGCCCCTGGCGCGGGGTGGGGGTACTCGACCTCGAAGGCGAGCGCGCCAGCGCGAGCGATGCGGTGTCCGATACCCTCTACTTCGAGAAACTCATCCCCAACAAAGACTACTGGATCTACATGGCCGATGACCGGTTCGGGGAGAGCGGCGCCGAGAGCCATCCCTACATCATCCTCAACCGCTACTTGACCGAGAACCACACGCTGGCGGTCATCTACGAGGATCAGATCTACGACCGCAAGGTGGGAAACTACTTTGTGGAAGAGGACATCCTCTTCGCCAAGATGATGCGTCCCAAGACGGAGCTTCTGGATCCCCTGATCAAGGAAGGCACCTGGGGCAAGACCACCGACCTGATGCTCAAGAACATCTACCCGATCCTCTCCACGGGCGCGAGCTGGACCGATGAGGGAATCCCCGAGGCCAATATCCTGGAAGAGGGCTTCGATCTCACCATCCACTGGCAGGGCGCAATCGGGGATGCCCAGGATCCGGACGAGATTGGTGGCGTCAAGCTGATCCGCCACCTGGGACTCGACTACCGGAAGGAGACCGATACCGGTTACATCAACGGTGAGGACGGCATTGCCGACCATCGGTTCTGGGTCGACTTCGCGCATGGGCTCATCTTTTTTCCCGACCTCGAACCGTTCGCACCGGGCACGAACCCGGCCGCGCTGCGCGGACGGCCCGGCACCTCAGACGAGTGGGATATTCTGCCGGAGGAGAACCAGAACACGGGCATCTACGAGCAGCGCTCCTGCGTGCGGGAGAACCGCGGGCTGGATGATACGTGGACCTCCCGCTTCTTCATCGACGTGGCTTACCGCACTCCGGTGACCGAGCTGCGGATCGAAGCCTGGGACATCATCGAGGGGTCGGAGGTCGTGCGCGTGGGCGGGCGCCGGCTGTCGAAGGATCGCGACTACCGCATCGACTACCAGACCGGCACGATCAATCTGTTGAACACCGCCGGGGTGAGCGAAGATGACGAGGTCAGCGTGGTGGCCAAGCGCGCCGGCGGGTTTGGGGTGGCCAGCAAGACCCTTTTGGGCGCGGCGGTCTTCTACCACCCGGAAGATTCGAAGCTTACCCTGTCGAGTTCCTGGCTCTACGAGAAGCGGGGGAGCCCGGACCGGCGGCCGCGCCTGGGCTCGGAACCGACCCGGACCGCCGTCGGCGAATTCGCGGGACGCTACCGGACCGAATCTCTCAAGATGACCCAGTGGCTCGACAAACTCCCGCTGCTGGATGTCCGCAAACCTTCGACCTTCCACGTGGAGGGTGGGCTCGGGGTCAGCTTCCCCAATCCCAACACCCGCAATGATCTCTACATCGATGATTTCGAGGGCGTGTCGGAGGAAGTCTACGTGAGGATGACGCGCCCCTCCTGGAAGCCCTGCGGCGTGCCCCTGTCGGTCTCGGGCGAGGACGTCGGCTCCCAGGCCGCGAGGCGCGGGGAAACCTGGTGGTACACCCCGCGGCGGCTCGTGCAGGAAGGGGACCTGAACCCCACCCTGGATTACCAGGAGGCCAACGACTACCGGCAGGTGCTCGAGCTCCAGGTTTGGCCCTATGAACACCCTTTCGCCGACGACGAGACCACCGAGACCTGGGGAACGGAGGAGTCGTGGGGGGGTGTGGTCCAGGCACTCTCCACCAGCAATCTCGATCTGTCGCGGGCTCGGTTTCTCGATGTGTGGATCAACGACTTCCATCCCTGGCACCAGGGCGAGGCCTGGCCCCTCGAACGTGAGGGGATCATGCATGTGGAACTGGGCCGCGTGAGTGAAGACGCGTTGTGGGAGCGGCGCGACGTGGCCTGTCTGACGGGTGACTGCGACGAATACATCATCGAAGGCGGTCCGCTGTCAGGCACCAACGGAGGACTGGACAACGAGGACCGCAGCTTGGACGGCGAGCTGGACGTCAGTGACGATTTGGAGCGCTACGAGGACACCGGCCTCGACGGGATCTACCCCGGCGCCGAAGGGGACAGCTCCACGGACAACTACTACTACGACACCAACTACAGCGACGAACAGATCGACGATCCCGACGACCTCTACACCGCTTGGAAACAGATCAACGGAACCGAGAACAACACCCGCTTGGACACCGAGGACCTGGACGGAGACAACAGCCTCGATCTCGAGGACGCCTACTTCGAGTACGCGATCGACCTGTCGGACTCCTCCTATGTCGAGACCGACGTCACCCACGATTACAGCGATCGCGAAAGCTGGAAGCCCCGGGGCTGGCGCCGAATTCGGATTCCGCTCATGGCTCCCAATCTGGCCAAGGAGTGGAATGACCCGGCCTGGACGGATGTCAAACATCTGCGCATCTGGTTCGAGGGTCTTTCCGGCCGAACCCGTCTGCAGATCGGTGCGGTGGAGATCCGTTCGAACCGCTGGTTGGCCGACGCGATTCGTGACACGTTCGGTTTGGAGATTCCGGTCGACGAGCTTCTGGCGAAGGAGGAAGACTTCTTCCCGGGCGTCGTCAACAACAAGGAGAACTCCGACACCTACACGCCACCCTTCGAGGAGCACAAGGACCGCAACAACGACAACATCCGTGAACGGGAGCAGTCGCTCACGATGGAGCTGAAGAACTTTCAGCCCGGCCACACGGCCTCCGTCTATCAAACCTACCGGCAGACCCAGGACTACACGGGGTACGAGTCGATGGAGTTCTGGGTGAACAGCACGCTGCTGGCCTCCCAGGATGCCGAGTTCTTCATCCGGCTCTGCAAAGAAGCCAGCTCCGACACGACGCACTACTACGAGTACCGCGTGCCGGTGCCCACTCGGGGCGCCGATGAGGTGTCCGGATCCTGGCTCCCGGTCAAGATCAAGCTGAGCGACCTGAGCGAACTGAAGTTGATCGCCGAGCAGGACACGACCGATGCGCCGACCATCCTGAGGCGGTCGGACGGATCCCAGCTGAAGTTCAAGGGGCATCCGTATCTGACCGACATCCGGCGCATCACCTTGGGAATCGTCAACACGAGCACGTACGAGCCCATCGCGGACGGGAGCGTCTGGGTCGATGAACTCCGCCTCACGCACGTGCACAAGGAGTCGGACTACGCCTATCGGGTGCAAGTCCGCACCGAGCTGTCCGACTTCGCAAAGTTCGATCTGAGCTACAAACGGGTTGGCGCGGACTTCGTGGGCATCAGCGGGTCGAGCCGCGGCGGGAAGCAGAACCAGACCTCTCTTTCGGCCAATACCAGCATGCCGCTCGATCGCCTGTTCCCGACCAAGCTGAATCTCAAGATTCCGGTCAATTTCTCCTACACAAAGAACCGGACGATTCCCAAGTACCGCACGAACGACGACATCCTGGTCGCCGACGCCCCGACCGACCGGGACATCACCCAAACGGTCACCCGCAACACGAGCTTCTCGCTTTCGCGCAAAGCCGCGGCCAAGGGGTGGACGCGTTTTACGATCGACGCGATCAGTCTCAGCGCGTCGCTCAAGGAGAACTATCAGCTTAGGCCCCAGAGCCGGGACTCGACGCGGACCGGTAGTCTGTCGGCGACCTACAACGCGAATCTGAATACGTTCGGGGATATGAAGTTCTACAAGAACTGGACCGTGCGGCTGATTCCCACGAACTTCACCATGTCCATGAATCGCGGGTGGCGAGAACAGGTCCGCTACCGAAGGGAAAGCTCCGATCTCAGCAAACCGTACGTGAAGGACGATCTGCCGCGAGAAACGCGTTCCGGGACGCTGAGCCTCTCATCCGGTTTGAGCCCGATCCAGCCGCTGTCCTATACGTTCAAACAGACCCGCAATCTGATGCTCACCCACCGGGACAAGCTTCTGGGAGGTTTGAACATCGGAACCGAGACCAGCAGGACCGAGGACCTCACCTTCACCCAAACGATGAAGGCCCTGCGGGGATGGATTGAACCGCGGTTGACCTGGAAGGGAAATTTCCAGGGCAAGTTCCATGAGCAGAACACCGGTTCCGGAGACGAGCTCGAACGGTCGAACACCTTGACGAACAGCCAGACGACCAGCGTGAACGGAGAGATTCCGCTGAAGAAGCTCTTCGCCGCCCTGGGGGATCTGACCCGCAGAGACCCCTCCGCACAGCAGCCGGAAGAGGGCGCGGAAGAAGACGGCGATGCCGAGGAAGGGGAGGAGGACGAAGAAGACGAGCCGGCCAGCCCCCAGTCACGCCTCGATCCCGAGCAGGGCGCCTCGCAGGTCGCCAATGCCGGCCGGCAGTCGGGCACCGCGGCTGGCGGCCCCTCGGCTCTGAGCCGGCTCTTCCAGATCAATCGCACCAATGCAAATCTGAGTACCAGCAAGCGGCATACGGTCAATCGCACCCTCGGTGAGCCGACGATAGCCTACCAGCTGGGACTCAGCAGCGATCCGGGAATCCTCAGGCTTCCCAACGGGCGGCAGACCACGAGCGAGAACAAAACCTATGGGTTCGACACCGACATGCGCATCTTTGGGGCGATCCAGGCCACTGCGAAGGTCCATCGCACCGCCTCCCAGACCATGTCCGCCGGCACCAAGACCGGCACCGTTGAGAGCCGTTGGCCGGAGGTCGATCTTCGGTGGCCCGATCTTTCGCGCTACATCGGCCTGAAGCGTTGGTTCAAGAACATCAAGGCGACCACCCGCTATGCGCGGCGGCTGAAATCGCGCTCCCAGGAGGGGCACGACACGGCGCGCGAAACCAACCAGCAGTGGGCGCCGCTGCTCAATCTTGAGACGAACTTCAAGAGCGGAATCTCGGCGAGCTTGCGCATCGATCACAGCAATTTCCACAAAGAGGACATGGGGGCGGTCGGACAGACTCAGGACCGCACGAGCACGGGAGTGAAACTCTCCGCCAAGAAGTCGTTCACGATCACCCGGGAAGTGACGGTGCCGCTCACCAACACCAAGGAGAAGATCAATACCCGGTTGGACCTGGGCCTGTCGATCGACTACGACCAGGAGAAGCAGATCTCGCAGACGCCGGGCGCGAAACCTCAGGTGATGGGGGACAGCAGGAAGTTCGACTTCTCCCTGAGCGGCAGTTATCAATTCACCCGGAGGGTGACGGGCAAGCTGCTCATCGCCTACGGCGACGACGCTGATCACAAGAACAAGACGCGATCCACGCGCTACGTCAACGTCAACATTTCTGCCGGCTTCACCTTCTAGGCCGGAGATCCCACCAGAGAAGGAGTTGTCCAAAGGTGCCGAACCCCAGGTGCATCCTGCTGGTCGCGGGTCTCATGCTGATCACCCAGGCCGGGCCTCTGGCCCCCAGCGCCGCTGGAGGGCTGTCGGCCGAGAAGGCCTTCGGGCACCTGACGGCCCAGTGCGAGTTCGGCCCCCGGAACCCGGGGTCGCCCGGGCACCGCGCTTGCCGGGCCTACATCCGCGAGACGCTCGAGCGCGCCGGAGGGCGCGTCCACCTGCAGGAGTTCCGGCACAGCACCCCCGCCCTGCCGGAGCCCGTCGACCTGACCAACATCGTTGCCGAATTCGGACCTCGCCAGGGCGCCCCCCTCATGTTGGGCGCCCACTGGGACACCCGCCCCTGGGCCGAGGAGGACCCGGATCCCGGGCTCCGCCAGAAGCCGATCCTGGGGGCCAACGATGGCGCCTCCGGGGTCGCTCTCCTCCTGGCCCTGGCCGAGAGCCTGGGGGAGGATCCGCCCCCGATTCCAGTCCGATTGGTCTTCTTCGACGGGGAAGATCTCGGCCGGCCCGGCTTCCGGGAGGAGTACGCGGTGGGGGCCCAATATCACCTTGCCCATCTGGCGGCCCCGTTCCCCCGGCTGGTACTCGTGGTGGACATGGTGGCCAGCGAGAGCATGGTATTATCAGTCGAAGAGGCGTGTAGAGTGTACTTTACGGAGTTGGCCCAGCTCGTCGATCAGCTGGCCCTTTCCCTCGGGGTGCCGGGCTATTCATCCGGCATGGGCCCCTTTGTCGTCGACGACCACACCCCGTTCCTGGAGGCCGGGTTGCCCGCGCTGCTCTTGATCGACTTCCGCGACCCGGTCTGGCACACACACCAGGACACCCCGGCCCACTGCAGTCCCGTCACCCTCGAAGGGGCCGGCCGACTGGTCGAAGAGCTGGTCCGCGGGGGGCACTTCTAGGCCTCTCAGGCCCCTCCTGGCCCGGCATATCCCCAGACGCGGACGGGAAGTCCTGCGCTTTTAGCACTTGCCCTCATGTACCCCAAATTGTACCCTTCCCCGTTGCGAGTGGACTGCGGTCCACTCTCTTTGTATGGGGGGGACGGAAGCGTCCCTAGGCCCCGGAACAGGTCCGGGCGCCCTGGGCGCGTTATGTCCTTCCTCTGGACAGGTGTGTCGATGTTGGGTCGTGAGGAGTTGGTTGCTCTTATCTCTCCGGAGTTCGAGGGCCTGGGGGTGGAATTGGTCGAGGTGCAGATCGCCTCGGGCAAGAAACGTACTCTCCGGGTGTTCGTGGACCGAGAAGGGGGCGTCAACATCAGCGAGTGCGCACAACTCAGTCGCCGAATCTCGCGCCGGCTCGACGGCCTTGAGCATAGCCCGGGAGATTACATCCTGGAGGTGTCTTCGGCAGGCATGAACCGGCCGATCTGGACCGAGGCACACTTCCGCCGTTTTGCGGGAGAGCGCGTACAGGTCGAGGTCAAGGAACCGGTCGAGGGCCAGACGCACCTTCAGGCGGTTATCGAGGGGGTCGGGGGAGACAAGATTCGCCTGCGCCTGCCAGGCAAGGACGCGGATCCGGGGCTGCTGGAGCTGTCGGTCGATGAGATCGAAGCAGCCCGGCTCGACATGGATCCATGGAAGGGGCGGCGATAACTCCCGGTGACGAACACGGGTGCTGCGAGGAGCGAACACATGACGTCAGAGATTATTGAAGCCTTGACAGTCATTGCCAAGGAGAAGGGGGTCGACCCCGACTACCTCCTGGAGACGCTCGAGGAGGGGATCCTCACCGCGGCACAAAAGAAGTACCATCGCGCCCCTTACGTCGAGGTCAAGATCGACGAAGGATCGGGGGAGATCGGCGTCGTCGTCCACAAACGGGTCTCGAAAGTGGCCTGGGACCTGACCTGCGAGATCGACCTGGTCGAGGCGCGGGAAATCGAGCCCGAGATCCGCGAGGGCGAGGTCGTCCCGGTCGAGGTCTCGGTCGATGAGTTCGGTCGCACGGCCATCGCTGCCGTCAAACAGTCGCTCGTGCAGCATGTGCGCGAGGCCGAGCGCAAGAATGTCTATGACGAGTATATCGATCGGGTCGGGCAGATCATCACGGGCACAGTCCAGCAGGTCGACCGCGGCGCGATCATCGTTCGTTTTGGCAAAGCCGAGGGCATCATTCCGCCCTCTGAGAATATCCGCCGCGATCGCCCCCGGATCGGGGATCACATTCGCGGCCTGCTGGTGGAAGTCATGACCCAGCCGAAGGGCAATGATCCACCGCTGATCCTGTCGCGGACGCGACCCGAATTCGTGCTCCAGCTCTTCGAGCAGGAGGTCCCGGAGGCCTACGAGCGTACCGTGGAGATCAAGGGAATCGCCCGTGAGCCGGGCGCCCGGACGAAAATTGCGGTCGTCTCACACGATGATCGGGTGGACCCGGTCGGGGCCTGTGTCGGCGTCAAGGGATCGCGCGTACAGAGTATCGTCAAGGCGTTGGGGGGCGAGCGGATCGACATCGTTGCCCTCAGCAACGACCCGCTCATCTTCGTCAGCCGGGCGCTGAGTCCGGCACGCGTGTTGAGCGTGAGCTTCATGGGGGATCCGAAGATCGTCCGGGCCGTCGTGCCGGACGACCAGCTCTCCCTGGCGATCGGCAAGGGTGCGCAGAACGTCCGTTTGGCCAGCCAGTTGACCGGGCTGGAGATTCAGCTGGTCAGCCAGTCCCAGCAGGCGTCGCTCGAGGGAACCGACGAGGTCCAGGGTCTGGAACTCGAGACCCTGACGAAGGAGCTGGGGCCGAAGCTGGTCGAACGCCTGATCAAGGCCGGCAAGGAGACGCTCCAGGACGTCCTCGAGACTCCGGTCGAAGAGCTGATGGAGATTCAGGGCATCGGTGAGAAGACGGCCAGCAAGCTGGTGACGATCGGCGCCCAGCTGCTCGAGCAGTGGACCCAGCAGCGGGCCGAAGCGGAGGAGCTGACCTTCAGCGAGGTCGAGGCAGACGAGGATTCGGAAGAGGCCGAAGAGGCGCCGAAAGCTCCTGAAGATCTGGATGAAACGGCCGAGGCGGGTGAGGCCGACGCAGCCGATGCGGATGAGGAACCCGAGGCGACGGCGGAGGAGGCAGAAGTCTCTGAGGAGGCCGACGAGGCCTCGGGCGAGGAGTCCGAAAAAGAGACTGCAAACGTGGCGACAGACGTCCCGCCGGCCGAAACTGGAGAGGATGAGTCCCCGGCCTCCAAGGCCTAGGGGACTCTTGAAATGGTCCCGAAAGGGGGAAGTGGTTGAGGAAGGTTCGTGTCTATCAGCTGGCGCGTGAGCTGAAGGTGACCAACAAGCAGGTGCTGGAGTTGCTGGGGCAACTCGGCGTCGAGGTTGGCAGCCATGCAGCCGCCGTCGATTCGACGGTTGCCGAGCAGGTCCGCACCCAGCTAGCCGGTCCCATACGCAAACACCGGGATGCAGCCGTTGCGGCGGCGCCGGAGGGGAGCGCTGCGCCCGAGGCTAGAGCCGTCTCCGAGCCCGTGAAGGAAGCTGCGCCACCGGCCCGTCCGGCCGAGCAGGACCTTCTCCCATCCCTGTCACTGGCCACCCTCCCCAGGGCGGGCGACTTCGAGATGCCGACCCTTTCGGCAGCCGTTGATTCGGCCGCCGCGCCTCCGGCGCGTCACATCGGCCCGGCCGTTCCCACGCGCCAAGCCGTTCGCACGATGCCCAAGCGCGGGCGCGACCGACCCGACAGACCTACGCGTACCTACCGCCCCGACCGACCGTACACTCCGGGTGGTCCTGGGGGCCGCGGTGGTCCTGGGGGCAGCGGTGGCCCTCCAGGTGGCGGCGGACCTCGTCGCGGTGGTGAGGTCGGCGAGCGCCGGGGCAAGCGGGGCAAGCGGAAGAAGAAGCGCCGCGAGGTTGACGAGCGAGAGATGCTCGACAGCGTGCGCCGCACCATGGCGACGCTCGACAGCTCGCGGACCCGCAAGCGCAAGCGGGTGCGCGGCGAAGACGGCGTGGAGATCGAGGAAGAAGTCACCAAGGTCGACGTGAGCGAGTATGTGACCGCCGCCGAGCTGGCGTCCGCGCTGGGCGTGAAGCCGAATGAGGTGGTCGTCACCTGCATGCGCCTCGGTGTTCTGGCGAACATCAACCGGCGTCTCGATAAGGACACGATCGAAGCCGTCGCCGACGAGTTGGGCTTCGAGGTTGAATTCGTCAAGGAATTCGGCGACGAGATGATCGAAGAGGTCGAGGAGCAGGTCAAGGAAGCGCCCGAGGTTCCGCGTCCGCCGATCGTCACCGTCATGGGCCACGTCGATCACGGAAAGACCAAGCTGCTCGACTTCGTTCGGAAAACCGACGTCGTCGCCGGCGAGTCCGGCGGTATCACGCAGCACATCGGCGCCTATCAGGCGCACGTCGGGGACAAGCTCGTCACCTTCCTCGACACCCCCGGCCACCAGGCCTTTACGCAGATGCGTGCCCGCGGTGCGGACGTGACCGACATCGTGGTGCTCATCGTGGCGGCCGACGACCGGGTCAATGAGCAAACCATTGAGGCCATCAATCACGCCAAGGCGGCGCGCAAGCCGATCATCGTTGCGATCAACAAGTGCGACCTTCCCGCGGCCGAACCGGAGAAGATCAAGCAACAGCTCTCCGAGCAGGGCCTGCTGGTCGAGGACTGGGGCGGCGAGGTCGTGGCGGTCGAGATTTCGGCCAAGTTCGGCCAGAACGTAGACAAGCTACTCGAGATGATTCTCCTGGTGGCTGACCTGGGTGAGCTTACCGCGCAAGCGGATCGGCCCGCCAAGGGCACCATCATCGAAGCCCGGAAGGATCCCGGCCGGGGCGTCGTGGCGACTGTCCTCCTGCAGCATGGCACCCTCAAGGTGGGTGACCCGTTTGTGTGCGGGAACGTGCACGGCAGCGTGCGGGCCATGAAGAACGACCGCCTCCAGGATATGGAGAGCGCCGGTCCGGCTTCAGCAGTCGAGCTACTGGGCTGGTCCGACGTGCCCCAGGTGGGTGACAGCTTCACTGTCGTCAAGGACAACGCGACGGCACGAGTGATCGCCGGCGAACGGTCCCAGATCGCCCGTGAGCATCGGATGCGTCTGGCCGGCAGCCGCTTCCGTCTGGACGAGCTGCACACGCGTATCAAGGAGCAGGAACAGACGTTCCTGCGTCTGATTATTAGAGCCGACGTTCAGGGGTCGGTCGAGGTGCTCCGCGATTCTCTCGAAAAACTGTCCGGAGAGAACGTGGTCGTCGATATCGTGGCCACCGGCGTGGGACGGATCAACGAATCGGATGTCCTCCTCGCGGCGACGTCGAACGCGATCATCATCGGGTTCCACGTCAGGCCTGATCCCAAGGCCACGCAGCTCGCCCAAACCGAAGGCGTGCAGGTGCGCCTCTACAAGGTCATCTACGAGGCCATCGACGAGATCAAGAAGGCGATGTCCGGACTCCTGAAACCGATCGAAGAGGAGCGCGTGCTGGGCAGCGCCGAGGTGCGGGAGATCTTTGCGGTGACCAAGGCCGGAGCGGTCGCGGGTTGCCATGTGGTGGCCGGCCTCGTTTCGCGCAAGGCGCGTACTCGGGTAATTCGGAATGAAGATGTGATTTGGGAGGGCCAGGTCGGCTCCCTGAAGCGCTTCAAGGAAGATGTCCGCGAAGTCCAGGCGGGATACGACTGCGGTATGGTCCTCGATGGATTCACCGAACTGAAGGTCGGGGATCAGATCGAGGCCTTCGTCATCGAAGAGGTGGCGCAGACTCAGCTGTAACGCCTGTTCGTCCGGAGCAGCACCCCGACCGCAGCAGGCCGTTCACGAAGAGTCTGGGCTTGATGTCCCATGTTCTTTGCACTCTGCCAATGTGAGCTCTTTTTGCCCCAGGGCCGCTCCCTGAAAGGGAAGCGGTCGGTGGTCAAAAGCATCAAGGAACGCCTGCGATCCCGGTTTCACGCTTCGGCCGCGGAGGTCGGGCACCAGGATCTGCACCAGCGCGCGCGCATCGGCATCGCCCTGATCGGGACCAGCCCCAGCGCCCTCGAGGATGCGCTCGGCGCAATGCGACGACTGGTCGAGGACGAGTCCCGGTGCACCATCACCGCTTGGGAAACGAGAGTCGAACCATTTGAAGGCGCCCCTCGCGCTCCGGTGGATGAGTCGTTGTCCCTGGGCACCGAAGCGACTTCCCCGAGTTCGAAGATCCCCGGGAAGGCAAACGAACCGGCTGGCCGGTGGAATGACGTCGACGACGACGACGAACTGTTCGGGTCTGTCTGGACGAAGGAGTAACCGTGGCCAATCCAATGCGGCGACAGCGCGTGGCCGAGCAGATTCACCAGGAGCTCGGGAAGATCATCCAATCCGAGATCCGTGATCCGCGTCTGGGTTGGGCCACCGTCACCCGGGTGGAGATGAGCCCGGATCTCTGTCATGCTAAAGTCTACGTGTCGGTCTTCGGCGAGGAGAGCGCCCAGGAAGCATCTCTCAAGGTTTTGCACCGGGCCGGCTCGTTCATCCGCGGTCAGCTTGGACATCGCGTGCGCCTGCGCAATGTCCCGGAGCTGCACTTCCATCTCGATCACTCCCTCGAGCACAGTCAGCGGATCATGGACCTGCTCAAGGAGGAGCGGGAGCGAGAGAATGATCTTCGCGCCGGAGATGCGGCTGGCGGCGCGGAGTCCTGAGCGTGGGCAAGTCGAGGAAAGAAACACCGCTTCCGATTGCGGGCTTCGTGCTCAACGTCGACAAGACGCAGGGCTGGACCAGCCATGATGCCGTCCAGCGGATTCGCCGGATCCTCCAATTCCGCAAGGTCGGGCACACGGGCACCCTCGATCCCTATGCAACCGGGGTCCTGCTCTGTTGCGTTGGGCGGGCCACGAAGCTATCGAACGCGCTGATGAGTCTTCCCAAGGAGTACACGGGCTGGCTGAGGTGGGGGCGGAAGACCGACACCGGCGACGCCACCGGAGAGCTGCTCGAGCAATGTCCGGAGCCCTGTCCGTCCTTGGAGGCGCTCCAAGCGGCAGCCGGCGAGTTCGTGGGGGAGATTCTCCAGACTCCGCCGATGGTGTCGGCGCTGAAGCATGAGGGCCGCCGGCTCTACAAGCTGGCGCGCGAGGGCATCACCGTCGAGCGCAAGCCCCGCCGGGTCAGCGTCACCGCCTTTGATCTCCTGCAGCAGGAGGAAGACCGGGTCCGGTTCCGGGTGGCCTGCTCGCGGGGGACCTATATCCGGGTTCTCGTCGAGGATCTGGCTCAGAAACTCGGCGGCCTCGCGGTCGTCGACGATTTGTGTCGCTCCAAGGTCGGGACCTTCGACCTGACCACGGCTGTATCGGTCGCCGATGACGAAGCGTTCACGCGGGAGGACCTCCTGGCCAAGGCGATTCCGATGGGGCAGGCCGTTGGGCATCTTCCCGGGTGGCGGGTCCCCGCATTCTGGGTCGCCAAGATCCGGCGGGGACAAGCGCCGCCCTGGGTCGTCCTCGACCTGGAGAAGCCACCCGCGGCAAACGAGTGCGGACGCCTGATCGGACGTGATGATGAACTTCTCGCGCTGGCCGAGGCGGTGCCCACCGTGGGACCGGCCGACCGCGACTGGACCGAGGCTTTCGAATTGAAACTGACCCGGGTGATCTAGATGACGACGCCTGATGCCCAACCGGTGGTCGCGGCGCTTGGGGTGTTCGATGGCGTGCACCTCGGCCACCAGATGCTCCTCGATCATGTGAGCCGGGGGGCCCAGCGGGAGGGTGCGCTGCGTGGGGTGGTGACCTTCGACCCCCCGCCGGCGATCGTCCTCTCGCCAGAGCCGCTGGGCGCGATCGAAATCACGCCCTGGCCCGAGAAACATGACATTCTGGAAGAGATCGGCATCGAGCGGTTGCTCTTGCTGCGCTTCACCAGGGAATTCGCGAGCCTCTCGGCCGAGGCGTTTCTCAAAGACATCTTGCTGGCGCAGCTGCCGCTTGCGGGCGTGGTCGTGGGGCACGATTTCAGTTTTGGCGCCGGGCGTCGCGGCGATCCGGCCATGCTCGAGCGTACGGGTCGCGAACACGGGTTCTGGGTCGAGGTGATCCCGCCCGTGGTGCATGCGGGGGCCCGGGTTTCGAGCACCCAGATCCGCGACCACCTGCGGGCCGGCCAGGTGAGGGAGGCGGCCGCGCTGATGGGAAGGCCGCTGGCATTCGGAGGGGTGGTGGGCGCCGGTCAGGGCTTAGGAAGCCGGGAGCTCGTGCCGACCGCCAATCTGGAGATCTCTGCTGCGCAGCTTCTTCCCGCACCGGGTGTGTACCGGGTGTGGGCCGAGGTCCCGGGAGGGGATCGGCGCAGGGCCGTGGCGAATGTGGGGCCGGTTCCGACCCTGGGAACCGGACACGCCCGGCTGGTCGAGGTCCATATCCTAGACTACGAAGGGGAGTTACGGGGCAAGGTGCTCCGCGTGGGATTCCTCGACCGGATCCGCGAGGAGCGTACGTTTCCGGACCTGGCCACCTTGCGGGCGGCCATCGAAGACGACATTCGGGGGGCTCGGGCGCAGTTCGAAATAGAAGACGACTAGCCACTTGCGCCCCCTGACCCGATATGCTAATTTTTGCCGGTTGATATCATCACTAGAAACGTCCTGGGAAGTACCCAGAGTGCGTGACGCTAGGCGGAGGAAGGCATGACGCTGACGAAGGAAAAGAAGCAGGAAATCATCTCGAAGTTTAAGCTCCATGGACTCGATTCCGGGTCGCCGGAGGTCCAGATTGCCCTGCTGACAGAGAAGATCCGTTATCTCACTGAGCACTTCAAGGTCCACAAGAGTGACCACCACTCTCGTCGTGGCCTGTTGCGCATGGTGGGCCGTCGCCGTCGCCTCCTCGAGTACCTGAAGCGAGCCAAAGTTGAGCGCTATCGCGGGATCGTCAAAGAGCTTGGCCTTCGTCGCTAGTTCGTCCCAATACGGCAAACTTCTCTAGCAGTGCGCGCCCCTCAGGGAGTGAGGGCGCGCTCCTTGCTGCCTCTCGAATTTTTCTCCGCCAGTGATTCAGAAAGAGGAAAGTCATGAAACAAGAAGTCTCAATCGATCTCGGCGGCCGCACCCTTCGCCTGGAAACCGGGCGAATCGCCCGTCAGGCCACCGGTAGCTGCATGATTCAATACGGCGACACGGTCGTGCTATCGAACGTCGTGACCGCCAAGGAAGACGGGCTTGATCGCGGGTTCCTGCCCCTGTTCGTCGACTATCGCGAGAAGTTCTACGCCGGTGGGCGTATCCCCGGCGGTTTCTTCAAGCGCGAAGGTCGACCTGGAACCGGCGAAACGGTGAGCGCCCGCCTGATCGACCGGTCGCTGCGGCCCTTCTTCGACAAGGATATCCGCTTCGAGATCGCCGTTCACAACGAGGTCCTCTCCGCGGATGAAGACAACAACCCCGACCTGCTGGCCCTGGTGGCCGCGTCGACGGCGGTCTGCCTGTCCGACGTGCCGTTCCCCGGGCCGATCGGCGCGGTGCGCGTGGGCAAGGTCGAGGATGAACTGGTGCTCAATCCTACCTTCGAACAGGTCGACGAGAGCACCATGGATCTGGTCATTGCCGGAAACGCAGACACGATCATCATGGTCGAAGGCGACGCCCGCGAGATCAGCGAGGAGGAATTCCTCCAGGCGCTCGAGTTTGCCGGCCCCGAGATCAAGAAGATCGTGGCTCTGCAGGAAGAGCTCATCAGCAAGGTCGAGGTGCAGAAGCGCGAAATCGCGAAGAAGGAGCTGCCCGAGGGCTTGGCCGATGCCGTCGAATCGCGCTTCGGCGATCGGATCCGCGAGACCATGCAAATGGGCGCGGACAAGATGGAGCGGGCGGAAAACCGCCGCGCGCTGAAGAACGAGCTCCTCGAGGCGATGGAAGAGGACTTCCCAGAGGAGGGCAAGGGTGTCCGGGCTGCGATGGAGGCGATCGAAGGCGTGCACATGCGCCAGCTGATCCTCTCCGAGGGACGTCGGGTCGACGGCCGGGCGACCGATGAAATTCGCCAGCTGAGTTGCGACATCGGCGTGCTTCCGCGCACGCACGGTTCCGCCATCTTCACCCGGGGCGAGACGCAGGCTTTGGTGGTCACCACTTTGGGGACCTCGCATGACGAGCAGCGCGTCGAAGATCTGACCGGTCAGACCTGGAAGACCTTCCTGCTTCACTACAACTTCCCGGGCTACAGCGTGGGTGAGGCGAAGCCGAACCGCGGCCCGTCGCGTCGCGACATCGGCCACGGCAATCTGGCCGAGCGGGCCCTGACGGCAGTGGTGCCGTCGAATGAGAGCTTCCCCTACACGATCCGCATCGTGTCGGACATTCTCGAGTCGAACGGCTCGTCGTCGATGGCGTCGGTCTGCGGCGGCAGCCTGGCGCTGATGGACGCCGGCGTGCCGATCAAGTCCCACGTCGCCGGTGTGGCGACCGGGCTGATCACCGACGGTGAGAAGCACGTCTTCCTGACCGACATCGCCGGCCTCGAAGACCACCTGGGCGACATGGATCTCAAGGTCGCGGGCACCCGTGACGGGATCACGGCCATTCAGATGGACCTCAAGATCAAGGGACTGGACCAAGCCGTGCTGGCGCAAGGTCTGGACGTCGCGCGCAACGGCCGGATGCACATCCTCGACAAGTTGGAGGAGACGCTGGAGAAGCCGAGGCCGGACATTTCCCAGTACGCGCCGCGGATCACCGTGCTGATGGTCCCCAAGGATCGGATTCGCGACATCATCGGCCCCGGCGGCAAGATCATCAAGAAGCTCACCGAGCAGACGGGTGCTTCCATTGACATCGATGACAGCGGTGAGGTGAAGGTGGCCTGCGTTGACGCCAAGATGGCCGCCCAGGCCGTCGAGATGATCAGGGCCCTGACCGAGGATCCCGAGGTCGGCCGGATCTACAACGGCAAGGTCGTGCGCATCACCAACTTTGGTGCCTTTGTCGAGATTCTTCCCGGCAAGGACGGCCTGATCCACATTTCCGAGCTCGAGCATCACCGCGTGAACCGCGTCGAAGACGTCGTTCGCGAGGGTGACATGGTGCTCGTCAAGGTCATCGGCGTGGACGAGGAAGGCAAGGTTCGCCTCAGCCGGAAGCAGGCCCTGGATGCCGCGAAGGCCGACGAGGACAAGCCCGAGGACGGCGACGAGGACTAGGCGTCTCGCGCTGACCGCATGGAAAATCCAAGAGGGGGCGGCCGTTGGTCGCCCCCCTTTTTTTGTGCGGGTTACGGGCCCTCGCGTCTGCCAGCGGACTACCAGTCCGCTTGCAGTTGGCAAGGGAGAGTTGCGTAACTTCCTGTAATGCAAAGAGTTAGTCCCTGGCCCCGGGTTGAGTTCAAGAAGCAAGTGCAACACTTCCTTTTTGGGATGCCTCCGCGCTAGGATGCGCGGACTATGGCTAAGCCCTACAAGCAGTTATCCCGAGATGAGCGGGTGACGATCGAGGTTCTGCGCGAACGCAAGCTCTCGATCCGAGAGATCGCCGCGGACGCCTAACTCCCACCAGCAGTCCTGTGCCCCGGGGCACAGCTCGCCGACTCGCTGAAAGGACGAGGGCCCCGCCGCCCCCAGAGCCCAGAAATCGCCCGAAGGTGTCCACTGCGCCCACCCGAAGTGCGACCTTTTCGCGGGTTGAGGCGTAGACGAATAGAAGGAAGCCACGCCGGGAGGCTGGGGGCGGACAGGCTAAGGTTTTGCGAACTTGCCTGGTCTTGCCGATACTGGCAAAGTGTGGCCTCCATTATGCGGCAGGATGCCGTGACAAGGAGGGGCGCCACTAGCCGCAGGGTTCTGAATCCCGGTGGTCTGAAGGGAGTATACGGCGCAATGAAATGGCCCCGCGCGAACAGTCTCGCGACACGTCTTCGGGCGGCCACATCGGCCGCGACAGCCGGGGTGATCCTCCTGGCCATGACCGGCTGGCTCGCGCCGGCCGGCGCCGATATTGACCCGCGCAACGAGACCCCTCCAGGCGATGCTCCGGCCAGCGATCTCTCCTACGAGGCGGCCGGAATCGAGAGCCTCCTGACCGACCGGATCTGGGAGACCCCCGAAGAGCGTGAGCAGCGACTCTTCCACCAGATCCACCCGCACTACGAGTCGGCCCTGCTCCTGGGCGAGCATCTTGAATTCTCGGTCCGCTATGGGCCCATCCGAGCCGGGGTCGCCACCATGGCGATCGCCGAGTTGTCGGAGGTGGGGGGCGAGCCCTGTTTTCACATCGTGACCACGGCCCGCAGCAGCGACTTCTTCTCGACCTTCTTCTATGTCAACGACCGGGTGGAATCCTACATCCACACCGACACGCTGCTCCCCCTGCAATTTGAAAAGCACCTGATCGAAGGCGACTTCCGCGATAACGAGGTCGTCCTGTTCGACCACGACCGCAATCTGGCGATCTATGAGGGGCCCCAGTACGTCGAGATTCTCCCTAAGGCTCACGATATCCTGAGCGCGTTTTACAGTGTGCGGGCGAGGGATCTGGAGCCGGGGGATGTCTTCAACCTCGAGAGTCATGTCGACGGAAAGAACTACCCGATTCGAGTGACCGTGCACCGCAGAGAGCGTGTTTCGGTGCCGGTCGGTGAGTTTGATTGCGTGGTGGTCGAGCCGATGCTCCGCACCCCCGGGCTATTCAAGCACGAGGGCCAGCTCCTGGTCTGGTTGACCGAGGACGGCCGCCGCATTCCAGTCCAGATGAAGAGCAAGCTGACGATCGGTTCGATCTCTGTGGTTCTGACCGGGGTGGAAGGCCGCCCCGATTGGGACGCGAGCTAGCAGGAGGTTTCTCGATGGGACGCCATCCTGAGATCGATGTGGGCAAGATCCGCCGGATTTCCATGTCTACGCGCCAGTCCAAGGTCACCCCGGGCATGTTCGTCAAACTGCCTACGCGTCCGGCTTCCTTCGCGGACTTCTGGGACGGATTGCCCCAGGTCCTGGCCGGCCGCGACCTGCGCTCGCTCGCCCGGGCCATAGCCGAAGCCCGCCGGCAAGGGCGGCCGGTGATCTGGATGATGGGCGCCCATGTGGTCAAGGTCGGATTGGGCCCGCTTTTGATCGATCTGATGGAGCGCGACCTGCTGACCCTTCTGGCGGTCAACGGAGCCTTTGCCATCCACGACGCCGAACTCGCGCTGTGGGGCCACACGTCGGAGGAGGTTGCAGACGAGTTGCACCAAGGCCGGTTCGGCATGGTGCGGGAGACTTCGGAGGTCATCAATGGGGCCGCCCAGGAGGCCGCCGACGAGGAACTGGGCCTGGGCGAGGCCATCGGGCGAACGCTCGAGACCCGGCGGTCGGACGGGGCCGGACAGAGCATTCTGGGCGCCTGCTACGAGCGCAAGCTTCCCGCCACGGTGCACGTGGCGATCGGCACCGATATCGTCCACCAGCATCCCGAGTTCTCCGGCGCTGCCACGGGGGAGGCCTCGGCCAGGGATTTCCGGGTCTTCGCGGCCCATCTGATGGAGATGGCCGGGGCCGTGGTCGTGAACGTGGGGAGCGCCGTCCTGATGCCAGAGGTGTTCCTCAAGGCCTACTCGATGGCTCGCAATCAGGGGGCGAGCCCGGAGGGGTTGGTCACCGCAACTCTTGATGTTCAAAGGCATTACCGCCCTTTGAACAACGTGGTCCAGAGGCCTCACCCCGGGGAGCGCCAAGGGCACTATATTGTGGGGCATCACGAGATCATGCTGCCGCTGCTCTACCAGGGCATTCTGCTCGAGCAGGATCGCCTCCAGGGGCAGTAGGCCGGCCGGCAATGTATGCGGACGGGAGCGCCAAGACCCACACTTCTTTCAAGATAGTGGCCTCCAGGGCCGACCGAAGAGAGTGGAGTCACCTCGGTGATACGGGCCGAGGACGGTGCCAATGGGGTCGGTTGACCAAGTTTGATGCCAGTGCTAGCATCTCTTGGCTGCAAGTGTGGAAAAATCAGGAGGATGCCCGACCGGCGGTGGAGAGGCCGGCATTCGTTTGGCTGACGCCACAGGCGGGGTACAAAGGACTGTGCGAATCTCGCGCTTGATGAGCCATGTTGGGATCGTGGCGGTGCTGCTGCAGTTGGCCTGCAGTTCGGCGCCACCCCCACCTCCTACGCCTCCTCCGGGGGCAGAGGGCGCGCTGCGTCCGACCCGGATCCTGCCTGCTGAATACCGTCTCGTTGTGGGAGATGAGCTGCGCGTGAGCGTTCTCGGCTCACCGGATCTGAACGGCGTCGTCACGGTGGGGCCGGACGGCATGATCTCACCGATCGCGGCCGGAGAAATTCTGGCGGCCAATCGCACCGTCCCCGAGATCACGGCCGAGTTGCGCGAACGGCTGGGGCGCATCCTGCGCTATCCGGACGTCAGCGTCATGCTAAACCGCTTCGCCGACCAGATGATCTACGTGCTCGGAGAGGTCAATCTTACCGGCAGTCATCGCTATGTGCCCAATATGACTGCGCTTCATGCGCTCGCTGCGGCCCGGGGGCCTAAGAAGACCGGGCGTCTGAGCAATGTGCTCGTTCTGCGGCGAACCGGTCCCTCCGAACTCGACGTGTACAAGGTCAATCTGGAGGCTCCGCTGGACGGGGATGTCCACTCGCGCGACATGTTCCTGGAGCCCTACGACATCGTCTTCATCCCCCGGTCGATCATCGGAGAGATCAACAAGTTCGTGGAGCTTGTCTTTCGAGAGAACATCTCGGCGCTTTATTTCTATAGCGAAGGGTGGCGGGCCTTTCACATGGACCGCCTGAACTACGTGACCAACAAATAGGGCAGGGAAAGCTGGTGCCGGACCTTCGTGAGACCACAGTCCATCGCGGGACCGTTCGCGACTTCCTGCAGATCCTCTTCCGTCGGAAGTGGGTCGCGGTGTCGACTGTGGGCATCACAATCCTGGTCATTCTCTACCTGGCACTGACGGCCGAGACCACCTACCAGTCCTATTCGAAACTGCTCGTCAACCGTGGCAATCAGGCGTCGGCCTTCACCTCCCAGGTGTATTTCCTCTCGTGGGAGGAGGAGTTGACCTCCGAACTGGAGACGGTCAAGAGTGCCCGAATCTACTCGCGGGCCCAGGAGATTCTCGACGAGCGATACGAGACGGCTGGACAGGATGAGCCGCCCGAGATCGATCCCGATCGGATCACCGCTGAAACCCCGGGCATGACGAGCATCATCCACATCATGTACCGGGGCCGTAATCCGGAGGCTGTACAAGCGGTCGTCCAGGCGTTGACCCACTCCTATCGCGAGTTTCGGACGGAAAGCACCATCGACCCAACCGGGTTCCTCCAGCAAGAGCTTCAAGAGCTCGAAGCTGAGATCAGCGAGTGGGAACGCAAGCGCGCCGACTTCCTGGGGGAGGAGGGCGCTGTACAACTCCCCGATGAGCGACAAAACCTACTGCATACGAAACGCGACATCGAACTCAACCTGGCGGGTATTCGATCGGAGGCGGCCGCGCGTCGCGCCAGGCTCAACTGGACGCACACGCTGATCGAAGCGGGCGACGACGATCTGGGCGGCGAGAAGTTCTACCCGTTCGGCGAGCCGGACATGCGGGGGGAACCGATTCTGCTCACGCTTCGCAAGATGATCCTCACGAGCAAGTCCCAGTACTTCGAGGCCAAGGCGCAGTACACCGACAGCCATCCGACGGTGCTTGCCGCCCGCGACCGCCTCGACGAACTGCGCGAAGCCCTTCGGCATGAGGCGAACGCCTATGCCGGATTCCTGGAGGCGATGGTCGATGCAGCCCAGGCCCAGGAGAACTCTCTTCAGGCCAGTCTGAACTACGTCAACCAGCAGCTGGCACGCTTCCCCGACCGTGAGGCGCAACTCTCGGGCCTGGATCGCACGATCAAGAGTCTGCGGACGACCTACGAAGCGCTCATCCAGCGGCGGATCGATGCGCTGTCGACCCGCGTGGGCTCGAACCGCTGGGATGTCGTGGTGCTCGAGGACGCCGTTGAACCGTACGCGCAGCGCACGCAGGATTACGTACGCTTGACGGTGATCCCATTATTCAGTTTGCTGGTGGGGGTCGCCCTGGCCTTTCTGCGGGATGGCCTGGATCACACCCTGAAGGATCGGGAGGAGGCGGAGGCGTATCTGAAGGTTCCGGTGCTTGCCACCGTGACCAGGTTCAAGCGTTAGGCGATGAGGAAGGGCCGCAAAGGGCCCTTCGCAGCTCGGCAACGAGGGTAGGACAATGGCGACATACGAAGCATTTTATGGGTTCTACGAGCCGCCATTCAATCTGACGCCAGATCCGAAGTTCCTCTTCATGGCTCCGGATCAACGCGAAGCGCTGGCCTATCTGACCTACGGGGTGCAGGAGCGAAAGGGGTTCCTGGGCCTGGTCGGCGAAGTCGGCGTGGGCAAGACGCTCATCGTGCGGACGCTCCTCAGCCAACTCGATGAATCGATCGAAACTGCAATCGTCATGAATGCCATGCTGACCTTCAAGCAGCTCCTCCAGATGGCGATGATCGATTTCGGCATCCCCGCCCAGGGTTTGGGAAAGGTCGAGATGCTCTTGGGCTTCCAACAGTTCCTTCTGCGTCTGCGCGATGCCGGGCGCAACGCGGTCCTCGTGATTGATGAGGCGCAGAATCTGACCACCGACGCCCTCGAGGAATTCCGGCTGCTCTCGAATCTCGAGACGAGCTCCCAGAAGCTCATTCAAATCGTGCTGGTCGGCCAGCCGGAACTCAAGACGTTGTTGAATCTCCGTGAGATGCGCCAGCTGCGCCAGCGGATTCCCGGGATCTGGGAACTGAAGCCCCTGGAGCGTCCGGGCGTGGGCGAGTACATCGAACATCGGATTCGGATCGCCAGCCACGGTAAGGTAGGCGGCCTGTTCAGCCCTGATGCCGCGCAGGAAGTGGCGCGGTATTCGAAAGGGATTCCCCGTTTGATCAACGTGCTTTGCGACCGGGCCCTGCTGATTGGCTACGTGCATGATCAGAAGCGTCTCGAAGTCGATCTGATTCGGGCGGCAGTCGACGAGCTCGAACGCGGCTTCCAGACGAGCAGTTCCCCCACGGAAATCGCGAAGACGGGTACGAGCTGATGAGTCACATCTACGACGCCTTGCAGAAGTCGAAGGGCCGCAAGCCGCCGGCAGCTCCCGGAGAAGGCCCTGCGCAGGGGGGCGAGGGGGAAGGTCCTCCCCAGGATCCGCCGCGCCATCCAACGCCTCCTCGCGGATTCGATCCCAACGGTCACTTAGATGGCGGCCTGCTCGGCAAACCGAACGTGGAGTTCTTGAAAGAGCTCGACAATCTGCGCGACAACGTCGAGGTCATCCTCAGCCGGAACAAGCGACGGGTGATCTCTTTCGCAGCCTCCCTGCCCGGTGAGGGCTCGTCCACCTTGGCGCTGCACTTCGCCTTCCTGTTGGCCCGCGTGGCCGAAAAGCGGGTGCTCTTGGTCGACGCCGACATGGCCCGCTCGAACACGAACCTGACCAGCGTCGTGGGCGAACAGGACGGTCTAACCGAACTTCTGCGAGACGGCTTGTCGCTGGATGAGGTCATCCTCGCGACCGAGGAGCCGAACCTGCACTTCCTTCCGGCCGGACAGGATCACGTGCGGTATGTCGAGGCGGTCAGCACCGGTCGGCTCCGCAAGCTCTTCGAGGAGCTGGGCGAGCTGTACGACACCGTGGTGGTCGACAACGCGCCGATCCTCGAACATCCCGAGGCGCCACTGATCGGGGCCGCGAGCGATGGTGTGCTGCTCGTTGTGCGGGCACACGAGACGAGACGCGAACTGGTGCAGCGGGCGATGGCGGAACTCAACTTCTCCCGATGCCGTATCCTGGGCACGATCCTCAATGCCCGCAAGGAGAGTCTCCCCGGCTTCCTTCGGGATCGGGTTTGAGATCGTGTCGCTGCCGCCCCTATCGACCAATCCCGATCTCGACGAGGCCCTGCGCAAGGTTCTGTTGCCTGCGCTCGACTGGATCCGCAATTCCGCATCCGATTTCCGTCCCCGCGTCATCCTCCTGATGGGGAGCAGCTCTTGCGGCGAAGCAAACGGGGTCCTGCACGACGGCCGGCTTCTTCCGCTCTCCGATCTCGACGTGGGGATCTTTGTCGACCGCATGGGCACCCTCCGGGAGCTGAACCGATTCCGGGAAGCCCTCGCAGCCGAAATGGCCCCCATCGCGCGCGAAGCCGGTTTGGCCCACAATCCGGTCGATGCGGGCTTCATCAGCCTGCCCGAGCTTGTCCGGATGCCGGCCACGCTGGAGATGTGCGAGGCGGCGCGCAGGCCGTGCGTCTTAGACGGCGATGCGAACGCCCTGCGGCCGCTCATCAAGACCGACCCCGCCCCGTTCGAGGGCATCCGCCTGGTGTTCAACCGGGTTGCCGAAATGATGATGGCCCGCCCGAGCGCGGATGAATCCTGGCCGCACGTCCCCGGCGTGGAAGACTGGCGACGGGCCCACGTGACCTCGAAGATGGTCCTCGATTTCTGCAAAGCCTTCATGGCGATTCATGGAAACCTGGAGCCATCGATCAAGAGGCGCATGGAACATATGCAGCGCCCTCTGTGTGAGCAGTCGGTACCGGATGCCGCGGGGCTTCTGTCGCTGATCGGGTGGTGGGCCACCTGGCGCCTGTCGCCGTCATGGCCGCCTCCGCAGGTCGACGGTACCGAACTCGCGCGGCTGGCCGAGCGCGTTCTGATCGACGGCGCCCGGGCCTCGGGGCTTGCGCGGTTCAGCCTGGGCGAGGCGGAAACCTGGAAGCAGCTGCTCGCGTGCGAAGGTGGCCCGGGACGCGAGAGATTGCGGCGCTGGAGCCGGATGATCAAGACCCGGCCGATCGGCTGCTCCTGGGCGGGCGCACTCGGTTTTGCGCGATCTTGGGGCACAAGCGTCTGGCCCGGATCACTGGCCGCGCTGCTCATTTGCCTCTACTGGACGGAAACCTATCTGCGGGCGGGATTGAAGGGGACGCGCACAGGCGAACTCTGGAGCGCAACGCTGACCTCGACCCCGGGTGACGTGGGGGAGGCCATCGACCGGCTGTTGCCGGCCTATCTGAGCGAACAGGAGAGGCCGGCTGCATCCCACCCCCGGCCCTTGCGGAAGATGACGGGGCTCTATCGGTGGGTTCAGCAGGTCGGAGGATAGGGAGGAATGGGTAGATAGCATGAAAGACCGCCTGCTGCTGATCATCATGATCGACGCCCTCGGGCACCGGATCGTGCAAGAGACGGGCACCTTCAGCCAGCTCTCGGCCCCCGACGGGCCGGTGCCGAGTGTGTGCGGATACTCGAGTGCCTGTATTCCCTCGCTTCTAACCGGCGAGCTTCCCGTTCGGCACGGCCACTGGGCGATGTACCTCCGCGATCCAGAGCGGTCGGTCTTCAAACCGTATGCTCCCTTCGTTTGGCTGGCCTCGGGTGTCATGGGGCGCAACGGTTTTACGAGGCGGATGGTGTCGAGGGCCCTGTGGCGGCGCGGAATTACCGGGTATTTCAGTCTCTATGACGTGCCGCCCACCCTGCTCAAGCAATTCGACCTGTGCCAGCAGAAGAACATCTACGGTCCCGAGGCATTTGGGGATCTGGACACGCCCTTCGACATGGCGCAGCGCCTGCGGCTGCGGCACCGAACGTGGTACTGGAATACCCCGGAGATGGACAATCGCCGGGGTCTCGAAGAGGCTCTCAAGAGCGGGGAAGACGATTTCCTGTTCTTCTACTCGCCCTATCTGGATGCAGTGATGCACACCCATGGGACCGAGAGCGAAGAGACGCGCGAATGCCTGCGTGACTTCGAGGAGTTCACCTATCGGGCCCTTTCGATGGCCCAGGAGCAGTACCGGGAGGTGCGCCTGCTGGTCTTTGGCGACCACGGGATGGCCGACATTCACGGCCGGAGCGATCTGCTCAGCCCTCTGCAGGGGCTGGGTCACAAGATGCCCGCCGACTGGCTCTACTTCGTCGATTCGACGATGGCTCGCTTCTGGTTCTTCAAGCCGGGAATCGAGGAGCAGGTCAGGGAACTCCTGGCGGACCATCCGGGCGGGCGGTTCGTCGAGGATCCGGAGTGCGAGCGCCTGGGGATTCTGTTCCCCGACCGGCGCTACGGAGAGCTCATCTTCCTGGCCAACGCGGGGCACCTCTTCGTTCCCAGTTTCATGGGCCAGTCGGCCCCGAAGGCGATGCACGGGTATCATCCGCAGCATGTCGACTCCGACACAATCGTCCTGGGGAACTATGAACATACCACCGTAGCAAGTATCATGGATCTTGGTCCGCTCATGAGTACGGAATTGGAAGAGCTGGCCCGATAGTCCGAACATAGAGACTTCCGGCTGGCGGGCCGCAAGCGTGTAGGATGGATGGATGATGAAGAAGCACTCGATGTTGATCGGCCTCGCGCTGAGTGCGTTCTTCCTTTTCCTGGCCTTTCGCAAGACCGATCTTCACGACCTGTGGCAGCATCTGAGTGCGGCGCGCTACGGGCTGCTCATTCCGGCTTCGATTCTGACCATCATCGCGCTCTGGATCCGCGCGGTGCGCTGGGGCCTGCTTCTCAATCCTCTCAAGCGGATCGGGGCCGGCACGCTCTTCAGCGCCACCTCGATCGGCTTCATGTGCAACAACGTCCTCCCCATGCGTCTGGGGGAGGTGATCCGGGCCTACGTGATCAGCCGGTCCGTTGGGATCCGCGCTTCGTCGGCCTTCGCGACCATCATCATCGAACGTCTCTTCGACCTGTTCTCGATGATCGGAATCTTCGGCATCCTGCTCACCTTCGCACCGTTCTATCATCGCTCCTTCAAGATCGGCGCGCTCCTGGCTTTTGTGGCCGGGTTGCTTGCGTTGGCCGGGCTCGTCTTTTTCCACCTCAAGCCCCGGCCGATCGAACGGCTCTTCGAGTGGATTCTGCCGGGGAGGATCAGAGAACGGGTATTGGGCCTCCTGCGCAGCTTCGGCGAAGGGCTCGAGATCTTCCGCGACTTCCGCCGCCTCTTGGGCATTGGAGCCCTCACCCTGATCATGTGGCTCATGATTGCGGTGGTGATCGAGATCTGCTTCCGGTCCGCCAGACTGGAGGATGCGGGCTACGCTCTGCCGGGGACCGCCAGCCTGATGGTGCTGGTCGTGATCGCGATCGGCGTCATGGTGCCGTCGGGCCCAGGGTTTGTCGGCACGCTGCAGGCCGCGGCGATCCTGGGGCTCGCGATTATCGGATACCGCGATACCGACCGGGCCTTGAGTTTCTCGATTCTGTACCACGCGACGCAGTGGTTCCCGGTGGTGATCGTCGGGCTGGTCTATCTGGTGAAGGAGAATCTTTCCCTGGCGCAGGTCCGGCGGATCTCCGGGCAGGATGACCTTGATGGGGACTAGCGTTCTGCCTTGGACTGCTAAGGCCCAACCCGAGTACCAAGTACGGGGCCGGGCCGCTTCGGGAGTGCCACCTGACCGCCTTGGTTGACCTGCGAAGGCCAGAGGTGCTAAACTCAACTGATTGCAAAGATAAGCGGCTCTTGTGCCGATCAAATTCGCTAGAGGAGGTGATGCGTAGCGATCCTATGAGCTAGACGGTGTGAGGCTTATGAGCCTCGACAGACAACGTCATTTTCCTGATCCGAAATCCAGGGCCCGGCTCTGGTTACGGGGATGGGTGTGGGCCTGCCCATGTGCAGAGCGGGTGTCCGGGAACAGGAGTAGACGGGCGTCGATGCGGCAGAGGTTTAGCTCAACAGGGGATCGCGGAGGACGTATGCCTCCGGAAACCGGTTCGGGACCGTCCGATCCGGCCCTCAGTTTTTCCCCCAAAGGTTTCTACCAACGTCACGGCAAACGGGTGATCGATCTGTGTGCGGTGGCCGTCGGACTGCTGCTCCTCTGGCCTTTTCTTCTGTTGCTCGCGATTGCCATCAAGATCGACAGTCCGGGTCCTGTCTTCTACCGATCGACCCGCCTGGGACAGAGGGCGAGGGCGTTCGAGTTTCTCAAGTTCCGCACGATGGGCCGGGATGCCGAGAAGAAGAAGGCGGAGCTCGAGCACCTGAACGAGATGACGGGTCCGGTCTTCAAGATCCAGAACGATCCGCGGGTGACGCGGGTCGGGCGCTTCTTGCGCAGGACCTCGCTCGATGAGCTTCCGCAGCTCTTCCATGTCCTGCGGGGCGAGATGGGTCTGGTGGGCCCGCGCCCGCCGATTCCGAGCGAGGTCGAGCAGTATGAACCCTGGCAACGCCGCCGGCTTTCGGTGGTGCCGGGGATCACCTGTCTGTGGCAGGTAAGCGGGCGGAATCAGATTCAGTTCGAGGAGTGGATGGAACTCGACATGGAGTACATCGACAAGATGAGCCTCTGGACCGATCTGAAGATCCTGTTCATGACCGTGCCGGCGGTATTGCGCCGGAAGGGAGCGAGTTGACCGGTGACGCACTCCAGTAGCACCGAGCCAAGCATGGGCCGTAAGAGGCGGATACTCTTCTTCGCCGATCCGCCTTACTACGGGGGGGCTGAGGAGTCCATCGTCATGCTGGCCACGGCCTGTCCCCACGAGCGATGGGAGCCCACCGCCCTGGTGCCCGCCGATGAGGGGGGCGAGGAGCTTGCGCGCCGCTTGACCGGCGCGGGGGTCCTGGAGGTCCGCCGCTTCGAGCGCCGCCCATGGTATCACCCCCGCCTGGCGTTGGATCTGCACCGCGTCTTCGGCGAAATGCGGCCGGATGTGCTCCACATGAACCTCCCCTCGGTCTATGACTCCTGCCTGTCGATGCCGGCCTTGATCGCCAAACTGGCCGGGTGCCCGCGCGTGACCACGAACGAACATCTGCCGATGGTGGATCGGGCCAGGCGGCTCATGGTCTTCAAGATGGCGTTCGCAGCGTCGATCGATGCGATGGTCGTACAAACCAAATCCAATCTGCGGTATCTGGTGGACAAGCACCACATGCCGGCCGGAAGGATCCACGTGATCCCGAACGCGAGCGCCGAGTCGCCTCGGATGAGCTCCGATGAGCGCTCGGCTTTTCGGGCTGGGCTGGGAATCAAAGGTGGTGAGATCGCCCTCGTCGTGGCAGCCAGTCTGCACGATCGAAAGGGCCACCGTTTCCTCTTGGACGCGTTGGCCGGCTTGCCCCAGGGGATGCCGACCTGGCGCCTCATTCTCGCGGGGGAAGGTGACCAAGAACCCCTTCTTCGTGCGCAGGCCGAGGAGCTGCAGCTGGACGACAAGGTCCAGTTCCTGGGCTTTCGCACCGACGCCCGGGAGATTATCCATTCCTGCGACCTGATGGTGTTGCCCTCGATCGTGGAAACCCAGCCGTTCTCCCTGATCGAGGCGATGGCCTCAGGGCTGCCGGCAATCTCCTCATCGATCTATGGGATCCCCGAGATCGTGGTTGAGGGCGAGACGGGCCGGCTGCTTCAGCCGCGGGATGTCGAGGGCTTGCGGGCTGCACTGACCGAGCTTCTGGCGGACGAGATGCTCCGCCGCCGGATGGGCGAAGCCGGCCGCGCCCGCTACGAAGCGGAGTTCACCCTGGAAATGATGGCCTCGCGAATCTACGGCCTGTTTGAGGGCTGAAAGGGGGACCGAACAGGTGCGCGTCGTTCAGGCGAACAAGTTCCACTACGTCAAGGGGGGCGCGGAGCGTTACTACCTGGACGTCAGTCAACGTCTCGCCGAACGCGGGCATGAGGTGATCCCCTTCGCGATGCGCCATGCGCGCAACCTGTCATCGCCTTACGAGAAGTACTTCGTGCGGGAGGTCGACTATCACGGCGGCTTGAACATCCTCCAGAAGCTCCGAGCCGGCGCCCGCAGCATCTACAGCCGGGAAACCGTGCGCCACATGACGCGCCTGGTGCGCGAACATCGCCCCCAGGTCGCGCACATGCACAACATCTATCACCAGATCTCGCCGTCGATCATCACGACCCTCAATCGCCTGGGGGTGCCGGTCGTCCACACCCTGCACGACTACAAGGTGGTCTGTCCCGGGTACCTGATGATGACGCCCGAGGGGATCTGCGAATGCTGCAAGGGCGGCAAGTACTTCAACGCCGTCCGCCATCGCTGCCTGCTGGGCTCGACGGCCGCGTCCTGGGTCGGCTTTCTGGAGGCGAGCCTTCATGAGCGGCTCAAGACCTATCACAAGGTCTCGCTCTTCCTCTGCCCGAGCCGATTCTTGCTCGAGAAGATGGCCGAATTCGGTCTGCCGCGCGAGAAGCTGGTGCACTTCCCCTACTTCCTGCCGCTCGAGCAGTATCAGGCGGACACGAAACCGTCGGACTACTTCATCTACCTGGGACGACTCTCGCGGGAGAAGGGGATCGCCACGCTGCTCGAGGCCTGCCGCCAGCGGCAGGGCCAGCGTTTGCGCTGCTGCATCCTGGGCGAGGGGCCTCTCGAGGAGGATCTGAAGCGGAAGGCGGCGGCCTGGGGACTCGAAAACGTGGACTTCCTGGGCTATCTGCAGGGGAGCGCCCTCCAGGACTTCATTCGCGGGGCGGCCTTTACGGTTGTGCCCTCGGAATGGTATGAGAACCTACCGTTCGCCGTCCTGGAGAGCTTCGCGCTGGGCACCCCGGTGGTGGGGGCCAGGAACGGCGGGATTCCCGAGATGGTGCTGCAGGATCGGACCGGCCGCGTCTTCGAGCCGGGAAACGCGACCGATCTGGCGGCGGCGCTCGACTGGATGGAAGAGCATCCCGAGAGGATGATCGAGATGGGCACCGAAGCGCGCCTCCTGATCGAGGAGCGCTACAGCCCCGACCCCCACATGGAGCGGTTGGAAGAGTTGTACGGGTTGGCGATCCAGGGGCGGGTCCCCCTGGGCGACGGCGGCGACCGAGACCTCGAGGGTAGGCGGGTAGGCGTATGAGAATCGCCATGATCGGACAAAAGGGGATTCCCGCAACCTACGGGGGCATCGAGCGCCACGTAGAGGAAATCGCCACGCGTCTGGTCCAGCGCGGCCACGAGGTGACCGTGTTCAGCCGGTTCCACTACACCCGCGGCCACGGTCCGCACCGCGGCGTGGAGAACAAGCGCCTGCCCTCAGTGCAGACGAAGCATCTGGACGCGATATCGCACGTCGCGTTCTCGACGCTCTACAGCGTGTTCGCGAAGTATGACATCGTGCACTTCCATGCGCTGGGGCCCTCGCTGTTTTCCGCGATTCCCCGGATTGTGGGGTCTAAGACGGTCGTCACCGTTCACGGGCTCGACTGGCAGCGCGGCAAGTGGGGCAAGTTCGCGACCTGGTTCCTGCGCGCCTGCGAGCGCCCGGCCGTGGCCTTCCCGAACCAGACCATCGTCGTGTCCCAGACCCTGGGCGATTACTTCAAGGAGCGGTTCGGAGAGGACACCAACGTCATCCCCAATGGCACGAACCCGGGGACGATTAGGCCGCCGAACCGGATCAAGCGGTGGGGGCTCGACCGGGGCCGCTACATCCTGTGGGTGGGACGGCTGGTGCCCGAGAAGGGCTGCCACTACCTGATCGAAGCCTTTCGCAAGATCAAGACGGACGCGCGCCTGGTGATGGCGGGCGGCTCGAGCTTCTCCGACACCTATGTCCAGTCGCTCGAACGCTTGCGGGGCGGGGATGAACGGATCAAGATGGTCGGGTATGTCTACGGGGACGTGCTCGAGGAGTTGTGGAGCAACGCCTACCTGGTGGTGCAGCCCTCTATCCTGGAAGGGCTCTCGATCGCGCTGATCGAGGCGTTGAGTTACGGCCGCTGCGTGGTGGCCAGTGACATCCCCGAGAACATCGAGGTGGTCGAGGATTCGGCCATCATCTTCAAGTCGCGCGACGTGGACGATCTGCGCTCGAAGCTGCAGATGGCCTTGGACCACCCGGAGATGGTGGCGGCCACCGCGTCGCAATGCCGCACTTTGGCGGAGGAGAAGTACAGCTGGCCAAAGCTGGTTGAGGCCACGGAGAAGGTCTACGAAAAGGCCCTGAAAGGGAAGTAGGATGCTTCAAGGGGTCATCCTGGCCGGCGGCCGGGGAGAGCGGTTCTGGCCGCTCAGCCGGCGCCACCGCCCCAAACAATTGCTCCGGCTCTTCGGCGATCAAACCCTGCTGCGATCGACCTGGACCCGTCTGCGCCACCGTCTGAACGCGGAGGACATCTGGGTCATCACCGGCGACGATCTGGTTCCGGCCGTGCAGGGCGAGCTGCCCGAGTTGGCAAGCGCGCGCATCGTGGCCGAGGTGGCCGGGAAGAGCACGGGCCCCGCCTGCGCCGTCGCGGCGGCCCTGGGAGTCCGGCGCGGCGCCGATCCGATCCAGCTGGTCGCGCCCTCTGATCATCTCGTGCCGGATGTGGAGGCCTTCTGGACGGCGGTCGATCAGGCGGCCCAGTTGATCGATCAGCAGCCCCAGCGGCTCGTGACCTTCGGGATCCCCATCAGCGAGCCGGACACCGGCTACGGATACATCGAGCGCGCTGCTCCGATCGATTCGGCCGAAAATGCGTGGGACGTGGCCCACTTCCATGAGAAGCCGGACGAGGAGACCGCGCGCACCTACCAGGCCTCGGGCGATTGCTATTGGAACAGCGGCATCTTCGTCTGGCGTCCGCAGGCCTTCCTGGCCGAGCTCTTCGGCCACATGCCGAAGCTGCACACACTGGTCATGCCGCTGATCGGCGCCAATGACCCGATCTCGATGCTCGATGACATCTTCCGCAGGGCCGAGTCCGTACCGGTCGATGTGGGGGTCTTGGAGCGCTCGCAGCAGGTGGCGGTGATCCCGGCCGGATTCGCCTGGGACGATGTGGGCACCTGGGACCGCTGGGCGAAGCTGGCGGCCGGGGAGGACGGCAACGCGACGGCCGGCCAGGTCCTCGCGCTGGAGTCCGAGGGCTGTGCACTCTTTGCAGATGACGGATTGGTGGTTACACTGGGGCTCAAGGACCTGGTCGTGGTCCGCTCCGGCGACGTGACCCTGGTCCTGCCGAAAAGCCGCGCCAGCGAGATAAAGAGCATACTTGAAGCTCTTCGCGAATCCCGCGAGGATCTCGGCGATCGCACTTGATTCAGACCCCCAGATCCCTGAGTCTGGTAAGAACTCAGGGTTGATCCAGCAACAGGAGGTTGCGATGCGCGCCACAAGGAAAGGGCATTCTCTGCAATTGGTGCGCCCCCTGCTCTATGTTCTTTCCCTGGTTCTGCTGATCGGATGCGCCGGTCCGCCGCCTTCCCCTCGGATGCCGCCTGAAGTCCCCACGACCCTGCCCTCGGAGGAGGAGGCCGCCCGCGTGCGTGAAGGAGCTTCCGAAGCGATTCCCCCTCAGGTGGAGGAGACCAGGATCGCCGAGACGGAGCCCGATCGCGCACTCCCGCCGCCGCCTGCACCGGCACCGGTGATCGAGCCCGAACCGGCGCCGGTCACCACCAGCGCAGATATCCAGGGGTTCCGGGTGCAGGTCTTCGCGACCTCCAGTAAGACCCTGGCCCAGCAGCACGCTGCCCGCCTGCGTCCCCGCTTCGATGAGAAGGTCTACGTCGACTACGAAGGACTCCTCTACAAAGTAAGAATCGGTGACTGCGCGACCCTTCAGCAAGCCAAGGAGCTCCGGCGCCAGACGCTCGATCTGGGCCAAGAGGGGGCCTTTGTCGTCAGCGCGAAGGTGTCGCCGCGGTAGAGACCTCGAGGGACTGAAAGCATGCCAGATCTGACCCCTCCTTTGGTGCTCTTCGAGGATGTCCTCGCTCCCCGCTTGGGACCCCTGGCATACGTTCGCCCGATTCATGACCTCACCGTGGGGGGGCTGACGCTCCGCGATCGAATCGAACGGATCACGCAACGGCCGATGCAGGCCTCGCTCCTCAGGGCGCATCTCGAAGGCGCCGGGCCGCAATCCGGCGCGACCGACACGCTCTATGTCAATGCCGCCTGGTTGGCCGACGAGACGGTGTGGACCGAGATCGAGGCTCTTCCTCCCGAGACCCTGCTTCTGACGGGCGACGGACGGGTTCTGGCGCTGCGGAGCGGGGGAGACCGGCCTCCGATTGCGGACTACCTGCGGGGCATCGGCGCAGAGGTCCCCCCTGGCTTGACCACGCGAGCCGCCAGCGGGGAGCGGCTGCTGAAGCACGCCTGGGATCTCCTGAGCGGCTTTGAAGAACGATTGCACGCGGATCTCCTGCTCCTCGCAGCGGACTACAGTCCGCTGGCCAGTCCGCTGCCCGACTCCGGCGTCCATCTTCTGGGCAACAGGATCTACGCGGGCGAAGAGGTGACGATCGAAGGGCCCTGCGTGCTCGACAGCCGCCACGGGCCGATCATCCTCGCGGCCGGCGCCCACGTCTCACCCTTCAGCACCCTGTCCGGTCCCCTGTTCCTGGGGGAGGGCACGCGCATCCTGGGGGGCAGCGTTTCGAGCGCCTACCTCGGTCCCCACTGCAAGATCCGTGGCGAACTCGACAGCACGATCGTGCTGGGCTGGTCGAACAAGGCCCACGACGGGTTCGTCGGCCACTCCTACCTGGGAACCTGGGTGAATCTGGGCGCGCTGACGACGACGTCGGATCTCAAGAACAACTACGGCATCATCAAGGTGGGCGATGTCGCCGGGGAATCGGCCAGCGGCATGATCAAACTGGGCAGCTTTCTGGCCGACCACACCAAGACGGCCATCGGCACGTTGCTCGCCGCCGGAACGGTGGTGGGGGTGGGGACCAATCTGTTCGGGCCGCAGCGGCCCGCTCCCAAATGGCTGCCCTCCTTTGCGTGGGGCGCGGGACCGGGTGCAGGAGCCTACGACCTCGAGCGTTTCATCGAGACGGTCAAGGTGGTCCATGACCGCCGCGGACTGACGCTCACGCCCACGGACCAGCAGATGCTCGAGTCGGTCTATGAGCTCACCCGCGCACAGCGGGACACATACGTTCAGAGCGAGAAGGAGTAGGGGGAGGCCATGCCTGAATTGCGGCGTGACCCGGTGGTCGGGCGCTGGGTCATCATCTCGACCGAACGGGGGAAACGTCCTTCCGATTTCGGTCAAACCGTTCCGCGAGCCAAGGCGAAGTTCTGCCCCTTCTGCCCGGGACACGAGGACAAGACACCTCCCGAGGTCTTCGCCCTTCGCGAAAACGGATCCAATGCGAACGGCCCCGGCTGGCACGTCCGGGTCGTGCCGAACAAGTTTCCCGCGCTGCAGATCGAGGGCGACATCAATCGCCGGGCCGAGGGCATCTACGACAAGATGAACGGCATCGGGGCGCACGAGGTCATCATCGAGTCCCCCGAACACGATCGGGAGTTGAGCACCCTGGGCGTCGAGCAGATCAATCGGGTCCTGTGTGCGTTCAGAGCGCGGATGGTCGATCTGGCGCGCGACAAACGATTCCGCTACATCCAGCTGTTCAAGAATTATGGGGAAGCGGCGGGCGCATCGCTCGAACACTCGCACACCCAGTTGGTCGCAACGCCGATCGTGCCGCGGCGGATTCTCGAAGAACTCGAAGGCTGCCAGCAACATTTCGAGCTGAAGGAACGCTGCATTTACTGCGACATCATCGACCAGGAACAGACGGTCGGCAAACGCGTGGTGGCGGAGAACTCGGAGTATCTGGCCCTCGAACCGTTCGCGCCGCGGTTCCCCTTCGAAACCTGGATTCTGCCCAAGTCGCATCAGCCGTACTTCGAGCAGTCGTACCAGGGCAACTTCTACGCGTTCGCGCGCATCTTGAAAGAGACGCTGATGCGTGTGAACATCGCGCTCGGCAATCCGCCCTACAATCTCGTTCTTCACACCTCGCCCTGCAACGACTGGCGGGGGCCGAAGCAGAATCACTGGCACTTGGGGATCATGCCGAAGCTGACCCGCGTGGCCGGATTTGAGTGGGGAACCGGATTCTACATCAATCCCACTCCCCCCGAAGATGCCGCCGCCTATCTGCGCGATGTTCGTTTGCCGGCCGAGGATCCGGCCGAGCCTCGCCAAGAGGAGCCAGCATGAAAATCCTCTACGCCGCCGCTGAGATGGTCCCCTTCGCAAAGGTCGGTGGGCTGGCTGACGTGGCCGGCTCCCTCACCCGGGAACTTGCCGCCGTGGGACATGAGGTGCGCGCCTACCTGCCGGTTTACCCGTCGGTGCGCAAGCACTGGGAGGAACTGAACCCCACCAAGGTAGCGGACATCGTGGTCCCGATGGGGCCCGACCTCGTCACGGGAACGGTTCATCTCGCGCGGGTTCCGGGGAGCGATGCGGAACTGATCCTGCTCGAGTGCGATGAGCTCTTCGATCGGCCGAACCCCTACGTCGATCCCGAAACCGGCGCTGACTGGCCGGACAATCCCCGCCGCTTCGGGTTCTTCTGCCGCGCGGTTCCCATCGCATGCACCTTGCTCGAATGGGTGCCGGACATCATGAACCTGAACGACTACCAGCTTGGCCCTCTCGCGATGATCATGAAGGAAGAGCACGCGACCGGGGTCTTCGAGCACACGGCGATCGTCTACAGCATTCACAATCTCGGCTACCAGGGGATCTTCCCGACGGGCCCGGGCGACGACCTCACCCCGCGCCAGGTTCTCGATCAGCTGGGCATCGAGGAACCGCACTTCCGGCCGCTGGCGCCCATCGAATTTCACGGCCGGGTCAACCTGATGAAGGCGGGGATGGTCTACGCGGATCTGATCACGACGGTCAGTCCAACCTATGCGCAGGAAATCCAGACAGCGGAACACGGATTCGGGCTCGATGGGGTGTTGCGCGACCGCGCCGACCATCTCATCGGCATCCTCAACGGTATCGACGTCGATTACTGGAATCCCCAGACCGACCAGCTGATCCCGTATCACTACGGCCCGTCCGACTTCCAGCGGAAACGGGAGAACAAGGCGCGCCTGTTGGAGGTGACTCACCTTCCGGCAGGCACCGATCCCCCGCTGATCGGGTTGATCGGACGACTGGTGGAACAGAAGGGCCTGGACATCCTGGGCGAGATACTAGACGACGTCCTCAAAGAGCATGACGTGCGCATGGTGGTTCTGGGGAGCGGACAACGGGAGTACGAGGATCTTCTGAAGCGCGCCTCGCGCCGATTCCCGAAGAAGCTGGCGGTGAGTACCGGCTTCGACGAGCCGCTTGCGCATTTGATCGAAGCCGGCTCCGACTTCTTCCTGATGCCCTCGCGTTACGAGCCGTGCGGTTTGAATCAGATGTACAGCATGCGCTACGGGACGATCCCGATTGTTCGCCACACCGGCGGGCTGGCCGACACGGTCGAGGAGTTCAATCCCGACCGAGGCACGGGCAGCGGTTTCCTCTTCGAGGAGTATACGGGGCCGGCGCTCAGGCGCGCGCTGGACCGGGCGCTCAAGACCTACGAGAAGACGACCGCCTTCAAGGCTCTCGTCACCCGTGTGATGCGCAGGGACTTCTCCTGGACCCATTCAGCGCGCCAGTACATCCAGGCCTACGAGTGGGCCCTGGCCGAGCGCTCCAAGGCGCTGGGGGAGTAGGGGCGGAAGGGCGCGTGTATGGCCGTCCGGAGCCCTTCCGGAGTGGCTGCATTGGGGCATCCCGGGCTCCCCGCGGCCGGTTTACACGAGTGTCCCCTAAAGAGGGACGGGCGTGGGGTCGATCGGTTAGTGTGGGTCGCACCTGTCCAGAGGTGGGCTGCGTAACCGGCTGTTGGGAGAGGGATTAGGGCGGACGGGCTGAGCCGGTGTACGTGCCCGGAGAAGGGCGCAAGGGCTTGACCTTGAGGGTGCGGATGCCTAGAATCAGTACTTGACCGTTGGGGCCGCCGACGGTTATAACTGCGATTCTCATGCGGGAGTAGCTCAGCTGGTAGAGCACCACCTTGCCAAGGTGGCTGTCGCGAGTTCAAGTCTCGTCTCCCGCTCAGCGACAGAAAGGCGGCGCTTTTCGGCGTCGCCTTTTGTGTCGAAAAGTCTAGGGGGCGGCGTAGCCAAGTGGCTAAGGCGACGGTCTGCAAAACCGTTATCACCGGTTCGAATCCGGTCGCCGCCTCCAGCCTATCTTTCTAAGTCTGCGCAAGATACGTGATTGAAACGTGTGACCGGCCCCCGAAAGGGGCCGGTCACATTTGCGTCTGGGGTCTACGCATTTCTATAGAGTTACACCGTTTCTTCAGAGTGGGACCGGTCACACACCTGGCCGGAGGACGACAATCGAACGGAATGCGGGGCACGGCATTTTGTTATGCGTACACTGGGGACTCAACCTCGGCCCCGAGAGATTCCGGCGCGGACATCCGAAGTGCCATTACTCCGACGCCTGCCGGGCGAGGGCGTGGCGGGCGACCCGGGCGGCCGTGAAGCGCGCATGAAGACCGAAGACCCCCGGCAGACGTCGTGGGGTCATCGGGTTAGGGCTGTGGTGGCGTTACTAGGCGGTTTGAATCCCATTCATGATCGTCTTGACCGCGGCCTCGTCGTTGCTGGCAGCGGCCACCAGGAGATTCCGCGCGAACTTCGAAGCCTTTGCCGGCCCGGCCGCCTTGTGGATCGAGTTGCGCTCCTCGGCTGTCAGGCGAAAAGCGAATACGCAGAGGTCATCGCGCGGCGGCTTCTTCTTGGGATCCTGCTGCGCCTTCGTGGTGGCGGCTGGCTTCCGGGTCTTGGCAGTCGCCTTCTTCTTCGTGTTCTTGGACTTTTTCATGACATGCTCCTATGGTTGAAGTGACAGACGTACAATCCGGCTGGGCTCTCTGCCGCAGCCTTCGCACGCAGCGTGTCCGCCCTGGCGATCGATCTCGATCATGGTCTCGGGCGTAATCTCTTCCCATCTCTCCCACACTCAGGTGTCGGACCCGGGGTAGGGGATATGACAATTAGCGCAGACGATCGCGCCCATCTCGTTCCAGAACACCCGGTGTTCTTGCAGGCCCCACCTCTGCAACCGCCCGCGGGTCGTCATCGCTTCCCCTGGCCCGGAAGGTCCGTCTCGAAGAGGACAGCTCCGTCCGCATCGTAGATCTCGAGCCGGGTCGCGTTCTGGAGCTTTGATGCGGCGCCGCTTCTGGCAATGGCCTGGCTCGTCCGCAACGCTGTGAGATGTCCGAAGGCTTCTACCTCTGCCTCTTGTTGTTCGGTGAAGAGCGTCGGGTTTTCCCCGATCGTCAGTCCGCCTTTGAACTGCAGCTCAAGATCCTTGAGCGACGCCTTGAAGACGATGTCCTCCTGAGTGCTGCTTGGCGTGGGGTCGACCACCACCCAGAACTTGTGGTCAGGTCCGTAGCGCATCTCTTATTCCTCCTTTTAGGCCCGCCGGATCCACAGTGAGCAGTTTTCGGGGCCGGATTGGTAGGCAAATCGACCTGGTAACTACAATTATTTGAGCAGGTTGCGAGATACGGGCCGGGCGCCGGAGGTGGCCAGAGCGGCCCCGGGGGCACAGGTGGCCGTCCCTTGGCCCAGGAGGCCCGGGATCAGCGCACACGGCGCGACTGTGGCGCCCCGTGGCGACCCGTGTCTGGACCCTGGCGCTTCCCCCGAGGATTACGGAGTGGGCAATTGCCATTCGGTTGGGAGTGACTGGAAATGTCGATGTTTGGGATTGGATGGGGTCTTGTAGCATTGTCGGATTGGTCCCAGCCGGTCTGGGCTTTCGGATTCTCGGTCGGCGGGAATGGTGTCCGATTAGAAAGCAGAAGAGCCGGGGCCAGGATCCAAAGCTCGCATATGCATCTCGACTGGGAGCCGCGGAGTCTCCTCGCTGCTAAACGCCTCCCCAGGAATCCATTGCCTCAGAGATATGGATTGTTCGACGTGATCTTCGCTCTACATGGACTTGCGAACCGCTCGCGGCTATTCTCTCTTCTGACCGAGTCGTATGTGATGGTTCGTCCCGATGTACCGGCTCCGACGGCGCCAAGGCGAATCCTCCTTTCCTTAGAGGTTCTAAACCCATCCGGAGAGCCATGCGATGAACACAGAAGCGGACACTTACTCCTGGATTCCATTCTTTCAAGAGCTGGCGGACAAACTGCTACCGTTCAGGGATCGACAAACTGACCTGATCGATTTCCTGGAGGACCTTCGACGTCAGGGGCACACCATCTCTTCGTTGACTGACAAAGACGACACTGGACGAACCTTTCTGATCGAGGAGCTGGACCCCTTCACCTTCCTGGCTGTCGTTCACCGCGGCCTCACCGACGAGAACCGCATACAGATCGCTGAGGAGATGCGGAAGTTCTTCAAAATCTCGGCGGCCGTTCCGCACGACTTCATTGGCATTCCAATTGTCAACAACCAGAACTCCTGGTTTATCTCATGGCGTCATCTTCGACGAGCCACCGACGTCCCGTCCCTGTGGCGTGTATTCGAGTTGGCCCTCGGGCCAAGTCCACTGGAGGATCCTGGATTCGCCGAGTCCTTTGATTTGGCCCTGTCAGTACGCGGCGTCAACTTCAACCTGACGATGGGACTATTCTGGATCCGGCCGAACTCCTTTCTGAGCCTCGACGGCAAGCTCCGCGAACACCTGGGCATCAAGCCGCCGCGAGGAGGGTTGAGCTTCACCAGATACCTCCCGATTCTTCGTCAAATCATGGAAAAACACCCGGAAGGCTTTCCCAAACTCTCGTATGCGGCGTGGGTGGCGGCAATTTCTCCCAAGCCGCCTGGGGGATCGGCAGGCAAAAAGCCCACACCTCCAACAGCCGATGCCCTGATCAACACAGAGATCAACTACTGGATGCTTGGTGCTTGGTGGAGCGAAAGGGATCCTGCCGATCAGACTTCGCGCTTCCTCTCTGAAGGAATCTGGCAAAACGGCTTCGAAGATAAGCTCCTTGATGAAGTCAAAGAGATGAAGGTCGGCGACAGAATTGCCATCAAGGCATCCACAACGCAATCATCCGGGCTCCCATTCGATAGCCGGGGCAAGACCATATCGAAGATGCTGATAAAGGCCACTGGGACGGTGGTCAAGAACCGAAACGATGGCCGCGTGGTCGAGGTGGAGTGGGATGAAGGCGTGGGAGAGCGCCCATGGTACTTCTACACGGGGCGCGGAACGCTCTGGCAACTGGACAAATCCAGCCGGCTTGCCAAACGCCTCATTCGCTTTGCCTTCCACGGTGACTCCCAAGACTACGACTATTTCCTGAAAGCGTGGGAGCCCCATTGGGATCGCCTGGCGAAAAAGGCTTCATCGAGTGACCATCCGTCACCTTCCGCTCCCCCGTACTCTGTTGACAATATGATCGCGGAGGGCGCCTTCCTGCCCAGAGATGTCATCGAGCGCGTGCTGAGAAGACTGCAGTCAAAGAAGAACTTGATCCTGCAGGGAGCTCCGGGCGTTGGGAAGACGTTCCTCGCACGAAAGCTCGCATACGCATTGATGCAGGAATGCGACGATACTCGAATCCAGGCAATCCAATTTCATCCGTCATTCACCTATGAGGACTTCGTTCGCGGGTATCGACCCACGGGCGATGCAGGCCACTTCGAGCTTGTCGATGGGCCTCTGTTGAGAATCTGTCAAGCCGCGGAGGTGGATCCCGGGGTCGAGTATGTGCTGCTCATCGACGAGGTGAATCGCGGCAATACAAGCCAGGTTTTTGGTGAGTTCCTGGGCTTGATGGAAGCGGACAAGCGGGGTTCAGCCCATGCCGTGACACCCCTCTACCGACGTGCTGATGATGAGAAGTTTGCCGTGCCGGAGAATCTGTACCTCATAGGGACGATGAACATCGCTGATCGATCCCTTGCGCTCGTGGACTATGCCCTGCGAAGACGATTCAGCTTTGAGACGCTCGAACCTCGGTATCGCGACGCAATATACCAGGACTGGTTGTCGGAACGCCGAATGCCAAAGGCGCTTGTCCGGAGAATAGTCGATCGAATGAGCGAATTGAACGACGAGATCGCCAATGATAGCCAGCTCGGACCTGATTTCAAGATTGGCCATAGCTTTTTCTGTCCACGTGGAGACGACTTCTCAGCTCTGGACGGCACTTGGTTCAGCGAAATCGTGGAAACTGAGATCATACCGCTTCTTAGGGAGTACTGGTACGATTCACAAGACAAGGTCGGCGCCGCAGCACAGCGCTTGGGTTCCGGTTAAGCCATGTCTACTCAGCTTGACGCCCGCATTGACACGCAAGCGATTCCGATCCGGAATGTCTGGTATCTGTTGTTGTACGCTTGGGACCTCGCCCGATGGCAGGATCGGTGGTCCGGGCAAAGCGAGTCTGCGCCGAATCTTCTTGGCCTTTTCGCGCGGGTGCTTGCCAGTTGTACGAGCGATCTGCTGCGCCGGCAACTTGGCCGTATCATCCGCAACCGACAGGGTGAGATCCGTGGGATCAGAGGCAAGGTAGATTTCGCTGCGAGCCTCAAGCGATTGAGCTTTGAGAATGGTCGGGCAGTCTGCCGCTTCCCTGAACCTACGGTGGATACGCTGCGTGTCATTTCTCACGATCATGATCCACCCATTCTCACCATCATGATCCAGGGATT
>CAZTDY010000028.1:0-43593 GCA_964612295.1 uncultured bacterium | reverse complement strand
TCAATATGTGGCAAGCGACCTAGAGCTAGATGATCACAGATTCTCGATCCACAACTTAGCCATTCCAGCCGGTGGCCGACCCGAATCGTACCGGATCCGCACGTTTCTGGTCCAGAACGGCCATTCCCCCTGCCCGTCCCGCCTGCCGTATCTAACCAATGGGCCGTAAGTTGCCGAATCAATGGCATGAGGGATTGCGGAGTGTACCCCTGGCAACCGCGATGCCCGCTCGTCAAGACATCCAAGAGCCTTAACCGGGGATTGGCTTGCGAGGATCAGACGCCCATGGCATTGCCTGATCTCACACCTTACCTGTTCGACCAGGCCCCGGTACCCATGTGTCTGCTCGCTTCGGACGGCACGATCCAGAGAGTCAATCCTGCTTACCTCACCCTCGCCCGGCGCGACGAACAGGAGGTGATCGGGCGCAGATGCTGCGACGTTCTCACCGCCGACGCTTGCGACACACCGACCTGTCCCCTCGCGCAGGCTCGGAGGGGTGAGAAAACCTTCGGTTGGACCGGCGATGTCGGCGTCCGTGGCGAGACGAACTCATGCTTCACCAGCGGGTATCCCCTTCGAAACGAACAGGGCGGGCTCCTCGGCGTATTCCTGACGATCGAGGATCTCCAGGCCGTGCGGCCCGGCGCGGAGGACGAAACCGAGGAAATCGGAAAACGCGTCGCCCAGCTCGAACGGGAGCATGAGCGGGAGCGGAAGATCCGCGCGAGCGTTCTCTCGAGCGCGCCCTACCCCATCTTCTGGAAGGATAAGGATCTCGTTTACCTGGGATGCAACGCGGCCATGGCCACGCTCTGCGGGCTTGGTTCGCGCCGGGACATCATCGGGTTGACCGACCACGAGCTTGGTTGGGGTCGCGAAGAGGCCGATTCGTTCCGCGCACTGGACCGGGAGGTCCTGAACAGCGGGGAACCCGCGCTCAATATCGAGGAAGAAGTCAAGCTGCCCGGCGGCAAGACCATCACGTATCTGACGAGTAAGACCCCCCTGCGTGATCCGCACGGCGAGATCATCGGCGTGGTGGGCGCCACGGTGGACATCACCGAGTTCAAACGCACGAGTGAAGCTCTAGGCCAGGTGCAAGCCGCGCTGGATGATGCCAGCGATGCCGTGCTGGTCACCAATGCGGACGGCCAGGTGAGCTACGTCAACCTGGCGTTCGGCATTCTCTTCAAGCAGACCGCAGATTCAATCAGTGAAGAGGGGCTCGGATCCCTTTTCGCGGAACCTGAGGCCGCCTCCGCGATTCTCCATGAGATGAAGCACCTCGAGAAATGGGAAGGCGAGATCGAAATGCGCAAACGCGGGGGCGAGGTCTTTCCAGGGCGCCTTCGCGCGACTCCGCTCGTGTCCGACGAGCTGGAGTTCTACGGCACGATGTTCCTCGTGACCGACATGACCTCGAGCCGGTCCCTCCAGCAACAGCTGCTTCAGGCCCAGAAGATGGAGTCGATCGGCCAGCTCGCCGCCAGCATCGCTCACGAGATCAACACGCCAACGCAGTACGTCAGCGACAACGTCCGCTTCCTGCAGGATGCCATGACCGACATCCTCGGCCTCCTCGAGAAGATCCAGGAGATGTCGAAGGCCCCGTCCACAGACGGCAATGTGCAGCCGCCTCCGCTGACCGCTCAGACGATAGAAGAAGCGCTGGAAGAGGCGGATGCGGAATTCCTCAAGGAGGAGATTCCCCAAGCCCTGAACCAGGGTCTCGATGGCCTGCAGAGAATCGCCACGATCGTTCGCGCGATGAAGGAGTTCTCGCATCCGGGTACCAAGGAGATGCAAGTCACCGACCTCAACAAGGCGCTGGCCAGCACGATCACCGTGACCACCCATCACTGGAAGTACGTCGCAACGGTGGAGACCGAATTCGACCCCGCGCTTCCGCATATCCCTTGTCTTGCGGGGGAACTCAATCAGGCCGTGCTCAACCTCATCGTCAATGCGGTGGATGCGATCACGGAAGCCAAGGAGACCGACAAGACCCGCGAGGGTGTCATCCGAGTGAAGACCCACCATGCGCCTCCCTGGGTGGAGATTCGCATCAGCGACACCGGCACCGGTATCCCGCCCGATGTCCAGGAAAGGGTCTTCGAACCGTTCTTCACGACCAAAGAGGTCGGGAAAGGGAGTGGCCAGGGTCTGGCCATCACCTACGCTGCCGTTGTCGACAAACATGGCGGTCAGCTGGAGCTCGAAACCGACGAGGGGGTAGGCACAACGTTCATCCTGAAGATCCCCGATGGGAGTGCGTTGCCTCGCGAGGAGGCCGCGTAGGACATAGATGAGGGCATGTCACATGAGGCTCAGACCAGAAACACCGCAAGATCTTCTTGGAGATACGTCATCGCCTGCCAGAAAGGTATTTGCATGAATCGGCGCGTATTGTTCGTCGACGACGAGCCCAAGATCCTCGACGGATTGAAACGGATGCTGCGCAGCATGCGCAAAGAATGGGACATGCACTTCTCGAACAACGCGATCGAGGCCTTGAAACTCCTCGAGGAGGAGAGCTTCGACGTCGTCGTGTCCGACATGCGTATGCCCTGCATGGATGGTGCCGCGTTCCTGACCGAGGTCATGGAGCGGTTTCCCCAGGTTGCCCGGCTTGCCCTGTCCGGCCAGGCGGACGAAGAGCTGATCATGCGCTCGGTTCGTCCGGTCCACCAGTATCTCTCCAAGCCGTGCGAAGCCGAGGCCCTCAAGACCACGATTCTCAGGGTCTGTGCGCTTCGTGATCAGCTCAATGGGGAAGACCTCAAGCAACTCACGAGCCAGCTCAAGTCGATCCCCAGCCGTCCGACCCTCTATGCCAAGATCATCGAAGAGCTCGAAAGCGAGAATGCCTCGATCAAGAAGGTCGGTCAGATCATCTCGAGCGACATGGGCATGACGGCCAAGATCCTCCACATGGTCAACTCCGCCTTCTTTGGCCTTCGCCGCAACGTCTCGGACCCGGCCCACGCGGTCAATCTCCTGGGCATCGACACCGTGAAGAACCTGGTTCTATCGATTCAGGTGTTCTCCGCCTTCGAAGACATCAAGATTCCGGGATTCTCGATGGAGAAACTCTGGCAGCACAGCGCGAACACGGCTCTCTTCGCCAAGGAGATCGCCCGTTCGATGGAGGCGGACAAGGAGACGGTCGACGACGCTTTCGGAGCAGGCATGTTGCACGATGTCGGATGCTTGATCATGGCCTCGAGCCTGCCGGAGCAATACGCCAAGACGTTCGCGCTTGCCGAGGCCGCGAACCTCAACCTCCGGGACGCCGAGATGAAGGTCTTCGGTGCCAATCATGCGCAGGTCGGCGCCCATCTCTTGGGACTCTGGGGCTTGCCGGATACGTTTGTCGAGGCAGTGGCGTTTCATCACGACCCCGGAGAAATCGCCGGGGCGAAGTTCACCTCACTGACCGCGGTCCATTTGGCGAATGTGTACGATTCCCTCATCAATCCCAGCAGTGGGGGCGGCATTGCCCCCGAATTCTGCCACAAGCATCTCGAGGCCATCGGGGTCGCCGGACGCCTGGAGGAATGGCAGACGCTGTGTGAGACCCTCCTGGGTGGTGTGGATGAGGATCAAGGAAGCGGCGAGGGCGAGAAGGCCGCATGACAGGTTCCATTGATAGATTGCTCCCTGGGGAGGATGACGGGTGAAGCGACACCTCCTGTTCGTGGATGACGAACCGCGAATACTGCAGGGCCTGAGGCGTATGCTCCGGGGCATGCGGGCCGAGTGGGACATGACCTTCGTCGAAGGTGGTCAGAATGCGCTCGACGCGTTCCAGAGCAACTCGTACGACGTCGTGGTTTCCGACATTCAGATGCCGGGAATGGACGGCACCCAACTCCTGACCGAGATCATGCACCAGCATCCCCACACCGTGCGGATCGCGCTCTCCGGCCATGCCGAGGAGGAGAGCGTGCTGCGGACGATCGGCCCCGTCCATGAGTACCTCACCAAGCCCTGCGATCCCACCCAACTCACCGAGACGATCACCCGGATGTGCGCGCTACTGGAGGTGTTGGAGGCGAAACCTCTCGAAACACTGATGTCGTCCCTCTCATCCGTGCCATCCCTGCCGAACCTCTATGTTCAGACCCTGGGCGAGGTTCACGATCCAAGCCGGATCCTGTCGATCCTCATCGACAGCGTTCGTGCGGACGAGGCCCTGACCCGACAGGTCATGCTCTTGGCCGATGCGACGGCGGTGAGTTCAACCCCACCGGGGGCAGATCTCAAGAGTGCCTGCCAGCGGCTCGGCCTCAACCTGTTGGCCAAATTCACACTCGCCCAGCAGGTGTATCACCAGTTCGGCGACTGCCAGAACATGGACCGTCTTCCTGAAGTCGTCTGGGAGCAGAGCCTACGAATCGGCCTGCTGGCGCGGGGAATCTGTCTGGCGGAGGGATGCAGCCCCATCGTTGCCGATGACGCGCTCGTCGGCGGGCTCCTCCATGATCTGGGCAGGCTCGTGCTCTCTCAGAATCTCGGGGCAGACCACCAGCCGCTCCCCGCGGCCCATGATACCGACCAGGCAATGCTCGAGGCGGGACGCGACAAGATGGGCGTGACCCATGCAGAGGTGGGCGCCTATCTGCTCGGCAAGTGGGGCATACCGGCCGCGATCGTAGAGGCCGCCGCGTATCACCATCAGCCAGGCAAACATCAGACCAAGGCGTTCAGCATCGTCACCGCCGTCTATTCGGCCAACGTGATCGACGAGGCCCTGTCCCGCGTACGGGGGCAGGTCCTCCGTACCGATCAGATCGAGATCGACCGGAACTACTTGGAGACGCTGGGACTCACCGATCGACTTCCCTTCTGGGTGGATCGGTGCATCGAGGCAGTCTCCCGCTTCAACGAACTGGGACTTCGAAACGACCGTCGAGAAGCATGAGTGTTTGGAGGGAGGCATGGCAATGATGGCTAGGATTCTGTTGGTGGATGACGACCCCCGCGTGATCCAAGCTCTGCAGCGGATCTTCCGCCACCAGCAGCTGGAATCGTACTCGGCGACGTCCGCGAAGGAGGCCCTGGGTGTCCTCGAGAAACAGTCGATCGACGTCGTGATCTCCGACGAGGCCATGCCGGGCATGAGCGGCACCGAGCTTCTGGCCATCGTCAGGGAGAAGTACCCCCACACGATTCGTATGCTCCTGACCGGCCATGCCAGTCTCGAAACGGCCACCCGGGCGATCAACGAAGGACACATCGCTCGGTTCCTCACCAAGCCGTGCAACCCTCACGAGTTGGCCCTCACAATTCAGCAGGCACTCGAGCAGCGGCGGTTGCTTCTGGAAAACACCCGCCTGATGAAGGCCCTCAAGTCGCAGTCCGAACTCCTCGAACACCTGGAAACCGAACATCCCGGAATCACCGACCTCGAGAGGGATGACAGCGGCGCGATCGTCATCGACGAGGAGGGACTGGGCATGAGCGGCAGCGATGCGGCCTAGGCCAGGGGGAGTGATCCACAGCGCTTGACCACCTTCGTCCTCCCGCCTAGGATGGCGCGCAGGAGGACGGGTGACCTTGCACGACTTGACGCTCCCACCGCCCACTCGTGACCTTCTTCGGAAGAGAATCCGCCGGATCAGCGAGACGCTCGCGCAGAATCGTCTCGAGGATGAGCGCGATCCCCTCAGGCTTGCGGGCAACCAACGCGAGGGAGGGCAACCCGAAGAAGGCCACAACGGGGAACAAGCCTCCGAGCTGTGGACGAGCTCTCTCACCCTCGTCCTGCACCTGTTTGCGCTCCTGCTTCTCGGTCAGCGAGACCCTTCCCTTTCCGCGCAGCAAATCCTCCAGACTGCAGATCTGTCGGATCTTCTCGAACAAAGCCCGCTCGGCCCGGTGGATCTACAGCTGTCGCAGCGGACTGAAAGGCTGCTGCTCGGCGAAATGGACAACCTGCCGGCGATCTGGGGGGCGCACGACTGGGTGGCCCAACCATGTGTGGCCCCCGAGATCCTCGGGCAAGTCTATGAAGGGCTCACCGATCTCACGCCCGGAATCGCCTCTGGCCCGATGGTGCGACTTCGCTGGCGCTCTCATGAAATCGTCACCGCAGAAGACGCGCTATCCCGGACGGACAAAGCCCGACCCCCGGTGGCCGACCACGGACGGAGGGCGCGCGTCCTCGAGAGAATCGAGAGGGGCCGGTTCTTTCTGTCGCGCGGGTTCGGCCGGAAGTCGACGGGCAGCTACTACACACCTTCGGAATTGGCGCGCCACCTGACGGCGGCGGTGCTCGAGCCGTTGGTCACCCCTTTGCGGGAGGCCGCTGAGCCCAATCCTCAAGATCTGCTGAACCTCCGGGTTGTGGATCCGGCCATGGGCGCCGGCACCTTCCTGTACCATGCCGGCGAGTTTCTGGCGTCGGCCCTGGCCGACCTCTATCAGCGGGCCCATCGTTCACCCGATCCGGTGCCCGGTACGGGAGCGTGCCGCGCCCTGGTCGCGGCCCATTGTCTCCACGGCGCGGATTGCGATGGACTGGCCACGCAAATCGCACGCTGGACACTCCAGCTCTGGATCGGACGGAGCGATCACGATTTCTCCTCGCTGTGCCGGCATCTTCGCACCGCGGACAGTCTGACCGATGAGGCCTTCGACACCGTTGCCGCCCAGAACGGGACGTCCGGGTTCGACGCCGTCCTCAGCAACCCGCCCTGGGAGAAGTTCCTCCCTCTCGCGCGGGAGTTCTTCGCGACCTACGACCTCGGGATCATGTTGGCCCCAACGGCGCGCGAGCGCAGGCAGCTCGAGGAGCATCTCAAGAAGGACGCTCGGATCGCCGCCGGTTGGGAGGACTACCTGCGGAAGTGGCGAGCCTATCAGGAGAAGTTGAACCGACGTTTCCACTGGCAGGAGGCGGCTCTGCAAGTCGCTCCGCTGCGTGGATCCGGCCGTTCAGGTCCCCAACGGACCCGATCGACGCGAGGACATGGCGATCTCTATCGGTTCTTCGTCGAACGTTCCTATCAGATCGCCAAACCGGGCGGGCAGGTCGGGTTGGTGTTGCCCAATTCCTTCTACGCAAACGAGGGGGCGACGGGCATTCGCAGGCTTCTTCTGGACCAGGCCGAGCTCCGGGCACTCGTGGGTTTCAGCAATCGCCGCAAGGTTTTCGAGGCATCCCCCGGACTTCGCTTCGCTCTGGCCGTCTTTCGCAAAGGCGGCAGCACCGGCGCTTTCCGGGCTGCCTTCGGGCAGTCTGATCCGGCCTGCCTGGGCGACATTTTGGGAACGAGTGAAGCTCGGGCCGGAGCGACGCTGACCTACGACCGCGGACTTCTCGAGACTGTCTCTCCCGGACGCCTGTGTTTCGTGGAGTGTGCCGATGCCGAGACGGTGGAGGTCGTCAGGCGTCTGTATTCATCCGGCGAGCGGTTCGGATCGTTGATCGCCTCGCGGGGTGTCCGATTCTATCAGGAAATGAACATGACGACCGATTCGCCGCAGTTTGCCAAGACAGCCGGGGTCCTGACTCAGCTGGACCTGGACCCAGATGCGGACGTGCGGGAGGAAGGTCTGCAGACCCTCCTTGGGCGACATGGCTTTCTCATCCTTCACGAGAAAGGAACGTTCCGCGCCTACAACGACCGGGTCCAATCCTGCCCCCGATACCTTTGCCCTCGGGCCGCAATGGAGGGCAAGCCCAGGGCGGCGCGCGCACACGTTCACTTTCGCCTGGCTGCGCGGGCAACGATCCATAGTGCGGAAGCGGAGAAGGCGGCTTTCTGTATGCTCCCCCCCGGCGTCGTGGTGGGCAACAGCGCCCTGGCCGAGTCTCATCCCGACGAGCGCCGGCTTCAGGATGCACTCTTGGTCTTGGCCATCGCGAACTCCCGGGCATTCAACTTCGCGGCGCGCACCCGATTGAGCACAAACCTCAATCAGTTCATCCTGCGGGATCTTCCGGCCCCGACCGTCGCGGGCTGGGAGAGGTTTCTCATCCATGGCGCGCTACGTCTGAGCTGCCGGCACGCCGGATTCGCGCCGCTGTGGCGATCCGTGCTGGGTGATCACTGGGCCGAGGAGGGCAGGCCCCACCACTGGCCCGCGGTGAGGGGACCAGCCCGGAGACGCCTGAGCGCCGCCGTGGATGCGATCATTGCCGCCGGCTACGGTCTGGACACGGCGATGTACGGCAGACTACTCGAGAGGCTCCCGGGCAGCGGATGGTGGTCGATCGAGGAATGGCGCGAGACGTTCGATCAGCTCATCAGAATGGGGCCCCGCGGTTTCATGGAAAACGAGGACCCGTACGCAGCGGTCTCCCTACCCGCGACCGATCGAGACGATCTCCCTCAGGATGTTCTATCCGTGTGCAGCAGCTCCTGAGGATCCAGGACGAACGGATCGTAGAGCACCCCACCATGTTCGATCCCGAACAGCTTCCAAACCGCGCGCGAGAATGTGTCGGGCAGATAGCGCCCCCACATTTTCACGGGGAGATGCTCGGTGCGGATCGTGGGAGAAATGGCCAGCATCATGAGGTATTCGATCAGGAAGGTTGCGTTGGCGGCTATGCGTCCATTGTACGCGGCGGTGCGCCGTTGATTCAGAATCCGCTCCTCGTGGATCGCGCGGCCGAACTCCGCCTCGACGAGTTCTTCGGGAGTCGTCAGGACGACCTCGGCCTGGATGGTGCGCGCCCCACTCAGCAGGTACTCGGGGAACCCGTGGGACAACTCCAGGGGACTCAGGCCTCGCCCCGCGGCGAAGCTCCAGTCCCAATCCCGCAGCCGGTCGACGATCTCGTCGGCCGGAGGAAGGGTCAGATCGACCAGTAGGTTGATGTCGTTGTAGTCGCCCTTGTGTTCGGTTCGATGCGCGATCTGTGCAAAGGGGTGCTCCGCGATCAGACGTTCAATGCGGGCCAGCTCCTCATCGGTACCGACGAATTTGAACCCAATGGCGTCATCGATCGCCATCTGTTCCGCCGGGTAGAGGAGCTCTCCACTGCGGAACTGCATCGACACAATCCGCTCGGCCTCGGCAAACTCCTTGCGCATGGTCTCAGCGGATGAAACCAGCTCGGCCAGCGCCACGCCCCGGTCGCGGGCCCTTTTCTCGGCCAGTTTGCGGGCCTCATTCTCGATCGTCCCGGCCAGGAGATCGGCCAGCCGGCGCGAAGCTTTCTCCGCCACCCGCCGCATACGCTTGAAGCGCATCATGCCCAGCAGAAGTGAATCCTCCCCCATCGCCAGGACGATATCAGCGGGGGTGCGCGGGAAGAACTCCTCCGGAAAGTCCAGGTACTGGCGGAAGAGGGACAACATCCTCTGGGTGGGCACGGGAGATCCACTGATGATCGCCTCGCGAAGGTCGTCCTTGCGATGCACCCGCTCAAGGTAGAATGAACACTGGTGAGCCTGTTGCAGAATGTCGCTCAAGAACCCGCGGCTGGCCGGACCACTGATCAAGCTCTCGTAGATGTGCACCTTGGTGAGAAAACGTCCGTCATCGGGCTGCACGTCGTCGCTGAACCAGCGGGTGGCCAACTCGAGGAGTCCGTCGCGCTGTACATAGCCGGTCAAATACATCGCTCGCCCCCCCTATCCCTCGCTCACCCACGGAACCAGCTCCTGGCGCGGGAGGAAAGAGTCCCAGACCACGACGTCGTGAGTGACGCCGAACAGCTGCCAGACGCAGGCGGAGACCGTATCCGGAAGGTAACGCCCCCACATCTTCACCGGCAGGTTGTCCACCTGAACCGTGGGAGACAGCGCGACCATGAGCAGGTACTCGATGAGATAGGATGCGTTGCTGGCAATCCTCCCCCGGTAGGGCACGGAGGTCCGCTGGTCCAGAATGTGTTCCTCATGCATCGAGCGCCCGAACTCGGACTCGACGAGTTCTTCCGGCGTGGTCAGGATGACCTCGGCCCGAAACGTCTGTTTCCCGGTCTCTAGGTAAGCGGCGAAACCGTCCCTCAGCTTGTCTGCTGGAATGCCCCGCCCGGCCGCGAAGCTCCAGTCCCGATTCTTCAGGCGATCAACGATCGCCCCCGCAGGAGGGAGCTGGACATCGAGCAGAAGATTGGTGGCGTTGTAGGCTCCCGAGTGCACCTCGCGCTCAACGAGGGTGATGTAGGGATGTCCGGCGATGGTTTTCTCGATGCTCTCTAAGCGCGCCGGATCTCCAACGAACTTGAAGCCGATCACATCATCGATGCGCATATCCGCCGGGCGCAGCAAGGACTGGTGATCACGAAAGGCCTGGCTGACGATTCTCTCGGCCGCCGCGAAATCCTCCGCCATCTGATCCGGGGTGCTGCCCAGTTCACCGAGCGTGGTGCCCGCGGCCTTGGCGCGCACCCCGGCCAAGGTGCGGGCCGTGCTGTCCAGCGCACCCGACAGACGATCGGCAACGCGGCGCGACGCCTTCTCGGCCACGCGCCGGATACGTTTGATCCTCATCATGCCCAGAACCTCTCCGTTCGGGCGGAAAGCGAGGAGGAGATCCACCGGAGTCGAAGGGAAGTACTCGTCGGGGCTTTGCCGGAAATGGTCGTAGTGGGCCCGCATTTGCCCCGAGGCTTGCGGGAACCCGCCCATCAGTGCCTCGCGGACCTCATCCTTTTGATACAGGCGTCTGAGATTGAGGGGATCATCTCCCGTCCGCCGGAGGACATCGATCATGAAGTCTCTGCCCAGCGGACCGCAGATGAGGCTCTCATAGACGAAGACTTGCGTGAGAAAGTGTCCATCGTCCGGCTCGGGCTTGTCGAAAAACCACCGCGTCGCGATCTCGAACAAACGATCCCGATGAATGAGTCCTGACAAGTACATGAACCGTTTCCACCAATCAGCTCGTGGCCCGCCCCTTGCGCAACACACGTTCGTAGAGGAACCAGGCCAAGCGCACGAACATGTAGTAGGTCGCCGGCAGCGTCAGCAGAATGAGCACCACGCTGGCCGTCAGCCCTCCGATCGACGAAAGCGCGAGATTTTCCCAAATGTCGCGTCCTTCGAGATCTTCAAACCGAATGAGCAGCGGCGCAAGTCCTACGATTGTCGTTCCGCTGGTCAGCAGGATCGACCGCAGGCGCACGCGAGTTCCGTGGCAGATCGATGCCTTGAGGACCCCCACCCGCTCCGAACGCGGCAGGGCGCGCAAACCGAACGGTCCCCGCGGCAAGGCCTCCTCGGTGACCTTCTCCAACCATCTGCGCATCCGTTCCCGCGCCTCGATCCTGAAGCGCGCCACCAGCAGAATGGCGTTGTTGACGACGATGCCGAAGAGGAGAATCAGCCCGATGTGGGCCGACGAATCAAAGGTCGTGTCCGCAATCCAGAACGTCGCAAAGACACCCACGAGTGACAGGGGCACGGAGAGAAGCACGAGGAAGGGCAGCGTGAGGCTTTCGAACAACCCCGCCAGAATCATGAAGATGAACGCCACCGCCAGCACCAGCATCAGGGTGAGCTGATCCTCCTCCTCATCGCTCAGGTTGGTGCGCTCGGGCTCCTCGGCCGAATAGCCGTAGGGCAATTCCAGACCGCCTAAGGTACGCTGGATGAAACCGGAGCGCATCGACTCGGTTCCGACGTACTCCCAGCTGACATATCGGGCGTACCGCTGATCCTCACGAACGATGGGGCCGGCGAGGGCGATCGTCTCCATGGTGAGGATATCGCCCAGCCGCACACGTTTGCCGCCCTGCGTGCGAACGATCCGACCCGCGATTCCCCCGAATTCGATGTCGTCGGCATCGTCGTAGCGCAACTGCATACGCTCCGACTCCCCATCGATGATCATACTCGTCGGATAGTCCGCCCCCACGAGTCGACGTAGGGTTCCCACGACCTCCATGACGCTCATGTCCAGGTCCTTGAGCTGTCCGCGGTCGATGTTGATGATCGTCTCGTCCTGCGGGGAATACAGGTATCTCATGTCATTGAGAACCCGGGCGTGGCGCACCCGGCGGTTGCGCTGGATCTTCCGGTAGATCTTGTCGGTGATGTCTTCGAGCAGCTTCGAGTTGTACCCGGTAACCCGAATCGTCGAGTTGTTGTGCAACCCGCCGAAGAATCCCTTCACATAGGCCTGCTCGTCGAAACCGGCGATATAGATCCCCATGCCGGCCATCTTTTCGGCCAGGTCGATCAGGCTGTACCGGTAGACGAGCGGCAGCTCCGTATCCATCAGCTCTTCTTCGAAACGGATATTGATCCGCCCGTAGTTCCGGAAAGCGGTCAGCCTCACATGGGCGCCCTCGGGAACCGGCAGCAACTCGTGCTCGAACCGTTTGACCGTTTCGTAGGTCATCAGGATGTCGGTCCCTTCCGGCAGGCGAAGCGAGACCACGAGCTCCTCACGCTCCGGCATCTGGAAGAAGCCACCCTTGCTGACCTTATTTTCGTAGATGTAGTATCCGCCGGCCAGACTCCCCAGCACGATCAGAAGGGCCACCCACCACAGCTTGAGCGTCACCCCCACGAAGCGTTCGAATCCGCTCGGCGGCTGGCTTGCGTGGAGTACGACCGCGGGATCCTCGGCCTCATCACCATTCGCGGACGATGTCTTGGGAAGCGCGCCGCCCAGCCCACGCATCCAAACCGTGCGAAGCGCAACCGGCATCCAGCCCAGGGCCACCAGGATCGAGGCCCCCATCGCCGTGGCGACGGCCACCGCCAACGGCGCGTAGTAGAGCGAGAGACGCCCGGAGAGGAATACGAAGGACAGAAACGCGACCATGGTGGTCAGCGTGGTTCCCAGGATCGGGAAGGCCACCTCATTCGCCCCGTTGATGATCTCACGCAGGGCCCTTTTCGGCGACAGTCGTTTGCGCCAACCGGGACCGAATCCGCCAAGCGAGTCGGACACCCGCCGGTGGACGCTGTCGAGCACCAGGATGCTGTTGTCCAGGATCATTCCAAAGCAGACCGTGAGTCCGCTGATCGTGATGAAATTGACTGAGATCCCCAGGAAGTAGAACAGGCTGAGGCTGATCACGACCGCTAGGAGGATCGAAACGACGACGGTGCCCGCCAGAGGCAGGCTGCGCATCGATGCGAGGAGCAGCACCAACAGGATGCCGAGGATGAGCAGGGAGCGGTACACCAGCTCGATCAGCTTCTTCTCCAGCTCGCGGCCCTGGTCCTCGTCGACTTCCATTTCCACTTCAAAGGGAAGTTCGGCCTCGATCGCGGGAAGCATGTCGCGAATCGAACGGCTGACGGTCACGGCGTTCGTGCCCCTGCGTTTCTCGACATGCAGCTGCACGAGATTCTGGCCGTTGACTCGAACGAGATAGGCCGGATCTTCATGATCCCAACGAATGTCGGCGATCTCCTCGAGCTGAATGAGCCGATCTCCGCGGCGCGCGACCACGAGGTTCTCCAATCGAGGCAGGCTCGACTCGTCCCGGATGCTCACCAGGATTTCCAGCGGACCCCGCTTCAGGACCCCGCCGGCGGACACATCGTCGAGTGCTAGAATCGCTCCGAGAATGGCCTCCGCCGAGAGATTCTGCAGTTCGATCTTCTCGCGATCGAGGACCACGCGGAGCACGCGGTCCGCACCCCCCCGAATCTCGGCGTTGGCGACGCCATCGATGGCCATCACCCGCGGGAGGATCCACTTTTCCGCCTCAGACCTCAGTTGATCGGGGTCCAAGGGCGACATGAGCGAGACGGAGAAGAACTCCTCCGTCTGAAACTCTTCGGGAACGTCGCCCACGATCTGGGGCGGACTGGCTGCGGCCGGCAGGTTCGCGCGGACCGCACCCAGCTGCTCGGCCAACTCGAGGCGCGCATACTCGACATTGGTCTCGCGTCGGAAGGAGACATCGACCAGAGATCGGCTGGGATAGCTGCGGGCCACGACTTCTTCAATCCCATGGACCCGCCGAACCGCTTCCTCGATCGGAACCGTGATGGAGCGATGAATGGCCGCCGGAGATGCACCGTTCCAGCTGGTGGAGACGGTGACCGACGGCAACTCCACCTCCGGCATCGACTCCACCCGGAGCTTCGGGCAGGCGTAGACCCCCAGCACAACCAGGGCCGCAAAGAGGACCCAGGTGGCTACGGGCCGCTGCAACAGAAGCTTGGTCATGCGCTCGCTCCGCGAGTACTCGGGCGTCCCTCGCCCAACCGGCCGTCTCTGGCTTGCCGGCGGGCATGGGCCCACTCATACATGAGGGGCGTGTAGATCAGGGTCAGGGCGGTCGCAAGCGTCAGCCCGCCGATGATGGTCAGCGCGAGCGGGCGCTGGAGCTGCTCCCCCGAACCCAGGCCGATGGCCATGGGGATCATGCCGACCACGGTGGTGACGGTGGTCATGAGAATCGGACGGAATCGCAGGCGACTGCCCTCGAACACCGCTTCACGCAGGGCGTGGCCCTCACGGCGAAGCCGCCGGATCGTATCCACCTTCACGATCGCGTCGTTGACGCTGATTCCGATGAGAGCGATCAGTCCGATCAACGAGAGGATGTTCACCGATTGACCGAAGAGGCCCAAGGTGAACGCCGCCCCACCGACCCCGATCGGAAGCACGAAGGCGATCAGGAGCGGGTCGAGGAAAGACTCGAACATCCCTGCCAGAATCATGTACACGATCAGAATCGCGAGCAGCAGTGCATAGCCAAGCTCGCGGAAGCTTTCGTTGATCTCCTTCTGCTCCCCGCCCTCGATGAAGCGAACGTCGGGGGGCAAGTCAAGACCGCCGATCACCTCGCGAACATCCTCGCGGACATGATCATCGCGCCGTCCCCGCGTATCGCCGGTGACGGTGACCATCCGCCGCTGATCGCGCCGAACCAGCTCGCGTACCGGTATCTCTTCGCTCATCTCGACGAAACGACCGAGACTGATCATCCGTCCGGGACTCACCTCGACCGGTGTTGCCAGCACGGCGTCGAGGTTCTCACGCTCGTCCTCTTCGAACCGAACGGCGATGTCGATTCTCTGCTCGGCTTCGTTGAAGGCCGTCGCCACCACGCCCTGAATACGGCTACGCAGTTCGCGCACAAGAAACTCGGGATCGAGATTGCTGCGGATCGCCTCGGCCCGGTTGATCCGCATCGCCATGATCGGGGTGCCGAGGATGCGGTCGACCGAGACCTCAGCCAGGCCGTCGACTCCCTGGATCGCCCGGATCACCTCGTCCGACGCCGCAACGGCCGTGTGCGCCTCTTCAGCCAGAATGCCCAGATTGATCGGTGCGCTGTCGCTGCCCAGGATCTCGCGCAGGCCGATCCCCTCCTCCCGGAAGGTGTGGACGACCGAGGGGTAGTTCTTCAGGAACTGCTCGGTGTGGTTCTCGAGCGCCTCGACCTCACGCTTTCCGGACTTGCCCGGCTCAAGGATGATGCGGAGTTTCGAGGTGTGCGAGGCGGTGAAGTCCTGAACTGCGGCCAGAGTCCGTTCCGTGGTTCCGACCTGCGCAAATACGGTCTTCACCTGCGGCAGAGCTTCGATCTCGGCGCCGATACGTTTGGTTGTGCTGATGGTCTCTTCCAGAGGAGTCCCCGCGGGAAGCTCGAGGAAGAGAGACATATCTCCGGTGCTGCGTTCGGGCAGGAAGCTCCGCGGTAGGCCCCATCCGACCAGCGCGGCCAGGACGAGGTAGACAATCAACCCGGCAAACCAGATGCCCTTGTGCGTGAGCGCGTTTTCGAGAACCCGGTGATAGCCCGCGTACAGCTTGCTCAGAGCGGACGCGAAGAGACGGAAGAGGCCCCGGGGGTCCACCTGCTTCGGACTCAGCACCCGAGCGGCCAGGGTCGGCTGGAGCAGAAGTGCCGTGCCGACCGAGACCAGAAGCGAGAAGGTCACGGTCAACGCCTGATCGCGGAAGAACTCTCCGGCCACCCCGGACACGTAGACCACGGGGAAGAACACGGCCACGGTCGTGAGGGTCGCCGCCAGCACCGCGCCCCCCACCTCCCTCGTCCCTGACGCGGCGGCGCCACGCACCAGTGCCTGGCCGGTGAGCCCCTGGAGCTCGGCGGTGATTCCGGTCGTCACGGGCGCGGCGACCGTTGCCTTGGGCCCGGAGCCCTCCCTCAGATGGCGATTGATGTTCTCGAGGACAATAATCGCATTGTCAACGAGCATACCCGCTGCCAACGAGAGGCCGCCCAAGGACATCAGGTTGAGCTTCACATCCATGAAATAGAGGAAGGCGAAGGTGATCACGACCGAGGAGGGAATCGCAATCCCCACCACCAGCGGGCTGCGGAAGTCCCGCAGGAAGAAGAAGAGCACCAGGAATGCGAGGCAGGCGCCAAACACCAGGCTCTGAACGAGTCCCGAAAAACTCGCCTTGATGAACTCCGCATCCCGATAGACAAACTCGCAGTCGAAGTCGGCGTACTGATCCCGCAGGATATCGACGACCAGGTCGACCTCCTTCGCCACCTTGACGGTGTTGGCTCCCACCTCTTTATAGAGGAGGAGCGATACCACGTCCTGGGAGTGAAGGAGCGTTCCGCCCTCCGGATCCTTGACGCCGTCGATCACGGTGGCGATGTCGCCGATGCGCAGCGGATTGGCCTCATCACGACTGATCGCGGTCTCGGCGATCTCTTCGAGCGTCTCGTACTCGCCGATGATTCGCAGGGAAAGATGAAGCGGCCCCTGTTTGACGCGTCCGCCCGGGAAGGAAACGTTGGCCCGCTGAAGAGCCTGCGAGATCTGATCCATCGAGATGTTGTAGATGCGGAGTTTCTCGGGATCGGGCTCGATTCTTATCTCGCGATCGAGACCGCCCACCACCTCGGCCTGGGAAATGCCCTGAATCTGTTCGAGTGCGGGTTTGACGACCTCGGTGGCGAACTCGGTGATCTGCCGCAGCGGTTTGTCGCCGTGCAACACCATGATGCTCACCGGCCGGGCGGAAGGATCCCATCTGAGGATCAGGGGTCGCTCAGCGGTCTCGGGATAGTCGTTGCGGAAGGCCACGCGATCGAGCGCCTCGCGCAGATGCAGGGCGGAGAACTCCATATCGGAGCCCCACTCGTACTCGACCATGATCGTGGAGAGCCCCTCGCGCGAACGGGACTCGACTCGCCGGACTCCCGCGAGCGAGGTGACCGCCGCTTCGAGCGGCATGGTGACCAGGCGTTCGACATCCTCGGCCTGCACGTCCGGATATCGCGTGACGACGGTCAGCCGCGGGTAGTTGATCTCGGGTAGCAGATCGACGGGAATACGTTCGAGCGAGACGGCCCCAATGAGCATGAGCCCCAAACAGAACATCGAGGTGGCAACAGGCCGGCGAACGGCGAGACGTATCATGGCCGGTTAGCCCTCCTCTGTCGGGAAATTCTTCTTCCAGGGATCCTCCGTCCGGATGGTCTTGCCCACCTTGATCTGGGCCTCATGCGCCAGGGTCAAATGGTCCGACACCACGACGCGGTCGCCCGCCTCGAGCGTCTGCCCTGCGGCGCAGCTCTTGATCTCGACATAGGATTCGTTCTGTTCGCCAAGCGTCACGTACACCCACAGGGCTTGATCGTCGACGGCCTTGAAGACCAGCGGCCGATTCTCCCGATACAGCACCGCCGCTTTGGGAACCAGCAGGCGATCCTCCTCGATTCGCGTGGCGATCTGCGCCCGCACGAACATGCCCGGCCGCACGCGCCCGGACTCGTTGGAGAACCGGAACAGAACGCGGCAGGTCCGGCTCTGGGTATCCACGTCCGGGCTGACCACGCTGACCTCGACCGGTAGCGTCTGATCGACGGCGGTAATCGTCAGCAGTGCGGGAAAACCGACATCCAGGCTGCCGAGATCGGACTCGAGCACGTAGACCTCGGCTTCCAGGTCGCGGGTGTTGACCAGGCGGCAAATCTCTCCACCGCTATAGATGCGCTCGCCCAACACGGGGGCCAGATCGGTCACCCGGCCGCCGAACGGCGCGCGGATCTCCGTGCGTTCGAGGTTGAGCCGCGCGCGCTCCTCCGCGGCCCGGGCATCTGCAAATCCGGTGCGGGCTTCAAGCACTTCCTGGCGGAATGCGCCCGCCCTCAGAGCCTCGAGTTCCAGATCCAGACTGGCTTTGGTGTACTCGGCGTGAGTGATCCGACCCTGTCGCAGGTTGGTGCGCAACTTCTCGATACTGTCCTGAAACCGCTCATTGGCCGCCTCGTCGACCTCGCCGGCAAGTTCGAGCTCGAGATTGACGGCAAGCTCGGAGAGCGCCTTCAGATGCCGCGCCCGGGCTTCCTCGAGACTTGCCAGATACTCGCGCTGATCCAGGACTGCGATGAGCTGTCCGGCCCTGACCTCGTCTCCCTCACCAACTAAGAGTTTCTCGACCGTGCCGGTCAACTCGCTCTTGATCTGGGCTTCTTTTCGGGCCGCCAGCCGTCCCTCGGCCGTCACCGCGTGAACGAGCCGACTGCGCTCGACCTCACCCACATTGACCTTGAGCGGCTTCTTCTTGGGCTTGGCCTCTTCGGCTTCACCGTCTTTGCTCTGGTCATCTCCTGACGAGGTCGACACCGAGTCGGCTCCCGAGGCGTTGGCCCCATCCTCCGGCGAACAGGCCCCCAGCCCGATCACAAGCAAGCCCAACACCAACACGAGGAAGGCGTGGGACGTCCAGTTGAAGGTGATCATCGCATTCACAATAGACCTCCTGCCGCACGCGCGGCTCATGCTGGCTGCCGGTCGCTCTCGGCGTCTCTCATCCGCACATCTCTACAGGTCGTAGCAGATGATGGTGATTCCTTCCTCTTCCAGCTCATCGACCTCGGCGCCCTCGGCGCCCCCGGCCATGCCGACGACGGAGTTCAGGAATCCCTTGACGACCAGAACCTGATCTCCCAGCGGATAAACGCTGTCTCGCGTCGCATCGCCCGGTGCTTTGAGGACCGCCTGCTTGACGAAGCGGCCCGTGTAGCTGTCAAAGACATCGTAGGTGGCGAGCACACCCTCGGGTGCCTTCCAACGTCCCTCGCCCGACAGAGCCCACAGCTCGCCGTTGGGGCCCCAATGGAGCTCTTCCACCGCCTTGTGGTTCTTTTCGATCTTCAGGCGCACATTCGGGACATTGCGCACGAACCCGGCGAAAATGTCCTCGATCAGTTTCTGTTCCTCGTCGGTGCGGGAGATCTGTTCATAGTCGCGGGTGATGCCCAGGATGGGATTCCCGTCGTTGTCGAAGAGTTCGATTCGATAGTCGTCATAGTCCTGCCCCAAAACGAGCGCACCATCGTCGCGTTCGATCAGACGTTCGCTGTAGCGCGTCATGGTGACCTCGTCGAGCAGGTAGCCCTGGGACATGTCGACCACATCGTTGCTGCTGCTCATCGAGGCCAGCAGCTTGCCGCCCAGGTCGAAGAGCCCCAGCATGTGGTGCCGCGCCATGCCCTCCTGTCCGAATTGCTGGTCCATGCAGGCGATCGCCAGACGATCTCCCACACGCTGCGCCCGATAGACAACCAGGTAGGACTGCACCGCCGCATCGTCTGTCAGGCGGGGAATCACCTCGCCGCCCGGCGTACCGTCGGCATTGAAGAGGATGACCTTGCCGGGGAAAGACTGCACCACCCCCACCTGGCCTTCGGGCAGCAGGCAGGCGCCGATCCCCTGCAGAAACTCGCCCGGCCCCTCGCCCCGGCTGCCGATCGTCCGCAGGAGCTCGCCGTCCCGGCTGTAGAATTTGAGCTCGCAGAGCTGGTTGTCGAGAATGCAGATCTCGTCCGCATCCGTACGCAGCATCCCGGCGACGACCCCGAAAATCTCGTCCTCATCGTCCCCGCCGACCCGCCAGCGCTCTTTGAGAACGATCTCCTGGCGGCCCTGCTCCGACTCGGCGGAGTTGTGGACCCAGGGCACGCCGTCAACGGTCTCGGTCCGGGCCTTCGCCTCGGCGTCCGCCACGATCCCAGAAAGACCTATCGCTGCAATCGCAATCCAACAAAGAAGTTGCAGGGGCAACTTGCGAAGCGATCCTCTCGGGTCCTTTTGTCCGTTCCTGTACGCAATACGCATATGTTCCCCTCCTCCGAAGCCCCCCGGAGCCAATCTCGGTTCGGATTGTAGTCTGATGAAGCGGGTCCCCCTAGGCCATTTTACGCGCCTGGAGCCGAAGTGTTGCGAGGTCGCCCTCCCCGGCAGGACAATCGTTGCGCTCCGACCCTCTCCTCATCTATACCCTTACAGACGAAACCTGCACCGTATTCATCCGAGAATGCCTGGCCGGTCGGCCGCATGAGGAAACCGAAGTTGCCAAGACATCTAGTCAAGGCCGCCGTGATTGCGGCGGGCCTGATCTCAACAGCCGGCGCCCTGCCCCAAGACGGATTGCCTCAGAACGGTGTTCAATCGCGGCCGGACCCCATCGCTGAGCTCGAGCGGGGCGATCAGATCGCCTCATTCAGCGTCGATGCCCGATTCGATGGAGCCGAGGACCAACCGGCCGGACTCCGTTTCATCCACGATCCGACCGGGATGCCGATCGATGTCCTGCGCTTCGACTCCATCCCGCAGGCCATGCTCTGGGTCGAGACTCCCCCCGGCTCCGATCGGGGCGAACCACACACCGGTGAACACCTGGTTCTGGGAAAAGGGCGGAAGGCGCGCTACGCCTCGCTGCTCCTCGACATGTCGATGGGATCAAACTCCGCCAGCACCTATCGGTCGAAGACCATCTACCACTTCCACACCGCGGGCGGCCGGCAATCGTTCCTCGAGCTGATCTATCGCTTCCTGGACGCGCTGGTTCATCCCGATGTCACGGACGAGGAGATCCGGCGCGAGGTCGCTCACCTGGGTGTCGTGATGGATGAATCCGGCACGCTCTCACTCGAGGAAAAGGGAACCGTCTATCTCGAGATGGTCAGCAGCTTCGAGAAGCCGGGCACGATCATCTGGAGCGAGATCCGGCGGCAGCTCTATGGCGCTGGGCATCCTCTGGGATTGGAATCCGGCGGTCGTCCGGAGGCGATTCGGACGATGAAACCCGAGGACATGCGCGCATTCTTCGAGCACCGTTACCATCCCGGCGAGACGATGGGGCTCATTCTGGGGCTCCCTCCGCAGTTCGACCTCGCCCAGTTCCTGATCGAGCTCGACGGAATCCTGCGCAAGGTCGGCAACGGCTGGGTGCGCACTGGAGCCGACGCGGGCCGTCCCTTAGCCGGCACCCGGATCATCGATCCCGACTGGCCGACCCTGGCCACCTTGCCGCCCGCCACTCCTCCGGCCGATCCGGCCATCGTGCGCCTGCCGTTCCCCAGCGGCAACAGCAGTGAACCGGGGCCGGTCGTCATCGGCTGGCAGCCGTTCGACATGAGGGTCACGGCGACGGACGCGAGTCCGAATCGTCAGGGCTCACCGGCGCTATCCTCGGAAGACCTGTTCCGCTTGCAGGCTCTCTGGTTCGTCTTCAGCGGGAATGAGGCGTCCTTCGTTCACAGTGATCTCATCGACGGCACAACCCGCAAGGTGGGACCGGGCATCAGCAGTGGCGGCGGCTGGGTGATGTCGATGCCCGGCCACTGTCCGATGCTCTGGCTCGACGGCGTCTCGTCGGAAGCCGCTTCCGAGGAATCGCTCGCCGAGACGCGCCGCGTGCTGACCGAAAGGCTGCGCTGGATCGCATCCCTTGATCCCGGATCGCCGGAACTCGCCGACTTCAACGACAAGATCCGCACTTACTTGACCTCGGAGCGGCGCTACCTGCTCGAACAGATCGATGCTCCCCCCCGCTTCGGCTATCGCGGCACCGGCGATTTCTGGTATCGCCACGTGGTCGAGGTCATGCGGGAACCGGGATTCGCGAAGGATCTGCTCCGCAATCAGCGGAATGAGGATCTGCTGCGCGATATGGAGACGGGTAACCCGTGGGCCGATCTCATCGAACGGCTTGGGCTGGACGCGCCCCCCGCGGTGATGGTGGCCGCCTATCCGGACACCTCGATGCCCGCCGCCCTGGCCGCGGCCAAAGAGGAGCGCCTGGCACAGGATCTGGCCGCCCTCATGCGCCAATACGAGACTGCGGATCCGCAAGAAGCGCTGCAGCTCTATCAGATGGAATTCGACGCGCGCACGGAGGAACTCGACCTCATCGAGAAGGAGATCGGACGTCCCGGTTTCCTCAACGACCCTCCCCTCACGCTCGACGAGACGATCGACTCTCAGATCGAACCACTGGTCCTGACCTCGAGCACCGGGGCCGAACACCAGGTGCCGGTGTGTCTGAATCGATTCGAACGCACATCCATGGTCGACCTGGGACTCTACTTCGACATGACCGGCACGGCGCGCGAGAATTGGATCTACCTGCCCATCCTCCCGGAGATCATCGCCGAGCTGGGCTGTTGGTCATCGGAGGTGGATCCGGCTTCCTCGGACTGGATCTCCTACGTCGATTTGCGAGAGCGCCTCCAACGTGAGGTGAGCAGCCTCGATGCCGCCTATTCGACCTTCCCCGGCGAAGACGATGGGCGGGTCGAGCTGGCCGTCTACGGCACGGGACTGGGGCTCGAGGAGGGACGCGCCTCCCTGCACTGGGCCCACGCGCTACTCAGGAGTGCCGCTCGCCTGGACACGGTTGCCCTACCTCGCCTGCGGGACCTGGTGAATCGCGAAGCCTCGAATCTAAAGCAACTGCCCCTCGGCTCGGAGGAGGAATGGGTCGATAACCCCGCCCGCGCCTATCGTTATCAGAGCGATCCGGTCTACCTGTCGACAGCGTCGATCTTCACGCGGCTTCACCATCTGCAGCGACTGCGCTGGCGGCTTCATGAGGTGCCCACCGACGAGGTGATCGGCCCCCTGGCCGTTCGAATCAACGAGATTCTGGAGCGTTGGGACGGGTCTCGCGACGGATTGGTCGCCGAACTCGACCTCATGGATGCAGAGTTGGGCGCAGCGGACTCCAGTCCGCTGGCCGGCAACGCCACAGAGCTGGTCGCCTATCTGCGTAGCGAACTTGAGGTCGCGCCCGAGGAGGTGCTGACCGAGGACTTCACGCGTCTGGCCGGGCAAGCGCTGGACGATTTGCTCCAGCCCCCCGAGGCGGTGCTCGCCGAGATCCGGACAGTCGTTGACGATCTGTTGCGCCAGGGACCCAGCCGGGCGCACCTGACCGGAAGCACGGACAGCGTCGACCGGCTTTGGCCGGATCTCGACATCACCATCGCGCGGCTGACCGACATCGAGGCCATCGGCGCCCGGGCCGAGGGTGAGGGTGCGACTCCTCCCCTCGCCGGCGCGTCCCAAGATGCCCCAGCGGACTACGAATCCGCTGCCCTCCGGGCAGGCGCCCCATCCTTGATCACCCGGAATCTCAGAGCCCGCTACCCCGATCTCGGGCCGGAGGCGGATGCGCGTCCACCGCACGTCGCCCTGGTGCTCGAGTCGTCCCGAAGCGCGGTCTTCCTGAACTCCGCGCAGCTGATGACCTACGACCAACCCTACTACTCGCGTCTGATCGATCTGCTGGCCACCCGTTCCTTCGGAGGAGCCGGCGTCCACGGGCTGTTCATGCAGACCTGGGGGGCCGGCCTGGCCTACTCGAACGGGGTCGGCGCCAGCCTGCGCCGGGGCCTCGTTTCCTACTACGCCGAACGATGCAATGACGGTGTGGAGACCTTACGTTTCGTCGGTGACGTGCTCGCCGGGGCGGACCAAACGCTCGATGACGAGTTCTTCTTGGACTACGCACTGGCCGGCTGCTTCGGTGACTTCCGCGGCGGCGACACCTACCTCTCCCGAGGACGCGCCATGGCCAACGATTGGGCCGATGGGCTCTCGCCCGAGCGCATTCGGACCTTCAAGGAAGCGCTGCTCGATCTTCGGCGCAAATGGCAGAATCCGTCGGAAGACCGGGGGGTCGATCTGGCAATGCGAGAGGGAGGACTCCTCGACCAGGTGTCCGACCGGCTCCCCGAGGTGGTGGGACCGGTGGTCGTTGGGTACGGCAGCCAGGCCGATGAGCGGCGGGGATCGGTGAACATGCTGATCGGCCCGACGAGCCAGATCGAGGATTACGAGGCTCACCTTAGGGCCCATGAACCGGATGCCCGGCTGCTGAGGCTTTACCCGCGAGATTTCTGGGTCGATTGATGGGCGACTCCTGATCGGTCGCCCCCCCGCGAAAGGGCCTTTCGGGGCTCGTTTGCGCTGTGATAGGCTTCGTAATTCGTCAAATGAACTAGCGGCCGGTGGCAAACCGGACACTTCGTGGTGGAGGAAGCGATGAACCTGACAGATCAAGCGCTTGGGCTCACAGAGAGAGTCGTCCAGAACAACCTATGGCGGCAGCGCCAGTGCGTCAATCTGATCCCATCGGAGAACACGCCCAGTTTGCTGGTCAAGATGATGGAGATCTCCGACCCCGCGGGCCGCTACGCCGAGCACCGCACGATGAAGGGCAAGGAGATCTACTTCTATCAGGGTATCGACTTCATTCGCGACATCGAAGAAGCCGCTCGCGAGGAGATGTGCAAGTACTTCGACTGCCCCAAGGCCGAGATGCGCGCGATCAGCGGCCAGATGGCCAACGAGGTCGTCTTCAAGGCCGTCACCAACTTCGTCAATCGCGGACGGGAGGAGGGCCCCACCTGGCGGCGGATCCGCTCGGTCATGAACAACGATCTCACCAAGGGCGGTCACCTCTCATCGCAGCCCATGGGCGCGCTCTACAACTACGTCGAGTTCAAGGATGACGGGAAGGAAAACGTCACCAACTTCCCCATTCAGAAGGACAACCTGTACAAGATCGACACCGACGCGCTCGGGAATCTGCTCGAGGACGCGAAGCCTGAGCTCATCATCTTCGGCAAGAGCATGTTCATCTATCCCGAGCCCGTGAAATTCACCCATGACATCGTGAAGGACTGGGAGAGGCGCCCGATCATCATGTACGACATGGCCCACGTGCTCGGTCTCTACGGCGCTTTCCAGAAACCGTTCCAGGAGGGTGCGGATCTGGTCACCGGCTCCACCCACAAGACCTTCTTTGGTCCGCAGCGCGGGGTGATCGCCTCGTCGATCGAGAAGAAGACGCGGCTGTCGAAACTCTGGCTCGACATCAAGAGCCGGGTCTTCCCGGGCTCGACCAGCAACCATCACCTGGGCACCCTCGTCGGCCTGTTGATGGCCGGCTACGAGATGAATGCACACAAGGATGTGTATCAGACCCAGGTCATCAAGAATGCGAAGGCGTTCGCGAAGGCACTCAAGGCGGCCGGCCTGGACGTGCAGGGCGATCCCGCCGACGACTTCACCGAAACGCATCAGGTTCTCCTGCGCGTGTCTGAGCACGGGCCGGGCATGGATATCGCGCGGCGTCTCGAGGAGAACAACATCGTCTGCAACTACCAGGCCCTGCCCGATGATGAATCCTTCCTGGATTCCAGTGGGCTCCGCCTGGGCGCCTCCGAGATGACCCGTTTCGGCATGACCGAGGCCGATTTCGAGCCGCTGGCGGGATTGATGGCCGATTGCGTCATTCGCGGGCAAGCGGTGAAGGAAGAGGTCGCCGCATTCCGCCAGAAGTTCGACACCATGCAGTTCTGCGTTCCGGCCGCAGAAGCGGTGCCGATGGCGGCCCAGATCCTCGAGTCCGCGATGCCGAACAGCGACTACGCCAAGGCGTTTGTCGACAACCTGGGCAAGCTCGTCTAGCGCGTGGGGGGCACGGGATGAGGACGCCGATTCGTTTGCTCTTCCTGTGCACCGGCAACTCCTGCCGAAGCCAGATGGCCGAAGGGTGGGCGCGGGCGCTCAAGGCTGACTCGATCGAGGCATTCTCCGCAGGGACGGCCCCCCACGGGGTCGATCCCCTGGCGGTACGGGCCATGGCCGAAGCAGGGGTCGACATCTCGGCCCATCAGTCCAAGAGCCTTCAGAAGCTGATGGACCTTCATCGGGACGCACCCTTCGATTTCGTGATCACGGTTTGCGACAATGCGCGCGAAGCCTGCCCGGTGTTTCCCGGGGATGCGAAGATCATCCACCGCGGATTTGCCGATCCACCCGCCCTCGCCCGTGAGATTGCGGCCGAGGGAAGAGCCCAAGGTGGTGACGAGGCGGTCCTTGCCCCCTATCGCGAGGTCCGCGATGAGATTCGCGCGTATGTGGAGACGCTGCCCGAGGGGCTTGACTAAGGCATCAGCACGATGCGCTGGTGCGCGACGTGCCGGCCGTGGATGATCCGCGCGAAGTAGAGTCCTGGTGTGGACCCTTGAGCATTCCACTCGGCCTCGATCAAGCTGCCGGGCGCACCGTCGCCGGCAGGAAGCGCGGCCACCATCCGGCCATTGATGTCGTGGATCGTCAGCTCTACGGATTCACCCGGCCGAGCATCCTGCGGGATCGTGTACTGGAGCGCCGCCTTCCCGGAAACAGGGTTGCGGCTCAGCAACTCCAGTCCGCCCCACCCCACGGCAATGTCGGAAAGGCCTTCCACCTCGAGCGTGCGCGGCATGCTGTAAATCGCCTGGTTTCCCTCGACGTCCACCGACTGGACGAGGTAAGAGAAATCACCCTCGGGGTGATTCGTGAAGGTGTATTCCTGCGCGCCGACTCCGCTCGCAACCAGCGTTTCGGTCGCGAAGAGATCGGAGGGCTCGATGTCATCGACGTACCAGCCCTCTTCGGTCACATAACCATCCGTGTTGTAGCGAAAGCGGATCCAGACGACCTCACCCTCGTAGTCGGCCAGGTCGAACACGGCTTCCACCCAGCCTCCTGAATTGCCGGTGACGCCGTTGCCGAAGTTCCGGTCATTCGGATCGCTGTTGGTCGTGATCGTCCCCTGAAGCGGGAGGAACTCGCGCGCGCTCGTGGCGATCTCGACGTATCCGTAGTCCCAGTCCCCCTCGATCTGGTAATGCGTCCAGAACCGCAAATCCTCGCCCGGTTGGACAAGGTGCCCCCGCTTCGATTCGAGGATGTTGTGCAGGCGGTTGTCCTCACCGCTGTAGAAGCTGTGTGACGGCGAGTGCGAACGATTCGTGACGTAACTCCAACCGATTGAATCCCAGCGGTCGACATTGTCCCCTTCGAGATCATCTGCTCCGACGAAGTGCCCTGCCCCTTCAATGAGATTCCACTCCACCGCCGGATTGTCCGGATCCGGATCCGGCACATTCCAGGTCAGCGTGAAGTTACCGGGGACAGAACCCTCCGTTTCGACGGCCGCATAGCCGGGAGGAAGTACGCGGAACGGATTGTCCGCCAGCTCGATCGCGCGCAGGTTCGCTTCGCGATTCTCGTTCACGAGCTGCGGGATACGGTACTCCGCGGGCCAGAAGCCGTCGTTTGAACTCCCCACCTCCGTGACATAGGAGAAGATGGCCGGTTTGGTTTCCTGCTCACCGTACATCCAGTCGTTGGCGTCCCCGTTTGTTCGGTAGAGGATCTCCCACCCTGCTCCCGGCGAGTACCCGTTCTCCTGGGCACGGACGTGCCCCAGATGAAACAGCGCTTCATGGTCTGGGCAGTGGTATTGCTCGTAGCCCCAGGCGTGGAGATTGAGGTTGCTGTAGGAATGGAAATTGAGCGCGACGGCAAACTCGCGACCATTGACGAAGTCACGTAGAGCGGCGGTTTCAGGTTCGCTGAAAGGCCCCGTACCCCGATAAGTCTCGTCCGTGCTGTAAGGGCTCGATCCGGTGTTGTCGTAGCCCCACTCGTACCCGAAGTTGCGATTGAGGTCGACGCCGTAGCTGCTCCCGCCGTTGTGGCGGCGGTTCTTGCGCCACATCCCACCACCATTTGGATTCGTCTGGTAATTGTACTGGACCCCGTCGGGGTTGACGACCGGCAGGATCCAGATCTCGCGTCCATCTACGATGGCGGTCGCCCGCGGGTCGTTGCCATGCCCCTCCAACAGATGCTGCGAAAGGTCATAGAGAATCTCGAACGTGATGGCTTCGCGACTGTGGATGTAGGCGTTGAAGAAGATCTCCGGCTCATCCTCGTCCACCCCGGGATTGTCGGAAATCTTGTACACCCAAATCTCACGCCCCTCGATGGTCTGACCGATGCTCGACCTGGGAGTCATCAGGGCCGGATATGTGGCAGCCAGGGCGTCCATCGCCTCGATCGCCTCGTCATAGGTATGGTAGTCACCGAACGGACCGTCGCGGTGAAGACGAGAAGCATAGAAACCCTCGAGATCGTCGATGCGGACCTCGACATCGAACCCCAGGGCGCGGAGCTCGTCCGCGCGCTCATCCTGCGCGGCAAACTCCACCCCATCCTCGGTCACCACAGCGCCGCAGGTCCTGCTTTCGGGCGCTAGTTCGAGGAGCCTCGCGTACTCCGCCTTTGTGTCGGGATGAACGGAGAGAAGCTGGGTGGCGTTTGCCACGGTTGCGCAAACGGAAAGCACCAGGCAAGCACCGGCCAGGATCGTGAAACTCGTTCTCATGTCTGTTTCCTTGTTCATGAGGGATGTGACAGCGTCGGAGATGATTGTAACACGTTTCGAATTCGCGCCCCGACAATCGTCGCCACTCACTGCAACAACGGTGAACTGAGCCGGATTGGCCGGTTTCTCGGCAAACCTGGAATCGAAACCACCCCGACGGTGTTAATGCTATTGCACCACAAACGGAGGGATCTCGCCGGCACCAGGGGACGCCCCCGAGACGGCGTGAGGGGGATTCCATGCAAACCAGCGCGCAGCGGGCCCTGACGATTGGTCTGGGTGCGGTGATTCTTGCCTGCGCACCCGCCTTTGCGGGCGAACCTCTCACCATGCCCGGGAGTCCGACGACCGGCACCCTGCACTCTGCCCCCGTGACGAATAGTGTCGCGTTCGAGCCATCCACCCCCGGGTCCGCGCTCCCATTTCCCACCTCCTCTGGATCCGGCCTGTTTCTCAGCAAACGCAGCCTCCTTGTGATGGGCGGGCTAGGGCTGGCGGCGGGCATCGCCACCCACAACAGGGATCCGGAGGGTATGGCCCGTCTGATCGATCGCTCCGGACTCGATCTCTTAGTCGATGTGGGCAATGAGTTCGGCGACGGGCTCCCGCTGGGTGTCGGTGCCGCAGGTCTGTTGATGTCGGGGCGGGTCTTTGGAAGCGAACGGATGTCCACGGCCGGGGGAGACATGGCCCGCTCGCTCCTCTGGAGCGGCGCCATCGTGTGGTCGCTAAAACTGGCGATCAATGCGAAGCGGCCCGACGGCGGCCGGCATTCCTTCCCGTCCGGTCACATCGCCAGCGCCTTTTCCGTCGCACCGGTGATTGCGCAGCAGTGGGGCCCGAAGGCGGGAGCCTGCGCGTTTGTCCTGGCAACCGGGACGGCACTGGGAAGAATGGAAGACCGCCGTCACCATCTATCCGATGTGCTCTTCGGGGCCGCCATCGGGCTGGCCGTGGGGTACGAGGTTGCTCGGGATGATCAGGGTGGCATTCTGGGAGGTCTGAGCAGGCTACTGGCGCCCTTCACGATCTCGCATCAGGGGTTGGCGCTGTCAATGACGTTCTAGGTGCAGGCGACCCGCAGCTACGCAGCCGGCCGATACTCGAGGGCTCCCAGCACGCGTTGATCCAACAGACGACCGAGACCGTCAGGCAATCCGAGTTCCTCGAGCCACCCGTCGCGTGGTCTGTAGAGCTCCCAGCCGCTTGGGCTCCCCTCTTGGCGCGCCATGTGGCAGAGAAGATCAGCAAGGTGGACAACGCCGATCGGTTTGCTCTCGCCGGTCACCTCGTCCGGACCGATATAGCTCGGATAGTGATGGTATTCGATCGCGTCGCTGATACCGGTCGGCAGGTCCCAGGCCGTGATCATCCGTGCGCCAATCTGAGCGTGCCCGAGCTTGAAGCGCTCGAGTTCCTCGCGCAAGACGTCGTGTCGACTGAACATCGTGCCGGGATAGACCAGCTGCGCGTCTTCGGGCCAGGCTGACAGAGCGATCAGCTTGCCGACATCGTGCAAGAGACCGGCGGTGGCGATCTCATCGGGCCGCGACAAGGAGAGTTCCTTCCCGATCGCATAGGCCACGCGCGAGACGGCGAAGGAGTGATCCCACAGATCATCCAACCGTTTGCGCACTTCTTCGTCCATGCCGCCTGTCACATCATTGAAGCAAACCCGCCAGATCAGGTTGCGGACCTCAACGTGGCCCATGAGCAGGATCGCTCGAAAGACCGATCCAACCGGTTTGAGCAAGCCGTAGTACGGAGAGTTGACCGCCTTGAGTACCTGGGCGGTGAGAACCGGATCCCGAGCCACCAGTTCGCTCAGTCTGCGCGGGTCTGATTCCTGGCCGTGGAGTCCCTCCAGGATCGACTGACGTCCGCTCAGCGTCTCGGCGGCTTCCTGCGCTCGCCCCAGGGTTCCTTCGATACCTTCGCGGGCGCCTGGTTCGAGGAATGGCAGGGTGAGATCTTCGGGCGCGGCGGGCACCAGTTCGATGTCGATGCGTCGATGCGGCCATCCCAGCATCGGACTTGGGTCCGAAGGTAGTCCGCTGGAATCGGCGGCATCTTCATCCTGCGCAGCGGACTTGACGGGAGTGATGTCTGGATCCGCGCCAGCACTCGGGATGGGAGTAACCGTCCCGCCTGTGGGTTCGGCCGCCTCACTCGCGCGGATCGGCCGGACCGGTGCCGGACGAGACGGCTTCACGTCGGCACGTCGTCTTCCCGAGCTGGGCCGACCTGCCCGCCGGGGTGTGTCCGAACGCCGCCGAGGTTCGCTCTCACCCCGCTGTGTCTTTGAGATGGCAAACCACAGAATGGCGGCGGCCAACGCAAAGACCAAGAGGCCAACGAGTTGTATCGACGTGCTCACGTACGCTCCCGCTTGCAGATCTCCAGCCAGACCCCGATTTCGAACGGAGCTGTTCCCCACCAGAGAATCGGCCACCGACACCCTTATATTGTGCACTCAGTGGGTTGCCCACGTAGCTATTCCAGGCGGAATTCGAAGGGGATGATCAGGCTGGCCGCGACCCGGAGATCCCCCTGCATCGCGGGTTCAAACAAGAAGTTGTGGCTTGCAGCCACCGCAGCTTCATCGAGCGAATCAGAGCCGGAGCTGCCGAGCACAATGGCTCTCGCGACCCGGCCGTTGGGGCTGACCGTGGCGAGCACCTCCACCCGTCCCTCCGATTGGGCTGCGAGAGCGTCCTCTGGGTAGAGCGGTTTGGCCGACTCGAGAAGGATCGGAGGAATCTCAGGCAACCGACGGGGCCTGGATTCGGCCGAGGACCTGAACTGATCCCGGTGTGCAGGCGGCAGAGCCTGCTCCCAGCCGGCTGCAATCAGGGGCGATTCCAGCGGGTTGCCAGTCCGCTGCGCGGGCGACGGCCCGGAGTCCGCTGGCGGCAAAGCCACCGCCACCGTGGCAAGCATGCCAACTGCGGCGGCGGTGGCCAATAGGAGGTTGCGCCAGTAGGCACCTTTCTCCATTTCGTACTGAGTCGGCCTCAGACCTGACATAGTTCGTCCTCCGAAGTCTCAAAACACGGGGTTCATGGGATCGACGTCGTGGAATCAACCCGCCCTCTCACCAATCCATTAGATCTGTCATCGACGCCGGACTCGGATGTCTTGAGCACGCATTTGCAGATCGTTAGGACGCAACATGCGTAGTTATTGGGAGTTCGGGCAGGCAACACACGTGCGGGGCGCCTCACCCCGGGCTGTGGTACAATCAACATCGCAACCTTGACGTATCCCCCAACTTAGGCTGCGCGGAGGAACTATGCGTTTCAGAACCCGCCCCTTGGCGCTCTTGGGAGCGCTGATCACCACGGTTTCGGTCCTGTTCCCGGCTGCATCCGAGGCCGCAGAACTGGCCCTCGAACCGATCCTGCAATCTGCGATGGATCAGCAGCGGATCGTCATCACCCCCGGAGGTGGGGCGGCCGTTCTTCTGCAGGATGCGATTCTGCAGGCGGATCCCGGGCGGGAGCCGGTGTCCGTTGCGGTTTGCGCAGCGGACCAGAGTCTCGCCCTGTCTGATGATGGGAGCGCCTACGGTGTGACCACCCACCGGCACGGGGCAGCGGACTTTGCTCCCACGGCCACCTTCACCCTGCGTAGCGCGACGGGGGATCAGATCTGGAGCATCGGCGAGACCGAGGACGTCGCCTATGCGATCTCGTCCCAGCGGCGAGTGGTGGGCCTTTCGCTCAACATCAACACCGCCCGGCGCAACCGGATACACTTCTACGGCCCCGACGGCCGGATGCTCCGCGATGCCGCGGTCCCCTACGGCTTGGGGGGCCGATTCTCTGCTCAGGGAAACGTGTTCTTCGCTCCCAGCGCGCAGGATGTGCTCTACGCCTTCGATGCGGACGGACGATCGCTCTGGACCATGCAGGGCGTGCGTTTGTTCGCGTCCACTCCCGATGGCTCGGTTGTCGCAGCCACAGGGGAAGGGCACCTCAAGCTGATCGAGAACGGACAGTTGCGAGCCTCGCTTGATCTCGGCGATCTGCTCGTGCGCCGCATCGCGATCGCGCCGGCCGGCGACCGAATCGCGATCGCCGGCAAACATGAGGTTCGGGTCTATCGCACGCGGGGACTGGTCCAGCTGTGGAGGGCGGAGTCAGGCGACCCCGCACTCGCCATCACCTCGGTCGACATCGCCGATCACGGGCGGTGGACGGCCGTGGGAGTCGCGCGCGATCTCGGCCCCGAGGCAGGCCTGAACCAACGCCACCCCGATGGCGAGGTCCGCGTTTACGACGCCGATGGAGCGCAGCGCCACCAGGCGAGTCTCGCGTTCGACGTCTGGAACATCTTCTCGCCCACCGCCGTTCTCGCCGAGGACGGTGCGTCCATGACAATCACCACCCGCCGGGCCGTGTACCGGGCGGATCTACCCTAGAGGAGGAGGCACCGATGCCGGCGAACTGCAATCAGAAGAAGGCCCGCTTGCTCTCCATCCTCGCCCTGCTCGGGCTGCTCGCGCCCCTGGCGGCGGCGCCATCGCAAGCAGAGCCCTGGCCGTATCAACCGTTTCATGAGGAACACGGCCTCGGCAACCACTACGGCACCTACCAGGATTATGGCGGCGGCCCTTACTACCACGACGGGATCGACCTGGTGACGCCCGCCCCTGTGGAAACCTACTCGGTTTCGGATGGGACGCTCACCCACATCACCTACAACCAGCCGTACTACAGCGGCCTCATGATCGGCGAGCCGATCTCCGGGGGCGAGGGGTGGCTCTACTGGCACATCAACTCGTCGACCTTCCAATTCGATATCGGCGATCCGGTCCAGGCCTACGACTACATCGGCACGACGGCCTATTGGTCGTCCTATCAGTTCCATCACGTGCACATGAACGTGGTGCGGGGAACGGGCGGCTATCCCTGGAGCTGGTACGTCTCGATCGACAATCCCCTGGTCTACATGGATCCTCACGAAGACCCCATTCCGCCGGTGTTCATTGATGCCCGGCCGGACGAGCTCTTCGCATTCACGCGCAATCAGGCGAGCACGGTTCTCGACGCCGACGCGCTGGATGGCGATGTCGATGTCGTCGCGCGCATCGCGGACGATGTCGGCCTGCCTGATTGGTTGCTCAACCCTTACAGTATCGACTACTGGATCGAGGGGGCCGAACAATCCGTGCCCCTCACCAATACGGTGACCTTCATCGGTCAGATTCCCAGCAGCGGCACAGTGGGCGTGATCTATCACACGCAATATCCGATGCAGTCGCAGGGCAACTACACCGGACGAATCTACTACTTCAACATCACGAACACGGACGGCGACGGTTTCGTGGAGAGCGGTGACGCGAACTACAGCTGGCAGACGGACGGCTTCTCCCCCGGCGACTATTGGGTCTACGTGCGGGCGGCCGATGTGGGCGGGAACGCCGTCACCGAAAGCATGCGCTGCACGATTGCAGGCGTGGTCGAGCCGGTCGTTCACCTTCCTGAAACCAGCCACGACTTCGGCGTGGTCGGCTCGGGGCTGACGGAAACCTGGGAGATGGTGATCGCCAATCAGGGAACCGACCCGCTGTCGGTGCGCGAAATCGTCTCCAGCCATCCGGCGTTCACGATGGACCGATCGCACCTCTACGTGATGCCGGGCGAAGAAGAGGTGGTGAACGTCACCTTCGCGCCAACGCTTTTCGGCCACTATCTTGCGGCACTCACGATTCAGACCAACGATCCGGAGACGCCGACGGTGGTCGTCAGCGTGAGGGGCATGGGGGCCGATCCGTCGGATGTGGAGCCTGCCGATGGCTCCGGCGAGACTGCCGGGCTCCCGATCGAGGTGGTCAGCACGCGCCCGGTGCCGGGATCCGGCATCCTGGTCAACTACGCTCTGAAGCAGGGAGCGCAGGTGTCTTACGAAGTCTACGACCTGACCGGGCGGCAGGTTGATTCCGGTGACCTGGGCTTCCAGGGCGCGGGCCGGTCGGAATTCAGGTGGGGGCAGAACCCCGGGGGCCGCAGCACGGCGGTCAGCGGCATATACTTGATTCGACTGAGCGATGGCGTACATCTGGCAACCTCGCGGGGGCTTCTGCTCCGGTGATCTGACTCTCCGGCTGACATGCAAAGGCCTCGCGTGGCCGCCTAGGGCAGTGTTGCGTGGCTCTTGAGGTCTGCGAATGTTCAGGGAGGTGTTGAATCATGGCGCATGTCGCGGCTGCGTTGATGTGCCTCGTGTTCATCGGCATGATCGGCGGCCTGGCATCGCAGGCCGCCACCCTCGAACACTGCCTCGAGTTCGGTGAACCCCTGATCACCGCGGACGGCGAGTTCGTTCGCCTCACCCTGCCCGGCACACGTAGCTATGGCTCACCCGGTGAGCCGGTGCTGCCGATCGCCGGTCTGCAACTTCTGTTGCCGCCCGGCGAGACCATCGCATCGGTCGAGGTTCTCGCGGGCGAGAAGATCACGATGCCCGGCGTTTACCGAATCACACCGGGGCAACCGGAACGACCGATCAGCTTCAGCGGCCCGATCGAGGTGGTGCCGCCATCGGCGGCCATCTATGAGTCGAATGAGCTATTCCCGAGCCGGCTCGACGGTGACCCGCGAGAGGGTCTCTTTCGCGGCTACCGGATTGCCGCATTGGCCGTGCGCCCGGTCCAGTACCGGCCCGCGTCCGGGCAGATCTCCTACCACCGGACGTTGACCGTACGTATCACCACCGTCCCGGATGCCGGGATGCTCGCGGCATCCCAGGCGATGTTCCGAGGTGACAACAAGACTGGCGCTCGCCTGACTACGATTGTCGCCAATCCGGAAGCGGCGATCGACTACCGTCATCTCTCTCCCGCACCACCGCTCGCGCGCGATCTCGATCCGGACCTCGGCTACACCTATCTGATCGTCGCGACGGAAGCGTGGGAGGAGTATCTGGATCCGCTCGTTGCCTTTCATACTGAGCGCGGCCACAAGGCAGGCGTGTTCCTGAAATCCTGGATCCTGGCCAACTACACGGGTGGCCCTGATGAACAGGCCAACATCCGCGCGTTTCTGATCGATGCGTATCAGACCTGGAACAGCGACTACGTGCTGCTGGTGGGCGATGCTCGGGATGAAGACGGCATCCCCCACCGCGGTCTCTACTCCACAACCGAACATGGCGGCTCTGATCTCGATATCCCCGCGGATGTCTACTACGGCTGTCTGGACGGCACCTGGAACGACGATGGCGATGGGCTATGGGGCGAGCCGGGCGAGGCCGATCTCTATCCGGAGCTCGGGGTCGGCCGGGCCTGCGTCAGCGAGGTCAGCCACGTGTTCAATTTCATCACCAAGGTGACGCGCTACGCGTCCCAGCCTGTTGTGGCCGACTGTGATCAAGCCCTGATGGTCGGCGAGTTTCTCTGGGATGAACCGCTCACCTACGGTGGCACCTACAAAGAGGAGATCCGTCTGGGCACCAATGCGCACGGATACACCACGCCGGGTTTCCCGACCACGATGAATGTCGACACCCTCTATGACATGGTCGCAACCTGGGACGTGCCGACCTTGATCAACCTGCTGGGTTCAGGGGTCAACATCGTCAATCACCTGGGTCACGGCAGCGTGGACTGGATGATGAGGCTCCAGCCGGCCCACCTCCCGCTCTTTCACAACCATGGTCTGTTTCACACCTACAATTTCGTGTACTCGCAGGCCTGCTACAGCGGGTCTTTCGACGATCGCGCCCAGCCGGGCAGCTACTGGGACGACTGCATCAGCGAGCAGTTCCAGACGAGCGCGGCCGGCGCCGTAGCGGTGGTTTCGAATTCCAGGTTCGGTCATGCGGATCCGGGCGGCACGGATGGGTCGTCGCAGCACTTCGACCGGCAGTTCTTCGACGCGATGTTCGGCGAGGAGATCTACCCCCTGGGAGACGTCCTCAACGACTCGAAGATGGACCACGCCTGGGCCATCGACAATAGCGCGAACCGCTGGTGCTTCTACCAGCTCAACCTCTTCGGCGACCCGGCCATGCACCTGTGGACGGCAGAGCCGGACGAGATGGTCCTCACCGCTCCGGACCACTACATCTTGGGCGATCCAGGTCTGGCGATCTCAGTGGAGGCAGCCGGCACAGGTGGCCCGGTCGTGAACGCCCAGGTCACCGTCTTCACCGCCGACTACGGCGTCTACGACACCGGCCTGACCGATGCGGGCGGACTGATCACGCTGGACCCCGCCGCTCACTATCCGGGAACCCTATTCGTCAAGGCGACCGCGCACGACTTTCGCGAAGCAGATGGATCGCTGGAGATGATCCGGCCGAGTACGCCGCACCTGCTGATTGGCGAATTCCAGCTCATCGAGCCCGGCGGCGACGAAATCGTGGACGCGGGCGACTCGGTTGCACTTCGCGTGATGCTGCGAAACGTCGGCGCCGAAGATGCGTACACGGTGAGCGCCACCCTCGCAAGCACCGACGAACACATTCTGATCACGGCGGCCGATCAGGCCTATCCCGATATCCCCGCCGGCGAAGAGGCGTGGTGTCTGCAGCCGCACGCGTTCGAGGTTTCCCCCGCCTGTCCGGATCTGCACCCGGCCAGTCTTGCGCTAACGATCGAGGGTCAGCAACGGCTCACCTGGGATGATGCGATCTCGTTCCTGGTCCACGCTCCGCAAATCAGCATGAGCTCCTTCGTTGTGGATGACAGCGCAGGAGGGAATGGGAACGGCCGGCTCGATCCCAGGGAATCCGCCGACATCGCGGTCACCCTGCTCAACAGTGGGACGGGACGCCTGGATGACATTCTTGGGGTGCTCTCCTGCGCGAATCCGCTGATGCTGATCGACAGCAACACAGGCATGTGCGCGGGGCTCGGCGAAGACGAGTCGGGGCAGCTCGAGCCGGTCTTTGCGGTCAGTGTCGATCTCGACTTCCCGGCCGGCCCGACTGAGTTTCTCGTGGATGTATCCGGCAGCAACGCATTCGAGCAGGTCTTCAGCTGTTCGCTCATGGTGGGAATCCACTTCGAACCGGTGGAGGATGGGGAGCTCAACTGGCCTCACTACGCGGTGACCGATGGGTTCTTCGACCAGTGGCACCTCTCCACCATGCACAATCATACCCCGGGCGGAAGCCAGAGCTGGCGGGTCGGTGATGTCGATCAGCCTAGCTACGACAACCTGCTCGATGCCGCGCTCGAAACCCCTATCTTCGAGTTCGCCGGGGAGGGGCAGCTCCGCTTCTGGATGTGGATCTACGCCGAGGCCAGCAGCTCCAATCCCGACAACGCCTACGACGGTGGGCTCATCGAGATGTCCGTGGACGGCGGCCCCTTCGCCCAGATCACGCCAGAGGGTGGCTACACGCACATCATCCAGGGTGGCGGTTCGCCAGGTCCCTTCCCGAATGGCACGCCTGTCTTCTCGGGCGAGTTCGACTGGCAGGAAGTGGTCTTCGATTTGACGGGGATCACAGGAAGCGTGGTCTTCCGCTTCCGCTTCGGAAGCGACGGTATGATCTGGCGTGAGGGCTGGCACATCGATGATCTTGAGTTCTACGGTGCCGAGGTGTTTTCGGGAATCGGTGACGGCAGATCGCCGGTGCTTTCCCGCCTCCTGCTCTCGCCACCGCAGCCGAATCCTGCCATGGGACCGGTCCGGATCTCCTTTGAGCTTCCTCGATCATCGGAGGTGTCGCTCGAGATCTTCGACCCCGCCGGGCGTTTGGTGCGCGCACTCGAGCGGGGACCGATCGAGGCGGGATCACATGTTCGCGTATGGGATGGACTCGATCAGTACCGGCATCCGGTGTCCAGCGGACTGTACTACTACAGACTGAGCGCCTGCGAGAAGAGGCTACAGCGGACTGTGGTTTGGGTGCGGTGAGACTAGGGCCGCACGATCAGCGTCGCGCGGCCCCATCTTGTATGTCGCAGTCTCCGGCTACTTCTTCATCAGATACTTGTGCATCTCCATCGCCGCGCCTTTACCGGCGCCCATCGCGAGGATCACGGTCGCCGCACCGGTGACGATATCACCGCCCGCGTACACACCCTCCTTCGAGGTCACACCGGTCGCCTCATCGGCATCGATGTTGCCCCAGCGGTTGGTCTTCAGATCCGGCGTGGTCTGCGTGAGCAGCGGATTCGCGCCCTGACCGATCGCCACGATGACCATGTCCACGTCGAGCACGTGCTCCGAGCCTTCGATCGGAACGGGTCGGCGACGACCGGAAGCATCCGGCTCACCCAGCTCCATCTTGATGCATTCTAAGCCCTTCACCCAGCCGCGATCATCACCAAGGACTTTCGCCGGGTTGTTGAGCAGGAACGGCTCGATCCCCTCCTCGAAGGCGTTGACGATCTCCTCTTCACGGGCGGGCATCTGTTCCCGCGCGCGGCGGTAGACGAGGTAGACCGTCTTCGCCCCCAGCCGCAGCGAGGTGCGCGCGGAATCCATCGCGACGTTGCCGCCGCCGATGACCGCGATCCGCTCGCCCAGGTGAATCGGTGTGTCGTACTCTGGGAAGCGATACGCCTTCATCAGGTTCACGCGGGTCAGGAACTCATTGGCCGAGTAGACACCGTTCAGGTTCTCGCCCGGGATGTTCAAGAAGTAGGGCAGCCCCGCGCCGGTACCGATGAAGACCGCGTCGAAGCCGGACTCCAACAGCTCATCGATCGTCTTCGACTTGCCGACCACAAAACTGGTGCGGATCTCGACGCCGAGCTTGGAGATGTAGTCGCACTCCTGCTGCACGATGCGTTTCGGCAGACGGAACTCAGGGATTCCGTAGACCAACACGCCGCCCGCCTTGTGGAGCGCCTCGTACACCGTCACCTTGTGGCCGAGCATGGCCAGTTCGCCGGCCACCGTGAGGCCGGCCGGCCCGGCGCCGACCACCGCCACCTTCTTCCCGGTGGGCTCGGGAACCGGCGGTGGCTTGATCTCGCCCATGGCGGCTTCATAGTCGGCCGCATATCGCTCCAGACGTCCGATCGCGATCGGATTGCCCTTCTTGGAGAAGACGCACATGATCTCGCACTGCTCTTCCTGCGGGCAAACGCGACCGCACACAGCCGGAAGCGCATTCTGTTCTTTGATCTTGTGAATGGCTCCCATCATGTCGCCATCGCGCATCAGGGCGACAAACGCGGGGATATCGATTCCGACCGGGCAGCCGTCGACGCAAGGCGACTTCTTGCACTGCAGGCAACGGGAAGCCTCGAGCATCGCCGCTTCCTTGCCATACCCCAGCGCGACCTCCTCGAAGTTCTGCACGCGCAGCAGCGGATCCTGCCGCGGCATCGGCTGGCGTTTCTTCGGCTTCTTCGCCTTCTCCTCGGCCGCGGCCAGGCGGCACTTGTGATCCCACATCGCGTGGCGTTCTTCACGCAGGTAGATGCCGGTGCGTTTCATCAGTTCAGTGAAGTCGACCTGGTGGCCGTCGAATTCGGGGCCGTCCACGCAGGCGAACTTCGTTTCGTCGCCAACCGTGATGCGACAGCCCCCGCACATCCCCGTGCCGTCGACCATCAGCGCGTTCAAACTGACCACCGTCTTGATCTCGTGCGGCCGCGTGGTTTCGGCCACCGCGCGCATCATGACCGCGGGGCCGATCGCAAGAACCTCGTTGATCTCCACGCCCTCGTCGATCAGGCGTTGAAGCTCATCGGTGACAAACCCGTGGTGACCGTAGCTGCCGTCGTCGGTGGTGACCAGCACCTCGTCGCTGATCTCCTTCATCTCTTCTTCGAGGATCAGGAGTTCCTTGCTCCTCGCTCCGATGATCGAGACGACCTTGTTCCCCGCCTCATGAAAGGCCCGGGCCACGGGATAGGCGATCGCCGTACCGACCCCGCCCCCGATGCAGACCACCGTCCCGACCTTCTTGATATCGGTGGGCATGCCCAAGGGGCCGACGATGTCCATCAGCGCCTGACCCTGCTCCATGCGGCCGAGCTTCTGCGTGCCGACACCGACCAGCTGGAAGATGATCTTGATGGTGCCCTTCTCGGGGTCCTTCTCGGCGACGGTCAGGGGGATTCGCTCACCGTAGTCATCCGAGCGAACGACGACGAACTGTCCCGCCTTCACCTTCTCGGCGACTTCGGGGGCGTAGAGCTCGAAGAGTGTGACCTGGGGCCCTAAGATATCCTTGCGCAGAACCTCATTGAGCATTGGCATGATGTGCTCTCCAACCTCCCTCTTTCAGCGAATGCGAACACCCGCCTGCACCCTTCGAGAATCTCTGATTTGCCGGCGACCAGTATGCGTGCGCTTCCCGTTACGGTCTTCCTACTCTCCAGCCTTGGCCGTCGCCCGCAGAAGAGCCTCAATCTTGTCGATGAGGACATCCGGTTCGACCGGCTTGTCGAGGAAGTCGTCTGTCTTCATCCAGTAACCGTCTTCCTCCATGTTGAACCGGAAGCCGGTCGCTTCGGCGACAGCCGACACCATGACGACGGGAATGCGTTTGAATAGCGGGTCGTTCTTGATCTGCTTGCAGAAGGTGAATCCGCTGTCATGCTTCTCCAGGATGAGCTCTATGACAATCAGATCAGGCATGGAGGTGCGAACCCGGTCGAGGCCTTCGCGTGCGCTGGCGGCGGTCAGCACCTCGTACTCATGCTCGAGAAGAGCGGCTTTGTGCATTTCGAGGAATTCAGGATCATTGTCAACCAACAGAATCTTGCCCTTGGCGGCCACCATCCCCTCCTTCGCCTGCCCTTTCCGTATTCGACGGAAAAGCCCCGGGTTGTTGCCATTCGGTCATGACCAGGGTATCCACTGATATCGCGTGACATTACCACAACTTCCGGCGAGACAGGGACCTGTTACTGCGACTTGGGCCGCGGTCGCATGAGGAACCGAACCCTCGATGCGACGTCCCTGCAGGGTTGGGTGCTGTGCCCCCGCTGCGGGCGAGAGCGCCTTGGCCCTGCTCGTCTATTGACTTACGGTTCACGGCTCCCAGGAGCCACGCAGGGCAGCGGCCAACCCCGTTTATGTTCATCATTATCTGTTTGCGTGAGCCACCCGCGCCATCCGGCCCCTGGATGATCCGTAGACACCGGGACGCTCTGGGGAGAGAATCGCACCGAGAACAGAGGGCCGGATCGGCGGCTCGCCGCGGACGCGAATGTGGGAGTGTGGACATGAGAATTAAATGCAATATTGTGTCGCCACCCAATTGCAAGGCTCGTAACTACCTTATATTTATGTGTCTTACGGCTTCTCTCTTCCTGGCACCGGGGGGAGCGGCCGTCGCCGAAGCGCCCCTGGAGAAGCTCCCCGATCCCGACCGGACCGGGTCCAAGCCGTTCGAGACCCTCCTCCAGGAGCGGCACTCCGTACGCGCCTTCACGGATCAAGCCCTGTCGCGCAAACAGCTCGGACAGCTCCTTTGGGCAACCGCGGGGATCACCTTCACCGACTACTTCCCCCATCGCACGACGCCGTCGGCCGGAGCGCTGTTTCCTCTCGAGCTGTTCGTGCTCACCGCGAAAGGCTTGGCAAGCTACGACGCGGCCGAACATCAGCTGGAGTGGATCCGCTCCGAGGACGTCCGCGCCGACCTCTGCAAGGCAGCCCTCAACCAGCGCTCGGTCGCCAAGGCCCCGCTGACGATCGTGATCGTGTCCGTCGACGAACGGACCACGGGCAAGTACGGTGAGCGTGGGTATCGCTACATCGACATGGAGGTTGGGTGCGCTTGCCAGAACCTCCAACTCGAGGCGACCGCGCTGGGACTCGGCAGTGTCCCGATTGGAGCGTTTCACGACGATCAGGTCACGGAGTTGCTCTTCCTGCCCGAAGGATGGGCGCCCCGGCTGATCATGCCGGTCGGCCACCCGCGATGACAGCCGTGACGCGGGTGCCCGACTGGGGTACATTCAGTCTGTGATCCGCAACAGAAAGGAGGCCGGACGTGTTCTTGAAACATTACACAGAGGTTCCCTCCAAACCGGTTGCGATGGAGGGTGCCGAGAACGTCACCATCCGTGAGGTCATCACCGAGCGGGAAGGCGCCCCGAGTTTCCAGATGCGTGTGTTTGAAGTCGCGCCCGGTGGACACACACCGTTGCACGAGCACGACTACGAACATGAGATCTTCGTGTTGAACGGCGTGGGAGAGGTCACCCTCGGAAAGCGCGTCCACGATCTGCAGCCGGGGAGCACTGCGCTGGTGGTCCCGGGCATCAAACACCAGTTTCGCAACCCTGGGGATGAGCCTCTTTGTTTTCTCTGCTACATCCCCGTCCGGGAGCAATGTTGATGGACGACCGCGAGCATCTGGACCAGATCGGCAATCAAACGCGACCCGGCCTGATCGAGGCAATCCTGCTCCTCCTGGTGATGGGATTGGCGACCCTAGTGGCCATGGCGGCGGTGATGGCCGGACGCCGGAGCTACGACCTCGACATGATGCTGATGGGACTCTTGGAGGTCTCGGCCATCGCATTGGTCCTCCTGATCGGTGTCAGGCGGACCGGTGTGTCGGCCGGCCGCATCTTCGCTCTGCGCACAGCGTCACCGACGGCCCTCCTGGCCATGGCGCCCTTGGCGCTGGCGATGGGGATCGTCAGCACCGCGCTCGACGCCCCCATTCGCAGCATCGTGCCCATCCCCAATGATCTCGTCCTGAAGATGGCCGAGGTGCTCTATCCGGAAACCACACTGGATTGGTTTCGCATCCTCATCCCTGCTGCCGTTCTCGTGCCGCTGGGTGAGGAACTGCTCTTCCGAGGCCTGCTCCTGCGTGGATTCCTTCTGCGCTATGGAGTGACGCCGGCCCTGGCGCTCAGTTCTCTGCTGTTCGCGGTGATTCACTTCAACCCGTGGGGCATGATCGGGTACTTCACGGTCGGCTGGTTGCTCGGGTGGTTGGTCCTCAGAACGGGAAGCCTCTGGCCCTCCATTCTGATGCACGGTCTGTACAACATGTTCGCCATCGTTCAACTGAAAACGTCGTTGGAGGGGCCTCCCACGGTAGAGGCCCTGGAAGCGATCACCCGGAGCTGGTGGGAGTCGCCTTTGTCGGTGGTTGTCGCCACCGTTGCATTGGTGGCGCTGATTCTGCTATTCCAACGAACGCAACATGCCGGACATCCCTGGCGGGATGAGGAAGTGATCTACAGCGGAAGAATCGGCGGTCAAGACCTGGTCTAAATCGCGTTGCGTGATTCTGCAAAGCCGAACGCGTGGCGATGGTCTCATA
>CAZTDY010000027.1:0-45141 GCA_964612295.1 uncultured bacterium | reverse complement strand
TGATCGGTGCCTTTTGGCCGACTCTTACGATATAATGACGGCGTTGAGTCTCGGTTTCTCTCATTCAAGGGGGGATACGATGCGACATCGACTTCCTCGGCGGTTTGCACTCGCGCTCGTGATCGTTTTCGCGGTATCGATTCTTCATGCAGGGATTGCTGTAGCTCACCTAGACCATCAGGTGCGAGCGGACAAGCTGAATCCAAACAAGCCAGCTCCGTATCCCCCTACCGCCACACCTGTGGCCCCCGGGATTGCCGAGCGCCTACCCGGTGAGACCATGGACGATGCCATCGTCATCGCATCGTTGCCGTTCACCGGCACCGGCAACACCTGCCCCTATGCCGACGACTACGCGGTCATGTGTCCGTACGGGAACTGGGCCCCCGATGTCGTCTATGCATTCACGCCCGAGGTTGAGACAAACATCAGCATCAGTCTCTGTGACTCCTCCTACTACGACACGGCTCTCTTCCTGTATCGCTCAGAATACAGCGCCTACACTCTCATGGGCTGCAACGATGATCTATGTGGACCGGACGGCTATCGGTCGGCCATCGAACCGGCCCATGTCGTTCCGGGCTATACATACTACATCGTGGTCGACGGCTACACGAGCGCCTGTGGGGAATACATTCTCCAGGTTGAGGATCTGGGACCGTGTATTCCAGAGTGCACCGCGATCTGGGAGCCGGAAGGTGAGGTCGATTGCGAACACACCTACTTCGATGATTTCAACTCCGGCTGTGAAACCTACCTGCACGCGTTTCGCTCGATTCCACCGAGTTCGCACCTCATCCGGATCTGCGGGTCGAGCGGTTGGTACTACGACGAGTACCACTACCCCACGACCGACAGTGACTGGTACGAGATCCAGGTTGAAGTGCCCGGTCCCATCGACATCTTCTGCCAGGCGGGATTCAATTGCTCTCTCACGCTGCTGGACGGCCGGAACGGCTGCTATCAGTATGAGACCCTGGGCTACGACGAAGGATCCTGGTGCGAGGGCATGGCCACGGTTTCGGCAGAGTTGACCGAGGGCACCTACTGGATCGTGGTCGATTTCGAATCCGGAACCGCCTCCTGCGGGCTGGACTACCGCCTGTGGATCGACGGGTACATCCCCGATCCCATGTCGGTCGGCGAGGATGTGGAACTCTCCGGCATCAACCTCTACACGCCGGTGCCGAATCCCTCCATCGGACCCGTGGAAATCAGATACGCCCTCCCCCAGCAAGGGTTCGTGCGGATCGCGATTCACGATCTCGGGGGCAGGACTGTGCGTCATCTAATGGGGGAAACTGCGCCATCTGGACCCGCGTCAATCGTCTGGGACGGCAAGGACAATGCGGGCCGGGAGGTGGCCGCCGGCATCTACAAGTGCCGCGTGTCCACACCCAGCGGAACCGCGGTGCGGCCGATCCTCCGGCTGCGATAGGATACCGCTTAGCTGTAACAAGACCGGGGCCCTGCGCAAGAGCCCCGGTCTGCTTCATGTTCGTCTCGGATTATCGCACCATGACGATGCGCTCGATACTCACCTCATTCTTGGTCCCGAGCTGCAGGTAGTAGACGCCGCTCGCCATTGGGTTGCCGGCGCCGTCGGAGCCATCCCAGGAGATGACCTGCTCGCCCGTTCCCACCGGCGCATTGAATAGCGTGCGCACCTGTCGCCCGGCAACATCGTAGAGTTCCAGCTCGGCGTTCGCGCCTGGACTGAGCGAGAGCCTGAGCTCACCGCCGGCCACGAATGGGTTGGCCGCGCGCAGCCAGGGTGTCGAACCTGCCGCAAGCGGCCCATCATCGACACTTGAGAACATAGGGATCTCCGCCACCGCGGCCGCAAGGTCGGGGCGCGGACCGATCTCTCTACTCGGGTCCAAGTGATCGATGCCCGTGTCGTGCAGGATCGTGCGAAGCTCGATCGGCGTCATCGGTTCGGGGTTGTTGGCCTTCACGATCCCCTGCAGGCAGGCGACCGCTCCGGTGATCATGGGTGAAGCGCCGGAGGTTCCCCCGAATCCCGAGGTGTACATCGTCTGGAGGGTTCCACCATTATAGAGATCCCCGTAGCCGGTCGTGACGATGGAAGATCCCCAGGCGTGCACATCCATCCGGCTGCCATAGTTGGAGAAGCCCTCGGCCACACGGCCGTAGGGCGTCCCCGCCCCCACCATGATGGCGCCCGAGTCGCGGATGTTGCGATCGAAGACACCATCCCAGGAAGGATCATCGAGGTCCTGACTACCGTTGGCCCCTGCCTCGACACAGACAATGTCGAGTGCCCAAGAGCTGGTCCAGATCACGTCGTAGTTCACCTGCAGCCACTCCATGGGGGTCGCGCTGTGGCCGGAAGGATACATCTGCAGCTCGATCAACCAGACGTCGCCGGCGTCCAAGTTGTCGACCGCCTCCTGGAAGTAGTGTGGCACATAGGGCCACTCACCAACGGTGACGGCCACTACCCCATACTGGACGTCGGGCGCAAACCCGCTCACGCCGAAGCCGTTGTGGGCACCGATGACCTCGCCCAAGACCGCAGTGCCGTGAGTTTCGTAGCTCGGATCTTGCGAGGCTCCTCCCACATAGAAGTTGTTGGCGTAGATGAAGTCCTCGTGATCCTCCGTCCAGCAAAGCTCGACGTCGATGAACTTCACCGTCGCTCCCTTGCCGCCGGTTTCGGACCAGGCCGACGGAGCATCCAAACCAACCGGCGTGTCGTAGAGGTAGTCCTGCATGCCGGTGAAGTCGGGCGTTGGAAGCCTGTCGCCGCCAGTAGGCGTGGACTCGGCGAAGTGCAGGCTCGCGGTCTCGGGAATGGCGACGGGATGCGCGATCTCGACCGAGGGATCAGCGTTGAGTTCGTTGACCAGACGGGCCACCGCCTCGCGGCCGCCTTCGACCCGGACGTTGTACCACAGCGAAAGGTCCGGTCCGACAACGCCGGTCTTGGCTTCGCCCAGCGCTTTCCAGTTGCGGAGCGTGGCGCGATCCCCGCTGAACGTGCGTTGCACTTGAGTCACCTGCTCATGGCCGATCACCGCGTTGAGTCCGGCGAGATTGCGGCCGGAATCATCTGAGAACTCGGCGCCCACCCAATTGACGTTCGACCCTTCCACAAACTTCACGTGTAGCCAGTGCTCATCGAACGTCCCGAGGTCGGTCGCACTCCACACCTGGACCGGCCCTACCGGGCGAGTGTGGGTGTCGAGGGCCGACGCCGAAACCGTGGCGAGAATGAGCAGGGGGAAGAGGATAGAGAATCTCTGCATGGCCAGCTCCTTCCGTGTATGGCGATACGGGGCATATCGCTTCAGCGCCGCCTCGTTCCAGGGGCGGCAGGAAATCATGTCGTATTGTACCATCTTTCCAAGACTTGCCGGGCCGCGCGGACCTATCTCGTTGCCTTTGTGCCAATTGCGGCTGCACCCCGGCAGGAAGTCCGTCTTTTCTCTCTGCGACGAAGAAAACACCTCCGATTCCCCCAGGAGTAAGGCTCGCGTAAGGCCCGCTTCCTACTCTCTGCACATCGATTCTGGAGCACGAACCTTAGGCAGGAGGGCATGGAGATGTTGGAATCAATCATTCACACGGCGCGCGACGCACATCCCAAGGTGCTGACAATCGGGTCTTACACTTTCCTGATCGCGTTTGGCCTACTCCTTTTTACCGCAGGAGCCGTGGCTGAGGAGATCACTTGGATGAACACCGGTGGCGGAGCCTGGCAAACCGCCGCCAACTGGGACCCTGAAGATGTGCCCAATGCAAGTGGTGAGGAGGGGCTGGTGCCGGATGACAGCTTCACCTACACCGTTGATCTGGGCGCCAATCTTACCCTGGACAAGATCACCCTGCTGAATCCAAACGCCACGTTGAACGTCTTCGATTGGGATCTCAACTTCTATCACGACGACGGGCTGACCAACTACGGTACCGTCGTGATCAGCGGAGGTGACGCACGTCTCCACGCCAATCAGCACAACGAAGCCGGGGGCGTGTTCAACGTCATGGATGGAGGACAACTCAGAAAGAGCGGCGGAACGTTGACCAACAACGGCACGATCTATCTCAACCCGGACGCTCTGAGCAGCCCCGCCGTCCTCCACGTGGAAAGCGGGGCCAGCCTGAACGGCTCCGGCGAAATGGTCATGACGACGGCCGGTAATGCGGATGGCGCACAGATCAACACCTACTACACAACCCTCTATCACGGACTCGAACACACGATCCGCGGCGATGGACAGATCAGCGCGGCGATGACCAACGACGGAACGATCCGGGCCGACCGCCCAGGAACGCCACTCTATCTGGTGTCGTACAACAAGACCAACAACGGTGTCATGGAGGCGGTGGACGGCGCTGAACTCTACTTCGAGAACCTGACCATCACCCAGGGCGTCGATGGCGTGATCCGCGCCGACAACGGACTCGTGACATTCCAGGATCCAACCAGGATCTCCTATGGAAACGCGAACACACTCAATGGTGGGGCCATTGAGGTTCGCGGGACGACCACTTTCACGGAAGTCACCAACCACGGTGATCTCCACGTCCTGGATGGACAGCATCTGACCATTCAAACGGGACTCACCAACAACGGTCAGATTCTCGTCAACTCCGACCTTGGTGATGCCAACGCCTACTTGTATTGGCAGAGTGCCCCGTACCTCGAAGGCACCGGGGAGATCGTCATGCAGACCAATGGCGATCCGGATGATGCGTACCTGCAAACCTACGCCACGACCATGACTCAGGGGGGAGACCACACCATCCGCGGTGGTGGTCGGATCCACTCCGCCCTGACCAACAACGGCACGGTCCGCGCGGACCGGCCTGGAGATCCACTGTGGCTCTATTCCAACAACAAGACCAACAACAACTTGATGGAAGCCACTGGCGGCGGAGAGTTGGTGATCGGCACAGGTACGATCACCCAAGGTGTCTCGGGCGTCATTCGGGCCGATGGCTCGAAGGTGGCACTGCAGACGAGCGCCAACATCAATGGCGGCACGCTCGAATCGACCGGCGGTGGGGAGTTTGAGTGCCAGGCGGTTGCAACCATGACGAATGTTGACAATCAATCCCAGATCAACGTTCTGACGGGTCAGGGCCTCCACGTTCAGCAAGGGATGGTCAACGACGCGCAAATCGTCCTTCGGTCAGACGAGGGCGATGGAAACAGTTACCTCCAGTTCTACTCCGCCCCCACACTGAGCGGATCGGGTGAGATCCTGATGAACTCCGCGGGTGAAGCGGACGATGCCTGCATCTACACCTACTACACCACTGTAACGCAGGGACCCAACCACACCATGCGAGGGAGCGGGGGGATCTATGCGTCCCTGGTCAACGACGGAACCATTCCTGCGGATGATCCGGGTGCTTCGCTTCACCTGCTGACAGGTGCGAAGACCAACAACGGCCTCATGGAAGCCTCTGATGGGGGCACACTCGCCATCGGCAACGGTGCAATCACCCAGGGCGTGTCGGGAGTTATTCAAGCTGACGACGGTACGGTGGCGCTCCAGACCAGCGCCTCCGTCACGGGAGGCAGCCTGGCGTCGTCGAATGGCGGGAGATTTGAGTGCCAGGCGGTTCCTTCCATGACAAACGTCAATACGACAGCGCAGATCGATATCCTCAACGGACAAGGTCTGAACATCTATCAGGGTATGGTCCACGATGGGCAAATCGTGATTCACTCCGACGCTGGCGAGGGAAACAGCTACTTCCAGTTCTGCAGCGCACCTTCGCTGGAGGGCACCTGCGAAATCCTGATGCGTACGGAGGGGGATCCGCTCGATGCAGGGATCTACTCCTACTACACGACCGGCACCCAGGGTCCCGACCACACGATCCGTGGGAGTGGGACCATCAATGGCGCGATGGTGAACAACGGGACGGTTCGGGCGGACGATCCGGTCGCATCTCTCTACCTGACCTCGAACGCAAAGACCAACAACGGAGTCATGGAAGCGGTCGATGGGGCTCAGCTGGTGCTCAACAGCGGGATCATCACACAAGGCGAAACCGGCCTTTTCCGAGCCGACAATGCGACGGTAGGCCTTGTCGATCCCGCCCGTATCGTGGGCGGCTCACTGGAAACCATCAACGGCGGGACGGTTGAGTGTTGGGGGCATGGCACGCTTCGCCTGGTGACCAACAACGGTGACGTCGACATTCCCAGCGGTTCGACCCTCGACTACGAGGCGGGCATCACAAATCATGGCCGTATCGTAGTCAACTCGGACCACGGTGTGAACGCAACGGCCTTCCGGGCGACGTCCGGTCCACGCATCGAAGGCACGGGCGAGATCATCCTCCAGGCGGAAGGAGGAGACCTCTATACGGCGCAGCTCAACCAATACTACACGTCGTTCTCCCAAGGTCCGGATCACACCATCCGCGGGACGGGCGTCATCCCGGCCCAGATGAGCAATGACGGTGTGCTCTTGGCCGATCAACCCAACGCCATCCTGGAAACGACCACCACCTTCATCAACAACGGAACGGTGGCCGCCGTGGACACCGGCATCGTGCGATGCGCCCTGATGAACCAGCACATGAATGGCGGGACCATGACCGGTGGCAGTTGGTACGCTGGACCCGGCAGCATGCTGCGGTTGATCGGTGCGCACACCACGAATCTCAACGCCGAGTTCATCCTCGACGGTCTGGGTTCAGCGATCTACAGCGACGACGGCACCACCCGGGCGCTGACCAATCTGGCGCGTATCGACTCGACCGGACACCTTTCGATCCAGAACGGACGTGACTTCGCCACGCCGGCCGAACTGCACAACTACGAAGGTCGTTTGAGCGTCGCTAAGGCCTGCTCGCTGATCGTCAACGGCACCTACACCCAGGAGGGCTGGAATCCGGCCGGGCACAACTATGATGGGCATGGCTGGACCGAGGTCAATGGCGTGCTCTGGCCGATTGCCGCCGCCCCGATCGACATGCAGGCCGGCACGCTTTCGGGCAACGGTACGGTCGTGGGTTGGCTCGTGAGTGGTGCGCGGGTCGACCCCGGCACTTCGGTGGGAGAGCTGACGGTCGACGGTAGCTACACGCAGACCGAGGATGGCGCACTGTACATCGAGATCGGTGGCCGCGAGGAGGGTGAGTACGACCATCTGCATGTGAGTGGACCCGTTGAACTGGCCGGAACGATCTGGATTCGGATGCTCGAAGGCTTCACGGCCGTCGCGGGTGACACCTTCCAGGTTCTGAGTTGCGATTCCAGGACCGGGTTCTTCGACGTCAAGTTCGGGTCTCCGGGGATCGGGTTGCAGTACGATGTTCACCACTACGATACGCACGTGACCATCGAACTCTACGGTGACGTCAGCGAGGTAGAGGATCCCCTCGATGACTCCGCCGACGACACCCCCGGAGACCCGCTCGACGAAGAGCCGGTTGATCCGTTCACGCCGGATGAGCCGCTCATCGAGCGCTTCACGTCTCGGGTCGCGCCCACCGGCGCGGAACTTCATCTGGCCCTGCCCGAACCGGCAGAGGTCAACGTGCGCATCTTCGACTTCAACGGACGGCATGTCGCCACTCTTGGCAACGCGTCTGCCGGCGTTGGAGTCCACACCTACCGCTGGGATGGCCATACGGGCGGCGGGCAGCCGGTCGCCAGTGGTGTGTTCTTCGGCCGGGCGGAAGTCACGCGAACGGGACGCACGAAAGTCCACAACACGCGCGTGCTGATCGTGAGATAGGTAGGCAAAGACGCCGTTTGGGCCGAGGGGGGAGCGTCCCTTCGCTCCCCCCACTCATCCCGAAGGAAAGTGAATTGCGATGTCTACATTCGTCATCCGATTCCTGAGAGAGACGTCAGAAGCCTTCCGGGGACACGTGCGCCACGTAGGAAGTGGTGAAGAAGTCCCCTTCAGCAACTACCAGGAGTTGCACAGCTTCATGGAAGAGATGCGTGTACTCAATGGGGTTGTCGGCTCCAAGGATGCGCCCGCAATCCTGGAAAACTATCCGGCACAGACCGAGAAAGAAGAAGGGACTTAGCCTTGAGCCGAGCGTAGCGAGACCACCTGATCCGCGAGCGCTCTCATCCGATCGGAGGGTAGTAGGCCCATCTCCCGGACCAACATCTCCTCATATTGATGATAGGCATCCAGAGCCTCTCGTCGATGGCCCAAGCGGAGATGGGCCTGCACCCGGAACCAGTGAAGCTCTTCCTGATATGCATCGATCTCCAAGGCCCGCCTGCTCGTGAACACGACCTCTTCCCAATTGGACCTCTCCGTATGCAGCTGCAGCAATCGGCCCAGCGCCCGCAGGAGCATCTCACGCAACCGCTCGCGTTCGGCAGTCGCGAACTCCTCGTAGGGATTCTCGACGAACAGGTCGCCGCGATAGAGTTCGGCCGCGCGCCGCAGCGGCGTCTCCACGTCCGCAGACTTTCTCTTCGGCCAGGCCTTTTCCGCCTCCTTCACGGCGCTCTCGAACTGCTCGACGTCGTAGGTATAGTCCTCTCCCGGCATCAAACGACAGGCTTCGTCTCGAACGCGGACGTAAGCCGACAGCCGCGCCTCCTGGAGATCGGGTTCAAGGAGCCGCCCGAGAACATGCATCGTCTGCCACAGGCTATTCGCGCTCTTCTCCGGATCAGCGTCCGGCCACAACGCTTCCAGGACAACGTCGCGCGGGACCCAGCGGAACTGATGGATGAGCAAGAGCTGCAGCAAACGCCGGGCCCGCGCTGATCGCCAGGCCGCGTGTCCAAGTTGAAGCTCGCCCACCTGAATCTCGAGCGGACCCAGGCCCCGGACCACCAGCGGTGTACCCGGCTGGCGGAGGAGTTCCTGGGCAGCCTGCTGAGCCGCCTGGTCCGGCTCACCTCTGAGGGGACTGGCGAGCTTGCCAAGGACCTCTCTCGCCTCACTGCCGCCTAGCTGGGAGAGGATATCGACCACGCGGCCTCGGACCGCGCCCGATTCCTGCGCCAGCTCCGATAGAACGGGAATAGCCGGACTGCCGAATTGCACCAGGAGACCTGCACAGAACGTCGGCTCGACCCCTTCGCGCAAAGCCATTCCGAGCACGGCGGGCGCAGCCTCCCTCTCCAGGATCGTGAAGAGGAAGTCGTGGCGATGTTGTGCGGTGCCCTCAATCAGCTCTCTCAGTTTTTCACCGGCCGTGCGCTGCGGATAGCTCCCTGCCCACAATCGCAGCAGGAGCAAGCGATGGAGATCAAACAGCGCGCCCATTGCCCGCAGGCTCTTCTCCGCCTGATTCCACTGATACTGTGCGCGTTTGGGTTCACCATCCCAGAGCATCTGCCCGAGGAGGACGCGGGCGCGGGCCTCCCCCAGGAGGTCGCCGGTGCCCCGGAGCGTCTTCACAATCTGCTGGCAGCTCTCGTGCGCCCGCTTGAATCGCCCCGTGCACCAATCGATCTCCGATTGCCCCAACCGGGGCAGCGTCCGAAGGGTGGCCTCGCCCAGCTGTTCGCCCGTCTGGCGCGCCGATTCGAAGTTTTCTTGGGCCCGTGCGAAGTCCTTCTCGACCATTGCACTCAGCCCCAGCGTGTGCCGGCAATAACCGACGATGATCTGATAGTCCAATCCGTGGGCAATCCGCAGGGCCCGCATCGTCAGCTCTTCTGCTTCGCGTACTGCTCCCGTCGTGGCCGCGACAAAGCCCAGCACACCCAGGCTTAGAGACAGCCGGCCGGGATTCTTCGTCCGTTTGGAGATCAGGAGCGACTTCCGCGCGGCATCCTTCACCTGCTGATAGCTGCCCCGGCGATAGTAAATGTTCGCCGCCAGCAGATAGAGTGCCCGCCCCTCACCGTCCAAATCATCATTCTTCCGATAGGTTTCTATCGCGCGCTGCAAGTGTAGTTCGCCATCCTCCAGTCGACCGAGTTCGCCCAACGCGACCCCGAGATGTGCATAGAGCGCCCCTCCCACCGCGGTGGTTCTTGTCCCCTTGTCGGCGAGCGCCCTGCGGCAGAGATTGATGCAGGCTTGATACTCTCCCCGCTTGAGAAGGAGTTGGGCGATCAGACTCTTGAGCTCGGCTTGGCGCCCTTTCCGTTTGCAGATTCGCAGGGCCCTGCGATACACACCCTCGGCCTCATCCCATTGCCCGTGAATGTCGAGGATGCGCCCCTGAAGAAGAAGGGCCGTTGGACTCTGGGCCCTCATTCTCCGGGGAATCGCGTCGAGCGCCTTCTGTACAACCTGGTTCCGCCCGGTGGCGAGCAGCTTCTCCCCCTGTTTCTCAATGAGCTGAAGAGTCGCTTTGTTATCTCCGGCTTCCGCCAGGCACGCCGCCGCCTCGGCCCAGGCGCCCGACTCGATCAGGCCCTTTGCCGCCCGGCGCCGCAGCGTCTGGAGTTCCGTGGAGGACAGGTGCGTCTCCTGACGCGAGAGGAGGAATTCACGGAACAGATGATGGTACCGATACTGCTGCTCAGGCCCCGACAAAGAGAAGGTGAACATGTTTCGTTTGCACAACGCCGAGAGTCGGGCCCGGCTGTTGCGAATCTGAAGAATCCGATTGCAGAGTCGCGGCTCGATTCGGGGCAGGACCGCCGAACGCAGCAGGAAGTCTCGGGTCTTCTCGTCCAATCGCCGGAGGACTTCCTCTGCGAAGTAGTCGAACCACCCGAGGCCCTGGGCGATCAGTTCGTCCAGCGCCTCCCCTATTTCTTCGGGCGAAGTGCCGACCAGGGCCTGCAGGAAGATCTCGATTCCGGCCGCCCAACCCTCGGTCGAATGGATGATCCGCTGGGTGATGGGGGTCGGTAGCTGGCGCCCCGGGAAGCGCCTGAGAAAGAGAGAGCGGAGTTCCTTCTCCTGAAACGCGAGATCCTTGGCGGTGATGCGGGCCAGCTTGCTCTGGGCGCCGTGCCGGCCAGCCACCATCTCAATTGGCTCACGGGAGGCCAGCACAACGCGGCAGTGACCCGGCAGGTGCTGAATGAGTCGTTCGAGGAATCTCTGGGTCTGTCCCGCCTCACGCAAGAGGTGCAGGTCGTCAAAGACCAGCAGCGTCTCATCCGGACGGTCCTGGAGGGCGTGGACAATGCGCGCCAACATCTGACCTTGCGTTTGTGGATCGGTCGAGTCCTTGGCAGTCTTCCCCGCATCGAGATGCAGAGCCTCGTTCAGATGCGCACAGAAGACCGTGACATCCTGGTCGACCTCATCGGCTGCATACCAGACCGTCTTGTCGGTGTTGGCGTGGGCGTGGGCGGCCAGAAACGATGACTTCCCGTATCCGGCACCGGCGGTGACCACCCACAGCTTTCGCTTGTCCCATTTCTTCCACAGATCGTCCAGCCGGGGACGGGGCGTGTATCCCGGTGGCAGGTGGGGTACGGAGATCTTCGATGTCAGCAGGAATGGACTCATTTGCCTCGGATCCTCGAGCGGTATCCGCCGATCGCAAAGTTCATCGGACTACGTGTCCAGAACATGGACCTCGCCGGACGCCCTATCGTAGAACGCGGCAACGACCTTCGTCGTGCCGTTGGTGATCCGGGGGGATAGAATGGGCCGGCTATGTCGCAGCTCTTCTGCAACGGCCTGTGCATTGGCCCGGGCCGCTTCATTCACTCGTTCGGCATCCACATCGCCACATCCTGCGTGTGCCCCGATCGCCGGGCCGATCTTTCCGGTCAGGGCGCCGAGATGTCCTTCAGGCTCCCCACCCGCCATCGTGGCGGTCACCGCCCCACAGGAAGAGTGCGCCAGGACGACGACGAGCGGGACTTCGAGATGAGCCACCGCATATTCGATGCTCCCCAAGACGACATCATCGACGACATTGCCCGCCACCCTGATGACGAAGAGATCCCCCAATCCTTGATCGAAGAGAATCTCAGGAGAGATCCGCGAGTCCGAGCATCCCAACAGAACGGCGAAAGGGCTCTGTCCTGCCACCAGGGCTCGGCGAGCCTGCGCATCTTGACGCGGATGTTCGGCTGTTCCCTGGGCGAAGCGGCGGTTGCCGTCCAGTAGGCGCTGCAACGAGTCATTTGCGGTACGATCCGGTTTCAAAGGTTTTGCTCTCCATCATTTGGGCTGGCCGGGGAATCCGGCCAGACTCATATCATTATAGCCTCCAAAGCAGTCTCTGCACTATGCTGATGTAGACCCAACCAGATGACACCCACACGGTAGGGAGCCCTAGCGAAACAATGACCGCCACACCCCAATGGGATCGCATTTTCGCCCATGTCGACATGGATGCTTTCTACGCGTCCATCGAGATTCGGGACGATCCCACGCTCGAGGGCAAACCGGTCGTGGTCGGTGGTTCGGCGCAGGGCCGAGGCGTCGTCAGTGCCGCATCCTATGAGGCTCGTAAGTATGGCATTCATTCCGCCATGCCCATGGCAGAAGCGCTGCGCCGCTGCCCCCAGCTGATTCGCATCTCCGGCCATTTCGGCAAGTACGAGGATGCCTCCCGGAAGATCATGACGGTGTTCCGTTCCTACTCACCCAAGGTTGAGCCGCTCTCCCTGGACGAGGCGTTTCTCGATCTCACCGGCATGACGCAACTCCTCGGCCTGCCGAGGGCTATCGGCCAACAGATCAAGGACGACATCCGCACCGAGACGAACTTGACCGCTTCGGTGGGCATCGCCCCGGTGAAGTTCGTCGCCAAGATCGCCTCCGACTTCGAAAAGCCCGACGGCCTCGTGATCGTCCAGCCCGGCACTGTGGAGGACTTCCTTCACCCCCTCGACATCTCCCGACTGTGGGGCGTCGGACCCCGGACCCAGGAGGTTCTGCGTTCGATGGGAATCGGCACGGTCGGCGATCTTGCGGCGCTTGGGCAGAAGCAGCTGACCGCCCGCTTCGGACAGCACGGCGACCACCTCTTTCGCCTGGCCCAGGGAGAGGATCGGCGCGAGGTGGTGCCGGATTGGGAGGCGAAGTCCTATAGCCACGAACACACCTTTGGACGCGACCAGGATGATCACGAGATTCTGGAAGGGATGATGCTCGATGAGTCCCACCGCGTTTCACGGAGGCTTCGCAAGGACAGCGTGTGTGGGAAGATCGTCCAGACCAAGCTCCGCTATCATGACTTCACGACCCTGACCCGCCGAACGACCCTTGCGAGTCCCACCTCCGATGCGAGGGAAATCTACCGGGCAGCGCGACACCTGTTCCGCGAGAACTGGACCCGCGCGGCGGTGCGTTTGATCGGAGTCGGGGTCAGCGGAATCCAGCCGTTGGGTGCCGCCACGCGCGACCTGTTCTCCTCGGCGGAGACGGAGCGCCGACAGGAGCGACTCACCCAGGCCCTCGATCGGATCGAGGACCGCTTTGGACGCGGAAAAGTCCTGCCGGCCAAGGTGCTGGACCTTCACCATCGCGACGCCCTCGGGGAAAGGGCCCATTCGGACCGGCCGCTCCGTGAGGAGGAGGATCCGGGCGACTGAGCGGGAACGTCACTCTGCGCGTCGCGCCAGAATGATCATCTCCGCCGGGTGCTTGTTGTCGAATGGACGCCGGTCGAAGTCGCCGTAGATCGTCTCGGTCACAAACCCGCAGCGCGCGAGAAGGTGGTCAATCTCGTAGCGATGAAACCACCGCATGTCGAACCCTTCGGCGATGCGACGCTTTGTGCCATCGGTCTCCACCACGTGGTACACGAATTCGAGCCGCATGGACTGCGTGGAGCGATCACGATCGAGAACCCGGAAACAGCGGACGACCCGCCGCCCGTCGGGCATGGTGAATTCCGGCTCGTGTCCCTGCTCTTCCCCGGTCGCGTCCTGGCTGAGGATCGAGTAGTTGGGGTTGAAGAAGTCCAGAATGAGACGTCCGCCCGGCGCGAGATGCCGCTCGATGGCTCCGAGAGCAGCCATCTGATCGGCCACGGTCATGAGGTGCTGAAAGACACGAAAGGGCGCGGTGATCAGAGCAAAGGTCTTTCCGAGGGCGAAGTCCCGCAGGTCGCCCTGGACCAAGGTGACCCGTTTCTGCAGGTCGCGGGATTCGGTCTCCAGTTTGGCCCGGCATCGCGCGAGGGCGGCCTCGGCATCATCCATTCCGGTGACCGTGGTTCCTGCCCGAGCAACGGGCATTAGGATGCGACCGGTGCCCGCTCCCAGTTCGAGCACTTCGCCGCCGGCCTGCCGGGCCTCGTCGACATAGAAGTCCACGTCCTGGCGGGCCTGGTAGATAGGAATCTGGTCGTAGACCTGAGCGGTGAAGCCCTCATACATGTTCTCGCTCATCACAACCCCCTTTTCCAGATCTTCACCCGAGGGGTGGGTCCTTTTCGCGGGGGGAAGGCGGCTCCCCCCGGCAAACGACCTTGTCAGCCTCGCAGCGATCCGGCACCATGTCGAGAAGTGAAAGGAGACTTCGGGATGTCCGGCCCTCATGACATCATCGGGCAGCCACACTGGCGTGTCGACGGCATTGGAAAGGTCACCGGATCCGCCCGTTTCGGCGCCGATCTCGCCGCCCCTGGGATGCTCCATGGGGCGGTCCTTCTTGCCCGTCGCCCCCATGCGAGGGTGCGCTCCATCTCGATCGACGCTGCCAAACGGCTCCCTGGCGTGCGCGCTGTGCTGACGGCAGCGGATCTACCCGCCGCCCGCTGCTTCGGAACGGTGGTCAAGAACTTGCCGGTGCTCGTCTCCGACCGGGTGCGCTTCTATGGCGATGCGCTGGCAATTGTCGCCGCCGACGAGCCCTGCCAGGCCGCCGCCGCGGCACAAGCCATCGAAGTCGAGTACGAAGACCTGCCAGGCGTATTCGACCCACAGGACGCCCTGAAGCCGCCGGCACCCGAGCTTCACCCCAACGCGGCGACCTCGGAGCTTCAGAACGTCTGTGCCCGCCATCACGTCACCAAAGGCGACCTCCAGGCAGGGATGGCCGATGCCGACGTCATCCTGGAACGCACATTTCGGACCTCGACGATCGAACACGCCTACCTCGAGCCCGAGGCCGTGTTGGCCGAATGCACCGAGGACGGCGGCGTTCGGGTGACCGGCTCGATCCAGAATATCTTCTCGACCCGCCGGGCAATGAGCGAGGTGCTGAAGCTCGACCTGGCACGCATCACGGTCAAGCACGCGGCTCTGGGCGGCTCCTTCGGCGGTAAGGACGAGGTCATGACCCAGATGGCCTGCCGCGCATCCCTCCTTGCACAGGCCACCGGACGGCCGGTCAAGATGGTCTACACACGAGAAGAGTCCATGTGTCAGTCGTACAAGCGGCATCCGTACGTATTGCACTATTGCCTGGGCGCCAAGAAGGATGGGCAGTTGACCGCGATCGAGGCGCGGATTGTCGCAGATGCGGGAGCGTATGCCTCGATGTCACCTTTCGTCACTTGGCGATCGACTGTACAAGCTACCGGCCCCTATGAGTGTGCCCATGTATCCGTAGAAGTGCTGGCGACTTATACAAACAATGTCTATACGGGGGCGATGCGCGGATTCGGGTCACCCCAGGTCAACTTCGCTATCGAGTCACTGATCGACGAGTTGGCTGAGCAGTTGAAGATTGATCCCCTCGCCTTGCGAAAGAAGATCATCTTCAGAGATGGATCGATCACCTCAACCGGCCAACCCCTTCCCCCGGGAGTGTCCCTGGATCAAGTCCTCACCCGGGCGACGGATCGGGCGCAATGGACGGCGTTGCGGGAGGAAATCACTCGCGACAACGAAACGCGTACTAACGGACGACGACGGGGTCTCGGATTGGCCTGCTCCTATCGCGGGGTCAGTCTCGGAGCTGAGGGGGTCGATGCCGCCGGAGCGCTCGTCTCGGTTCAGACCGACGGCTCGGTGCTGGTGTCGATCGGCTTGACCGACATGGGCCAGGGGGTCTCCAGCACGATGGCGCTGATCGCTGCGGAGGTGTTGGGCATCGACGTCTCGCGCGTGAAGTTCTTCCCGGTCCACACCGGCCGCGTGCCGGATTCCGGCCCGACGGTGGCGAGCCGCTCGACAATCATGGGCGGGCAGGCCACCAAGAAGGCGGCAGAGAAGGTCAGGGACGAATTGCTGGCTGTCGCAGCGGAGCCCCTGGGGACGCCGGCTGCCGATCTGAGAATGTCGCGGGGACGCGTTGTATCCGGTGCGGGCTCGCAGAGCCTCCCCTTTGACGAGGTTGTTGCCCGGGCCTTCGCTGCGGGACGTCCGCTCTTTGCGTTTGGATGGCATCGCGCGCCGCACACCTCCTGGGATGAAAAGCGCGGCTGCGGCGAGGCTTACTTTACCTTCGTCTACGGCGCCAACGTCGCCGAGGTCGAGGTCGACACGGATACGGGCAGGGTTGAGGTGAAACGTGTCGTGGCGGTCCATGACGTTGGACGGGCGATCTCCCCGGCGATGGTCCGGAGCCAGGTCTACGGCGGTGTCGTCATGGGCATGGGGTACGGTCTCCTCGAAGACTACCTGCAGGAACAGGGCGTTCCGGTCGTGCGCAATCTCGACGAGTACCTTCTCCCCACCTTGATGGACACGCCGGAGATCGACGTCGACATCGTCGAGAATCCCGATTCGGCCGGACCCTTCGGCGCCAAGAGTATCGGTGAACCTGCTACCGAGCTTGCCGCCCCGGCCATTGTCAACGCGATCGCCCATGCCACCGGCCGGCGAACCCTCACTCTCCCCGCCGACCTGGAAACCGTGCTGTTGGGGGCCCCGCTGCGCCGGCCCGCCAAGCGCGCGGCAGAACTGGCGCGGGACGCCGAACGGGGAGGGAAGTCATGCGGCCTGTAGAACATCACTACGCGCAGACGCTCGATGACGCCCTCTCGCTCTTATCGAAGTATGGCGGACAGGCCACACCGCTCGCGGGCGGCACGGATCTTCTCATCTCCCTGCGCAAAGCCGGAGGCGAAGCAGAGCTGCTTCACGTCGTGGACCTTCTCGGCGTAGACGAACTCTCTTCGATCACCGTCGCCGACGATCAAATCACCCTCGGGGCCTGTGTGACCCATGCGCGCGTCGAACAGGACGCGGTCCTTCGTTCGCTGGTCCCCATGCTCGCCCAGGCTTGCTCGCAGATCGGCTCACTTCAGATCCGCAACCGAGGAACCCTGGGCGGCAACCTGTGCAATGCATCGGCCTGCGCCGACAGTGTGCCTCCGCTGATCGCACTCGGCGCAACGGTCGTGCTGCAATCGCCGCGTGGACAGAGGGAGATCCGGCTCGGTGAATTCATCACCGCCCCCTATCAAACCGTGATCACACCGGATGAGCTGCTCACTCACATTCGGTTCTCTCGACCGGCGCCGGGAACCGGCTCGGCCTTTGTCAAACTCGGGCGTCGGAATGCGCTGTCGGTATCCCGGATGAGTGTCGCAGTGCTCCTGACGCTTGGCGAAGGGGGCCGGGTGACCGACCCCCGCGTTGCCGCAGGCTCAGTGGCCCCGGTCCCTCAACGGTTCGGCGGAGTCGAGGAAGCGCTGGCAGGCCGTACCTGGAGCGATTCTCTCGCGGAAGAAGCCGGGACACTGCTCGCCGAGGAGATGATCGAGATCTCGGGCCGCCGCTGGTCGACGCCCTACAAAGAACCAGTCGTGTCCGCTCTCCTGCGCCGGGCTCTCCGTCGCGCGGTGGCCCAAGCCCAAGGCGTCCCGGAAACCGGCGGGGTATCGCCGAAGCGCGCCGCGGCCCCGAAACCGGGAAGGAGAGGCGGCAGGGACGCCCCGTCATCGAAAGCGCCGGAGATCGCCTTCGTCCTCAACGGTCGCGAGGTCGAGGCGAGTGTGCCCGCGAACTGGACTCTTCTTCAGCTCTTGCGCGAGAAGCTCCTTCTGACCGGCACGAAGTGCGGCTGTGAAATCGGAGAGTGTGGCGCCTGCACGGTGATCCTCGACGGAGAGGCCATCAATAGCTGTCTCGTTCTCGCCTCCCAGGTGCACGGGCGAGTGGTGGAGACCGTTGAGGGATTGGCGGAGAAGGTGAATCCGAACGGCGAGGGCCTTCATCCGCTCCAGAAGGCGTTCCTGGATCAGGATGCGGTGGCCTGTGGATTCTGCACGCCCGGCATGCTGATGTCCGCCAAGGCGCTTCTCGATCGCCGGCCCCGGCCGACTCGCCACGAAATCAAGGTGGCCCTCAGCGGCAATCTATGCCGTTGTACAGGGTACATTCCCATCGTCGCCGCTGTGGAACAGGCGGCCAAGGACCTGGAGGAAAAGGGTGATGCCCGGCCCGAGGACTGATTCGTCTTCAACGTCCATGAGCGAACGACCGGTTCCCAAGGGATGGACCAATGCTCAATACCGGGCGTTCAGTCCCGAAGAACCGTATGATCTCTCCCAGGCGCTTGCGGAGGCGGATCGCTGCCTGCAGTGTTTTGATCCACCCTGTCAGCGGCAGTGTCCGGCAAGTATCGCCATTCCCCGTTTCATCCGGATGATCCGGAGCCGCAACCTTCGCGGAGCCGCAGAGGTCGTGAGAAGCGCCAACCCTCTGGCGAATAGCTGCGGGGTCGCCTGTCCCGAAGAGCAATACTGCGCGGGGGCCTGTACGCGCGGGAAGATCGACGATGCTCTGCGCATTCGCCAGCTCCACCGGTTTGTCACGCTGCAGGAAGAGCGCGCCAAGCCACGTCCGGCATCGCCGAAGGCCCGCCAGGAGAAGCGGGTGGCGGTCGTCGGTGGGGGACCGGCCGGCATGGCCTGTGCTTTCGAGTTGCGGCGGCGCGGCATCGCGGTCGTGATCTATGAGGCCCGCAAACAGGCCGGCGGAGTTCTCACGCACTCGATCCCGCTCTATCGTTTCGGATCCGACACGTTCTCCCGAGATGCGAACTGGATTCTAGCGCCCGCCGCTGACGCCGGACGGGGTCGCCGCAAGGCAGCCACCATCGAACTGAAGACCAGCAAACAGATGAGTTCCTTCGAGAAACTCTCGCGGACCTTTGACGCCGTCTTTGTCTCCCCCGGCGCATCCGCCCACCACCTTCCGCTCAAAGGAGGTGATCTACGGGGGGTCTCGACCGCCGTCGAGTTCCTCGAGACCTGTCGTCGCCGCCGCTACCGAAATCGAGTGGGCGGGCACGTGGTCGTGATCGGCGGGGGCAACGTGGCCGTCGATGCCGCTCTGGCTGCGGTACGATGCGGCCTGGAGCGTCTGCAGCGCTCGTGTGCAGAACAACCCCAGGTTCACGTGGCCTACCGGCGCTCACGCCTCGAGATGCCGGCCTGGGATCGAGAGATCCGGGAGGCGGAGGAAGCCGGGGTTCATCTGCACCTGCTGGCCGCTCCCCTCGAGATCATTGGCCGCAAAGGCCGCGTGAGCGGGTTACGATTGCAGCAAGTCAAATTGAGCGGCCTGGATGCGACCGGCCGGCGTATACCCGTTCCCCTTCCGGGCACGGAGTTCGAACTCCCCTGCGATCAGGTGCTCCTCGCCACCGGCATGGGACTGGACGCGCTTGTTCAGACACTGCCCTGCACGCGCACCGGCTGGGTGCGAAGCCACCCGCGGACCGGTCTCGTGCGCGGAAACATTTACGCCGGCGGAGACGCAACCGGATCGGATCAGTCTATTGTCGCCGCAGTGCGCGACGGGAAATCCGCCGCCGAGGCCATCGCCACGCGTCTCGGGAGGAAAGCATGAGCAAGACTCCACACCGAAACCCCGCGAGCGGCACTGATTTCGAAGCGCTCCCGATCGATCCTGAGGCCACCTTCGAACAGGAGGCCTATTACGACTACGGGAATCTGGAAACCGAGTTCTGTGGTCTCCACTTCGAGAACCCGTTCATCCTGGCCGCCTCACCTTGCACCGACGAACTCAGCCTGGTCGAACGCGCCTTTGACATGGGCTGGGCGGGGGCCGTCTTGAAGACCACCTCCGCCGAAGGCACGCGCGTCGATCTAGCGTATCCCATGATGACCTCGCTGGATCACGGAGCGCAGCGTTTGGTTGGAATGGGCAACATCGACCTCATCAGCTGCTATCACGTCGACGAAATCGTGAAGCGCGTTCGCCATCTGAAACGCCGTTTCCCCAAGAAGATCGTCATCGCGTCGATGATGGGCTCTCGTGAGGACGACTGGCGGACCCTGGCTCGGCGTCTGGCCGACGTGGGAGCCGACCTGATTGAATGCTCATTCTCCTGTCCCCAGGGCAGCATGGGAGAAGATGCCGGGAAGATGGTGGCCCAATCGGTGGAGACGACCGAACGGGTCGCGGGCTGGGTCAAGGAGGGCGCGCCTGATACTCCGGTCGCAATCAAGATCACACCGCAGGTGACCGACATCGTGGCCGTTGCCGACGCGCTCGTGCGCGCCGGGGTCGATGCAATCACCGCGTCGAACTCCATCCCGGCCTTGATGGGCATCGATATCGAATCATACGTGCCCTACCCATCTCTGGGGCGCACGTCCACCTACTCGGGCCTCACCGGACCCGCCATCAAGCCGATCACGCTGCGCACGATCGCGGAGATCTGCAAACATGTAGACCTTCCGGTCCTTGGTACCGGCGGCGCATCAACCTGGCAGGATGCCGTCGAATTCATGTTGGTGGGCGCGGGTGTGGTGCAGTACTGCACCGCACCGATGCACTTCGGCTTCCGAATCATCGATGATCTCAAGAGCGGCCTGTCGCTCTACCTGTCCCGCAAGAAGCTCTCCTCACCGGGCGCACTGAGAGGACGCTCGCTCAAGCACATCGTGGGTCATGACGACCTGCCGCGATACACGGTGCGCAGCCAGGTGAATCCCGAGGCCTGCATCGGCTGCGGTCTCTGTTACGTGGCCTGCCGGGACGGAGGTCATGAGGCTATCGACTGGGCGAGTGAAACCAGGCTGCCCCGGGTCGATGAGGACCGATGCGTGGGATGCGGACTCTGCCTGACGGTTCGTCCTGTGCGGGATTGTCTGGAGCTGGTGGCCACCGAGGCGAAGAAACCCCGCCGGGACAAGACGCGGGCGCGTTCCCCGCGGGTGAGCGGAGGTGGGTATTGAGCACGATCCTTATCCAGAATGCATTGCTCTTCGACGGGACGCAGGTCACGCCCGACGCGGAGATTTACATCGGGAGCACGACGGTCCAGTCCGCGGGACCCACGCAGGAGAGGGTGCAAGGGGATTCCGTCGCCCAGCCCGCTCATCACATCATCGACGCGCGCGGTCGCCTGGTCACCCCCGGGTTGGTCAATGCGCACACCCACATCTACTCGGCCCTCGCGTGCGGCATTGCCTTGAAAGATGAGGCCCCCGCCAATTTCACCCAGATTCTGGAGCGGCTCTGGTGGCGTCTCGATCGCGCGCTCACCCTGCCCGATATCGCGCTCTCGGCACGGCTGCATGCGATCGATTGCCTCCGCGCCGGCGTCACGACGATTTTCGACCATCACGCTTCGCAGGCGCACGTGGCCGGCTCTCTGGATGCAATCGCCGACGAACTGGAGACGATCGGACTGCGCGCCTGCCTGTGCTTCGAGATCAGCGACCGCGAGGGGGCGGACATCGCAAAGGCCGGTCTGGCCGAGAACGTCTCGATCCTGGAGCGCGCGGAAACAACCCAGGGCAACCGCCTGTGCGCATTGGTGGGATTGCACGCATCTATGACCCTGTCGGATGAGACATTGGCCGCGGGGCGGACAATCGCCGAGAAGCACAACGCCGGATTCCACATCCACGTTGCGGAAGCAGCCACCGATCAGGACGACGCAGAACGGCAACACGGGTTACGGGTGATGGAGCGGTTAGCTCGCGAGGGTATCCTGGGAGAGAAGACGCTCTGCGTGCATGGCGTTCATCTCGATGACGTGGAACTGGGGATTCTTGCCAACTCCCGGTCCACGCTCGCTCACTGCCCGCAATCGAACATGAACAACGCGGTCGGCGCCGTCCACCTGCAGCGGCTCCAGGAGGCGGGCGTGCGCCTCGCGCTGGGCACGGATGGCTTCACGGCGAACCTGTGGCGTGAGTCGCTCTGCGCCCACCTGCTTCAGAACCATCTCGCGTCCGATCCGCGGGAGGGATACTCCGTCGTGCCGACCCTGCTGGAAGCCAATCAGCATCTGGCAAGCGAGATGTTCGGGCTATCCCTGGGAGAGATCAAACCCGGCGCCCCCGCCGACCTGGTCGTGTGGGACTACGTGCCGGCCACGCCCCTGGTGAGCGACAATGTCTGGGGACATGTTCTCTTCGGCTTGGTGAATGCGCGCGCACAGGAGGTCGTGATCGACGGCGAGCTGCGTCTATCGTCCAGCTTACCAACTGCGGTGGACGAGCCGCAAGTCCGCCAGGAGTGCCGCACCGCCGCCGAAAGTCTGTGGCAGCGCTTCTAGCGCAGGACCGAAGATCTAGGATTGGAGATCATGAGTTTCTCATTTGTGAAGGACCTCGTCTGTGTGAGCTGCGACCGCCGCTACGCTCTCGCCGACAACATCCACACCTGTCCCGACTGCGGCCCGCTGCGCGGAACCCTGGATGTCGCCTACGACCTCTCCCCTCTCAAGGAACAGCTCACAACCGATCTTCTCCAGGCCCGTCAAGAACCCACGCTGTGGCGCTATCATGAGCTCCTACCGATCGGGCAGCCGGATGCCATCATGCCGACCGCAACCGGCATGACACCTCTTTGCCATCTCGACATCGACGTCGGCTTCGCCTTGCCGCAGCGCGTCTACGCCAAGGACGACACCCGGATGGCCAGCGGTTCCAGCAAGGATCGTGCGACGGCCGTGGCCGTTGCCCGGGCACGCGAGCTGGGCTTGACCAAGGTGGCCGCCGCATCGACCGGAAACGCGGCCTCATCCCTTGCGATGTTCGCCGCCCGCGCGGGGATGACCTGCTACATCTTCGTCCCCGCTGACGCGCCGGTCGCGAAACTGCAGCAGATCCAGGCTCACGGCGCCCATCTCTTCATGGTCGAGGGCACCTACGATCAGGCCTTCGACCTGTGTGCCCAATTCTGTGAAGCCACCGGGTGTTACAGCCGCAACACCGCAACCAACCCGTTCCTGGCTGAGGGTAAGAAGACGCTTGCGCTCGAGATCTGGGAGCAGCTCGGGTTCCGAGCTCCCGAGTTCGTGCTCGTGCCGGTCGGTGACGGCTGCATTCTCGGCGGGGTGCAGAAGGGCTTCCGAGATCTTCTGGACCTGGAGCTGATCTCCCGTATGCCGCGGCTGGTCGGTGTACAGGCTTACGGATCCGCGGCCCTGGCCACCGCGTGGCAGGAGGAGTCGGATTCTTGCAGCCCCGTAGCGGCCGAGACGGTGGCGGATTCGATCGCCGTCGATCAGCCCCGTGATCAAGTCAAGGCCCTGCGGGCGATCCGTGAGACCGGCGGGTTCTTCATCAAGGTCAGGGATGAGGCCATTCTCGATGCGGTCTCGCTCCTGGCATCGCGCGCGGGGATGCTGGTCGAGCCGGCGGCCGCTACACCGTTTGCCGGACTGCGCGTCGGCATGGCCAGCGGCCTTTTCAAACGCGAGTCCGAGGTCGTCCTGCTCCACACCGGGCATGGGCTGAAGGACATGGCCGCGGTGAGCGCCGCCACGAGATGGAATCAACCGAAGCGGATCGCGCCCGACCTCCAGTCGGTAAACGCGGTCCTGAACGATACGCCCTGAGGAGCAGCAATGACGATCACCCCTGAGCAGATCAAGTCCGCCGCAGCTCATTTCGAAGGCGATTCGATCGAATTCCTCCAGCGACTTGTTCAGACGCCCTCTCTCTCGGGACGTGAGGAGAAGGTGGTCGGGCTGATCCGCGATGAGATGCAATCGGTTGGTTTTGACGAGGTCCGCATCGATCCCTTCGGCAATGTGGCGGGACGCCTGGGTGATGGTGATCACGTGATCGCATTCGATGCGCACGTCGACACCGTTGACGTCGGCGACCCGAAGCTGTGGAAGGTCGATCCTTTCGGCGGTGAGATCATCGATGGGGTGATCTACGGTCGGGGAGCCTCGGATCAGAAGGCAGGGATGGCCGCGCTCGTCTATGCGGGGGCTGCGCTCAAGAGGCTCGCCTTTGAAGCAAACGTGACCATCTGGGTCGTCGGATCGGTGCTCGAAGAGGATTGCGACGGGCTTTGTTGGCACTACATACTCGAGGAGAGGTTGCTCTCCCCCGAACTCGTCGTTCTCACCGAGCCGACCAACCTTCAAGTGTACCGCGGCCATCGAGGGCGAATGGAACTCGAGGTGACGTTGCGGGGAGTCTCCTGCCATGGATCCGCGCCAGAGCGAGGCGTCAATGCCATCCACCGGATGGCCCCGGTGGTTTCGGCGATTGAACGTCTGCAGGGTAGTCTGCCTTCGGACGACTTTCTTGGGCCGGGCAGCATCACGACCTCACAGATTCGTTCGGTGGCGCCCTCCCTTTGCGCCGTGGCGGATCAGTGCACGATTCACTTAGACCGCCGGCTGACCGCGGGAGAAACTGACCAGAGCGCGATCGCCGAAATCGAGACGGTTCTCCAGAGCCAAGCGGCCGGGCAAGGCGCACAGGCAGATCTTGGACCGGGCGAGATCGAGGTGCCGATCTTCCGCGAGCCGAGCCACACCGGCCTGGTCTACCCGATGCGGCAGTACTTCCCCTCCTGGGCCCTACCGGAGGATGATCCCTTTGTGACCCTGGCTCTGGACGCGCGACGCGTGGCGTTGGGCGAGACCAACCCCGCAGCGACGGACGCGGCCGGTAAGTGGGTCTTCTCCACGAACGGCGTCGCGACCCGCGGACTTCACGGGGTCCCCACCATTGGATTCGGTCCCGCGCATGAAATCCATGCCCACGCCCCGACCGACCAGTGTCCCTGTGACCACCTCGGTCAGGCCATGACGTTCTACATCACCTTGGTGGGAGCACTCGCCGGGGCATCCGAAGAGTTGTGGAAAAAACCTTCTTCGTAGGGAATCCGCGCGTAACATGAAGGAGCAAGGAACAGATGACACTGCCGACCACTTCGGTCTACGACCCGATTGAAGATCTGTCTCTGGGTGGCAAGTACCGCGGTCGCGACTGGATCGCAACCCAGGACTGGACCGTTCCCGAGATCGAGGAGCTGCTTGGATTGTCTGGTGAGCTGAAGCGGCGCTTCCGGGCGGGAGAGCCGACCCCGGTTCATCCCAACAAGACCATCTTCCTGCTCTTCTTCGACAACTCGACCCGCACGCGCAATTCCTTCGAGGCCGGCGCGACCCAACTCGGCTCCCACGCCCACTTCATCAGCTCGGAAACCTCACAGGTGGCGCACGGGGAATCGGCCAAGGACACGGGAATCATCCTCAGCCGCTACGGACACGGCATTGCCATTCGCCACGACAAGATCCCCGGCGAAGGGAACACCTACCTTCGAGAGGTGGCGCAGTGGGCGGATGCCCCGGTCATCAATATGCAGTGTGACGTCGATCATCCCTGCCAGACCTTGGCCGACCTGATGACCATGCAGGAGAAATTCGGCCGCGACCTGCGCGGACGCAAGATCGCCGTCTCGTGGGCCTATACCCAGACCTATGCGAAACCCCTGTCGGTTCCGCAGGGGTTGATCACGCTGATGACCCGTTTTGGTTTGGACGTCGTCCTCGCCCACCCTCCCGAGTTCCGTTTGATGGAGGATCAGATCGAACTGGCCCGGCGCAATGCCGAGGAGTGCGGAGGAGGATTCTCCGTGACCCACTCGATGGATGAGGCCTTCGAGGGGGCCGACGTCGTTTACCCCAAGAGCTGGGGGTGCATCGACCTCTTCCATAAGCCTGAGGAATCGCTCGCGCTGGGCGAAACCTACCGCGACTGGATCTGCGATCAGAAGCGTATGGAGCGGGCCAAGCCGCACGCGCTCTACATGCACTGTCTTCCGGCCGACCGCGGCACGGAGGTGACCGACGAGGTCATCGACGGACCACACTCGGTCGTCTACGATGAAGCCGAGAATCGGCTCCACACCTGCAAAGCTCTGATGGCGGCATTGATGTAGGCCATGAGTTCGCATGACGAACAGACATCGGGGAAGTCCGAAGCTCTTGACCTCCTGATCACTGGAGGGCGGGTGGTTCTGGATGATTCCGTAGAGGAATGGTTCATTGGGATTCGCCAGGGCCGGATCGCGTTCTTGTCCGCTTCGGGGATGCCCACCCACAGGGAGAGAGTACGCGCCGATGGCCTGCTCGTCCTCCCCGGTCTGATCGACCCGCACGTGCACTTGGGGCTTCCGATGGCGGGCACGACCACGAGTGATACGCCCGCCACAGGAACCGCAGCCGCCGTTCACGGAGGTGTGACCACGGTGATCGACTTCACGCTGCAACGTGAGGGGCAGTCACTTCCCGACAGCCTGGCGCAGCGGCGCGGTGAGTTCGAGGGCTGCTCCCACACGGACTTCGCCTTTCATGCCAACACCACCTGGTTCCCAGATGACTTCGAGGCGCGCCTTCCGGAAGAACTCGCCGGTTTGGCCGCCCGGGGTTGCCGCAGCATGAAAGTATTCACCTGCTACTCGGAGATCGGCTACAACATCGGCGAGCAGGCGTTGAGATGCCTCCTGCGGGAATCCCGGAGACTCGGCCTGCAGGTTCTGGTGCACGCTGAATCGGAGACGATCGTATCGGATGCCACCGCCGGAAAGCTGGAAGCCGGAGAGACGAACCCAACCGACTACCCCGGGTCACGCCCCCCCCGCGCGGAGGTCGAGGCCATCAAATGGGTCATCGGTCTTGCGCGGGATGAGGGCGCACCCATCTATTTTGTACATGTCTCAACCGCGGAAGGGGCGCGGGCCATCTTGGATGCGCGCGCGGGCGGAGGGCACCCGCCGGTCTACCTCGAAACCTGTCCGCAGTACCTTTGGTTGAATGAGGGGTGCTTTGCCTGGGCCGAAGGCGTGCAGTTTCTCGTTGCACCACCCCTGCGAACTGAATCCGACAACGAGACGTTGCGCAGACTGCTCTTGGACGGTGACGTCGATGTGGTCGCCACCGATCACTGCTGCTTCCGTCGAGACCAGAAGCGTCTGCCCGGCAAACCGTTTCCTGAGCTCCCCAAGGGGCTTCCCGGCGTCGAGACCCGGTTGCCACTGGTTCACACGCTCTATCGCGACGGTTCTTCGGGGGCCCTGCCCGAGATGATGAAAGCGCTCGCCCGCAACCCCGCACGGATCATGGGGCTCCTCCCCCGCAAGGGATCGATTCGTTTGGGCGCCGATGCGGACCTTGTGCTCTTCGACCCTGAGGCCCGCTGGATCCTGGGCGCCGCGGATCTTCACACGGCCACTGACTTCTCTCCATATGAGGGGCAGACGGTGTATGGGCGGGTTCGTTCGGTCTACCTGCGCGGGAACCGCATCCTGCAGGAGGGCGCACTGGCCGGAGAGGCAACTGGCCGGTATGCAGAACGGGCCGCACCCTAAGGGTGCGACCCGTACGCGCAACACAATCTCGGGCTCTGAGATTAGTTGATCACCACCACACGAGCGTTCGACGTGCCGTCTGCTGTGTTCATCAGAACCCAGTAGGCACCGCTCTCGAGCGGACGGCCGTTTTCATCGCGACCATCCCAGGTCAGCATGTTCGTGCCGGCCGAAACCTGTCCGCGATAGATCTCGCGAATGAGACGACCGTTGATATCGACCAGGTTCAGCTGAATCGGCTGCTCGGCCGCGCTGCTCGATAGCTCGAAACGCACCGAAGCCGCCGCCGGACCTTCCACAAAGGCGGGCATGGGATTCGGGCCTACGGACAGGATCGAGGTGTCCTGGGAGAAGACCGGCTCGCGCGTCACGTCCGCCGGATCGCCCAGCGGCAGATGAGCCGCCTGATAGACTTCCTTGTTGCCGGTCGTCCTCTGAATCCAGGCTACGCAGGACATTTCTTCTGGATCCCAGTTGCCGGGCACCGTGAATTGCGTGGTCAATGTGCCGGAGTCACCCAGGTCGACCAGCGACATCGTCTGCAACGCACCACCCCGGGTCACGTGATTGTATGGCCCGCCGGCTGCCGCCACATGGTCCTCGGCGATGGCGACATAGGCGCGCACCGTTCCGAGCGGCGTGGGATCGACGAGTTCGAAGTTCGCTTCGACATGAAGCGTGCTGCCATCGAACATGTGATGGCCTGTGATCTCAACGGGACTGACGCCTCCGGTCTCCGCGAGACGCGTCTCGATCGATGAACGATAGGTGTTGGCGGCACCGGCACAACTGCTTGCGCCAACATGGTTGTACTTCCCGTCGATGAAAACGTGGGGAATGTACTGCACGCCGTAGAAGGTTGCACGCCCCTCTGAGAAGGAGTTGGCCAACCCATCGGATACGTGGTGGTCCAGAACAACGATGTCTTCACCATACTCACCCACGAGAATATCAAGCCCGCACCGGGCGTTGGGACAAGAGCCTCACCACGTGGCGCTGACTTCGTCCACCATGATCACTCGGGGAACAGATGCCTGTGCTAACGGAATCAAGAGAAGCGAGAGAACCACTCCAAAGAAGGGGGCAAGCAGACTACGTCGGGTCATCGAACACCTCCTTGGCCTCAGCCCAAATCAACCCCATAACCGTCCAATACTGGACTATTGTAACCGATCGTGAGCTGCTATCAAAAGGGATAATAACTGTCTGAATTGTTAAGTTGCTGCTTTTACTGCAACAAGAGTGCAGCTGCCCAGCCTACAGGAGGCCGGTGCGCTCGTTGAACTCCAAGATCAGCCGATCCCACTCCTCGACCTGCGCAAAGGTCTCGGTCCAGAAGTCGGGCTCCCAAAGTTCGCGGAGTTCGTCCACGTCCCGCCCCTGCTGCTCCACCCAGGTGAAGTACTTGAAGTTGTGAAGGGTCTTGCGGTCCTGAAAGCTCAATTCACGAAGGTGGTCGGTGGTGATTGCCTCGAGATACCGGCCCAAGTGGCGTGCAGCGGTATCGGGCGTATAAGCTCCGTGCTCAGCCCGCTGTTCTTCAAACCGGGATTGATACAGCTCCATCGAATCGGTCAGCGGAGTGAACACCCAATCGCGGGATCCGAGTTCGTAATACCGCGCGGTCTTGATCGCGGCGACCAGATTGCAGATCGATGAGATGCCGAGTAGTGACAGCGCGCCGATCGTATCCTCCGGCACACCCTCGGCCTTCAATCGCTGCTGCCCGGCTTCCTCGCCGAAGAGCCGCATCAACTGTAGGCACTGCTCATCGTCAATGGCGCTGACCAGATCCGTGTTGCGCACGTTGTGCACCCAGGGCACGTGTTTGTCGCCGATACCCTCGATTCGGTGCCCGCCGAAACCGCAGTTGAGCAGCGTGGGACATTGCAGGGCCTCGCAGGCGGTGATGGTGAGTCCGGAATACTGCGTCTTCAGGTAGTCACCGGCCGCGATCGTTCCGGCTGATCCCGTTGCACTGACGTAGGCCGCCAGGCGGTCATCATCTCCCCGAAGCTGCTCATAGATTTCTTCGACAACCGAACCGGTCAGATGATAGTGCCAGATCGGGTTTCCGAATTCCTCGAACTGATTGAAGATGACGACATCATCCCCGCGCTCGGCGCGAAGCTCCCAGCACTTGTCGTAGATCTCCTTGACGTTGGATTCACAACCGGGGGTGGCAAAGATCTCCTCTGTTCCGACCTCGCGCAGCCACTCGAAACGTTCCGGACTCATCTCCTCCGGAAGGATGGCAATCGCCGGACAGGCCAGCAGGGCGCAGTCGAACGCTCCCCCGCGACAGAAGTTTCCGGTCGAAGGCCAAACCGCTTTTTGGCGGGTGGGATCGAAGTTGCCCGAGACCAGCCGCGGCACCAAACACCCAAAGCCGGCGCCCACCTTGTGCGCCCCCGTGGGAAAGTACTTGCCGACCAGACCCACGATGCGAGCGTCGACCCCGGTCAGTGACGACGGAAACTCGATCCAATTGCCCTGATTGTAGAGTCCGCCCCGCTCCTGCGGCTCGTTTTTCCAGGTGATCCGAAACAGGTTGATCGGATCGACATCCCAGAGGCCCACGTTTCGCAGGCGGGCGAGAACCTTTTCGGGGACCCTGCGCGGGTCCTTCTGCTCGGCAAACGTCGGGATGAGGATCTTGCGCTCGCGGCAACGCTCAGCCGTACGCGCCAAGACCTCCTCGTGAATCTCAGTGATGATCTTCCGGCCCATGACAGATCCGCCTTACCGTTTGTGGATCCCCTGAATGATCTCGGCCACGATCGACACCGCGATCTCGGCCGGCGTGTTCCCACCGATCGGCAGGCCGATCGGACAGTGAATGGTGTTCAGCCAATCCGCGGACAGACCCGACTTCTCGAGGGCAGCCTTGATCTTCTGCCACTTGCGCTGACTGCCGATCAGGCCCACGTAACCCTCGAACGTACTCTCCGCGATGGCCGCCAGTGTCTTCTGGTCGAGTAAGTGGTCATGGGTGAGGACGAGGATGTGCGTGTACCCCGCGGTTCCTTCTCGCCGAATCCAATCCGGAGGTGTTTCACAGGTGATGCGCCCGGCCCCTGGGAAGTTGGCCTCGGTGGCGATCTCGGCGCGCTCATCAACCACGGAATGGACGTAGGCCAGCGCGCTGAACTGGGCAGCCAAGGCCTGGCCGACGTGACCGCCACCACAGATCAGGATACGCGCCGCCGGCTGAACGATCTCGACGGCCACGGTCGCCTCTCCTCCGCAGACCATCCCTTCCCCGGTGGTGGGAGCGTCGAAAGTGTAGTGCAACATGCCGCCCTCGCCCCTGCTGATCATCTTGACGGCTTCGTCTCGCACCTGATGTTCAAGACCTCCGCCGCCCACGGTGCCCTCCTGGCGCCCGTCGGCATAGATGATCATCTTGTGACCGGGCTTGCCGGGCGAGGAACCACGAGACTCGATCACCGTGGCCAGTGCGAAACTCTCTCCCTGCTCGATCGCTCCCAGGGCACTGCGCAATACCTTTTCGATCATCTTCGCTCCAGCTCCTCTGGATAGTTGATGTCCTGGCGGATTCCCGCGTCGGCAACCTCAACCTCGATCGTCCGCAGAGGATCCCGCCGGATAACCTCGCGAAGCGGTTGATCCGGGCCAAGAGCCAGAATCTCATCCCAAAGGTCTCGGCCCACCACGATGGGATGACCTCTCTTGTTCTCGTGCGACGGCAGAAGGATGCTGTGCCGCCCTTCTTCCAACTCCCTGAATCGTCCGCCCAGGTGGGTCAGCGTTTCACCTCGGACGAATGGGAAGTCGACCGGGAAGATCAGGACCCCATCGATCGAGCCCGATGTTTCTTTCAACATCTTCAGTCCGCAGATGATACTGCCCGTGCGCCCCTGTTCCCAGGTCTCGTTGCGCGCCCACACGACTCCGGGATCGGAGGCGGTCGTCGTGCACGCAGCTTCCACCTCCGCGGCCCGGCATCCCACCACCACGCAGATCGGATCGTAACCGGCAAGACGACACTTCGCGACCGCCAGGTCCAGCCAGCGTATCCCGTCGCTTATCGCCAGGGCCTTCGGCATCCCGAAGCGGGTACCCGCCCCGGCGGCGAGAATCAGGGCCGCCAATCTAGGCGTCACGAGGAAGCTCCCGTTCACAGATCTCCGTCAGGAAACGGCCCACCAGACCGGCGAGCGTCTCGGCTCGGTATCGGGCGGTTGATCGCACATCGTCGATTGGTTTGACCGCCTGGCGCGTCACTTCACCGGCCTCCGCAATCAGACTCGCAAGCGTGTCCGGCAGGAGTTGGCGGCCGGTCACTCGGTCGGCGACGGTCGGAAGCAGGACGGGCGTTGCCGCCATGGAACCTGCAGCCAAGCATACCTCGCCCAGACGATTTTCTTTGTCGAGTGATGCCACCCCTGCCAGCGTAACTTTCGAGATCGCCTGCGCCCGACGGGTTCCCACCTTGTAGAACGCCTGCCGGGAGCGCGCTCCCGGTTTGGGTAGCTCGATTGCGGCGAGCAGTTCATCGGGGCGCCGCTGTATCTGCCGGTATCCCGTGTAGAACTCAGGCAAAGGTATCCTGCGCTCGCCCGCCGCGGAATACAGCCGCAACGTGGCGCCGAGGGCCATCAGCACGGGTGACGCGTCCGCCGCCGGAGAGGCGGAGATGATATTTCCGCCCACCGTGGCCCGGTTCTGGATCGCAACGGCTCCCACTTCGGCCGCCATGGTGCACACGGCCGGGTAGCGCGCTTGCATGAGAGGATCATCCAGACACTGCGCGAAGGTAACCGCCGCGCCGATGACCAGAGCCTCATCCTCTTCTCGAATCCGCCCCAGCTCCTCGATTCCGGTAACGTCGAGGAGTCGCTCCGGCTTGACCGCGCCCAGCTTCAGATCAACGAAGAGGTCCGTGGCCCCGGCCACGATGGTCACGCTCTCCCCATGGGCTTCGAGCATCTCGAGAGCGTCGGCCAGCTTCGTAACGCCGCGCACGGTGGGGACAACCTCTTGCGCCGGACCACCCCGGTCCTCTTCTTCCCAGGCGGCCGCGGTGTCAATCGCCCGGAAGATCCGTTCGTAGCCGGTGCACCGGCAGAGATTGCCGGCCAGGGCCCGGCGGACTTCATCGCGGGAAGGCCGGGGACGTTTGTTCAAGAGCGCCCGTCCGGCCATGACCATCCCGGGAATGCAGAAGCCGCACTGCGCGGCGCCCTCCTGCATGAACGCTTTCTGCACCGGATCGGGCTCTTCGGCGCTTCCCAGCCCCTCGATTGTGCGAACGTCCCTGCCCGGAAGCTGCAAGGCGGGCACCAGGCATGCGTTGACCAGCCTTCCATCGAGGAGAACGGCGCAGGCTCCGCACTCTCCTTCGCCGCAACCTTCCTTTGTGCCGAACAGGCCGAGGTCGTCGCGCAGAATGTCCAGGAGGCGCTTCAGCGGTGGGGCCGAGACGGTGTGAGCTTGCCCGTTGACGGAGAGGGCGAATCTCATGATCCCTCCTCTACCGCTCTTGCGCGCACGAGTTCCGACAGGCGTTCGGGGGTCACCGGTATCTCGGCGTTGAACACGGCGGCCGCCTGATCCACTGCCGCAGCCAGCGCCGCGGCTCCGACATCCATGGGGAGTTCGCCCAGCCCCTTCGCGCCGTACGGACCGCGTTCGTAGGGCAGCTCGGCGATCTCGACCTCCAAGTCCGGCGCATCGAGGCTCGTGGGAATGATATAGGTCGTCATACGATCGTTGAGATAGCGGCCCCGTTCGGTCTTGACCTCTTCCAGATACCCCCAGGCGACGGCCTGGAGAGTCCCGCCCTCCACCTGCCCGATTGCGAGAACCGGATGGATCGCCCTGCCGATCTCGACCACGGCGGTCACTTTGGTGGGGTGAATTTCAAAGGTGACCGGGTCCACCTCCACCTCGACCACATTGGCGATCCAGGAGTAGGCTTTGTAGGCGGTGCCCCGATAGGTCTCCTCATCCCACTCGCCGCCGGGAGGTGATGTGTAGCCCGCGTCCCCGACAAGTGGAGCAAACCTACCGGCCATCTCCGCAAAGTCGCCCAGCCGTTCATCTCCGCAGAACAGGCCGTCGGGATCGAGTCGTATCTCGTCGGGCGGCACGCCCCGTTCGGCCGCGATCCGCTCTCCCAACTCGTTCGAGAGAGCCTGGCAGGCATCGATCACGATCCGCCCCACGACCATGGTCGTTCGGGAGGCCACGGTGGGCCCGGAGTCCGGAACGACGGACGTGTCGGGTTGTACATGACAAACGTGGTCAAGGGGGAGTCCAAGCGCCTGGGCCGCGATCATGGGCAGAACCGTACTTGCACCTTGGCCCATCTCCACGTTGCTGACGCGAATCTCCAGTTTCCCCTGGGCTGTGAAACAGACGCGTGCTTTCGACTGAATCCGCTCTTCTCCAGCGCCCGTGAATCCGCCGCCGTGCAGACCGGTCGCCAGCCCGATTCCGCGGAAGGACCCACCCGCCGCATTCGACCGGTGCTTCTCCTCGTATCCGGTCAGATGCACCGCCCGATCCGTGACCAACCCAGCGGCCACGTCGCAGGGCAGCTGTTGACCGAACGGCAGGCTGTCACCGTCGCGCAGCATGTTCTTGTGGCGGACCGCCAGAGGATCGAGCCCCAACGAGCCCGCAATCCGATCGATGTGACGTTCGATGGCGAATAGGCTCTGCGGTGCACCGAAACCACGGAATGCCCCGTTGGGCGGCGTGTTCGTGGCCACCGCCCGTCCCCGCATCCGGACGTTCGGCACCCGGTAGACACCCCCGGCGTGCAGGATCCCTCTGGAGAGCACGACCGGGCTCAGCGTTGTATAAGCACCGCCATCCAGGACGAAGTCGATGTCGGCGGCCAGAATCGTCCCGTCGCGAAGGACCCCTGTGCGGTGGATCGTGCGCGAAGGATGCCTCTTCGTCGTGCTGCGGATGTCCTCGGTTCGTTCGTAGATCATCCGAACCGGACAGTCTGTCTTGAGCGCCAACAGCGCGGCATGGGTCGCCAGCACAGAGGGGAAATCCTCCTTGCCGCCAAACGCGCCACCGGTGACGACCTGTTTGACGACGACCTCGTCCTCGCTCAACCCCAGAGCTTTCACAAGAGCAGCGTGAACGTAGTAGGGACACTGCAGCGAACCCAGGATCTCAACACCCCCGCCGGGCCGCGGCAGGGCGACGATGCCGTTGGGCTCCAAGTACAGGTGTTCCTGGTATCCGGTCCGGTAGGTCTCTTCGATGACCAGGTCGGCCTGAGTGAAACCGTCCTCGAGATTCCCGTCCTCGATGAGATACTCGGCGAGCAGATTGTCATCGCCCCAGACGACCGCGCTCTTGGCCAGCGCATCGTCGATCGACAGCACGGGCGGTAGTTCTTCGATCTCCACGCGAACCGCCGCGAGGGCAGCTGCCAACAGGTCGGGATCGGGCGCAGCGACGAGCGCGATGGGTTCGGCGACAAAGCGGACCTCCTTGTCGGCGAGGACGGGGTGGTCCTCCCGGATCATCGCCACGGCATTCGGCCCGGGCAGATCGGCCGCGGTCAGGAAGACGACGCGGGACCAATCGAAGGCGGGATCGCGCTCAATCGAACGAATCTTCCCCCTGGCCAACGGGGAACGAACCGTGCCGCCGAACCATGCGCCGGGGACCTGCAGGTCGGCAACGTAGCGGCACTGCCCGGCCACCTTCTCCCATGCGTCGAGCCTGACTCCTGAGGTTCCAATCAATTGGTCGGCAGACAAACCCGTGCTCCTTCCTCGTACCTTTCACGGCTGCTCAGGGTGACTAGATCATGAATCCGCCGAGGGGGTCAAGATGAGCGATTCTGCCGAATCAAGTGCGCCAGCGCCCGAATGTGCCGCCGGTCGGTTCCGCAGCACCCGCCCAGGATGCGCAATCGGCATCGGCGACCGGCGGCCAGCAGCTCCTGGGCGAACTGGGCTGGGTCTGCGCCAGCCACACTGTCGCGACCGTCAAGCTCTTCAGGGGGCTGCGCCGAGGTATTCGCCTGGAGCCCGATGACCCGATCCAGCCGGGCGGGCGGCTCTTCCGCCGCGAGATTGTCCCAGGCTGTGATCATCGTGGAGGGGTGTGCGCAATTGATCAGATAGGAGTCCGGGGGGCGCTCGGTTTCGCAATCGATCGTGCGAATCGCCTGGGAAAGCGGCGTGCCGTCGAGCAGCGTGCCGGTCGGTCGCAGCACAAAACTAAGTAGGTAGGGACACGCGTGGGCCGCCATCGCCCTCGCCATCCCCAGGGCCTCCGCCACTGCGGGTAGGGTCGCGGCCAGCAGGAAGTCGGCGCCGCTCCCGGCCAGCGCGGCAGCCTGCGGACGATGGTAGGCGGTGGCCTCCTCCGGCCTCAGGCTCTCCTGCGGTTTGTAGGCGTCTCCCCTGCACGAGAGGAGACCGCCGATGTAGATTCGCTTTGCAAAGTCGCCGTAGCGCGCCCGAACCGTATCCATGAAGGTGACCCCGTCGCGGTTGATCGCGTCCAGGTCCGCGTGGCCGGACGCACGCACCCGGTCTTCACTTGCGCGCCAGGTCGGGGCTTGAATGATGATCGGGAGCCCGGCATCGCGGGCGGCATCGATGTACTCGCGGTAGATCTGGGTCAACACATCCCGCAGGTTGTCTTCGTAGATAAACGCCGCGTGCAGGATATGGGGGTCGATCTTGATCTCCGGATCGCGCAGCAGGCGTTCAATCACCGCGCCTTCGGCGAGGATCGTTTCGGTTCCTGCCATAACCCGCGAGAATGTCACCTGAACGCCCCCCGCTCTACGACGAGGCGACCGCCTCAAAGGCCTCCAGCGTGCGATCGATGTGCCGGTCATCCAACTCGAGGTGTACGACCAGGCGGATCTCGGTTGCGCTCACGTCGAAGGTATGGACATCGTGAGAGGCAAGGTCCCGGCAGACCTGCTCGGCCGTCCGGGGGGCCTCGACTGTGACGATGACCATGTTCGTGTCGGGAGGATCGTTGCGGACACCGAATCCGGCAAGGGAGCGAAGTCCCGACGCCAGGCGACGCGCGCGCGCATGATCCTGGGCCAGGCGGTCGACGTGGTGATCAAGCGCGTGAAGTGCGCCGGCCGCCAGGATTCCGGCCTGGCGCATGCCGCCTCCCAACATCTTCCGCATGCGACGAGCGCGGCGAATCGTGGCGGTCGAGCCCGCCAGCGCCGATCCCACTGGAGCGCCGAGCGCCTTTGAGAAGCAGCACGAGATCGTGTCACAAAGGGAGCCGTAATCCGCAAGCGGTATCCCGGTCGCCACGGATGCATTGAAGATCCGTGCGCCATCGATGTGCAGGGCAATGCCGCGTTCCTCGGTCACCAGGCGAAGGTTGCGCAGGATATCGAGCGGAAAGATCGAACCTCCCGATCGGTTGTGCGTGTTCTCGGCGGTCACCAGGGTGACCGGTGCGTGGTGATCATCCTCGGGACGCAGAGAGGCAAGAACCTGATCGGCCGTGATCACGCCATGCTCCCCGCTGAGTTGGCGAAGGAGAACGCCGCTCAGGACCGCCGCGGCGCCGGATTCGTGGTTGAAGATATGACAGTCCCGCTCCACGAGGACCTCGTCGCCCGGCTGGGTGAGACTGTGTACGGCCAGCTGATTCGCCATCGTTCCGCTGGGGACATAGACCGCGGCCTCCTTGCCAAACCGGCGGGCGACCTCCTCTTCCAATCGATTGACGGTCGGATCCTCGCCGAACACATCATCGCCGACCTCGGCAGCGGCCATCGCGTCGCGCATGGTGGGGGTCGGCCGGGTGATCGTGTCACTGCGCAGATCAACGAGAAGGTGATCCATCTGGTTGCTCCTTCAATTCCTCCAAGATCGGAAACAGTTCGCGAAGGTCATGGACAGTGTAGTCGGCCGTTTCATCCCGGGACCAGACGAAACCGTCGTCGACCTGATACTCGACCTTGACCGTCAGCATCCCTTCATTGGTTGCGCCGGCCAGCTCCTTCCCATGCCCATCTCCGATGTAGAGGCACTCGGTCGGTTCCACGCCCAGGCGCTTCGTCGTCTCTAAGTAGATCTTGGGGGCGGGCTTCATCATCCCGATCTCAGAGGAGAAGGTCATCGTGTCGAAGTAGCCGCCCAGCCGCCCTTCACGAAATGGCAGGGGAACCTCATTGTGGCAGTTCGAGATCAGGCCGAGCTTGTATCCGAGGCGCTTGAGGGTCGAGAGGACTTCATCCGCCTCGGGTTTGGGCGCCAACGCCTGGCCGACCATGCCGCGAAACTCATCGAGGCCGCCGGTCAGCGTTTCGGCATCCAGTTTGACACCCAGTCGGTCGGCGATATCGACGACGTTTTCTTGAAGGTCCTCATACTCGCCGATGTTGCGGGCCAGATAGGTCCGCTCCCATTCGGCCAGAAAAGCGGCCTCGCTCACCCCCATCCGTTTTGCCAGGGAGAGGAGTCCCGCATAGTACTCCTCCCGCCGCACGATGGGCACCAACGTCCCGAAGAGGTCAAAGACACATGCACGGATGAGCATTCCATCTCCTCTGATCGAGCCGGTCCGCGAATTCGGCGTTTTCAGTCGTTTCTCTCTACTACTCCTCTACCATATGGGGGTAACGGTAGTCCACCGGCGGGAGGAATGTCTCCTTGATCGTGCGGGGATTGGTCCAGCGCAGGAGATTGAGCAGCGATCCGGCCTTATCATTGGTCCCGCTCGCCCGGCTACCGCCGAACGGCTGAAGACCGACCACCGCCCCGGTGGGTTTGTCATTGACGTAGAAGTTGCCGGCCGCGTACCGCAGACGCCGGTGGGCCTTGTGAATCGCATGCCGATCGCGGGCAAACACTCCCCCGGTCAGCGCGTAGGGAGAGGTTTGGTCGACCACCGTCAGGATCTCGTCGAACGCGTCATCCGGATAGATGTAGATGGTCAAAACCGGGCCGAAGATCTCTTCCTCCATCAGCTTGAAATGGGGATTCGTCGTGACGACGAGGGTCGGGCGAATGAAGTAGCCCTGCGATTTGTCATACGTTCCCCCGGCGCTGATCTGGGCCTCGCTCGATCCGCGCGCGCACTCGATGTAGTCCGCGATCTTGTCAAAGGAGCGCTCATCGATCACCGCGCCCATGAAGTTTCGGAAGTCCTGCGGATCGCCCATGCTCAGATCTTCGACCATATCGACGAGACGTTTCTGCATGTCGGGCCACAGCGACTCCGGAATGTAGGCGCGACTGGCAGCGGAGCACTTCTGTCCCTGATACTCGAATGCGCCTCGAACCAACCCCACGACGGCGGCCGGGACATCGGCGGACGGGTGAACGACGACGAAGTCCTTTCCACCGGTCTCGCCCACCAGGCGGGGATAGGAACGATAGGAGGCGATGTTGTTCCCCACCTCCTTCCAGAGATGCTGGAAGGTCGGGGTCGAGCCCGTGAAGTGAATCCCCGCCAGGTCCCGATGGGTGACGGCGTGTTCACCGACGGCGGCACCCGGCGCCGGAACGAAGTTGATCACTCCGTCGGGCAAGCCGGCCTCCATGAGGATCTTCATCAGATAGTATCCGGAATACACGGCCGAGGATGCCGGCTTCCACACCACCGTGTTTCCCATCATGGCCGGTGCCGACGACAGGTTGACGGCAATCGAGGTGAAGTTGAACGGCGAGATCGCCAGAATGAACCCCTCCAGCGGGCGCCACTCCAGCCGATCCCACACGCCGAGCGTGGACTCGGGCTGCTCCGAGTAGATGCGGTCGATGAAGTGCGCGTTGAAGCGAAAGAAGTCGATCGATTCACAGGCCGCGTCGATTTCCGCCTGAAACGCCGTCTTGCCCTGTCCGAGCATGGTGGCGGCATTGATGGTCGCCCGGTAGGGTCCGGCCATCAGCTCCGCGGCGCGAAGGAAGACCGACACGCGTTCGGGCCACGGCAGGCTGGGCCACGTCTTCCAGGCCTCGTTGGAAGCCGCGATGGCCTGGGCGATCTCGGCCGGCCCGGCCTGGTGATATTTGGCCAACACATGACCGTGCCGGTGGGGCATGACGCAGGTGGTCGTATTGCCCGTGTAGATTTCCTTCCCCCCGATGATGAGCGGAATCTCGATTGTCTCGCCGCTCATGCGCTCGAGGGCCGACTTGAGTTCGCCTTTTTCCGGGCTCCCGGCCGCGTAGTCGAGAATCGTCTCATTCTCGGGAGTCGATAGGGTAACTTGCGCTTCGTCCACGGTTCACCTCCGGTCGGTCATCTACACAGATGAGTTGTGATCTGTGCCGAGCATTTTCTTGGGATCGAGGACCTTATCGAGCCAATCTTCGTCGACGACACCTTCCTTCAGCGCCGCCTCCCGGATCGTACAGCCCTCGCTGTGCGCCCGATGTGCGATTTCCGCAGCGCGATCGTATCCGAGCTCCAGTGCCAGCGGAGTGACCAGCGCGAGGCTCCAATGGACTAAGTCCAAACACCTCTCTCGGTTGGCTTCCACTCCGCGAATGCAACGTTCATCGAGAATTCGAGCGGCTCGCTCCAGCAGTTTGGTCGATTGAACCGCATGGTAGCCGATCAGCGGCATCATCATATTGAGCTGGAGAGGACCATGTTGCCCCCCAACGGTCACGGCCACCTGGCTCCCCATGACATGCGCGCAAACCTGGATCACCATCTCGGGGATGACCGGATTGATCTTGCCCGGCATGATCGACGACCCCGGCTGCACGGCCGGCAGCCTGATCTCGCCCAGTCCGCTGCGGGGCCCGCTGGAGAGAAGGCGCAAGTCGTTCGCGATCCGCATCAGACCGACCGCGAGCGTGTTCAACACGCCAAGGTAGGCGACCAGCGCGTCACGGGCCGCCACGGCCTCGAACCGATTCTTCGCTGGACGGAAGGCAAGTCCGGTGTCCGCCGCGATGCGTTCGGTGACCTGCGCCGCGAAGTCCGGATGCGTGTTCAAGCCGGTTCCGACGGCTGTTCCGCCGAGAGCCAGCTCCTCGAGATGCGCGAAACTGCCTTCGAGCCGCTCGCGCCCGCGCCCGACTTGAACAGCAAAGCCGGAAAACTCCTGCCCCAACGTCATGGGGACCGCATCCTGCAGGTGGGTACGCGCCAGCTTGATCACATCCTCGAAGACCTTGCTCTTCGCGCTCAGGCTGGTCTCGAGCTGCAGGAGCGCGACCCGAAGCCGCTCCGCCTGCCGGCGCACCGCGATGTGCAGGGCCGAGGGAAAGACATCATTCGAGGATTGCCCGCGGTTCACCTGATCGTTTGGATGAACCGGCGACCGCGTGCCCCGCGGTTGTCCAAGCAGCTCGTTTGCCCGGTTGGCGATGACCTCGTTAACGTTCATGTTGGTCGAGGTTCCGGACCCGGTCTGGAAGACGTCCAATGGGAAGTGGGCCCGGAGCGTGCCGCTCGCGACCTCGTCGGCCGCCTGCACGATGGCGGAGGATTCCTGGGCGCCAACCAACCCCAGATCGGTGTTCACCTCCGCCGCGAATCGTTTGATCAAACCGAGGGCCTGGATGATCTGTGCGGGAATGCGCTGTCCCGAAACCGTGAAGTTCTCCTTCGCCCGCTGGGTCTGAGCGCCCCAGTAGGCCTCCTGGGGCACTTCGATCTCACCCATCGAATCCTGCTCGATGCGCACATCACCGTCCCCACTCGCCGCGCGGGGCTCTTCTGTCTGGGGGTCTATGGTCTTCATCGCAAACCTCACCATCTATCCAGGTCGCCGGCGGCCCAGATCCGGACCGCCCATGCGCGCTTTGGCTGTTGTCTCACACCATTCCGCATAACATGTCATAGATGGCATAGTTCCCTCAGATACTGGGCCGGGGAGCGGGCTCGCCACGGGGAAAACGACTGTAACCTCAACAATTACATCAGTTAGACCTGGGGCTGCTAGCCGTGGTCGTAGACGTTGATGCCCTTCACATTGACGAATTCGCGCAGGCCATACTTGGATAGCTCGCGCCCGAGGCCGCTCTGTTTGACCCCGCCAAACGGCATCCGAGGATCCGATTTGACGATGCTGTTCACGAACGTGGTGCCCACCTCCAGGCGCCTCGCCAGACGCTGTCCGCGGTCCACATTGCGCGTCCACACGCATCCACCCAGGCCGAAGATGCTGTCGTTCGCCACCTGAACCGCCTCGTCCTCATCCTTGACCGCGATGATCGGCGCGATGGGGCCAAACACTTCCTCTCTGGCGATGGGCATCTCAGCAGTCACGCCGCTCACCACCGTGGGGGCCAGATAGAAGCCGTCACGCCGCAGGCGCTCGCCACCGGTGACGACCACCGCGCCCATGTCCACCGATCGCTGCAGCTGGTCTTGGAGTTCGTTCAGCCCGGCGACATTGACCAGCGGCCCCACCTGGGTTTGCTCATCTGCCGGATCGCCGGCTTGAAGTGCGCTCATGCGTTGGGCGAAATTCTGCGTGAACGATTCAGCCACCGATTCGACCACAATAAACCGCTTGGCGGCGATACAGCTCTGGCCTGTACAGATCATGCGCCCCATGACCGCGCCGGCCGCGGCGATATCGATGTCCACATCATCAAGAACGATGAACGGATCCGAGCCACCCAGCTCCAGAACACACTTCTTGAGATGCTCTCCGGCCGCCTTGGCGATGCGCACACCCGCCTCGGTGCTTCCCGTCAGTGAAACCCCCGGTATCAACGGACTGGCGATCAGCTCCGCGACCGTCTGGTGATCGGCAAAGACCGTGCGGAAGACGCCGGCGGGCAGCTCCGCCTCCCGGAAGACCTCCTCGATCGCCATCGCACACTGCGGCACATTGCTCGCATGCTTGAGGACGCTGGCATTGCCGGCCAGCAACGTGGGAACCCCAAAACGAAGCGCCTGCCAGAAGGGGAAATTCCAGGGCATGATCGAGAGGATCACCCCTAGCGGTTCGAAAGCGACCCGGTGCTCTCGGCCATCGGCGGTCACGGACTCCTCGCGCAGCCATTGCAGTCCGTTCTCGGCATAAACGTCGCAGAGGAATGCACATTTCTCGACCTCCGCTCGGGCCTCACCAATCAACTTCCCCATCTCGAGCGTGATCAACTGCGCGTATTTGTCCCGCCCGGCGCGCAGCACCTCAGCGACGCGGGTCAGGGAACCCGCCCGCTCCTCGACCGGCATCTCCCGCCAGCGAAGGTGCGCCTCATGGGCCGTGCTGACGATGCCTTGAACCTCATCCGCCGGCATCGTCTCATAGGTTTGGATGGGTTTGCCCGTGGCCGGATTGACCGTGGTGATCGTCTTGCTCATGTTCATGCCTCCGTTGTGCCTTCCTGCCCAGTTTAGGTTTCGGCGTACAAATTTCAACCGGCAACCAGATTGCGCAGCCGGAGACCTGGCCGGAACTTCGGGGCTTGGCCACGGTGAGACTGGGCAAGCAGCCTTGGATGACGTATCTTACCAGCGAACCGAGCGCCCGAATCACGTGCTCCGCGCAGACTGAGGAATCGGCCATGTTCAAGCTCGACCTCTCACCTCTCCCGCCGGCGATCCGGGTGGGAACCTCATCATTCAGCACCACGGACTGGCGGGGCGTCTTCTACCCTCCCTCGATGAAACCGGGAGACTTCCTGACCCACTACTCCACGATCTTCGATACCGTCGAGATCGACGCCACCAGGCATGCCATGCCTGCCAGGCGCACCGTGGAGGGCTGGGCCGACAAGGTGCCGGACGGTTTCGTGTTCAGTCTCAAAGTGCCGAAGAAGATCACGCACGAGGCCTATCTAAACAACTGCAGCGACGTATGGCTGACCTTTCTCAAACTCCTCGAGCCGTTGGGAGAGAAGCGTGGCCCGCTGCTTTTTCAGTTCCCCTACGTCGCCAAGGGCAAGGATGCGGCGGAGTATGAGAGCGGCGCCGACTTCCAAAGGCGCCTGAGTTCGTTTGCGGAGCAGTTGCCGGAACAGGGGACCTATGTCGTCGAGATTCGTAATGCCAAATGGCTGAATACGCCGCTCCTCGATCTGCTTCGGTCGAAGAACATCGCGCTGTCCCTGCCGGCTTACTTCACCATGCCGCCGGCCCGGGATCTCCTGAAGCGCAAGGATCTGATCACGGGGCCTCTCACCTACACTCGGTTTCTTGGACATCATCGCCAGATGGACAAGCTTGTGCGCGAAGCCCGCGAAACGAAGGGCAAGAAGCGCGACTGGGACGAGATAATCGTGGATCGCCGGGCCGAAACCGGCGATTGGGCTCGGCTCCTGCGCCAGTTCACCGATGAAGGCATCGAGGCCTACGCCTACTTCAACAACCACTTTGCAGGCTTTGCCCCCGGATCGATCGAGCTGTTTGTTGAACTGTGGGAAGGGGCATCATAGACTTGCCCCAGCATGATTGTCACAGGAGGATGAAATGAGCGATAACGTCGAACTCGATCTCGGAAGTGCCCACAAGTTCTTCTCGGCCGATTGTTTCAACAAGACCTGGGACCTGCTCGACAAGGCCGAGCGCACGCCCGAAGACGATCAAGCCATGATCCAGACCACCCTTGCTTCCTTGTGGCACTGGTCACAGCGTCCCGATTGCACCGACACGAACCGGTCGATCGGCTACTGGCAGGCTTCCCGCGTCTACGCGACGGTGGGACAGGCGGACGAGGCGACCCGCTACGGCCGGCTGTGCTTGGATGTCAGCCAGGGCGACGACATCGGGCCCTTCTTCCTGGGCTATGCACATGAGGCGCTCGCCCGAGCCGCCATGGTGAGCGGCAATCAGGAGGAGATGTCCGCCCACCTGGCCGAGGCCCGCCGGATTGCCGAGACGGTCCCGGATGAAGACTCGAAGAAGATGCTCGTTGCCGATCTGGACACGTTGAAGTAACGCGCCGGGACCGACGCGAATCTATTTGAGATATCCCAGGCTGCGTAGCCGGCGCTGGACATCCGGATCCAGGTGCTCTCCGCGGCGAAGGCTGCCTGCTCGCCAGCTGTTCAGTTCCGACCGTAGCTTCGACACGCGTTCAGGGTGGTCGGACGCAAGGTCGGTCAACTCCCCCGGGTCCTGGTCCAGTTCGTACAGCTCGAGCCTGTCCTCGCCGGGCGTGACGATGAGCTTCCACGGATAGTCGACGATCATCTGAGCCTTGTAGAGGTTCTGATACTCCTCTGGGTGGTCTTCCTCCACCTGCCACGGCTGACTCGCCTCGCCCATCACATAGTCTCCCAGCTCGTCCTTTGGTCCCCGCAGGAGCGGCATGAGATCCGCGGCGGCGACCTCCTTGGGAATGGGCAGGCCCAGATGAGACAGAATGGTCGGGCAGATGCTGTGCGTCTGGACCGGCGCGACGATTTCCCGAGGTTCGAGTCCGAGGTCTGTGGGCGGACGGATCAGCAGCGCCGCTTGCATGCTCGGCTGATACACGCGCCCGCCGTGGTTGAACGGGTAGTCGTGCTCGGTCAGGCTTTCCCCGTGATCCGAGGCGAGGACGATCAAAGCCCCCTCGCGAGCGGCCGGATCGTCAAACTGCTCCAGAAGCGTCCCGATCCACTGATCGAGGTAGGCGATCTCGCCGTCATAGAGGTCGATGAGATGTTGCTTGTCCTCTTCCGGCACGATCCGGCCATCCTCCTGCTTGGCCCAGACGCTCTTGATGGAGGCCATCGACCCGTCGGCGCGGCCGGTATAGTCCGACCCGAACATCGTGTCGTACGGGGCGGGCGGATCGTAGGGTCCGTGGGGATCAAAGAGATGGACCCACAAGAAGTACGGCTCGGGTGGTGCAGTCTCCACCCCAGCGTTGCATTGCAACGGCAAATTTTCGATGTCTAAGCTGCTGAGAGATG
>CAZTDY010000026.1:0-46112 GCA_964612295.1 uncultured bacterium | reverse complement strand
CGATAGTCGATGAGCGGCGGGGCGGCGCCTTCGTGTCGCCCCGTTCGCCCCTGCTTTTCGTGCTGTTCGGGATCCCTCCGAACGCCCGGCCGTTGGCTGAGTTGCGCCTCCCGGGCGACCTAACGGTTTGCCAGGGCGCAAATTAGGTGCAGCATCTCACGAGGCCCAGTTTCTGTCCCAGCTTCCCTGAACAGTGTTATAATTGTGGTGTACACATCCTGTAACGGGCATGAGTACGGCCGGTCTCTTCAGACGGGTCGGCAGGATGGTTTATAGCCAGGAGGGAAGCATGAGACGTCCGAAACTGATTGCGATTGGGCTGGCCATGGTTTGGGGGCTTTGTCTGCCAGGAGTGGCGGATGCATCCGCCGGTGGATGGCAGATCCGCACGGCAGCGGATGGCACTTCGCAGCTGGTGGGCGAAATCGATCTTGAAGAGCTCAAATTAAACCTGCGCACGCAGTGGGGCTATGATATCGCTGAAGCTGACGACTGCGGCTACGTTTCCAAGCCGGGTCACCCGTTGCTGCCGCTGCTCCAGATTCGCGTCGCAGTGCCCGAGGGCATGGACGCCACGGGAGTGGATGTCCTCAGCATGCGAACGGCCAATCTCGAGGGAACCTACAACCTGATGCCGGCTCAACCGGCCGTTCCCTGCAGTCAGGTGGGCCCGCATCAGTGGATCAGCGAAGACGCTGCTGTTTATGATCTGGGCGAGCCCTGGCCCGCGCAACCGGCGCGACTGCTGGGCCAACCGGATTTGGCTGGGCAGGCCATGGCCGTCGTGGAAATCTATCCCTTGGGCTACATCCCCGCCGAAGGAACGTTGCGGAAGCACGAGACAATCGAGCTGGCGGTATCGCTGGAGCCCGGCGGCGCCCGCGGGGATGCGCTTGGGGCCCATACGACCGCGGCTGAGATCGCCGAGATCGAGCAGAATCTGCGCGCGCAGGTGGTCAACCCTGATCAGGTGCGCACCTCGACCTGGGCCTCGACGACCCTGCTGCCGGGAATCGTTCCGAGCCGCGGCGTCGATCCGGGCAACTACGACTTCGTCATCATCTGTCCCTACAGCTTCCAGACGGTCTTCCAGGAGCTGGCCGATTGGAAGATCCGCCGCGGCCTGCGGACCGCGATCGTGACCACCAACTGGATCTACGGAGACGGCGGTTACTCGGGGACCGATGTCGAGAAGATCCGGGCCTTCATCATGGACGCGCACGCGACCTGGGGAGCGACCTCCTTCCTGCTCGGCGGGGATACGAACGAGGTCCCCTGCCACTGGCGCATGATCGATGACAATATCCCGAACGATTCCTACTACTCCGACTACGACAACGACTGGGTGACCGAGGTTGACGTCGGACGCGTTCCGGCTCGCTATTCGAGCTACGCCTACAACTTCGTCCAGAAGGTCCTGGGCTACGAGAAGGTCCCGCCGATGACCGATTTCGGCAAGCTGGCGATCTTCCTGGGATTCGATCTGGATGGGAGTACTCCCGCCGAAGAGGTGAAGATCTTCATCGACGACACCTACATGCCGGGCGACTGGACGGTCGAGGTCGAGTACGACAGCGAACCCGGGCTCCACAAAGAGGACGCGATCGCGTACATCAACGCGGGCTTCAATCTGCTCAACCACATCGACCACAGCAACACGGGCCAGATGGGCGTCGGCAGCACCAACCACGACGAGTATCTGGGGGTTGGGAATGCCAGCAACTTCAGCAACGGCGGCCGCGTCGGGACGGTCTACACGACCGGCTGCTGGGCCAACGACTTCGACGCCTACCAGTGCATCGGGGAAGCCTGGGTGCAGAACACCGGCGGCGGTGCCGCCGCTTTCATCGGGAATTCCCGGTATGGGTGGTACAACCCCGGCAACATGAACACGCTTTCGAATCGGTATGATCGCTACTTCTTCCGGTCGATCTTCGACCAGGGCAACACCAGGTTGGGTGCAGCGTTCTCCGATCACAAGAACGATCAGTATCCCTACGACAGCACCTACCAGTACATCTGGACCGAGCTGACGCTGCTGGGCGATCCCGAAATGCCCCTTTGGATGGACGATCCCGGTACCATCAGTGTCACCCACGATGCGAGCATGGTGGTGGGGTGTGACGACTGCGTCGTTCATGTCGAGTATGAGGGCGGTGGCAATGTGAGCGGTGCGACGGTCTGCCTCTGGAAGGCGGATGAAGATCTCCACCTGGTGGCGACCACAAATGCGAGCGGTGACGCGAGCTTCTCACCCCTGCCGACCACGGTAGGGTCGATGTTCGTGACCGTCTCGGGTCAGAATGTCGTTCCCTACGAAGGCGATATCGAAGTGACCAGCTCGCAGGGCATCGAGGACGACCCGGCCAGGCCTCGCGTACTCTCCCTGAGCGCTGCGCGCACGATCACCAGCGGTGGCGCCGAACTCTCCTTTGAGCTTCCGACCGAGAGCGCGGTCGAGCTCGCGGTCTACGATCTGACCGGCCGTCAGGTCCGCACGCTGATCGGCGGAGTCCTGATGGCGCCGGGCCGCTACCCGGTGACCTGGGACGGGCGCGATGAGGGCGGGCGTCCGCTCTCCTCGGGCGTCTATCTGTACCGTCTGAGGGCCGGTGGCGACAGTCGCATCTCGCGGACGATCTCGCTAAACTAGGACTTCGTCCACATTCAGTCTCGGGCGGAGCCCCGCGCCTCCACAAGGGCGCGGGGCTCTTCACGTTTACAGGATCTCACGTCTTGCCACTTTGGAACCGGTGGGATAGTCTCTTCAGAATTGGCGGTCTGCTGGCTGCCTGGGGGGAGGGGCTGGATGGTCATGACAGACGCTCGTGTATACCGGATTGCCGCCCGGCAGTTCGCCTCGATCAGAACCCCCCTCACTCTTCTCCCCACCTGTTGCTCATTTTCAAACATTGTCAGGAAGGAAAGGTCATGAAGCGTACGGGCTTATCCTGCGTCCTCCTCCTGCTGTGGCTCCTGGCTCCGCCGGGGACTGCGCAGGTTGCCGGGGACACGGCTGCCCCCGCGGCTCCCACCGAGGTGAAAGCCAAAGATACCCCTTTCGATGGGGGTGGCAGCATATCGATCGAGTGGGACGCTGCTCCCGGAGCCGCTGAGTACCGGATCGAGCGGGCCGGTCCCGATGAGGACTTCGCTGAGGTGGAGACCATCGCCGGGGAGGCAACTCACTACGCGGACGGGGGCGTCACCGACGCGGTGGCCTACGACTATCGGGTCGTGGCCATCTTCCCCTCCGGCGCGGAGGTTGCATCCGACCCGATCACCGGCATCACCAGCGCGCCTCAGTGGTTCGAGGGGAACCTTTTCGGCGTCGCGCTGGCGATCCTGATCTTCACTGGGGTCGTCGTGTGGTACATCCGCAGGGCGCGGAGCGGCGAGCAACTCTATGTGCGGCGAATCGCGGGGCTCGAGGCCGTGGAAGAAGCGGTGGGCCGCTCGACCGAGATGGGTCGTCCGGTGCTCTATGTCCCCGGCACGGGAACGATGTCCGAGATGGGGACGATTGCCTCCTTGAACCTCCTGGGTGAGATTGCCAAGAAAACCGCTGAATTCGGCACGCAGATCAAGGTCCCCAACCGGGATCCGGTGGTCTACACCGTCGCGCGGGAAATCGTGAAAGGTGCGTACACTACGGCCGGACGACCGGACGCCTACGATCCCGACAGCGCCTTCTTCGTGGTCGAGAACTCGTTGGCCTTCGCGGGCGCGGTGGGCGGTATCATGGTGAGGGAGAAGCCTGCGTGCAACTTCTTCATGGGGCCCTTCCACGCCGAGTCGCTGATTCTGGCTGAGACCGGCTCCACGACCGGGGCGATCCAAATCGCCGGAACCGATCAGATCCCCCAGCTTCCCTTCTTCGTGGTGGCCTGCGACTACACACTGATGGGCGAGGAGCTTTATGCCGCCTCGGCCTACATTTCCCGCGAGCCGCTCATGCTGGGTGCACTCAAGGGTGAAGATATAGGCAAAGTCGTCTTTGGTTTGTTCCTGATCATCGGCACGATTCTCTCGCTGCTGACCGGTTGGGACTTCGGCCGCATTCTTTCGACCGGCGGACACTAGGAGGAAGCCAATGAGAGATAAGCTACCGCTAGTGCTGCTGATCATTCTGGGAGTCTTCGGCCTCACGGACCGTTTTCTTCCCCATCCAGTAGCCGAAGCGTTCAATTCCTACCTGCGCGATACGCTCCTTCGGATCATCTCGGCGTTCGCGCTCATTCTGGGCCTGGGAAACCTGATCCTGCGGCACGTGAACAAGATCAAGCACAAGGAGGAGCACTGGCCGCACTCCTATGTGCTGTTGATCAGCCTCATCGTGGCGTCCGTGATCGGGGTGTTCGGCGGAATATCGGGCGAACTCTGGTTCCCGACCAGCGTGGGCGATTTCGAGTTCGACATCACCACGATCTACTTCAATGTGTTGACGCCGCTCGGGGCCAGCATGTTCTCACTGCTGGCGTTTTTCATGGCCTCGGCCGCCTACCGTTCTTTCCGAGCGCGGAATTGGCTCGCCTTCCTGCTCTTGTCCTCAGCGTTCGTCGTGATGTTGGGACAGGTTCCGCTGGGCCACGCGATCTCACCGGCCATCCCCGAGATCAGCCAGTGGATCATGGAGGTGCCCAACACCGCGGCAAAGAGAGGTATCGAGCTGGGAATCACCTTAGGCGTGCTGGCGACTCTCCTGAAGATCCTCGCGGGGATCGAGAGAAGCTGGCTGGGGAGTGGACGATGATCTGGGAAAAACTACTCAATATTGATCGCCGGATCGTATTCCTCGCCATGGGCCTGGGGATCATTCTTCCGCTGCTCTTCCCGACCAACCTGCCGGTCGGTGCGCAGCGGGTGACCCAGCGGTTCTTCAACACGGTGGATGAGGTCGATCCGCAAGAACAGTGCCTCTTCATCTCAGGCGACTACACGCCGCAGAACATGCCCGAGACGCATCCGATGGCAATTGTCCTGTTGCGTCACGGGTTCTCGGCTCGGATTCCGATTATCGTCAACGCGCTCTATGTCGAGGGCGCACCCCTTCTGGCGAACGGGGTCGAGCAGGTGATGGAGGAGTTCAATGCCTCGTCCACGACGCGGGCCGACAGCATCATCTACGGACGCGACATCGTCTACCTCGGGTGGACGCCGCCTCCAATTGTCCCGATTCTCGGGATGGGGGAGGACATCCACGCGATCTATCCGGATGACTACTATGGCAACCGGATCGATTCGCTGGAGATGATGGAGTGGATTCGTACTTACGATGACATCGGCATCATCGCGGCTCTCACCGGTGGGAGTTCCCCCCTCTGGTATGTCATGTTCGCCCAACCCAAGTACGGGGTGAAAGTTGGTGCCGGTTGCACCGCCGTGTGTGCCCCTGACTTCTACCCGTACTGCGGCACGGGCCAAATGTCCGGGATGATGGCCGGTATGAAGGGCGCGGCCGAGTATGAGGAAATGGTCGCCCAGAAGTACGGCACGACGGGACGGCGCAAGGCCACCGAGGGGATGGTCGCCCAGTCGGCGGCGCACCTCTGCATCATGGGCTTCGTCCTCCTTGGCAACTTCGCCTACTTCATGATGAGACGGCAGAAGGAGAGGCAAGTATGAATCTGAGCAATGATCTCTGGGTCTGGATAGGAGTCGTGCTCACTTTCTGCATCTACTCCTTCCTCTACAAAGACAATCCGCTTTACCGATTTGGTGAGCATCTCTTCGTGGGGGTGGCCAATGCCTTCGCGCTGAGCTTCATGATCCACCGGATCATCATTCCGATCATGTGGCGGCCCTTTGCGGAGGCCTGCCGGGTTAGCAGCACCGAGGGGATGAACGCCAGCTTGTGGAACCCCGTGCACACCGAAGCCAACTTCCTGGTGATCGTGCCGGGGTTTATTGGATTGCTCTACTTCGCGCGCTTCATACCAAAGGTCACCTGGATGGTGCGGATCCCGATCGGCATGTTCATGGGTTACTACACCGGTCGGACGGTTCCGGCCTACTTCGAGGGCACCGTCTTCCCGCAGATGCGGGGAACGCTTCTCACCCAGGCCGCTTTCGATCCGGCCCAGGGGGGGGGGCTGTGGCACGGGATCTTCGCGGTGATCATCTTGATCGGCGTGCTGGGGACCCTGGCCTATTTCTACTTCTCGAAGGAGCACAAGGGCCCGCTCAAGTGGGCGGCCCAAACCGGTATCGTCTTCGTGATGGTTGGCTTCGGTGCCTCCTTCGGCTTCACCGTCATGGCGCGCGTGTCGCTGGCGATCGGCCGATGTGTTTTCATCCTCAGAGACTGGCTGGGGGTGATCAGCTAGGGCACACCGCACGGGCGATTGTGCCCCGGGGCACAATCGCCCGCTGGGATGTGCGGGTGGATTCATTCGAGAGCCGGTCCCTCGGGGCCGGCTCTTCTGCCATCTGGTGCCCGCATTGTGCCCCGGGGCACAATTCCTTTGTGGTTGAGCCCTGTGGGCCAGGCACCGCCAGCGTCGTAAGTGCCGTAGGTGACGAAGCTCGACCCGGGGGTAGAGGCTTAACTCCGTTAGAAGCAATTGGTTGCGCCGATCTAGCCAGTCAAAGCCAGCGGACTGCCAGCCGCTGGACTCCTGGAAGCGATCGCCGTAACGCAATATCGTTACGATGTTTAGCTTCTCGCTCTGGGCATCAGAACTCCATTGCCGTTCGCTTATGCAAAAACCCACCTCCGATTTCGTGAAACTGGGTTATCATTATATCTGTGTACAGGTGGACGCAGGGCGGTGCCCGGGTGGGGTTCCTGTACCATCCCCCTTCCGACGCGACTCCCTGAACCATCTCGTTGCAGGATTACGCTCGTAACAGGAGCCTACGCAACCACAAGGAGACCCACGCTATGAGTTTTCGTTTGCGCCCGTCCCTTCTCATCATGGGCGTTGCTATCGCGGCCGCAGGGATAAGCGGTACCGCATGGGGCATCGCGCATGATGATCATACCCAGCTCGAGATTCCGCTGGCCAACTACAGTCAGCATGTGGTCGGCCGGGCTGCCCTCGCCCTAGAGGCACCGGCGGTCACCTCCGCGCTGGAGAGTAACTACGGCGGCAATTGGCACGTCTACACCTGGAACGCTCAGACCGGCACCCCCAGCGCCCTCTACGGGAGCGGGGTCAATGTCGCCTCCGCCCTGCGGGACGATATGGACGCCGAGCGGGTGGCCCGGGACGTCATTGCCGCGAACCCGCAGGTCTTTCGCGCCGACAACGCCAACCTCCGTTTCTTGAGCGCTCCCACGGGCCTCGGCAAGCGGGCGGTTCACTTCCAGCAGACCTATGAGGGCCTGGATGTGGTTCAAGGCCGCGTGCATCTGACCTTCACGGAAGCCGGACGGCTGTTCGTGATGGGTTCGGACTACTACCCGGGCATCGACGTTAGCCCGGTGCCGGCGCTGAGCCTGCTGGACGCGCAGGACATCGCCGCCGGCGATCTGCCGTTCAATGATGCCACCGACACGATCGAAGAGGACGGCCAGCTGCTCGTCCTGCCGGTCCAGATCAATGAGAGCCGCGTCGAGTACCACCTGGTTTGGCAGGTGCGGATCCGCACCGAGAGCCCGCTGGGCCGGTGGATGAACTACGTTGATGCTCACACCGGCGAGATCCTCGGTCGTGACAATGAAGTCTGCGCCACCGACTTCGTGGGGAACGCGACCAGCGACGTGCAGCCCGACACGTACTGCAACCCCGAAGAGACGCAGCCATGCTCGTACCTGAACCTGTCGGTTTCGGGTGCCGGCTCGACCACGACCGACGTGGATGGAAACTGGACGGTGCCCTACGGCGGTTCCGATGACCGGACCGTCAGCTCTTCGTTCATCGGTCCCTATGTCCGCGTCTACAACTACAACGGTGCGGAGTCTTCGATCAGTGGCATCGCCACCCCCGGCGTTCCCTACACGATTGCCTGGACCGACGCGAACGCGCGGCAGGATGAGCGGGACGTCTTTGATGCCATCAACGACATCCACGAGTTCTTCCTGGGATTCGACCCCGACTGGGGCTACGTCAACGAGCAGATTCAGGCCTACGTGAATCGGACCGACGGCTACTGCCCCGGCAATGCCTGGTGGGATGGCACGATCAACTTCTGTGCCGCCGGCGGCGGATTCGCCAACACGGGTGAGATCCAGGGCGTCGTGCACCACGAGTTCGGACACGGCATTCAGTGGTCGATCCTGGGGGCCCAGGGCAACGAAGGGCTCGGCGAGGGCAACAGCGACATCATCGCCAACCTGATGACGCAGGAGTCGATCATCGGGCGTGGGTTCTACCAGGACAACTGCAGTAGTGGAATCCGCAACTCGGACAACAACATGCAGTATCCGGAAGACCTGAACGGCTCGGTGCACAATGACGGTCAGATCATTGCCGGGTTCACCTGGGACTTCATGGTGCTGATGCAGGGCCTCTATGGCGAGGAGACCGGGACGCTGTTGACGGCCGAGCGCTGGCACTACGGCCGGGTCCTCGAGCAGCCGTTCAACCAGCCCGCGCAGGTGCTGGCGACCTTCATCGCCGACGATGATGACGGCAATCTGGACAACGGCACGCCGCACTACGACTACCTGTGCGAGGCGGCGATGAATCACAGCTACGAGTGCCCCGAGATTCTCGTGGGCGTGATCATCATCCACGAGCCGCTCAGCGCGACCACGGATGAAGGCGATCGCGACGTGGTGGCCACGATCTACTCGACCGAGACCACGCTCGACCCGTCGACGCTCGAGCTGCAGTACATGATCGACGGCGGCGGCTTCAACGTCCTTGCGCTGACGGACACCGGCAATCCGGACGAGTACGGTGCGACGATTCCGGGTGCGAGCCAGCCTGCCACCGTCGAGTACTACCTCTACGCGGCCGATCTCAATGCGAACGAGAAGTACAGCCCGGCGTTGGCTCCTGCCGATCTGCACACCTATGAGGTGGGCATGGTGGTCGAGCTGGAAGAGTTTACGGGCTGGCAGGTCGATGTCGAGGGCACCGACGACGCCACGACCGGTGTTTGGATTCTGGACGATCCGGTCGGGACCGGAGCTCAGCCGGAAGATGACCACACGGCCGATCCGGGTGTCATCTGCTGGGTGACGGGCAATGGTGTGCCGGGTGGCGGTATGGGAGTAGAGGACGTGGACAACGGTTCAACCTCCGTCTACAGCCCCTACTACGACCTGTCGAACGCAACCACGGCCATCGTCAAGTACTGGCGCTGGTACTCGAACAACCAGGGGGGCGGACCCAACGCGGACGACTGGCAGGTCGCCGTGCGTCAGGACACCGGCGCCTGGCAAAACCTCGAGTTCAACATGGATAACCAGAACACCTGGGTGCAGCGTGAGTTCGACCTGGTGAGCTTCTTCGGCGGCGATCCGGGCAACGTCCAGTTCAAGTTCGTGGCCAGCGATCTGGCCACCGGCTCGCTCGTCGAGGCGGCCGTCGATGACTTCGTGATTCTGGCGTCCTTGGACTACTCGGACGTGGATACCGATGAGGATCTCGCGAGCTCATTGAGCTTCGCTCTGTACGGAACGCAGAGCAACCCGGTCGCCGGGCCGACCCAGGTGCGTTTCCAGGTTCCGGCGCAGGTCGAGACGCGGGTCAGCGTCTATGACGTGTCCGGCCGCCTGGTGAACCTGCTGGCCAACGAGTCGTTCGCCCCCGGCGCGCACAGCGTCGGCTGGGACGGCAGGGACACGGGTGGCGAGCCGGTTGGCGCGGGGGTCTATTTCATTCAGATGCAAGCGGGCGAGTTCAATGCGACTCGCGCGATTGTGGTAAGTCAATAGGGTGGGCCTTGGCCGGGAAACCGGCCCTGGGCAGTGAGTAGGCGACAACAGAAAAGGGCTGATCCTTATGAGGATCGGCCCTTTCTGTGTTTCTGGCTTGAAACGGGGTGTCCAACCAAAAACAGAAATGTCAGCCCCGAGGCAGGCTGTGATTATACCACACCGAGCTTCTCGAGCATCCCCTTGGGTTTGATGCGGTGCCGGTCGAGCCCCACCTCCTTGGGGGTGAGCCCCTGAGCGAGTCCCAGAAGCTGGAAGTAGTAGACGGGGGGGACCTCGAGTTTCTCGCCCGTCTTGCGGGCAATCACCAGCTGACCGGTATCGAACGAGGAGAAGCAGGTCGGGCAGATCATGCCCATACAGTCGACTTGGGACTCCTTGACCGAGCGCAGCACGGTGCTGGTCATCTCCATGGGCAGGTTCTCATCGACGCAGGCCTTTCCGCAGCAGAGGAATCTCTCGCCGTGGAGGACCGGCTCCGCACCGATCGCCTTGATGAGCTCGTGGAGAATCGCTGGATCGTCGGGGTCGTCCACCTTCATGATCGTGGATGGTTTGAGCAGGTGGCAGCCGTAGTGGAGTGCGACGCGGACTCCCGCTAAGGGTTTCGTCACGCTCTTCTCGACTAAGTCGATGCCCGCCACGTCGCGGATGAAAGCCACGATATGCCGCACCGAGATCACGCCCTTGAATTCCTTGCCCACGCGGGCTAAGCGGCGGTTCACGCGCATCCGCAGGGCCTCATCAGCTTGAAGCTCGTGGTTGGCTTCACAGAGGGTGCTGGTGCAGCCGCTGCAGATCGTGAAGATATCGGTTCCCGCCTCTTCCGCAATGCAGAGATTGCGGGCGGCCATCGTCAACCAGTCGAGCTTGTCGCCCGCCTGGAAGTAGATCGGATCCGGGCAGCAGGTGAAGCCGGGAAGATCCACGATCTCGACCCCGACACCGGGCAGCGTGTTGCGGACGGCCAGCTCCATGTGCGGGTACTTGATGGGGATGAGGCATCCGGGGAAGAAGGCGGCCTTGATCATGCGTCTTCCTCCTCCGGAGCGAGAATGGCCTTGAGTTCGGCGATGTCGATCGTATCCAAAGGCGGGAGCCCCATCGATTCACGTTTGCGGGCGAGGCTGTCAATGACCGGGGCGCTGCGTCCCGTTTTCTTGATCGTCTCGATCGTCGCCTTGACCTCGTCGGGCTGGGTGTCATCCTCCTGGGCCAGGTTCTTGAGTGCGATGATGACCTCCACGGGGCGGACATCCTGGGGGCAGCGCTCGTAGCAATTGAAGCAGTTCGAGCACTTCCAGATGATCGACTCGCGGGCCGTCAGTAGATCGACCCCGCCGGTCAAGGCCCTCAGCATGATCTCGCGGGGATTGAATCCCTTGTAGAATCTGGCGCTCGGACAATCGCCCACACAGGCTCCGCACTGGTAGCAGAAGCTCACGCGGTTGCCACCCAGCTTCTCGAGCAGCCGCTTACGTTTCCTTGGATTGATGTGGATGACTTCGCCGTCTGTCATGGCTGCATCCTACTCCTTGGCGGTATTTTCTTTGACCGGACGAACGCTGTTGCTGCGGCACTTGGGACAGGTCCGCTCGACCATCTCGCCATCCTTCGTGTCGGGGGCGACGAACTCGTTGGTGCATCGCATACAGCGAAACTTGCGCGTGATTTCCATGGTTCCCTCCCGGGGTCTAGGTGCCCGCGGGCTCGCCCGCCGTCTCGTCGGTGGTCGGCTCCTCTGCCGCAGCCGCGGCGGCCCGTTTGGCGGCCGCCCTCTCCCGGGCCTTCTTGGCCTTCTCTTCCTTCTTCTGGCGCGCCTCGCCGAGCACCTTCATCGTGAACTCGACCTCTTCGGGGGTGACCGCCTTGCGGGGCTCATCCAGAACCCGCATCACCTCGGCGAACTTCTGGCCTTCCGCCGCGCTGATCCACTCGAGCTGCAGCCGCTCGGGACGGATGCCCGCCTTCTCCAGCTTGTTCCACAGACGGTCGACCCGCTTGACCGTGTCCCGGTTCGCATTGATGTAATGGCAATCGGCGAAATGGCATCCGGAGACCAAGACCATCGGGGCGCCCTTCTCGAATGCGTAGAGCACCAGATCCTCCGAGACCCGCGCGGAGCACATCGTTCGGATGAGCCGCGCGTGCGGGGGGAACTGCAGGCGGGCGGTCCCGGCGGTGTCCCCCCCGGCATAGGAGCACCAATTGCAGGCGAAGGTGAGGAGCTTATGTTCCTGATCGGACGCCAGAATCGCGTCGATCTGCCCCTTCAGCTGCTGATCGGTGAAGTGCGTCATGGTGATCGCATCGAACGTGCACTCCGCGGCGCAATTTCCACACCCGGCGCAGGCCGCGCTCACCACGCTCGCCACCTCGCCTTTGTTCCAGACGATGGCGTTGAAGGGGCAGACCTTGGCACACGCCCCGCACTTCTTGCACGCGTCGTCCTGGATGACCGGTACGACCGCATCCAGCGTAATCTCGCCCGCGTTCAGGAGAATCTGCACGTGCGAGGCGGCGGCTCCCGCCTGGGTCACGCTGTCTTTGATGTCCTTGGGCGATTCGGCGCAACCGGCGAAGAAGATGCCGCGCGTGGGCGCATCGACCGGCCGTAACTTGGGGTGGGCCTCCATGAAGAACCCGTCGCCGGTCTTGCTCAGGGTCAGCAGACGCTGCACGATCGCCGAATCGTGCCTTGGCTGCACACCGACCGAGAGGACGATCATGTCCAGCTCATGCTCTTCGAGTTCATTGGTGAGCGTGTTCTCGACCTGGACGCGCAGGGCGTGCGTCTCGGGATCTTCCTCGATTTCTCCCGGAATGCCGCGCACGTAGCGCACGCCCGCCGCCTTGCTGCGCATGTAGAGGTCTTCGAACCCCTTGCCGAAGGCGCGAATGTCCATGTAGAACACCTTGGTTTCGGTGTCGGGGTAGTGGTCGACCAGAAGCAGCGTGTCTTTGACCGTATTCATGCAACAGATGTTCGAGCAGTAGGGCGATCCGTATTTTTCGGACCTGGACCCCACACACTGCACGAAACCGATGCGTTTCGGACGTTGCATGTCCGAGGGCCGCACGAAGTGGCCTTCCGTGGGCCCACCCGCGCAGATCAGTCGCTCGAACTCCATGCTGTCGATGACGTTGGGGTAGTTCCCGTAGCCATATTCCTCGATTTCGGTGGGATCGTAGACGTCCATGCCGGTCGCCACGACGATCGCACCCGCTTCGATCTCCAGGATCTCGTCCTGCATATCGAAGTCGATGCACTTCTTTTCGCAGACATCGAGGCATTTGCCACAGGCAATGGGGTTGTTGCCCAGGCAATCGCCCTCGTTGATCAGGTAGGCCGACGGGACCGCCTGCGGGAACGGGATGTAGATCGCCTTCCTGGACGATAGACCGATCTGATACTCGTCCGGGATCACCACCGGGCAGACCTTGGTGCACTCGGCGCAGCTGTTACAGACGTCTTCGTGAACGAATCGGGCCTTCTTGCGCACCTTGACGCGGAAGTTGCCGACGTTGCCCTGGACGTCCTCCACCTCGCTGTAAGCCAGAACCTTGACCTTCGGATGTCGACCGACATCCATCATCTTGGGGCCAAGAATTCATATGGAGCAGTCCATCGTGGGGTAGGTCTTATCAAGCTGAGCCATGATCCCCCCGATGGACGCCTCCTTTTCGACCAGGTAGACCGGGAGCCCGCCATCGGCGATATCCAGGGCCGCCTGAATGCCGGCGACGCCCGCACCGATGACGACCACCGCCTGGGTAACCGGCAGGGTGGGTTCCTCCTGCGCCTTGAGCTTCTGCGCGCGCGCGACGGCACTCGCGACCAGATCCTTCGCCTTGGCCGTGGCGCCCTCTTTGTCGTACACGTGCACCCAGGAGCAGTGCTCGCGCAGGTTGGCCATCTCGACCAGATAGGGGTTCATCCCCGCACTGGCGACACAAGCGCGGAAGGTCGGCTCATGCATCCTGGGTGTGCAGGAGGCAACCACCACCCGTTCAAGCTTGTGCTCGATGATGGCCGAGCGGATCTCATTCTGGCCCGGGTCGGCGCAGGTGTACTTGTTGCGAACCACCGCAACCACCCCGGGGAGTTTCTCCGCGAAGTCGGAGACGTCTCCCGTGTCGACCGATCCGGCGATGTTGAGTCCGCAGTCGCAGACAAAAACGCCGGTTCTCGGCAGGTCATGCTTCATCGTGACCCTTCTCCCCCGGCCGGGACGCAGCAGTCGCGCCCTCGGCCTCGCGGGTTAGCGATTGATCGAGCAGATTCCAGATGTCGGTAATCTGGATCTGCTCGTCCTGATCCTCTTGACCCTCCTGCGCACAACGCAGGTGAATGAAACATCCCGGGCATGCGGTGACCATCCGGCGGCTCCCGGTCTGTGACGCTTCCTCGAGACGCGCTGCCTGGAACGATTTGGTGGCCGCGTTGCAATTGAGCCAGGCCGTGTTCCCGCAACAGATCGCGCGCTCTCGATTGTGGCGCATCTCGCGCAGGTCCCCAGCGGCAAGCTTGAGCAGTTCGCGCGGTTGATCATAGATCCCGGCGTGCCGCCCGAGCCGGCAGGGATCCTGATAGGTGACCGCGTCCGGCTCCGAAGCGGGCAACTCGGCGCCGAGCGCCCGGAGCTTCTCGTGGTGGTTCATCAAAACCTGGCTGAGATGGACGACGTCGAAAGAAGCCCCGTGTTTGGCAGCGAGGTCTTTCAGGGTGACCAGACACTCGGGGCAGAACAGGATCACGCGATGCGCGCCGCTCTTCTGAATCTGATCGACGACGAGTTGCCCAAGCTTGTCGGCCTCGGCCGCATGGCCCGAGAGGCGCATGTGATAGCCGCAGCAGCGCTCGTTCGCTAAGATGGCGGGCGTGATGCCCACGCGATTCAGCAGCCGCACCGAGGACTGCAGCGTACCGGTCAACCCCTGACCGGTTTCATCCCCGAAGTAGGCGGCGAAGTAGGGGCTGCACCCGGTAAAGAGGAGGTCGTCGATTTCGCCGCGTTCGCCTTCGCCCAGGGTGATCGCCTGGAGATCGTCCGTCAACCAGGCCAGGCGGCGCTGATGAAGCTCGGGCCGGGTATGCATGGTGCTGATCTGCTCGAACACACCGCCGTGGGAACAGGGCACGATGCCGGAGGCTTCGCAGCGTTCCTCGGCGTGCGGCGCCAGCGGCTCGGTGTCGGTGATCCCGGTGGCGGGGTCCTTTGTGTCCGGCTCCCGGTCGCGCGGACTGCCGTAAAGGGCCACCGCGCCTGCCCGAGCGGTGATGACGAACTGGTCGTAGTCGACCCGGGTGGGGCACACCTGGCTGCAACGCATGCAAGTCAGGCAGGTCCAGAGCGTATTGTCATCGACCAGGGCCGCCAGGCCTCCCGAGACAGTCCGGGAAACCAACCGGCGAGGCGAGAACTTCTGATAACGCGCGACCGGACAGACCGCCGTGCAGCGCCCGCACTCTAAGCAGGAGAGCACGCGGGAGCTCCGGAGCGCTTCCTCGTCGGGCGCGCCCGGGGTCAGGGCGGCCAGCTCCTCGGCCGTGGGGGCGAGGGGATTGCGGCCGGCCTCACGGGCGGCTTGGGTGAACTCGTTCATCACCTCCGCGAACCGGATGCCCTCCGCGGCCGAGATCCACTCCAGCCGGATCCTCTCCGGATCCAGGCCGAGCATGTCGACCAGAAGCTTGGTCTTTTCGAACTGCTCGACGGCGCGGTAGTTGCCGAAGATGTAGTGGCAGTCGCCGAAATGACACCCCGAGACCATGACCGCATCGGCCCCGCGCGCAAACGCCCTCAAAACGAAGGAGGGATGAATTCGGCCCGAACACATGACCCGCAGGAGTCGAAAGTGCGGCGTCTGCGCAAGGCGGCTGACGCCCGCCGTGTCGGCCCCGGCATACGAGCACCAGTTGCAGGCGAACACCAGCACCCGGGGATCGAAGCCATTCTTGGCCGGGGGATCTTGGCTCTTGGCACTCATCTACTTGGGGTCCTCACTCCAGGCCTCTTCCGTGAAGAGACTGTCGATCATGGCGCCGATCTGCTGATCGGTGAAGTGCTGCGCTTTGATGGCGCCTGTGGGGCACCAGACCGCACAGGTGCCGCACCCTTTACAGAGGGCCGGATTGATCTCGACGATGGTGCGCCCCGCGGCATCCTGGGTCAGGCTGGGGGCCTGGAAATCGCAGATCGACACGCACGCCCCGCAGCCGCGGCAGCGGCCCGAATCCGCCTGGCAAACAGCGGGATCCAAGTGAAGCTTGCCCTTGCCCAGAAGGGCGGCGGCTTTCGACGCCGCGGCCGATGCCTGAGCGATCGCATCGGGGAGATCCTTCGGACCCTGGGCCGTCCCGCAGAGGATCACACCGTCGACACAGGTTTCAACCGGACCCAGCTCCGGATGGCGTTCCAGGAAGAATCCGTCGGGGCCTTTCGGTGTCTTGAGCATCTCCTGAATTCGTTTGGCCTCTTCCCCGCGCGGCACCAGGCCGACGCCCAGAACCACCAGGTCGACGTCAGCCTGCACCTCGGCCTGAAGAAGGGTGTCGTAGACCCTCACCGCGTTGGCGCGGGTCTTCTCACCGCTCACCCGCGGCGGCTTTTCCTCATTGAAGCGCAGGAACACGGTGCCGGCCTCGCGGGAACGACGGTACATTTCCTCCGCCCCGCCCGAGACCATCCGCATGTCACGGTAGAAACAGATCGTGTCGATCTCCTGCCGCCTCAGTTCCAGCGTCTGCTTGACGGTGGTCGGGCAGCAGATCCGCGAACATCCGGTGTACCCGCAGGCCTCTTCGCCGGGTTGCTCCGAGACGCGCGATCCGACGCACTGGATAAAGGCGGCGCTCTCCACGCCGGAGAGGGAATCCGGATTGTCCTTCAGCTTTGCTTCCAACTCGAGGGAGGTGATGACATTCTCGTAGATGCCGCGGCCGAATTCGCCGTGGGCCGGTTCGTAGGCCTCGGCGCCGATGGCCACGATGAGCCCACCGACCTGGAGCTCAACCGTCTCCGCATCCGGCGCGGCGGTCGGACCCAGGGTTGCGGTGAAGTTGCCCACGAAGCCGGTGACCTGCCGGACCTCGGTTCCAAGACGGAGATCGACCCCCACCTTGCGCATGCGGCCCACCATGCCGGCGATCGTCTCCTCCGGGCTCTGATCGTCCGGGTAGAGCGAGTGGAGGTCGCCAAGCAGGCCCCCCAGTTTCTGGCTTTGTTCGACCAAGGTGACCATGAATCCCAGGGCGGCTAAGTCGCTGGCGGCTTTCATGCCCGGCAGGCCTCCGCCGATCACCAACACGTGGGGGGTGACCTCGACCTCGGTTTCGTTCAGCGGGGCCAGATGCTGGGCCCGCGCGGTGGCCATGCGGATAAGATCCATCGCCTTTTCGGTGGCAGCCTCCGGTTCGTCGGCATGAACCCATGAGCATTGATCGCGGATGTTCACCATCTCGACCAGATAGGGGTTGAGGCCTGCCTCCCGGCAGTTCTGACGGAAGATCGGCTCGTGCGTGCGCGGCGTACAGGCCGCCACCACCACGCGATTCAGCTTGTGCTCGGTGATCGCGTCCTGAATCGTCGTTTGAGAGCTGCTCGAACAGGCGAACAGCTCGTCGGTCACGTGAGCGACATTCGGCAGTGTCTTCGTGTACTCGAGCAGCTGCGGAATATCGAGGATTCCGGCGATGTTGATTCCGCAATGGCAGAGGAACACGCCCACCCGAGCCGGGCCCGAAGGGTCGACGAAAGCGGGACGATCCTGTGCGGCGCCGGCGGTCGAATCCGCCTCTTCATAGCTCCCCGCCCCAAGACTGGCCCCGTCTTCGCGCACGAGCTTGGCCCACCCCCGGCGGGTGTGCGGATCGAAATCCTCGGGCAGCTCCTGGGCCCAGGCCGGACCGTCCGCATCCTCGTCGGCGGGCGGCTCCATGACAGCCGCCGGCGGGGGGGAAGGCTCAGGTGCACCGGGACGCTCCGGCGCCCCCTTCTCGCGCAGGAGGATCGCCGCTTCGGTGGCCGCGGCAGAACCCTGCGCCACGCAGTCAGGGATCACCTGCGGACCGGTCGCGCTGCCGCACACGAAGACGCCATCGCGCGAGGTCAGAACCGGGGAGGCGGCTCCGGTATCGATGAACCCCAGCTGGTTTGTGTCGATGCCCAGCGCCTCGGCCAGCTGGTCGGTTCCGGCCGAGGGGAGCCCGGCGCAGGAGAGGACCACCATGTCCGCTTCGAGCTGAACCTGCTCGCCCTTTTCCGTATCCTCCACGTGGATGAGCAGGTTGTTGTTCACCTCATCCTGGGTGATCTTTGCCGGTCGTCCGCGAAGGAAGTGGATCCACTCATCTTTTTGAGCGCGCTGGTAGAACTCCTCGAACCCCTTGCCGAAAGCCCGGATGTCCATATAGAGGATGGTCACCGATTCGACGTTGGAATCGTGCTGTTTGAGCAGCATGGCGTCTTTCACCGCATTCATGCAGCAGAAGCGGGAGCAGTAGGGGCGGTCCCCCTCACCTCTGGCCCCGACACATTGGACGTAGACCAGATTGCGGGGCGCCTCGCCGTCTGACGGCCTCTTGACGTGTCCCAGGGTGGGGCCGGAGGCGTTCAGCAGGCGCTCGAGTTCCAGACTGGTGAGCACGTTCGGGTAGGTGGAGTAGCCGTAGCGGCGGAGGCCGCTAGGGTCGAATTCCTCGAATCCGGTGGCGACGACGACCGCGCCCACATCAAAGGTCAGCTGCTTCGGAATCCGATTGAGCTGGGCCGCCCCCGTGGGGCAGGCCTTGACGCAGCGTTCGCAGCGGATCATCTCGGGGGTGCTGAGGCACAGCTCGGGATCGACGGTGTAGATGGCCGGCACGGACTGGGGGAAGGGACGGTAGATCGCCCGGCGGGTACTGAGCCCCACGTCGAATGGGTTGGGGGCTTTGACCGGACACACCTTGGCGCAATCGCCGCACCCGGTGCACAGGTCGGCCTCGACGCCCACCGATCGGCAGGTGACGTGCGCGTGAAAGTCCCCGGGCTCGCCTTCCAAGGCCGTGACTTCGGAGCTGATCAGGATCTCGATCTGGGGATGCCGACCGGCATCCATCATCCGTGGTCCCAGAATTCAGATCGAGCAATCCATGGTCGGGAAGGTCTTGTCGAGTTGGGCCATCCGTCCGCCCAGGCTGGGCCCGCGCTCAACCAGGTAGACATAGTGCCCGGCCTCCGCCAAATCGAGAGAGGCCTGAATACCCGCAATCCCTCCGCCGATGACCAGCACAGCGCCCTTGCTGGCTGTGTCCATCGCATCTCCCATGAGGCGAGCCCGGCTTCTCAAAGGGCTGCGGCTCGCCCGTGCTCTATGCCTGACCCTGCTTTGCCAGGGCTTCTTCCGCATGTTTGAAGCCGTGATCGAGTGCCTCGAGATTGAGAACATCCGTGCCCGGAGGAACCGAGGACCTGACCGCCTCGCGCATTGCATCGGGCGTCACGATCCCCGTGCATCCGGTCACGAACCCGAGCATCACGATATTGGCCACCATCCGGCGGCCCATCTCTTCCGCGATGCGGGTGGCGGGGACCGTGGCCACCAGACCACAGCTGCTGGTGTCGCCCAGCTCCACCAGGTCGGTGTCGTAGAGGAGCGTGCCCCCTTCGATCGTCTTGCCGATGTGAATGTCGTAGCCCTCTTGGGACAACGCGGCCAAGATCTCCTGTCGTCTCACGTAGGGGTCATGGATCTTCTCGTCGGCAATCACAACCTGAGCGGCGCAGGCACTGCCGCGTGCCTCAGGGCCGTAGGACTGCACCATGGTGGCCGCTTTGTTGTCGTAGACGCAGGCCGCCTTGCCGAGGATGTACCCGGCCAGGATGATGCCCTGGCCTCCGAAGCCCGTTACGCGGATCTCTTTCCTCATGACCACTCCTACTTCTTCGTCTGACCCTCGACCACGCGATCCAAGAAGGTCGGCTTCTCGACATCCACGAACTTCCCGACCGTGATCTTGGTCTGGAATCCGATGTCCAGCTCCGAGGTGTCCGCCTCGTGCTCGACCTCGCAATTGTCGTGGTAGAACTTCATCAGGTCGTACCCCGTGCCCAAACGATTCTTGCGCGCGTAGAGGGTCGAGCAGGGCGCGATCACCTCCACAAAGGAGAATCCCTTCTTCTGGATCGCCTCGAGCATGGCCCGCTTCATCCGCCGCACGTGGAGCGCGGTCCAGCGGGCGACATAGGAGGCGCCGCAGGAGGCCACCAGATGAGGCACGTTGAAGGGGTATTCGTCGTTTCCGTAGGGGGAGGTCGTGGTGCGGGCCGTGTGGGGCGTCGTGGGAGCGAGTTGCCCCCCGGTCATGCCATAGATGAAGTTGTTCACGCAGATGACGGTGATATCCAGATTGCGCCGGGCGGCATGGATCAGATGGTTGCCGCCGATCGCCACGAGATCACCGTCTCCGCTGAAGACGACCACCTTGAGCTCGGGATTGGACAGGTGCAATCCGGTCGCAAAGGGGATCGCCCGGCCGTGCGTGGTGTGGAACGAGTCCAACTTCACGTAGCCGGCCACGCGTCCCGTGCAGCCGATGCCGGAGACGACCGCGAATTTCTCCTCCGGGGTGCCGGACTCATGCACCGCTTCGATGAAGCTGCTCACGCAGGTGCCGATCCCGCAGGTGGGGCACCAGATGTGAGGCAGACGGTCGTCGCGCAGCATCCAATCGCGCGGATGATGGATGATCTGTTCTTTCGCGTCCGCAGAAGGTTTGGGAGTGCCCGTCTTGGTGGTGGCATCGTTCATTTCGCCATCTCCTCAATCGCTTCCAGAATGATGCTGGGTGAGTGGACCTCTCCGCCCGCGTTCGGCACCAGGCGGGTGGGGGTGCCGGCGGCGAGGCGCTCGACCTCCAGCACCATCTGGCCCAGATTGATCTCGGGAACCACGAACCCTTTGACCTTTGGGGCGAGATCGCGAATCAGCTGCTCCGGGAATGGCCAACAGACGATGAGACGGATGTAGCCGATCTTCAGACCCTTTTGCCGGCCCATCTCCACGGCCATCTGCGCCACGCGGGAGGTGATGCCGTAGCAGAGCACCACCACATCGGCATCGCCTAAGCCGTCTTCCTCGTACCGGACGATCTTGTTCGCGTTCTTGCGGATCTTGTCCACGAGGCGGGGGATCACGCGGGCCTGCATCTCCGCGGTGACGTCCGGATAGCCGCGCTCATCGTGCGTCAGGCCGGTCACGTGAAGCCGATACCCGTTGCCGAAGTTCACCATCTCGGGGACCAGGTCCTCTCCGGGCTCGAACGGGAGGTAGTCCTCGGGTGACTTCTTCGTCAGGCGGCGAGGGGTGAGTTCGATCGAGCTGGCGTCGGGAATCGTGACGCGTTCGGTCATATGCCCGACGACCTCATCGGTCATGAGCAACACCGGCGTCCGCCACTGCTCAGACAGATTGAAGGCATCGATCGTCAGATCGAAACACTCCTGCGGCGAATTGGGGCAGAGGGCGATGAGTTCGTAGTCGCCGTGCGATCCCCAGCGGGCCTGCATCATGTCCTGCTGGCCGACCAGGGTCGGCAGTCCCGTGGAGGGGCCGCCCCGCTGCACGTTGACCAGCACGCAGGGGGTTTCGGTCATCACTCCGAGGCCCAAGTTTTCCATCATCAGGCTGAAGCCGGGCCCCGAGGTCGAGGACATGGACTTGCGGCCGCCCCATGAGCCACCCAGGATCGCGCACATCGAGGCGATCTCATCCTCCATCTGGATGTAGAGGCCCCCGACGTCGCGGAGCCGCTCGGCCATGCGCTCGGCCACCTCCGTCGCCGGCGTGATGGGATAGCCGGCAAAAAAGGTGCAACCGGCAGCCAAGGCTCCCTCGGCCGCGGCCATATCGCCATTCATGAAGTGCTCGCCGGTCAGCACGGCTCCCCGCGAATCACTCACCCCGCACCTCCTTCTCCTCATCGGCCGATGAATCTGTGTTTTCGTCTGCTGCATCGGGCGGGCCTTGAGCGTCCCCCTTCTCTTTATCGTCGGCCGATTCCTCATCGATCCGCACGGAGATGATGGCGAATTCGGGGCAGATGCTCTCGCATAGATCGCAGTCTACGCAGGCCCCCTCTTTGATCGCCTCGGGGTAGTGGTAGCCCTTCTTGTTGAAGCTCTTTGACAGCTGCAGAACCCCGCGCGGGCAATACTCCACGCAGAATTCGCAGCCCTTGCATCGCTCGACGATGATGTGGATCTCCCCTTGAGGAGTGGTGAACTTCTCCGAGTCGAGCGGAGTTCTCCAGAAACGCATGGGTGAGATCCTCTCGGTAGGCGTTCCCCGGCAGGCGGCCCTGTCTAGGTACTCAGTGCCATGATCTGCAGATCGCGGTTGTTTCCCTGTACGTCTTTCGCGAAGTCTTTCAGGACTCCCTCCAGTTCGAAACCCAGCCGTTCGGCGCATCGAATGGCATGGATGTCGTCGGCCATCATGCAGGCCTCGAGTTTCTCGAGATCCATCATGATCGCGTGGGCGAAAACCTGGCGGCCCAGATAGGTCGCCAGCCCGCTCCCGCGGTAGTCCGGGGCAACCAACATACGGACTTCACCCACGTGGGACTCGAAGCCGTAGGTTCGGTGGGCAATCGAACATTCGGCGACCACCTGATCGCCGACGATTCCGACGAGGCGGACCACTTCCCAGTGGGGGCGCGACAGCACGCGCCGCCGCATCACTTCCCGCTGGGTGACATCCACCCGCAGGTGCAGGCGATCTTCTTCTGGTAGGTTCACGAAGAACTCGAGCAGCGGATTGACGTCGGCCGAGGTCGCCGGACGAACGACGATCACGCGCCCGTCCTTGGCGCGGAATACTTTGGGATAGCGGATCATGACTCACCCCTTCGGGGGTTGGGGAACTCCCGGCCCTGGTCATCCATTGAGTGGATCAGATCTTCCAGGCGATCCCAGGCCGCACTGATACTGCAGGTCATCCAGATGACGTCGTGAAGATTCCCATCCAGCGTGCGCTGGTGGTCTCGACGCAAGGCCTCCTGCTTGAAGCCGATCTCGTTCATGATCTTGATCGCGACTTTCTGCTCCGCTGCGACCTTGCCGTAGACGATCTCGACGCCCCGACGCGTGGCCTCCTGGAACAGCTCACGCAGCATGATCTTGGCCAGGCCCTGGTCCTGGACATCGTGGGCGATCACGCACCTGAGTTCTCCGGTGTGCTGTAGCCACCCGTGGAGGGGGCGAAGGAGGACGGCCGTGCCGACAATGACATCGTCTGACAAAGCCACGAAGCGGATGCGTTCCTCGGCGTCACTGTCTTCCATCTGCATGGCGACAATGCGCGGGTCGGTCACGTCGGTGCGGAGGTAAAAGCGGTCTTCTTCGGGGAGATTCAAGTAGAATTGGTGAAGAGACTCTAAATCGTCCTGACAGAGGGGGCGCAGGACGATCTCAGTTCCGCTTTTGAGACGCACCGTCTTCGGATACGGATTCATTCAGTATCCCTTTGACGGAAGGTCAACGTCCGATGATACAGGATCATCTATAAGCAATGCCCCGCCGATTCGGACACGTTCACCCTACGACGGAAGCACGCTAACTACAGTACCCAACCCGCGCTTGAACTGCAATTGCATTTCGACTCCCGCGCGCCTGACGATTGACCAAAGTGAGACTTGGTGCAAGTTTCCTCGCCCAGCCCGGACTAGCCGACGGGGTGGTCGGACTGGAACTGCTGCAGCCGCTGCTCGACGAGCTTGTATTGGGATTCGTCGACGAACGAGACGCAGGCTCGCAGCCCATCGGTTCGTTTGCTGCCGGTCGACTCCAGCGTGATCGCGCTCACGCCGTAGTGGAGAAGTTCCATCAAGAGCTCCTGCCCGTTGAAGCCCGGGTAGGAGAAAGTGAAGTAGAACCCGTCGGCGAGCGGCTCGCCCAGGTCGTTGTCGTAGACCAGCTCGAAGCCGTAGCGTTGGAAGACCTCTTTGAGGTGAGCGGCGCGCCGCCCGTACTCCCGGGTCGTTTCCACGAAATTGAGCTCGCCCGCATTCGCCTTCTTGAGGAGGCCGCACAGCCCCCACTGGGAGGACTGAGGAACGCCTGAGGTCGTGCAGTAGACCCCGCCGTGGACGAAGGCATGTCCCACGTTGTCGGTGCAGAACTTCGGTTTGAGATTGGGGGCCTTCATCGTCAGGAAGGAGGGCGAGAAGACGGCGATCCCGATCCGGGCGCCGGCGAAACTGAAGATCTTCGAGCTCGAGACGAGAACGAAGAACCGGTCGGTGTATTTCGCGATCGTGGGCTGGTAAGGGGGCTTCCCGGGGATGCCGTAGTCCGTCCTGAAATCCATGCCGAAGTAGGCCAGATCCTCGATCGCCAGAACGTCGTATTCGGTGCAGAGGGCGCCGAGCCCTTTGAGTTCCTCCGGCTTGAGGGTGATCCAGGCCGGGTTGTTCGGGCTTGAGTAGATGATGCCGCCGATCTTGCCGAGGGCCACCTTCTCTTCGACGGCCTGGATGAGTTTGTCCCCCCGGTGCTCGGAGAGTTCGATCGAGTCCAGGCGCAGACCCAGAAGACGGGATTGGCGCATGCTGACCGGGAAGGACGGATCGAGGAACAGAATGGTGTTCTTGCCTTCGATTCGGTTTCCGGCGATCGCCTGCGAGATGAAGCCTCCCTGCATCGAACCGACGGTCGGAATACAGCACTCCGGCGGAACATCGATGTCGAGAAAGTTCTTCATGAACAGAGCGGCTTCCTGCTTGAGTTCAGGGATGCCGTCGAATGGCGGGTACTGCGCGCTGACCTTCTTCTTCTGCTCCGCCTCGATGGCCGTTTCGGCCGCAATCGGATCGTAGGGGAGGTTTGGAATGCCGAATTCCATGCGAATGAAGCGTACGCCCAGATCTTCTTCTATAAGGGTTACGAGCCGGTTGGTTTCCCGGATGGAGAGATCACCCGGATCAAATCCTGTCCGATCGAGAATGGCCTGAATCTGTTGACGGCTAAATGGAACAACATCACCCGACATGGTCTCCTCCCGCTGGCCTTTCGAGTCGGTACAGGTGCTCATCTGAAACCTCCTTACGTGCACCGCGAACTAGAACGATCCCCGGGGTGTCTTCGCACTCCGGAGACGGAGTATAGCCTCATTGTTGCTAGAATCCCAGACTACTCGGCAGATCTTGGAAAAGGAATTGGAACCGTCCAATCAAGAGGCTGACCCGCCCCATCACCGTGTACCCGAAGGACGCGCCGAAGCCGATCATCAAGAAGGTGATTCCCACCTGGGAAATCACGCCGAGAGCGCCCCGGTGGGGCGCGCTGAAGTAGAAATAGACGAGGATCGAGACAACGCCGACGAGCAGGACCACCGCGCCGATCATGGCGGCCAGGCTCACCTCGGTCGGGCTGGGCAACAGTGTGCCCCGCACCTGCACGAGAATCCGCTCCTGGATGACCGAGGGGATCAGGTAGCCGGACCAGGCCGCCACGTAAAATGCGATCGCGTACCGGCTAACCCACTGCTGCCTTTTCGTCAGGCGGAAGAGGATGAGCAGGCCCAGGATGCCCCCCGGCAGGAGCCAGAGATCACCTTGCTGAAATACGGGGACATAGAACTTTCGAATTACTGAACTGTAAAAGTAGTGAACCACATAGTAGCCGGCCGATACGCCAACCAGGAGATGTTCGGCGACGCGGTAAAAGGGATTGTCCTTATAGAGGAGGGAGAAGATCGCCAGCGTGCAAAGGGCGGCGAGGATCGTTCCCGCGGTGTCCCAGTTCATCTAACGGCCCTCCATTGCTTCGCCGCCCGCGGCCGCCCGCTTCTGGATCAAGAACCCGATGTTGCCGAGAATGACGAAGAGGACAATCAAGAGGTGGGCGATCGACTGCGCGTCCATCCCCCGAACCCCGGCGCCATCGATGGAGATCAACTTCTCGTACTCGGCCGCCCCTTTGAGTCCCCCCAGGAATCCCGCCAACTGGCCGGTCTGGAAGTAGGGATAGATGAGCACCGCCTGGATGGCGGTGTTTCCTGTGATAATGCGCTGGCCGTAGTTCCCGCCTGCCCAGATCACCCAATACTCGGCTAAGGCGCTGGCGGTCACCGTGACGAGGAGTTCGATGTCGGCATACCGGTCGATATCCGTCAGGAGGGGGATCTGATCGGTGGGGGTGTGGTAGTGATCGGTCGGGAAGGTGGCCTTGATGCTCTCGCCCATGCGAAGCATGGTCGCCGAGTAATCCGGATTGTAACCGAGGAAGACGTAGTCCTCGCCGTAGGCCTTGTCGTATTCGGCGGCGGTCTGCCCGAGAATCCGCTCGGCGATGCCCGGGCCGCCGGCGTAGTTGGTGAGGGCGACCACCTTGAGATCCTTGCGGAAAGCGTGCCTCAGGGTCGCCAGACTCATCGGATCCAGTTCCGCCATCGTGTCCGGTTCATAGTCGAAGCTGAAGATGATCTCATCGCCCGACGCCAGCCGTTCCATCTCGCCGAAGTAGGCATTGGCTTCGCGCGAGGATCCCACCGGGATGTTGAGGGGGAAGAGGAGCGGAAGCGCGACGGCGAGAGCAACGAAAATGAAAATCACCCGCCGGTCCACATTTATCAGCCGCTCGTAGAAACGTCCCTTCCCTTCCGCGCCTGCCGGGGCGCCCAGCATATCTTTCATTGTGCTAGGCCCCCTTTCCCAGGTAGGTGCGCTCGATGCCCAGGATGATCTTGATCGCCGTGGCGGTCATGCCCAGTCCCACCCCGATCATGATGCCGCGCTTGGCGGCCAGATTGGGATAGTCGAGAATCCAGGAAGAGATGTGGTGCAGGCCCATCTGTTCCCCGAGCGGCACCCGTCCCATCATGACGATGACCCCCGCGGTGAGCAGCAGGGCGGCGTGAAAGCCGCGGGCCCGAAACGCGCGGTAGGAGGCGCTGGCCACGTAAAACGCGAGGAGCGCGAACATCGTCGACTGCATGGGCGCTTGTACATAGTCGAACATCCAGGGGTAGGGACCGCGCTCGGGGGTGAAGATGATGGCAACGGCGATCATAAAGATGAGACCGCCCACGGTAATCACCGAATAACCCCAGCCCTTCTCCTTTCGTTCGATCTTGCGCCAGTGATAGAGGAACAAGCTGATGACCCCCAGGATGAGGGTGATCCCGAACACGACCTGCTTCCAGTCGAGCACGTTGTTATAGCGAGCCTCGACCCAGGCATTGGGCGTGAAGTACTGGATCAGCATGAGCATGCCGACGATGAATCCCAAGACCACGGGCCCTGTTTTTTTCATGTCCTCTCCCCGTGCCGGTGCGCGTCTATCCCAGCAGTGAACGTAGGTCGAGTCCCAGCATCGTGAGCACCGAGCCCACCACCAGAATGGCCAGAATGATGACCTTGGCGATGTCCTGGCCCTTGAGCGCCCCCAGGAGCAGCGGCTCCCGGGAGAGGTAGACACTGCCCGCGTAGAGTTCTTCGCCGATCAGCGTGTAGTCGCAGGCGCAGATGAAGAAGGGCAGCTGCGAGTCCGAGTCCGTGCCCGCGATCTGAATGGCCCCGGTTGCATTGCCGGTCTCCGCCAGAATCAGGCTCTCCGCGTAGAAATGCCCAATGAAGAAGTTGGTGGCAGGTTTTTCGCGCATCATGGTGCCGCAGACGGCCGCGGCGTATCCGAACTGGCTCTGGGTCGTGTAGTAGATGTCGTTCGGATCGAAGAGGTCGGGGCGGCCGACCTCGGTGTAGGCTTCCTTGACGACCTCCTGGGACACGGTCATCACGATTGGATCCCGGTTGGGCATGATCAGCCGCGTCTCATACTCCCCGGCCTTGCGGGCCACCTGGCCGAGAATGTTGACGCTGGCCACCGTGGCGACCTCCTCCATCGGATCCAGCCCGGGGGAGTAGAGGATGGGCCGCCCCATCTCGGTCGCGCGGCCGACGGCTTCATCCACCGCCTCGAGCCCGGCAATTCGGCGAATGTAGAGGTCACGGCCCGCGCGGGCGTGGTGGACGAAATAGAGCAGAAGGACGCCGAAGGTGAGCGTGGCCAGCGCGGCAGGGAACCGGTCGGTCCTGAACCAGCTGCTGAGCCAGGAGAGCGATTCCTCGGTCAGGGCGGCGCTGCCCTCGGGTGCCTGCGCCCCCGCGGTGACGCTCAGTGCCAGGAGCAGGAGGATGGCCGCCAGGACGCTTCGGGCCATCATGAGTCCTCCGCCGAATCGGGGCCCAGGAAGCGGTCCATCACCGCGGCGCCGACCGCATCGCCCCAGACGTTGATCGTGGTGCGGAATCGATCCAGGAACCAGTCCACGGTGAGGATCAGTCCGATGCCCTCGAGCGGCAGCCCGACGGCATTCAGAACGATCACCATGGTCACCAATCCCGCCTCCGGAATACCCGCGGCTCCGATCGCGGCCAAGGTCGCCGTCACGAAGATGAGCGCCTGATCGCCGACTCCGAGTGGATGCCCTATGGCCTGGGCGATGAAGATGGCGGCGACCGCCTCGTAGAGCGCGGTACCGTCCATATTGATCGTGGCGCCCAGGGGAGTGACCAGCATCGTCGACCGGCGCGAGACGTTGTTGTGTTTTCGCGCGCACCGCATGGTGATCGGGAGCGTGGCCGCGGAGGAGGCTGTCGACCATGCGGTCGTGAGGGCCTCGACCATACCGGCCGCGTAGCGGAGCACATTGCGCCGGGCGACGAGCCCCAGGATCAGAGGCAGAACGATGACTCCGTGAATCCCGAGGCCGATCAACACGGTGAGGAAGTACTTGCCGATCTTGATGACCTCGCCGAGCACCTCGCTCCCGCCCCCCTTCTCGCCGAGCTTTGAGGCGGCGAGCGCGAAAACCCCCAGGGGAGCCAGCCACATGATCAGCCGAACCATCTTCATGATGGCGGCGTTGACGCCGTCGAAGAAGGCGATCACCGGGCGGCCGCGATCGCCGAGGGTCGTGAGGATGCCGCCAAAGAGCAAGGAGAAGACGATCAATGGAAGAACCTGCATGCGCGCGGCGGCTTCCACGATGTTGGGGCTGACCAGGCTCAGCACGATGTCCTGGATGCCCTTTTCCTTGCCGATGACTCGCTCGGGGGTCACCGTATCACCCAGTTCGACGCCCACCCCCGGCTGAATGATGTTGACGGCGATGATGCCGATGATGACCGCGATCGCCGTGGTGCAAAGGTAGTACCCCATCACGAGGGATCCGGACCGGCCGAGTTTGCGCACATCGCCCATCTCCGCAACGGCCATGATCATGGCCGAGACGATCAGGGGGACGATCAACATCTTCAGCGAGTTCAGGAAGAGGGTTCCGACCCAGGCCCAGGCGCCCATCGGCTCGCCGATGAGCCAGCCGCATAAGCCCCCGGCCACGATGCCGGTCAGGAGAAGATAAAGAAGTAGTCGATCGGAGCGCACGTCACCTCCCTCGATCTCAGATCATCAAGCGCCTTCCCACTCGATCGTCTCGCCGCTGGACAGCGTCTGCACGTCCAGCATGCCCAGGTTTGCTTCGGGGAACACGCAGCAGTTTCGCCCGATCCGACTCCGTCCCGGCACCTGCGCCCGTTTGCCGATGACCGTGAGTCCCTGATCCAGATGGGTGGGGTAGCTTCGATTGACCTCGTTCCCCAGATCGGGGACGCCGATCTGGGCTTCCGGGCCGATGACCACACCCTTGTCGGTGACGAGGTGCTCCACCTGGGCACCCGCGCCGATGTGGGTATCGTGCATGAGAATCGAACTGCGCACGAGGGCCCCTTCCTCGACGACCACACCGGGGGAGAGAACACAATCTTCCACCTGTCCGTGGATGCGATTGCCGCGGGCCAGGGTCGAATTGCGCACCCGCGCGTTTTGGGCGACGAAAGCCGGAGGACGATCACCCATGCGGGCTTCCGTCAGATTCGTGCGCACGCCCCACTCGGGGAGCGTCAGCGACGAGTCGGGATCCAGTAATTCCATGTTGGCGTCGAAGTAGGCTTTGACCGTCCCGACGTCCTTCCAGTAGCCATTGAAGCGATAGGCGGACAGACCCCCCTGTTCGAGCATGAATGGAAAGACATGCTTCCCAAAGTCGGTTTCGCGCCGCAGACCGCACACCTCGTCGAGGGTTTGCTCGAGGGCCGAGGCGCCAAACACGTAGATGCCCATCGAGATCAGGTTGCTCTTCGGATTCTCCGGCTTCTCCTCGAATCCGGTGATCCAGTCGCTTCCATCGGTCAGCACGGTGCCGAATTCAGAGGCTCTCTCGATCGGGATCTCCATGACCGCGACGGTGGCCCGGGCGCCCATGTGGATGTGGTGGGCGATGAGTTCGGCGTAGTCCATGTTATAGATGTGGTCGCCCGAGAGCAGGACCACGATCTCCGGCTCGTGCCGGCGCACGTATCCGAGATTCCGGAAGATGGCATCCGCCGTGCCCTTGTACCAATCGGAGGCGCGCGTGCCCGTGTGCGGGGGGAGGATCCGGATTTCACGCCACCGACCCTGAAGCCCCCAGCTTTCACCCGCGCCCAGGTGTTTGGTGAGGCTGTACGGCATGTACTGGGTAAGAACCCCCACCTTCTCGATGCCGCTGTTCATGATGTTGCTCAGGGCGAAGTCGATAATGCGATAGACGCCGCCGAAGGGCACCGCGGGTTTGGCGCGGCGTTGGACAAGAACATTGAGGCGGCTTCCCACGCCGCCCGCGAGCAGCAGCGCGAGGGTGTTGCGCAGATCGAAGTGCCGGTCGGCCTGAGCCGGCGGGCCAGATGCCGAACCCTTAGGCACGATCAGTTCCCCTTCCCGGTGCCGGGCGGCGATTCCACGACCGCCCGCGGGTGAATGGCTCCCCCCTGGGGGACCACCGCGCCCGGCTTGATGCGCGCATCTTTCCCCAGAAGGGCGATGCCCATGGTCGACCCGGCGGCCGTCTCGGCCAATCGGGTTTGCCGGGGCGCGACGCCGATGGTCGCGCCTTCACCGACGGTTGAGCGTTTGTCGAGGATGGACTGGCGCACATGGGCGCCACTCGTCACCCGGGCATCCTGGAATAGAATGCTGTTTTCCACCACGGCGTCTCGGTCGATGCGCACGCCGGGCCCTAAGATGGAGCCGGTCACCTTGCCTTCCACGATGCAGCCTTCACTGATCAGGGATCGGTCCGCCTCGGTCCAACTGCGGAAGATCGGGGGCGTGCGGCGGTCGAGGGTGTTGTCCTGGTTGTTTGTGCGCACCGTCCAGCGCTCCAAGTCGATGCGCCCCGCCAGCAGATCCTGATGAGCGGTGAAGTAGCTGTCGATCGTTCGGGTATAGGCCCAGTACTCATCGAAGATGTAGCCACTGACGCGGTAGTTCGAGAGCATCTCCGGAATGACGTCGCGTCCGAATTCAATCGAGTCTAGGTCCTTCATGGCCGTCAGGACCTTCGTCAGCGGTGTGATCCCGAAGACGTAGATGGTCAGGGAGGCCAGGTTGCTGCGTGGTTCGGCCGGCTTTTCTTCGTAGGAGAGCAATCGGCCACCTTCATCCAGCGTTGCGTAGCCGAAGCGCCGGTCCGGTTCCGTGACCGGTTTCAGCGCGACGGTCAGATCGGCGTCCTGCTCGAGGTGGTGCAGGATCAGGTCCCGGTAGTCCATCGAGTACACATGGTCCCCGGAGAGGATCAGCGCCAACTCCGCCCCGTGGTCCTGCAGGTAGTTCAGATTCTGCAACACCGCATCCGCATTGCCGCGATACCAGTCACTTCCTTCTGCGGCGTGATAGGGGGGCAGGATCTTCGCGCCTCGGTCGAGTCCGATGAAGTCCCAGCTCTCCCCGATCCCGATGTGGTCGATGAGGGACGCCGGGCGGTACTGCGAGAGGATGCCGACCTGGGTGATGCCCGCAAGCGTGCAGTTCGAGAGGGCGAAGTCGATGATGCGGAAATGGCCGGCGAACGGAAGAGCGGACTTGGGACGCTCCAGGGTGAGAACGGAAAGCTCGCCGACGCGCCCGCCGGCGAGGATCATGGCGACTGTACGGGGAAGTTTGATCGGAGAGATCATCGTTTGTGCAGCGCCTCCCTTCCTTGTTCCTCCCCAGCCTCGGACGGAGGCTTCTAGCTAAGAACATTATAATTCCGAGGTTAGCGCCGAGATGTCAAACGGTTTCTGCCGCGGAGGGTGAGAACGGGCCCATGGAAACTGAGAAAGGCGCCCGCAGGTCACTTCCCACGGACGCCTCTTCGCCTCAAGACTCAGGCGTGGAGGGACTCGAACCCCCAACCTACGGTTTTGGAGACCGTTGCTCTGCCAGTTGAGCTACACGCCTAGGGCCACAAAATACTATCGGAACTCCGTCCGAAAGATTGAGAGAATCTATACTAAGCGCGTCGTTGTTGGCAAGTCCCATTGCCCGGCCAGGAGGTGATTCGGGACCCCTTGCAATCGGATCCTGAAGCGGGCATCTTCAGCGGAGGCACAGGGAAAGGGAGAGTCATGGAGACAGCGGCGAAGCTGCAATCGACCATCGAAGAGGCCTACGCTCGGCCCGATCTTGTGGACGAACCAGCGGTTAAGGGCACCGTCGAAGAGACGATGGCGCTCCTCGATACCGGCCGGCTCCGCGTGGCCGAGATCCGCGCGGGGGACTGGGAGGTGAACGGCTGGGTGCAGATGGCCATTCTCCTCTATTTCCGACTTCGGGGAGCGGAGCCTTCCGAGGCCGGTCCCCTGAACTTCCGCGACAAGATCCCCATCAAGTCCAATCTGGCCGAGCAGAGGGTCCGGGTCGTCCCCCCGGGGACGGCGCGCTATGCCAGCTTTCTGGAGCCGGGGGTCGTCCTCATGCCCGGATACGTCAACATCGGGGCCTATGTGGGGGCCGGCACCATGATCGACACCTGGGCCACCGTCGGCAGTGGCGCACAGGTGGGGAAGAACGTGCATATCTCCGGCGGGGTGGGCATCGGGGGCGTCTTGGAGCCCCCTCAGGCCATGCCGGTCATCGTGGAGGACGGGGCCTTTCTGGGATCGCGCAGCATTCTGGTGGAAGGAGTGCGGGTTGAGTCCGGCGCCGTGCTGGGGGCGGGGGTCATTCTCACCTCCTCTACCCCGATTATCGATGTGCGCGCCGAGGAACCCACGGTCATCAAGGGCCGGGTGCCGGCTCGGAGTGTGGTGATCCCCGGAACCTGGCCGCGCCGATTCCCGGCCGGGGAGTTTGGGACCCCCTGTGCCCTGCTCATCGGCGAACGCCGCGCATCCACCGACAAGAAGACAGAGCTCAACGAGATCCTGCGGGAGTTTCCGCTGGACTTGGGTGTAGAGGGCAAGAAGTAACCGATCCTGTAGGAGCGCAGAAAGCGAGGATTGCATGGGACCTGCTGAACACCGGCTGGCACTCAAGCCGGAGCAGTTGCGCTGGCAATGCGACATCGAGAAATGCGGGGTGAAGAGCACCAGCGATCTGCCCGACTTCGAAGGCATCATCGGTCAGGAGCGGGCCATCGACGCCATCACCCTCGGCCTGAAGATGCGAAGCAAAGGCTACAACATCTACGTGGCCGGCTTGTCCGGCACCGGGAAGATGACGACCGTGAAGCACCTCTTGGGTACGGTCGAGACCGGGCTGGGCATTCCCCCCGACGTCGTCTACGTGAACAACTTCCGCGATACGGACCGCCCGCGCTCGATCCTGCTCACCGCCGGCGACGGGTGTCGCTTGAAACGGGACATGGAAATGCTGGTCATCAACATGCACCGCAACATCGTCCAGATCTACGAGAGCGACGTCTTCAAGGACCGCATGAAGGCCCTGGTCGAGGAGTTCAAGGAACGAGAGAAGACCATCCTCAAGATGTTCGAGGAGAAGATTCAACACGAGAACTTCGTCTTGATCCAGGTGCAGATGGGGCCCTTCTCCAAGCCGGAGATCGCACCGGTCATCGCCGGTGAGCCGGTTCAGATGGAAAAGCTCGAGGCCCTGACCGACCAGGGGAAGTTCAACAAGACCGAATACGAGCGGCTGCGTGAGAAATTCGAGGTCCTGACCACTGAAATGGAGACGGCCTTCAAATCCGTCCGCGACCTGAAACGGGAACTGCGTGATGCGATGGCCAAGCTCCAGAAACGATTCGGGTCGCCCGCGGTGACCGACTACATCAAAGACCTCAAGGCCGAGTACGAAAACAAGGAGGTCCTCTCTTACCTCGACGAGGTCCAGGAGGAGATCCTGGACAACATGGAACGGTTCACGGAAAACGAGGAGAGCAAGGGCGAAGAGAAGCCGGGCGAGCCGAAGGGCAAGGACAGCAATCGATTTCGTGATTTCACGGTCAACATCCTCGTCGACAATTCCAAGACCACGGTCCCGCCGGTGATCATCGAGACCAGCCCGAACTATCGAAACCTCTTCGGGACGATCGAACGCATGGTGGACCGCAGTGGCCACTGGATGAGCGATTTCACCAAGATCAAGTCCGGAAGCCTGCTGCGGGCCAACGGCGGGACCCTGGTGCTCAATCTGATGGACGCGATTGTCGAGCCCGGCGTGTGGGTGGCGTTGAAGCGAGCCCTCAAGCACCAGCAGATCGACATCCAGACCTTCGATCCGTTCTACGTCATGTCGGTCTCGGCGCTCAAACCGGCGCCCATCAACCTGGACGTCAAGATCGTCGTCATGGGCGACCGATACGCCTACCACTTGCTGTACAACCATGACGAGGACTTCCGGAAGATCTTCAAGGTCAAGGCCGACTTCGACACGGTGATGCCGCGTTCCGAAGAAGCCGTCGAGAAGTACCTCACCTTCGCCCGCAAGATCACGACGGAGGAGGAGCTCCTGCCGATCGCCCACGACGGCCTCTGCGCACTCGTTGAACTCGGCGTTCGTCTGGCCGGCCGGCAGAACAAGATGTCGACGCGATTCAGTATCATCGCCGATGTGATTCGCGAGTCGACGCTCTGGGCCCGGGAACAGGGCGACGAGAACATCACCGCGGATCATGTCCAGAAGGCAATTCAGGAGCGAGAGAAGCGGGTCAGCCTGTCGCGGGACAAGATCCACGAGCTCGTCAAGGAGAAGGTGGTCTTCATCGACACCGAAGGCACCCGCCTGGGGCAGATCAACGGGCTCTCGGTTCTCGATCTGGGTGACTACGCATTCGGACAGCCGTCGCGCATCACCGTGAAGTGCTCCCTGGGCCGGGACGGCATCATCAACATCGAACGCGAAGCGGAGATGAGTGGCAAGACGCACAACAAGGGCGTCCTCATTCTGGAAGGTTTCCTGCGCGATCTCTTCGCCCAGGACCGGCCGCTGGCCATCAATGCCACGATTTGTTTCGAGCAGTCCTACGGCGGCATCGACGGCGACAGCGCCTCGTCCACCGAGATCTACGGTCTGCTCTCGGCGCTATCGGATGTCCCTCTGAGGCAGGATCTGGCCGTGACCGGGAGTGTCAACCAACATGGGGAGATTCAGCCCATCGGCGGCGTCAACGAGAAGATCGAAGGATTCTTCGACGTGTGCGCCGAACGCGGCCTGACCGGAACGCAAGGGGTCATCATTCCTCACAGCAACGTGAAGGATCTCATGCTCCGCCCGCGGGTCGTGGAGGCGGTGACCCAAGGCCAGTTCCGCGTCTACGCGGTGTCGCGCATCGAGGAAGGGATCGAGATCCTTACTGGCGTGGCCGCGGGGACGCCGGACGATAAGGGGATCTATCCGCCGGCGTCTATCTTTGGCCGGGTGGACGGGCGGCTGGATTCGTACGCCCGCAGTTTGAAGGCGTTTGCGAGCAAGGATGATGACGGAAAGAAGAAATGATCTGACCGCTCCCGCCTCGCCGCGGGAGCGGATCTTGGTTGGCATGAGCGGCGGTGTCGATTCTTCGGTGGCCGCCGCTTTGCTTCTGCGCGACGGCTTCGATGTGGCCGGCGTCACGATGCAGACCTACAGCGGTGAAATGGGGGAGACCAGCCTGGGCGGCCATGGCTGCTACGGACCCGGGGAACAGGAAGAGCTGGACCAGGCCCGTGAGGTTGCGGCCCAGCTCGGGATTCCTCACCATGTCGTCGATGTGCGTGAGATCTACCGCCGCGAGGTCGTGGACTACTACTGCTCGGAATACCAGGCCGGACGAACGCCCAATCCGTGCGTGCGCTGCAATCGCACCGTGAAGTTCGGCGCCCTTCTGGAGCAATCCCGGGCGGCCGGCATCCTGTTCGATCGTTTCGCGACGGGGCACTATGTCCGCACGCATTACGACGAAGAGCGCGCGAGGCACTGCCTGTCCCGCGGGACCGATCCGAAGAAGGACCAGTCCTACTTCCTCTCCGCGCTCCGGCAGGAGCAGCTGGCGCAGGCGATCTTTCCGCTGGGGAGCATGAACAAACCCGAGGTGCGCGATCTGGCCGCCTCCTTCGGACTCACGGTTGCCGAACAGCCGGAGAGCCAGGATTTCGCCGACGGCCTCCACGAGGCATTCTTCGAGGAGGGTGACACCTCCCCCGGGCCGATCGTCGATCTACAGGGCCGCGAAGTGGGTTCTCACCGCGGCATTCAGTTCTACACCGTGGGGCAGCGGCGAGGCCTGGGGGTGTCCGCGCCCACACCCCTCTACGTGACGGCTATCGACGCAGCGACCAACCGGATCACGGTCGGCCCCAAGAGTGCGGTCATGGGGTGGGGGCTGTCGGCCAGCGCGCTCAACTGGGTGTCGATTCCGGCGCCGACGGGCCCCTTTGGCGCCCTGGCGCGCATTCGTTACCAACACAAGCCGGCGGTCGCGACCGTCCGGCCGCTGGCCGGCGGCAACGTCGAGGTGCGCTTCGAAGAGCCGCAGCTGGCAATCACCCCCGGGCAGGTGGTGGTCCTCTACGACGGGGATCTCCTGCTGGGCGGGGGCACGATCGAGGGGGAGCTACCGGCGGAGTAGGGCCTTAGCCCGCCGCCGGCACATGAGTCAATCACGACGCACTGAAAGGGAGGTCACTTCATGTCGAGGTTCCTTGCTGTTCTGTTTGTGGGTTTGGGCTTGGCGGTCTGCTGCACGAGTGTGGCCACGGCGCAGGACGCGGGTGCCGATGACCTGATCACCGACCGCCCCGACTTCACCGAAAGCGGCGTGGTGGTTCCCAAAGGATCGGTTCAGATCGAGGGCGGCTTCACCTGGGACACGTCGCCCGGGGACATCAAGACCTTCGCGGGCCCGGAAGCCCTGATCCGCTGGGGCCTCCATCGGATGGTTGAGCTTCGGGTCGGCCTCCCCGACTACGCGAACGTGAGCAACCACAACAGCGTGTCCGGCCTTGGCGACAGCTCCCTCGGCACCAAGATCGAGCTGGGCCCGCTGGGCGAGGTCTGGGACCTGGCCGGCATCGTCACGCTTTCGCTCCCGACCGGGGAGGACGGCTTCAGCAGCGAGGAGATCGATCCGACCTTGATCATCGTCACCGGGCGATCCCTGGATGAGACCTGGTCGATGGGTGCTCAGCTCGTCCTGGAGTCGGCCACGAGTGGCGGAGATCGCGACTTCTTCTGGGGGGGCACCGTGGTCGTGAGCAGACCCTTGGGCAGCGAAGCCGCCACCGGCGCGTTCCTGGAACTTGCCGCCGTCGTGCCGGAGAAGGGGACCGAGTCCATCGTCCTCCACCACGGCTACACCCACCTTCTGAAGGAAGCGCTTCAGCTGGACGTTCACGGTGGAGTGGGACTCACCAATGCGGCGCCCGATCTGTTCATCGGCGCGGGGGTGAGCTTCCGGCCCTAGGTGCGGCTGGAGGAACGCTCCACCCACTAGCACCAGGGCGACGGATCCAAACCCCGCCTGCGCAGCTCCCCGGCGAGGTCCTCTGGCAGCGGCGCCTTCAGGGTCATCGGCTCTTCAGTGTGAGGGTGCTGGAGGGTGAGTTCGTAGGCGTGCAGCGCCTGCCGCCCGAAGCCTAGAATCGCTTCCTCCTCGGGGGTGAGCGGGTCGTCGGCGACCAGCTTCAGGAAGAACTCCTCCGATTGCCCGTAGACCTTGTCCCCGAGAATCGGCAACCCCGCGGCGCGCAGATGCACCCTGATCTGATGAAGGCGTCCGGTGAGCGGGCGGGCCTCCACCCAGGCCCAACCATCTCCCTGATGGATCAGTTCGACTTGGGTGAGGGCCCCCACGCCATCCTCCCGGACACCGACCGCTTTACGAATGCGGCTGTTCTCGGCCCGCCCCAGGGGGAGATCGATGCGAAAGGAGGGCTCCTCAGGCTGCCCTTCGACCAAGGCGAGATACCGTTTGCGTATCTCACGCCGGCGGAATTGACGGGCGAGGTGGGCGGTTGCCTCGCGGGTTCGGCCGAAGAGCACCAGTCCGCTCGTTTCGCGGTCCAGCCGATGCACGACGTAGTAGGGACCATCCTCGGCATACTCCTCGGTCAAGAGGTGCAGCAAAGTATGGCGGAAGTAACGCCCGGAGGGGTGAATCGGGAGGTTGCCGCTCTTGGCGACCGCGACGATGTGAGGATCGCGATGCAGGATGCGGATGCCGCGATCGATCGGGGGCTCGGCGCGCTCGAGCGGCACGTAGGCGATGTGGTCGCCTTCGCGCAGGATGCGGGAGGCCCGGACGGTCTTCCCGTTCAGCGTCATGCGCCCTGAGCGGACGAGCTCCCGCCACTGGGTGCGCGAGCGGTAGGTGAACCGGTGCGCCAGGTAACGATCGAGCCGCTGGCCGGCGTCCTCTAAGCTGATGACCGTCACCCCTTTTCGCACCCAGGGTTTGAGAAGGTCAGCGCGGACGCGCGACCTGCGTTCTTCTGGTGTGTCGAACCTGCTCATGCCCCCATGCTAGCGGTTTCCGGCCTTCGGCGGTAGTCATGCAAGTTGACCGGCCGCGAGCCCGTCCCTACACTTCCACGCCACAATCAGAGGAGTGACCTTGACCGATTCGCAGCCCGAGCAGAACGCCCCCCCGGCCGACCAGGATCGGGGCGTCGTCATCGCCGTGCGGCCCCAACGCGTGCATGTGCGCGTGGGCGGGGAGACCGTGACCTGTGACGTCCGCCGCGGGCTTCAGCAGAGGCAAAGAGCACAGCGAACGCCCCTGGTGGTCGGGGATGAGGTTCTGCTGGAACGCTCTGACGCCGGCCCGCCCGCAATTGCCGAGATTCTTCCCCGGCGGAGCAAGATTTCCCGGGTGGGCTCGATTCGGCCCCGGCGGGAACATGTCATTGCCGCCAATGTGGATCAGCTCCTCGCGCTGCAGTCGGTCGATGAACCACCCTTCAACGCCCGGGGACTGGACCGGCTCCTGGTGCTCGGGGAAGCCGGCGGCGTGGACTGTGCCGTCTGCATCAACAAGCTCGATCTCGCCGCACCGGACCGGACCGGCCAGCTGGCCGCGCCCTACCTCCAGATCGGCTATCCGGTGTTCCCGACCTCGGCCCTCCACGGAACAGGGCTCGAGGCGGTGAAAGCCTACCTGACCGGCAAGATGTCCCTTATCGTGGGACCCAGCGGGGGTGGGAAATCGACGTTGCTCAATCGCCTCATGCCCGGTCTCGACCTTCCCACGCGTGAGGTGAGCGCATCCAGCGGGCGCGGGGTGCACACGACCACCCGGGTCGACTACCTTCCCCTCCCCGGGGGAGGCGCGGTCCTCGACACCCCGGGGCTGCGTTCCATCCAGCCCTGGATCGACGACGCCGACCTGGCCCGGCACTTCCCCGAGATGCGGGATCACATCGATCGCTGCCGGTTCCGCGACTGCCGGCACGAGTCCGAGCCGGCCTGTGCCGTGCGCGCTGCACTGGATCGGAAGGAGATCCCCCCTGCGCGGTATGAAAGTTATCTGCGAATGCTGGGGGGACTGGTCTCCGAACAGGACGGCGACGTCGGAGGCCGCGGGTGACGTGCCCCTTGATCCCGCCAAAATCTCATGACAGGCTGGCCTCGATTCCGGGGCGCCCCCACCGGTTGTGCTGTTCGGTGCGCCCTTTTCCGGCCATCGAACTGAGGCGCGAGGAGAAGTGATGTCTGATTTGCCAGCAGCATTGGCCTTCCTGGGTGTTCAGGATGCCTTCGACGATGCTTCGGTGGCCGTGCTTCCGGTCCCCTACGATCTGACGACCACCTACCTGCCCGGGGCCCGCTTCGGCCCCCGCGCCCTCCTGACCGCCTCACTCAATGTCGAACTCTTCGACGAAGAACTCAGATGGGATCCCAGTCAGGTGGGCATTCACACGATGCAGCCCATCGAACCGCTGGCGACCGGCCCGCAGGCGATGGTGCCGCAGATCGCCGATGACGTCCGGGGGCTTTTCCGGGCCGGCAAGTTTCCTATCATCCTCGGGGGAGACCACTCGGTTTCGATCGGGGCCTTCGAAGCCTTGCGTGACGGCTGGGAGGATATCTGGGTCCTGCAGTTCGACGCCCATGCGGATCTGCGCGACTCCTACCAGGGCAGCCCTTTCAGCCATGCTTCGGTCATGGCCCGGGCCCGGGAATCCTATGAGTGTGTCCAGGTGGGGCTGCGCAGTTGGAGCGAGGAAGAGGAACTTCCCCTCTGGGAGGACCCTGAGCGGATCGTGACCGCCCTCGATCTGGAGGAGTGTTTCGAGGGGTGTATCGACCGCATCCTGGCCACCCTCGGAGATCCGGTCTACATCACGATCGACCTGGATTGTCTGGACCCCTCGATCATGCCTTCGACGGGGACGCCGGAGCCGGGCGGTCTGACCTATCGAACCTTGACGAAGATTCTCTCCCGGGTGGCCGACGCGCGGCACGTCGTGGGATTCGATGTCACCGAACTGGCACCGATCCCGGGGCTCGTGGCTCCGGATTTCCTGGCGGCGAGACTGGCCTACAAGACCATGGGGTACGTCTTCAAAGCGCGCCAGAGACCGCTCTAGTCCGACTGGTTCGGCTCCTCGCCGGCGGCGGCGTCTTCTCCGGCGAGTTGCCCCTTCGCCTCTTGCCAGGCGGCTTCCATCGTGTCGAGATCCGCGGTGTCGAGGCTCATGTCCCGGGCTTCGAGAATCTCCTCCATCCGCCCGAATCGTCGCCTGAAACGAGCCGTGGTTGCGCGCAATTCCTGCTCGGGATCGGTCCGCAGGTGGCGGGCGAGGTTCACCACGGTGAAGAGAAGGTCCCCGAGCTCCGCCTGCGCTTCGCGTGAGGCGGGATCGAATTCGAGCGCCGCCGCGAGTTCGGCTCGTTCCTCGTCCAGCTTTTCGAGGACGGGCGCCAGGCTGGGCCAGTCGAATCCGAGGCTGGCCGCCTTCTCCTGGATCCGAAAAGCGTCCAGCAGGGCGGGTAGTCCTCGCGCACCGCTGTGGAGCCGGTCGGGAGAGGAACCCCGAGCCGCGGAACCCGCATCCTCACGCTCCTGAGCCTTGATCGTCTCCCATTGCCTCCGTACTTCATGCGCTTCAAGAGAGGTCGATTCGGAGCCGAAAATATGAGGGTGACGGCGGATGAGTTTGCCGATGATCCCTCCGGCCACATCTCCGTAGCTGAAGCGGTTCTCCTCTTCGGCCATGGTCATGACGAATACGAGCAGGTAGAGGAGGTCGCCGGTCTCCTCGGCGACCTTGGCATCGTCACCGGAGCCGATGGCCTCGAGGAGTTCATGCACTTCCTCGAGTAGGTAGGGGGTCACGGATTTGATCGTCTGGGCCCGGTCCCAGCTGCAGCCGTCCGGGGCCCGGAGCCGGCGGCACACTTCGCGCAGGCCGGCGAAGTCGTTTGTCACTTGTAGAGTCATGGCGTCACGCTACCATGACGGATCTCTTCGGAACAACCTGCGCAGCGCGGGGGGCGTGAGGAGGACAGTGAATCGTGAAGGGCGCCCAGACGACCCAGGACCAGCTCGAACAGGATTTGCTGAAGGTTGCCAAAGACGCGCTCTCGCGGGCACACGCACCCTATTCCCGGTTTCCGGTGGGCGCTGCGCTGGAGAGCGAATCGGGCGAGGTCGTGGCCGGGTGCAACCTCGAGAACGCCTCTCTCAGCCTGGGAATCTGCGCCGAACGGGTGGCCCTCTTCTCCCTGTTGTCACGGGGATTGCGTGTCGGCCGCCGTATTCTGATCACCTCACTCGCCCCCGAGCCGATCGCTCCCTGTGGAGCCTGCCGGGAAGCGCTGAGGCAGCTGGCGCCGGGCCTGGAGGTCATCGCGACCGCCCCGGACGGCGTCCGCAGGCGTTGGCTGATCGATGAACTCCTGCCCTCTGCGCTTCCCTCCCAGGGGTTTCACACCTTCAATCCCCGAGAAGTGATCGCTCGCAAACGCGAAGGACAGGCCCTCTCTCGCGATGAAATCCGCAGCCTGGTATCAGGACTGCAGGACGGGACCACCGAAACCTATCAAATGACCGCCTTCATGATGGCGACCTACTTCCGCGGCATGACCCCGGTCGAGACGCAGGAGCTGACCCGGGCGATGCTCGAGTCGGGATCGGTCGTCGATCTGAGCCACCTGCCCGGGCCGAAGGTCGACAAACACTCGACCGGGGGAGTGGGGGACAAGATCTCGATCCCGCTCTTCCCCCTCTGTCTGGCCGCGGGGCTGAAGGTTCCCATGCTTTCGGGCCGGGGGTTGGGGCACACCGGCGGGACCCTGGACAAACTCGATTCCATCCCGGGGTATCAATCGCGGCTTCCGATCGAGCGCTTGGTGTCCTTGACCGAAGAACTGGGTGGTTTCATCGCCGGCCAGACCGCAGAACTCGTCCCCGCCGACCGCCTCATGTACGCGCTTCGCGATGTCTCGGCCACCGTCGAATCGGTGCCGCTCATCGTGGGGAGTATTTTGAGCAAGAAGATCTCCGCTGGGGTGACGGCCCTGGCCCTGGACGTGAAGTTCGGGCGGGGCGCATTCATGCCGACCTATGACCGGGCCGCCGAACTGGCCCAGGCCCTGGTCTCGGTCGCCGTGGAGTTGGGTCTGCCCTCCGTGGCACTGCTCAGCCGGATGGACGCTCCGATCGGCGCGGCCGTCGGCAACGCGCTCGAGATCAGGGAGAGCATGGCCCTGTTGCGCAACGAACCGGTTCCGAGTGACCTCCGTTCTCTCACGATCACGCTGGGAGGCCTGATGCTGGTCCTGGGCGGTCAGGTCGAGACCGTGGCGGCCGGTATCGACAAGATGGAGGCCTGTCTGGCAAACGGCGCAGCGCTGGAATGGGCCGAGCGTTGGATCCGAACCCAGGGAGGCGATCCCCGGGTGGTGTCGTCGGCCGAGTGGCCGTCGGTGTCGCAGCATGAGCGGGTCGTGACGGCGGCCGAGGCCGGGTACGTATCCGAAATCGATCCTCTCCAGGCCGGTCGCGTGGTCACCCTATTGGGTGGAGGACGGCTGCGGGCTCAGGATCCGATCGATCCCCGCGTGGGGCTCTGGTTTCATGTGGGCCGCGGAGAACGCGTGGCAGCCGGGCAACCGCTCTTCAGCATCTATCTGCCTGCCGGCGCATCGCGAGACGATCCGGTTCCGGGAGAAGAGGCCCTCCTGGCGATCGGCGACACCTGTCCGCCCTCAAGCCCGTTGATGCCCGCCCTGGTCACTCCACGGGGTATCACGCCCGACTTCGCCGAAGCGGATCTCAGCGATCTGATGGACTCCGCCTCTCGTTGAGGTCGCGAGTCCAATCTTCCTGAGGATGGAGCTGGTGGTCGAGTCGTCGGAAGTCGCGAGCCGGCGGCCCGTGCGTTTCGTGGGCGCGACAAACCTCGCTCGGTTCGGTGCCGGGCAGGAAGACGTCTTCGATGACCTCCGCGCAATGCGGGCCCGGCAACAAGCCGGTCTCCAAGCAGGTTTCGAGGAAGGTGAGCCCTTCGGGTGGACTGAATGCGGGCGGTTTGCCGTGGTGTTCTTCGTAGTGCCGCATCAGCTGCGCCCAGATGGGAAGCGCCGCCATGGCGCCCGTCCCGGTGTTCTTGCCTCCGATCGGGATCTTGAGGTCGAAGCCCACCCACACCCCGACGGCCAACTCCGGGGTGAAGCCCACAAACCAGGCGTCGGTGTAGTCGTCGTTGGTTCCCGTCTTGCCCGCCGCGGGGGAACGGTACCCGTAGACTGATCGCGCCATCTGACCCGTACCCCCGTCGAGGACCGACTGCATCATGTGCGTGATCAGGTAGCTGGTCCGCGGGTCGAGCGCCTGCCTCGATTCGGGCTGGTGCGTTTCCAGTAAGTGTCCGCGTCGATCGAAAACCCGCTCGGCGAAGTAGGGGGTCACGAGGATGCCCTGGTTGGCGAACGTCCCGTAGGCCGTCGTCATCTCCAACAAGGTCAACTCACCGGTCCCGGTGGCCAGCGACAGGACGGGCGGAAGCGGGCTCTTGATTCCGAGATCTTGGGAAAGTTGCACAACCGCTCGAACGCCCAACGCCTCGAGCAACTTGGCCGTGGGTACGTTGATCGATTTCATGAGAGCGTAGCGGAGGGTGACCGGTCCGCGGAATGTCTCGTCGAAGTTGTGCACGATCCAGGTGCTCTCTTCCGGCCTGACGCCGATCACGTCGAACTCGACCGGGGTGTCTAAGAGAATGTCGGTGGTTCGGTAGTTCTGCCGGATCGCCTCGGCGTAAATCATCGGCTTGAACGCGGAGGCGGGCTGACGACGCATCTGCGTAACCCGGTTCCAGGGGCTTTCTGCGAAGTCGCGTCCCCCCACGAGCGCGAGAACCGCGCCGGTCGCCGGCTCGATGGCGACCAGCGCACCTTGTAGTCTGAGCGGTGTCGGATTCGCTTCCTGGGGCGGCATCCCGTATCTTGCCAACATCTCATCACCTGCTCCGGACAGGTAGGAGTACTTGTTCTGCGCTTCGAGAGCGAGCAGCTGCGTTTCGAGAATCTGCTCTGCAGCCTTCTGAAGATCTAGATCCAGCGTCGTCTCCACGGTCAAGCCATCGTGGTACAGGCCGGAGACCCCGTAGGTCTGCAGAAGTTCGCGCCGGATCGTTTCGGTGAAGTAGGATCCGCGTTTCTCTCGGACGATGTCTTCCTTGAGAGCAATGGGTGCCTCTCTGGCGAGCGCATGGACGGAGTCATCAATACAGCCCGTGTCCAGCATGGCGCGCAGCACGAGATTCCTTCGTCGCAGGCTGGTTTCGGGATGTCGCCGCGGAGAGAAGAGCGCGGGGTTTCCGGGAATCCCGGCCAGAAGCGCGGCCTGTTCCAGGGTCAGCTGGTGGGCGGGAATACCGAAGAAGCGCTCGGACGCGGCCTCGAGTCCATAGGCCCCTTCGCCGAAATAGATCTTGTTGATGTAGAGTTCGAAGATCTCATCCTTGCTGAAGGCGCGCTCGATACGCAGCGCAAGGACCGTCTCCTGAATTTTCCGGCTCCACGTGCGCCGGTGGTGCAGGAAGATATTGCGCGCCAGCTGCTGCGTGATGGTGGATGCGCCCTGACGCCGCTCTCCATGCATGACGTCTTTCGCCGCCGCCCGCAAAATCCCGAGCGGATCAACACCCCAGTGCTGATAGAACCGGCGATCCTCCACGGCGATGATGGCGTCACGAAACGCGCGCGGAACCTGGCCCAAACGAATCGGGCGACGGTCCTCCACGAACATCTCGTCGATGAGTTGACCGTTTCGATCCAGAATGCGCGTGGACAGGCGTGGTTCGACGTCCTGCTGCCGCTCAGGAGAGGGCAGATCCTGGCCTAAAACAGCGAAAAGCGCGTATAAACCGCCTGCCAGCAACACGCAGCAGGCCAAGAACGAAACGAGTAGATACTTCATGGCCGGAATACTCCGCCCCGAGGGGGCAGGAGTCAAGTGAACCCCCAGACACCCCTTTTTTCGTGACTTCCAAACGCCTCTTTGAGGGCCTCTACGCCACCCTGGGCGAGCCGGTTCCTCCGAGAATTGCGGCCCACATAGGTGTTAACATCAAACAGGGTTGTGGGTTGTGGGATTATGCATAAAAGTTCACGTTTGTGAATTTCGCTATTGATCTTTAGGGGGTGGACGATGTTTAATGAGCGCCGCTTCCGACAGTAGGGGCCGCCATTCCGGGGGCCCCAAAAAAAGCTCTTGACGATCTATCACCAGGTGCGTATTGTCGGCGGCTCAGTTTGCTTTTTGCGCATGGGCGCTCAGATTGATCTTTGACAACGGAATTGCGAAGACGTGTGAGCTCGCGTTGGTTGGATCCGGCGTCTCGGCGCCGGGTCTCGTTGACGTTTCAATTGCAAAATTGGTCAATGATACCCTCCTGCTTGCAGGAGGGTCTCCGAGGTTTTTATACAACCACGGAGGGTTTGATCCTGGCTCAGAACGAACGTTGGCGGCGTGGATTAGGCATGCAAGT
>CAZTDY010000025.1:0-46309 GCA_964612295.1 uncultured bacterium | reverse complement strand
GTCCCACCGAGCCTCAGACGCAAATTGCTCAGGACTTCGCTTGTCTTGGGACTAGTGTATTGCTTTCTGTCGGCCTACATTTGCGTCGGCCTGGCAATCTCTAGTCTTTCCTCAGCCTATGCGAATTCAATACCCGACTGTCAGCTCGTGATCGACGTTCGGCCGCGGTCGTTTCCGCAGGGTGCCCCCCCGGAGGAGTTCGATCTGAACCGCCGCCAGGACGTTGTCTCTTCCCTGACGGAACCGGGCCTTGTCCAGTGCGATATCTACGCATTCCCTTCGCCCATCTATGGCCCCGGAACGGGTGTCATCGAGATCGAAACCGATCTCCTCTGGCCGGAGGACTGGTCACTAGTCGGGTGGCGCACCGCGAAACAGGGGTCAGGAGAACTCACGGCCGCAGATGTGGGAGCTGGCTTGAGCATCAGCTGGGTCGTCCCGCCCTTGATGATTGAGGAACTCGTGCCAATTGCGAGGTTTATCTTCGATGCGCCGGGCGCGGGGTTGTTCGAAGCTCTCACCGGTTCAGTAAGCCTCCTGTTTGACAGCCAAGAGGTGGACACGTACGTGTTCGGGGACGCGGCGCGCATCGCCTACCCCTGTGCGACCTGCGTGACGATCGGCCAATCCAATGGGCTCTGTGGCCCGAGATTTGGTCAATACGAGTCCAGCCTTGCTCTGTCACGTGAGAGTACAGGCCATCACTCCGTAGGGTGTTGGCACTACACAGCATTGGAGTGTGAATATACGTTTGAGAGCACTGTGGAATGGATGAGCATCACATCCGTGGAGACACACGAGTATCCCCCCCACAAACTCAACTATGATGTGAAGCTCAGCACCTGTTCCGACAACCTTCAACCAGGCACCTATGAGGGCTTCGTCATCGCTCACGGAGAGTGCGACGACTGCACGAGGGTTCTGCTGACCGTTTGGGATCGGCCGCCGGGCATCATGTCGTGGGGGCAGATCAAGTCGAAGTTCCGGAACCGTTGACGGGACCCAACACGATTGGGTCTACAACTGAAGAGGGCAGCCCTTGTGAAACGCTCACTCTTGATCGTCACGCTGGCTTTGTTTGGCTGCGGCGCATCTCAGGCTGGATACGCGAACAGCGTAGACGGCGCCTTGATCGCTCACCACCCACCTGGGCTGCAGTTTTCGATGGGGACTGACTGGTGCGAGCAGTACGGGGAAGGCAACGCTCTACTCGATTGCGATTCCCAACACAACCGGATCGATCTGGACGGACATGATGGCCAGACATCCGTCTGGTATGTGGTGGGCGCCTTCCACGACAGCCTCACCTGGCGAGGAGCCGAGTTTGGCTTCGGCGCCTACGACCCCGCAATCTACGAGTTCATCGCCTGGGGGCCCTGTTACCCCTCCAATGGACTGGAGATCGACGGGGTCGGTTGGCCAGGACCCAACACCGGTACAGCTTTCGTGGCGACGGACGGTCTCTGGAAGGGGCGCTTCAGCCCCGTGTACTACTTCGCCGGCTATGCGTACGCGGAGGGCCTGATTCCGTTGGGCCCGGACCCGGCGCAAGATATGGCCTGCATGGGCGTCGTTTTCGAACCATCTGAGGCCGAAGCCCCGAAGTGGCTTCATGGCTCATGCGGTCGGCCCTTCGCCCAGGCCGTGCTGCAAGCGGAAGCGCTGGGGGGCATGGGGATCTTCAGAGACGGGACCTTCGCCTGTCCGGATGAAGTGGGCTTCGATTTCGATGCGCTCATCGAATTGCACCTGGCCAACCTGGAAGAGCGGGCTTGGCAGATCAAGAATCCAAACAAGCCCGGTATCACCCCCGCGAGGTCCCTGGCCTACAAGGCACTGCATTTGCGGCGCCTGAGGCTGAGAGCGGAAGACCATACCTGGCGCCCGTCCAGGCTGAACACCCTCGAGGCGGATCCAGACTTGACCCTTATGTGCACGTGCGACGACACCAAACCCGATCCGCAGATTGTGGTTCGAGCGAGCGGAAGTGCTTCTCCCACGATCGAAGTGACGATCTTCACTGCTGGGCAGGTCACGGTGATGCTCTACGACGCCAACGGCAGCCGGCTTGAGACCCTCCACGACTGCCCGCTGGATCCGGGCACCCATCCGATCATCTGGCCGGAGGGGTATCCCGCTGAGGCTCCCCTACCCGAGGGCGCATACATGGTCGAGCTGGTCTTGGACGGTGAGATCGTGGAGCGGCAGAGTCTGGTGGTCTTGCATGGCGATCCTCGGACCAGGCGGCGCGATCGATCCGTTCCGGCGGCAAATCCCGAATGACCCTGCATTAGCTCACCGCCGGAAATGCCACCCCTGACGCTTCACCTCCGGAAGCTCTGTGCTCCGGGTCAATACCCACGAGGAAGCTCAGCTCCGCGCATCGCTGACGGTCAACCAGGAGCTTGTTCTCCTTTACTGGCACATAGGCAAGGACATCCTCGCTCGCCAGCGGAGCTCGGCTGGGGCGCGAAGGTCATCGACCAGCTCGCCCGTGACTTGCGCCAGGCCTTCCCGGAGATAAAGGGGCTCTCGGCCCGTAACCTCAAGTATATGAGGGCCTTTGCCGAGGCCTGGCCCGACGAGGAATTTGTGCAGCAAGCTGCTGCACAAATTCCCTGGTTCCACAATGTCGTCGTTCTCGAGAAGGTCAAAGACCCCCAAGCCAGACGCTTCTACATCGCCGGAACTCGGGAACACGGATGGTCTCGCGCAATCCTCTTGATGCAGATCGAGCAAGGCCTTCACCGTCGCCAGGGGCAAGCGCTCAGTAACTTCCAGCGGACCCTACCCCCGCCGCAGTCTGACCTGGTTCAGCAGATTACCAAGGATGATCAGCCCACAATCGGCATCCTCCTGTGCAAGAACAAGGAAGACGTGGTGGTGGAGTACGCCTTGCGCGATCTGAACAAACCCATCTGGGTCGCCGGCTGGAAAACGCAGCTGGTCGAGTCCCTGCCGGAGGACCTCAAAGGCAAGCTGCCCACCGTAGAGGAAATCGAAGCCGAGCTGAGCCGGGGCGAGTTGGGCCGGAAGAAAGCCGCGGAGACCCCAGACGCATGAGCTTCGACGTGGGCGCTCTGGCGAAAGCTCAAGCCGCGATGCGTGAATCGCGAGGGGCCAGGACCTAATGCAGGCCCCTACAGCACCATCGCAGCCTGGGCCCGCAGGCGACCGCCGTCGGTGAGTTTCAGGAGCCCTTCGCTTCGGAGGAGCACGCCCTCCGCTTCCGCCCGCCCAACGACCTTGCGAGCGAAGTCCACTGTCCAGTCGATGTGGTCCTGAAGGTGATCCTCGCGGCACTCGACGACCGCGTTGGCCTCTCCCTCGTGATGGAAGAGGTGGATCGCGAGCATGTTGATCGCGAACTCCCAGCGTTGGCGGCGCCTGCGCCGAACGGTGGCGAGAAGCCCGCGGCGCGGCGACCACAGATAGGTGAGAAGGAAGATGACGCCGGCCACCGTCGCCATCATCCCGGCGATGGAGACATCGAGCCAATAGGCGGCCCAGTAGCCGCCGATCGCCCCCAGCGCCCCGATCCCGGCGCTCAGCCAGAGCATGGCCGCCAGGCGGTCGGTCAACAGGTAGGCGATCGCCGGCGGGGTGATCATGAGCGCGACGACCAGCACGGATCCAACCGCATCGAAGGCGCCCACGGCCGTCACCGAGACGAACCCCATCAGCGTGTAGTGGATCAAGGCGGGCGAGAATCCCAAGGCCGCGGCCAATCCGGCATCGAAGGTCGATAGCTTCAGCTCTTTGAAGAAGAGGGCGATGAACGCCACGTTGAGAAGGAGGACACCTCCCATCACGAAGAGGGATTGAGGCCCGAGATCGTGGCCGAAGAGTTCCATCCGGTTGAAAGGCGCAAAGGCGAGCTCGCCCAGAAGGACCGAGTCGGTGTCCAAATGAACGTTGCCCGCGTAGCGGGCCACGAGAATGACGCCGATGCTGAAGAGCACCGGAAAGACCAGTCCGATGGCGGCATCTTCACGAACCAATCGGGTCTTGGTGAGGAGTTCGACCAACGACACCGTCAACACCCCGGTGAGGGCTGCCCCGACAATCAGGAAGGGAGAGCTCAGACTTTTGGTCAGCAAGAAACCGACAACGATACCGAAGAGAATCGCGTGGCTGATCGCATCACTCATCATGGCCGTTCGCCGCAGGATCAGAAAGACCCCGGGCAGCGCGCAGGCCAATGCCACGACCACTGCGATCAGTTGGATTTCGATTTGCATGGCCGTCACGGCATCTCCTTCCGTAGCGACGTTTCCTCAGGCACCGGCCTTTTTTCCCGCAGGTGGGTCATGACTTCGGCCCCAGTGTCGTGGCCAGACGTTCCGCCTCGTTCCATCCGTCCGGGGTGAGGCCCCAAACGCCGCTGCCGGATGCGGTTTCCCGCACGTAGCCCTGGTCGGACAGCACCTTCAAACTGCGGCGAATCCCCCCCGGCCCGGCGCTCATTGCGCGCAGGGTGGAGGCCGGGTGGCCATGCTCACGGTCCGCGTGTTGCACGGCGAGTTCATGAAGATCGAGGAGCACCGCATCCAGCGTCAGCCGCCGCCGATTGCGGTAGCGGCGGGACCAGTTCCAGATGAGCCCCCGCCGGGGAGCGAACAACATCGAGATCGCCACCAACCCGCTCGCGCACAACACGATGACCGGGCCCGTGGGTAGATGCCTGCTCAGGCTGCTCAGGACCGCGCCCCCCACGCCCGCCAAAGCCCCCAAGAGGGCGGCGAGAACGATCATCACGCCGAGCCGGTCAGTCCATTGCCGGGCGGCGGCCGCCGGCGCCACGATCATGGCGCTCATGAGAACGACGCCGACCGTCTGCAATCCGAGAACCACGGCGACCACGAGCCCGCTGGTCAGCAGGAAGTCCAGCCGGCGCATCGGGAATCCTAGACTCACCCCGTAGTCATGATCGAACGACAACAACTTGAATTCCTTGAACAGCAGGATGACGAGGAGGATGAGGACCGCGCCGACCGCGGCCATCGTCACGACGTCGCGCTGCAGCAGCGCCGTGGCCTGGCCGAAGAGGAATTTCTCCAAGCCCGCTTGCCGGGAGTTCGGTTGTTTCTGGATGAAGGTCAGCAGCACCAGGCCGAAGCCGAAGAAGACCGACAGCACGATTCCGAACGCGGTGTCGGTCTTCAGCCGCGTGGTGCGGACCATCGCCATCACGAGCAGCGTCCCCAGCCAGCCGGCCAGGGCCGCTCCCAGAACGAGAACAAGGGGCGCCTTGCTGCCGGTCACCAGAAACGCGAGGGCGATGCCGGGCAAGGCGGCGTGGGACACCGTGTCGCCCAACAGGCTCTGCTGCCTGAGAACCGCAAACGACCCCAGTGCGCCACTGACCAGGCCCAGAACCCCCGCCCCCAACGCCACGGTCCGCAGCGTGTAGTCGAAGAGCAGGTCGTGAAGCAGTTGCTCAATGCTCACGCGCCGCCTCCTGGCTGCGGAACGGAACGCGTCCGCCGTATGCCTCTCGCAGTTTCTCTTCGGTGAAGACCTCCTCGACCGGGCCGCTGGCGATGCGTCGCACATTGAGCAGCGTGACCCAGTCGAAGTACTCGGGCACGGTCTGCAGATCGTGGTGCACGACCAGAACCGTCTTCCCCGCTGTGCGCAGCGACTGCAAGAGATTCATGATCGCGCGCTCGGTCTTCGCATCCACGCCCTGGAACGGCTCATCCATCAGATAGATGTCCGCGTCCTGTACCAGCGCGCGCGCCAGAAACACGCGCTGCTGCTGCCCACCCGAAAGCTGGCTGATCTGGCGGTCGGCGAAGTCGGACATGCCCACCTTCTCGAGGGCCTCGCGCGCCGCCTCGTGGTCGGCACCGGTCGGTCGCTTGATCCAACCCAGCTTGCCGTAACGTCCCATCAGCACAACGTCGAGGACCTGGGTCGGAAAATCCCAGTCCACGCTTCCGCGCTGGGGGACGTATCCGACCAACTCACGCTGCTGGGCATACGGCCGGCCATAGATCATGACGCGTCCCGCGACCTGGGGCACCAGATTGAGAATCGCCTTGATCATGGTCGTCTTGCCGGCCCCGTTCGGTCCGACAATCGCCATCAAAACCCCCGGCGGGACCTCCAGATCGACATCCCACAGGACCGGCTTGTTCTGATAGGCCACGGTGAGGTCGGTGACATCCACGGCCCAGGTTCTCGAGGGATCAGCCATCCCCATCGGTTCCTCCTAGTGATCCGCACCCGTAAGTGCACTGGCGATCGTGTCGATATTGTGCCTGACCATCCCCTGGTAGGTGCCCTCAGGAGTGTCCGGATCACCCATCGCGTCCGAGAAGAGTTCTCCCCCGATCCGCACATCGAACCCCTTCGCGTTCACCGCGGCCTGCAGAGCCTCGATGGTCCGCGGCGGAACGGAGGACTCAACGAAAATCGCCGGAATCCTGCGCGTTGCGATAAACGCCGCCAGTTCCTGCACGTCCGAGGTTCCCGCCTCGGACACCGTGCTGATGCCCTGGAGACCGTACACCTCGAACTCATAGGCCCGTCCGAAGTAGTGGAACGCATCGTGGGCGGTGATCAGCACGCGTTGATCGGCCGGAACGCTCGAGGCCCTCTCGCGCACGTAGGCGTCGAGCGCGGCAAGCTCTTCCCGATAGGCGGCGGCGTTTTGCCGATAGAGATCGGCATGACCGGGATCCAGCTCGACCAGGCTCTTCTCGACAACCTGCGCCGCCCGGTCCCATAGCTGCACGTCGAACCAGACGTGAGGATCGTGCACCTCTTCGTTTCCGGGTTGGGAAAGCAGGTGCTCGTGGTCAATCTCACCGGCGACCGCAACGGTGGGGCGACGAGAGGCCATCTGTTCGAACAGCTCCGCCATGGCCCCTTCGAGATGGAGGCCGTTGTAGAAGATGATATCGGCCCGCTGCATCTTGTCGACGTCGCCCGCGCTGGCCTTATACAGATGAGGATCGATCCCGGGCCCCATCAGCCCAACGACCTCCACGCGCTCTCCACCGATGTTGGTGGCAAGATCGGAAATCATGCCGACGGTGGTCACGACATTGACCTTGCGGGTGGTCAGATCACCGCGATCGTTGTCGCCCTCTCCGGCGCATCCGGCGAGCAGGGCGATGCTGAGCGCGAGGATACTCAGCACGGCAACCTCGGGCCTCTTCATCTCGACTCGCAATCTCATCACACAGTCTCCTTTCGATTTCCGATCCCGACACTCACGCGATCACTGCTCGCGTTTTCCGGGGCGATTGTCTCGGGCCGTATCCCAAACCGGGCGTTCACGGGCCGTCTTGCGGGTGCCGATGGCGCGAGGCCGCCTCGCGCTGGCGCGAGCCGACGATCGGCTCACGGGGGCCGGCGCCGTTTCTTCAGCCCGGCGCACACGAATGCGGCGACCCAGGGCGAGCGCGACCTGATGACGGGTACCGCTGATGCCAAGGGCGATCATCTCGGCCGCCGGCTCGCTCTCCAGGATGTCGATCATGACATCGGGCAGTAGCCCCACCTGCTCGAGGTACCCGAGCAACGAGGGATCATCATCGGGAATCTGGGCGATCCGATACCGGACACCCACCTGGGCCTCCGCCAGGGATACGCCTTGGAGCGCGGGGACCTGACCCTCCAGGGTGGGAATCGGGGCCCCGTGCGGATCACGCGACGGGCGCCCGAGAAGCTCGTCCATCCGTTCCACGGCATCCTCGGACACCGCGTGCTCCCATCGTTCGGCCTCGGCGTGGACCCGGTCCCAAGAGAATCCGAGGACGTTCACGAGGAAGAGCTCGATCAGACGATGCCTTCGCAGCGTGGCCACGGCCGTGTGCCGACCCTCGTCCGTAAGTTCCACCGTACGATAGGGTTGGTAGCGGACAAGCCGACGCTTGGCCAGCCGCTGGAGCATGCCGGTGACCGATGCGGGGCGCACGCCGATCCGTTCGGCCAGGGCCCCGGTGGTGGGCGCCTCGCCGGCCAGCTCGAGCTTGAGCACCTCCTTGAGGTAGTCTTCTTCGGCCGAGGTGTGCATTGATTTCATCCCGTTATTAGTACGACCTAACTAATATTCTAGGCAACACTAAAAGTTCCCAAAAGAGGATTCAGGGTGCCAGGGGAACCGGCGCATCTCCAGTCCGCTGCGGATCTCGGCGTACCAGATCAGCCGTATACCGCGAAACCCACTCAAGAATCACGCTCTACCCGACCGATACAGGTAGCAGGACCGGGGGACGACGGGACCTGTTACCCCCAATAGGATTGCCAAACCTGGAAAAGGGCTCAAACACCCATGAGTGACTACGAAGGATCATCCGCCAAGCTCCTCGACCCGGACGGCAACATCAGCTCGCGAGAAACATCTGACCGTCGGGAGAACCCGACGCGGTTCCTCTCCCGCTACACCTTCTTCGGCAAGCGGAAGGGCAACCGGCGCGACAGCGACCCGGACACCCACTACTACGTGGACTTCGCCTCCGGTTGGTATCTGGGATTGTTGGTCGTCGTCATGGGGATGATCGCGTTCGACACGGTCTCCACCCTCTGGATCATCCGTCGGGGCGGCGCGGAGGCCAACCCGCTCATGGCCTGGGCGCTGGAGCAGGGCACGATGTGGTTTGTCCTGATCAAGATCCTGCCGGCCCTCGCAGGGTTCATGTTGCTGGGTGTGCTCACGAAGTATCCCATTTCCAAGGTCTTAGCCTGCGTCCTCACGTTGATCTACGGCGCGATCATCTTCGTGCATCTCAACCTCCTCCAGAAAATCCACCTGGCCTGATCGGGCCGCTTCGAGCCGGTTTCGCGGAGGGTCTCAAAGGTGACCCTCCCGCGGAGTGTGAGCCGGGCCAGCGTATACCTGTCAACACTCCGAACTTCTGAATCCTATGCATCTTCATGACGCATGCCGATTCATACCTGCGAGCGATAGTACGCGGGAGAAGTGCACCCTGCCCGAACGCGCGGGCCGGGCCATGCACCTTGCAGCATCTCTTCCGCGGGGATGGCCTGCGGAGCATCTAAATGACTCCGCGATTCCGACAAAAGAGGAACCACCATGCGAAGCGCTGTGCGAGCCCTATGGGACACGGTTGGAAACTTCGAGCACCTTGGCGTCACGGTCCTGTGCGTTTGCCTGCTGTCCGGTTTGCTTGCCTTTGACGCGAGCGCCGCGACTTGGCAGCGTCCAAGTACGGGAACCGACCTATGGTACTCAGGCTTCCTACACGCCGAGGCCAGCTACACAGATGTCACCGGTAGCGTGTACGACTTCGAGGAAGGGTACTTCCACGGGAAAGAGGACGGCTCTCTTGACCTGAAGGGAGCATTCCACGCGAACGGGTTCTTGCGGGAAGGCCTGAAGGTCAACTCCTCGTTCCTGTTTGATACACGTTATCGCCGGTATCCCCAACGATACTGGGATCGCCGGTTCTGGGACACGTTCCGCATGAAGATCGTGATGGACACGCCTCGTCCCATCAACGATCGCTGGAAGTTCCATGCGCGCGCGGTCTACGACCGTGAGGACAGCTGGCGGAGCGAGTATCCGGATGCGCGGCTGCTCATGGAGCCGATCGATCACGCGCGTCTCGAAGTCTTCGCCCACCTCGAGTCCAAACATTGGACCTTCGAAGGTGGCGATCTCAAGCCGGACTTCGGCGGGCGCGGGTTCGTCCTCTACCAGCGCGACCTGCTCGGGCTGAAGGCCAATGGTCACAACGACTTTGTCGATGCTGAACTGACCGGCGGCAGGGTCAAGGGAACCAGCTTCCTGCAGACTCCCGACGACTCGCTGGGCGTTCGAGCAGACGGCACCGCGGGACCCTACCGCCTGGCCCATGCGCCGATCGTCCGCGGAAGTGAAGTCGTGGCGATCGAGGTTCGCGATCGATTCGATCAAACCATTCTTCTTCGTCGCACGACTCAGCGCCGCAACGTCGACTACACGGTTGACTACCTGCGCGGCGTGGTGACCTTCATGGAACCCGTACTGAGTGAGACCTTCGAAGGCCATCCGGTCTACATCTCGGTGCAGTACTCCTTCGATGAGCGTGACGCCGGCTACTATCGCTATCTCGCCGCGTCCCGCACCCATGTCCAGCTAGGTGAAAGCGCCAGGGCCGGCGTTCTCTACGCGGGCGTATATGACGACGCGGGATCCTGGCGGGGCGATGAAACGGGCCGCCCGCCTGCACAGCGCCGGGCCGCCTACGGCGGAACCTTCGAGGCCGATCTCTTCGATCGCACACGTATCGAGGCCGCTGCCGCCCTGAGTGATTCGGGGCGCCTGGGTGAGGAAGATAAGAACGGGGCCGTGGGGATTCACCTCGAGTCGCGTTCGATCGACCGGTTGGCGCTGATCGGTGACTATCAGCGCATCGAGCACAACTTCGAACCCCTGGACAATCGCTCGTTGGTCGGCCAGACCAACCGTCAGCAGACGAAGCTCCAGGGTGTGTATCAGGTCGCGGACAACATCGAGCTGGAGGGTGGTGGGCGCCGCACCAAGAGCGCCAACCCGGAGTTCGACGATCAGGCCTACACCGACCAGTCCACCTTCGCGGGCCTACGCTTCCGTCCCTACCAACTGACCGAGCTCGCCTACCATCACGAGTGGCGCACGGCGGTCGATGAAAAAGAGGTCCATCAGAAAGACGAGTACCGCGAAACCTCGACGCTGGAAGCGCAGCAGCGCTTCAGCGAGTCGCGCCTGCGCTTGGGCGCCGAGCGCGAGCACTTCACCAACCACGTCATGGCGGACAGCACTGGATCACAGCTCGCCACCTGGCGTCTCCGCGGTGCTCTCGACTACCGCCCCTGGACCTGGCTCGACGCGCGGGCTGCTCTGAAGACGGAGGTGGCCCACGACCGCGACACCGAGCGGTCGACCGCGCGCAAGGATCGCGCCGAGCTGGGAGCGACCTTCAGCTTCCACCCGCGCTATTCGCTGCGCGGCGATCTCGAGAAAGAATCCCGGTTCAGCCTGGACGACAAAGGCTACAAATTCTCCGGCGGCGACAAGACGCGGGGGATCTCAGCCTACTCGCTGGGAGCGGACCTGCGTCCGTGGGAGCCGGTTCAGCTGCTCTTCGGGTACGATCAGGAAGAAACCCGCGACGAGATCAACGATGTCACCGAACGGGAATCGGAACTTCTGCGCGCGGAGGGCTACTACTTCGCCACGCCGGATCTGGAGTTCCACTCCGCGTTCACGCGTGAGGATCTGCGCGACCTGCGCAAGATCGGTATCGACCAGGGCCTCCTGCGCCGGTACGAGCGGCGTTTCGAACTCGACGTCACGTATAACTATCACGTTCGTCTCTCCTTCTTCTCCGGCTACATGTTGAAACTGCGCCGCATCTTCGATCCGGGCCGCAGTGACACCGACGTGCACCAGTACCGAGTCGGGATCAACTATCACATCACTCCCCGCTGGGAGCTCATGGGTCGGGTGCGGTACACCACACTCGACGGCGAGCCGATCGATGCCGCCTCGGGCAGCAGCGTGACCGTGAGCGAAGCGCTCGAGAACCACCGTTGGATCGCCACCGGAGAGATCGCCTGGGATCTGGCTCACATGTGGCGCATCGCACTGGGGTACGAATCACTCGAGTACGCGGTGGATTCCGTGACGGACTCCCCCGACGACTATGACGCGAATCGCTTCTACCTGAAGCTGATGCAGAAGTTTTAGGGGGGGTGAGCACCATGCGTACAAAAACATACGAACCGCCAGAGACGAGAGATACACAGGAAATCGAGAGGATGCCAGGGATGGAAGCTGTCAGGAAAGGGAAGGCCATGCACAGCCCAACGTCAGTGGCGGCGCAGTTGCCGATCATGTCCCGCTTTGGCTCACTGTGGTCAATCGGAGTCCTGATCCTAAGCCTACTGTGTTCGATTGGGATGCCGGGTACCGCTCTTGGGGATGAAGAGGACATCGGGGGACCTCCCCCGCTTCGGGATGCGGGGGCGCTTCTAACGCCTCTGGAGAGCGACCTGGGCGAAGCGCTGTCGTTCACGTTTACCGTGAGCTACGGCGCCGCCAATGCCGATTCTGCGAATCTCGCACGCATCGAACTCGCGGCGGGATTCACGAACCTCTCGGCCGGGGCCGCCCCCTTCGGTTGGACGGTCTCCCTGGTGGGGTCCGAGCTGACCTGGGTTGCAGACCCGTCCTATGAGATTCCCCCGGGCGGTGCGGTGGACTTCACCTTCACCGCCGATGCGCCGGGCACTGTCGGCGATGGCGGGGATTACGTGCACGCCTGGGAGGCGGAGAGCACCACAGGCGGCGCCTGGAACGGCTCTTTCAACTTCCACGTGCGCGAGCCGGATCTGGGCGATGCGCTCATGACCGTTCTGGATGAGAACGGCCCCGAGCTGCAGCGCGGCGATTTCGTCACCTACACGCTCACCGTGTCCAATACGGGTGATATGACCGCCACCGGTGTCGAATTCCGCGCAGAGGGTCTTCCCCACTGGCAGACGGACTACGTGCCGGGGTCCACGTTCCTCAACGGCGTCCCGGTTCCCGACACCGGGGGAGGAAACTCTCAGCTGAGGTCCTGGATGCTGGTCAACGCGCCCGGCGAAGCGGCCGGCGTCATTCCCCCAGGAGGCGCGGTGGTCGCCACCGTGCGCGTCCAGGTGAAAGACAATGCGCGCGACGGCAGCCCCCTCTCACTGCGCTTCCGGATGCGCTCCGACACCGGCCACAGCGCGAGTCAACCTCTGACCGGACCCACTGTCCGCGTGCCCGGGCCTTCGATGGTCATGAACGGGCCAGCGGCGGCCTCGCTCTGCCAGGATCTGACCTACGAGGTCGTCATGAGCGGAGCCGGAACGGGTCTGTTCTTCGATACCTATTGCGAGATCTCGATCCCTGAGATGCTCACCTATCAGCCGGGAACGGCCCAGGTGGTGGCGTCAGCGGGCGGCCCTCCCCTGACCGATGATCCCGTGACCGTCGGCAACCTGCTGCTCTTCAATCATGATGGGTCGTCGCCCAACCCAGGCGACCATCCCGTCTGGGACCTTCCCCCCGGCGAGACCATCACGATCACCTTCGATTTGAAGGCAGAGAGCTGTGACTTCGGAACGCAGTCATTTGTCGCCGAAGGCTGGGGCCTGGAAGGTGCCAACCTGCACTACGTCGGCATCTATCCTTCCGGCATGCTGACCACCGAATTCGCCGAGCCGGTCCTTGCCATCTCGCAGTTGCCGGTCGCGCAGGAAGCCTTTGTCGAAGACATGGTGTCCTGGGATATCACGGTGGCCTCCACGGGTCTGGGAGATGTGCCCGAGATCCTCGTGACCGAGAAGCTCGAGAAGGGTCTCGAGTATGACCCTGCCGGGACGTCGCCGACTCCCACGGCCGTCAACTATCACTCGAACGGATCCACGACCCTGAAGTGGAACAGCACGGTCGGGCAGCTCGCACTGCTGCCCGCCGGCGCGGCCGAGATCATCACCGTATCGGCCAAGCTGATCGATTGCGAAAACTACGACGTACATGCGAAGGCGGTCTGGGGCTGTGCTTCAGGAGGGCGTTGCCAGGAAATCACCGCCGACGCCAGCCTCGATCTTCAGCTCAACGAGCCGGAACTCACGGCGGATGTGAGCCCCAACCCGATCCACGTGCCGAGTTGCACGGGGGCCGGCGTGGGGGTGAGCGTGACGCTCGAGAATCCCGGCGGCCCGGCACGGGACCTGTTCTTCACCTTTGCGCATCCCGGCCATCCGCTCCAGGTCATGAACGTCAGCGGCGCGACCCACACGTTGGGCGCGGTCGACACCTTCAAGGTTGGAGACTTCACCGGCACGACCACCGTGACCTTCGACCTCGTGCACGAGGATGCCTGTCAGACGCCTTCGGGGCCGTTCATCCTCGAACCCTGGTACGTCGACGACTGCGACGTGCTCTTCGCGGCGCACCCGGTGACCGGCCAGATCGTCACCGAAGGTCTCGAGAATCTCAGCGTGGACCTGAACGGTCCGATCGAGGTGCCCGAGAACCAGTCGCAGGGATACGCTCTCAATCTGAGCTATGGATCCGGACCTCCGCCGAACCCCGTGAGTCTGGTGGTGACCTATCCGGCGCCCTTTACCTACAACGGCGATGCGTCCCTGCCGCCGGATACCGGTTCCGCGCCGGGTTCGCCGAGCAGCACCTGGATGATCGATCCATCCGAGTTCGATCCTTCCGGAAACCTGGGGATCACCTTCAGCCTGACCGCCAATGACGGTGAGTGCAGCACCTATGGCTCGCTGGTGGCTGAGACTGAACTCGACATCCCCTGCGGTGATGCCTCCTGCACGCGCACCGCGTCGGCGCAGCTGCCGATCGCCAACGATTGCCCGAACGATGAAACCCCCTACTGCGACATCACCTTCGAGCGGTATGTCAACGGGGCTCACACGACGCGGACCGAGCCGTGCGAGATCATCGAATACGAGAACATCATCACCTTCGCCGATGCGCCCTATACCTTGTCCTGGGACGAGATGACCTTCGAGGCCGACGCGGCCGAGGGCCAGAGTTTCCTCGGCTATGTGGACGCGGAGGGGAATCTCATCTCCGGTCAGATGGAGCTGCTCATTCAGAATGATGGCAGCGAATGTCTCCACACCGTGATCCCGGAACGGGACGGTGAGAATCGGGTGTCGCTCAATCTGAGCTGCCTCGAAGTGCTCACGACGATGGAGCAGTGCGATCCGGGGGTCAAATGGTCGACGCCTTTGGGGAACACGGTCATCCTGCGCTATGCGATGACCGCACCGCACAACACCGGCATGTTCTTCGACTTCGGCCGTCTGGTCATCGAGGATCCCGGGCTCATCAGCTGTGCGGGTCTGATCGCCGAGCCGGTTGAGATCGTGGTGCGCAGCGCCAGGATGCGGATTGCCGTCGACATCCCCGACATGGTGGACGCCTGCGGCGCCGGCGGTATCGCCAACGTGGTTGTGATCAAACGCGGCAGCACCGGCACCTACGACAACGTGATCTACTTCGGGACCGACGACTTCGAGTACCTCGACGATCCAAACGATCCCGACTACTTCCTTCCCGAGTTCACGGGGCTGCCCAACGTGGGCGTGCCGACGCGGGTGAGCGACATCGGCAACGGGTCGCCCGGCGTCATGTGGAAGATCGGGGATCTGCCTCCGGGCTTCGACAGCGGCCGGATCGACTTCCCGGTGCGCAAACGCTGTGAGGATGCGTCAACAGCGGCGCGGATCGTCTACGACGATCTCTGCGGCGACGACGACACCGACAACATTGATGAAAACTCGCGCCAGCACGGCGTGCAGGGGCTCGTGCCGATCCTGGTGCGGCGGGGTGATGTCACCCTGACCCTGACGCCCGAGACGGTTCTGCCGGTGGGCGAAGAAGTCACCTGGACCCTCTACGCGATCAACGGCGGCTCGGGCGGCGCGTACAACGTCGAATTCGACTGCACGCAGGAGGGCAACGGCCTCTCCTTCATCGATGCGCGTTGCTACAACGCCGACGGCGATCCGGTCGGCGGCAACCGCTTCCAGTTCACGCCGGAAGCTGGTGGCGGCGCCAGTGCCGCGGCCTGGATTCGCAAGATCCCGGCCGGGGACACCTGGACCATCGAGATCGACGGCATCGTGGAAGGCTGCGACGCCCTGAGACACAAGATCAAGGGACACTGGGGATGCCTAGGCGACAAGTGCCAGGCCGGTCCTCAGATGCGAACCAGAAGCGACGTGAGCTATCCGGAAGCGGAGGTCGTCGCCAGGGTCCTTTCCCCGGATGAAATCTCGGGCTGCGATCCGACCGCGCTCCTGGTGCAGGTCAAGAACGCCAGCCTCACGCGCGTGTATCGCCCCGATCTCGTGTTCACGCTCCCCTCGGGACTGGAGTATGTGAACAGATCGACGCTCCTTACCATCCATCATGCGGGCGGCATTACCGAGCCGACCGTGGTGGACGGTTCGGGTGGCGATGCAAACCCCGACCAGGTCGGCAATGATCTGGTCTGGCGGCTTGAAGATCACTTGAGCGAACCATTCTTGGCGCAGGGAGACACCTTCCTGGTGGCCTTCGAAGTGGTCGCGGGCCCAGGTTTCGCGGGCGGGACGCTGGCCGTCGGCGGAACGTTCGAGACTCCCTGCGGCGACGAGCAGTACATCGATCCTGATCGCCCACAGCTCAGGCTGGTGGTCCCCTCGGCGGACGATGTCGTCTTCACGGCCGACCTCGACCCGATCAAGGTCTGTGCTTCCGCCTCGGACCCGTCGACCTTCGACCTGATCTGGACCAACACCGGTGAGACCATGTACGGACCGGCGGAGGTGGTCATCACCTTACCGCCGGGACTGGGATTCATCACCAGCGCCCAGCTGCCGCTCGGCGTTGAATACCCGACCGAGACAGGCCAGGGCTCGATCACCTCCGATCCCAACTATAGTGGAACGGGTGAGATCGGCGATCCCATGATCCTACGCTGGACCATCCCCTCCACCCTGTTCTGGGAGGCCGGGGAGACCGTCCATGTACATTTTGTGGCCTACAGCAAGGCCAATCTGAATTGCGAACACTTCGTCGACGGTGAACCGCTGATTGCCGTCCTGACCCCGCGGGCCTGTCCGGACGGTGAGCCCGAGCTGATGATCGGACCGCACGAGGCGCCGGTCACGATGCTCGCCGGCTATCCCGAGCTGGACATGGAGATCGTCGATTTGACCCCCAACGGGCCGCTCAGTGCCGGCGATGAACTGCAGGTCATCCTGAACATCGCGAACAGCGGTGATGCGCCGCTGAGCTGGGCGCATCTCGAGCTGACCTTCCCCGAAGTCTTCCTGTCGTACGTGGGCGCGGTGCCGACGCCGCAGACGATCGACCCCGGCTTCCTGGAATGGACCGGCAGCTTCGTGCGGCTCGATCCGGGTGAATCCGCGACGGTGACCGCCACCCTGCAGGTGGAGAACGACGCGGCCCTGGGCGAGGTCTTTACGATTGAGGCCGACTACTACGATACCTGCTGCGATTTCCGCGCGTCGGTGGACAAACACCTGACGATCGGAGGCGGATCGGCTCTCGAGATTCAGCTGGCCGCGACCAGAGCGCGCCTGGTACCCGGAATGGATGTGACCTATGAACTCATCCTGACCAACACCGGCTTCCAGTCGCTGCAGGAGATCGTGATCGATGTGACGCCCGACATGCCGGGCATGACCTTTATCGACAGCAACTACGATGTGACGCGCGTGAGCTTCACCGGCACGCCTACGGCGCCGCAGTGGACGATCTCACCGGTGGCGCTCGATAGGCCTTTCGCCGGTGGCGAGTCGGAGCTGATTCGATTCTCCTATGACACCGAACAGGATGAGAATCTACTCGGCACGCCTCCGGGCTCCGGATCCGCGACCATGATCGCGCGGGTCGTTTCGGCCGAGGATCTGAGTGGCGGACCGGTCAGAGACCGGACGATCTTCGATGAGGACGATGAAGTCCTTTCTGTGGGTCATCTCTACAGCGCCATGGATCTTCAGGTCGTGCCGACCCATGCGACCGTGCGGCCGGGCGATGAGTTCACCTACGCGGTCACGCTCACGAACCTCAGCGAGGCGGGGCTCACCGATGTGGTGATCGAAGCGCCGATTCCGCAAGGGTTCGCCTACACTCACTGGAACGGCGACGAGGAGATTCAGCTACTCAGCAGCAGCCCGATCCTGAGGTTCTCGATTCCGGTCCTGCCGCTGGATGCTTCGAAACTCCTGGCGATCAACTTCGACGCCTCGACCGATCCCGGAGACCTCATCGACCCCACGCCGTTCATGATGACGGCCAACGGAGTCGATCCGGCCGGCATGATGGTCGTGGCCACCGAGGCCATCGCCTCGTCGCCGGTGCAGGTGCCGGGCGCTGGTCTGGATGTGTACAAACTCTCGAACACCGGCGTGGCGGTTCCGGGCGGTGAGGTGATCTACACCGTCGTCGTGACCAACACCGGTGATCAGATGCTCTACAACGTCGAGATCCAGGATCTGCTTCCCGTGGAGCTGACGCTGACCGATGCGCAGCTCTCGCCGGGCGTGTACTGGGTATCGTCGCCGCCGCCGACCTATCGCATCGCCGAACTGGAACCGGGCGCGGGACGCTCGTTCAATCTGGTGTGCGCGGTGGACGACAACCCGTTCAACCTGCCGGACGAGATCGACAATACGGTCACGGCCTTCGGTCTCGACCAGGCCGGTGACCCGGTGCTGGCCAATCCGTACACCTTGACCCTGCCGGTCGGCAGCGGTGCGGATGCGGATCTGAGGCTCCAGAAAGTGGCCACCGTGCCGGTCGTGGTTCCGGGTGAACCGGTGTCCTACATACTCACCGTGACCAACGCCAGCGCGGCGCCGATCTATCAGGTGCAGGTGGTCGACACCCCGCCGACCCAGTTCACCTTCCTGAGCGCGACCCATGACGCCGACGTCGTGCAGGTCTCGACCGATCCTCCGATCTTCGAGATCGCCACGTTGGACGCTTACACCAGCAAGACGATCGGTATCTCCTTCGACACCGATCCGGACTACTCGGTTTATCCCGACAGTGTGGCCAACTACTTAGACGCCACCGGCCTCGACGAGTTCGAGAATCCGGTCGAGGCGGATCAGGTGGTTTGCATCCTGCCGGTGGTGGACCACGACGCCTCCTTCATGTTGTCGAAGGTCAACACCGAGCCGCGCCTCTATGCCGGTTCGGAGACGACCTACTTCGTCAGCGTGACCAACACGGGGAATCAGGACCTCTTCGATGTTCACATCATCGATCTTCCGTCGGCGTTCTTAGACTTCGTCAGTGCCCAGACCGGCACGCGGATGTCGCAGCTCTCGACAAATCCGATCGAGTTCCTCATCCCCTATCTGCCGGTTCACGGGGAGGAGACCTTCGCGGTCACCTTCGATGTGAGTATCCCGCCGGGTCAGCACCCGGTGTGGATTGCCAACTCGGTCGATGGCTATGCCACCGACGAGGGCGGCAACCAGGTGGACACCGATGAGTTCACGAACAACCTGAGGCTCATCTATCCGGAAGTGGGACTCAAGGTCACGAAGGTCCCGACCCAGGGTGAGGTCACCCCGGGCGGAACCGTCACCTATCTGATTGACGTGGAGAACCTGAGCGAGGCGCCACTGACCGATGTGACCATCGTCGATACGCTGCCGCCTGGCTTGACCTTCTCCTTCGCGCACCCGGGTCCGGGGATGATCCAGACCGGATCGAACCCGCCGACCTTCCTGATCGACACGCTGCCCGTGGGCGGAACCGGGACGCTGTCGCTGACCTGCGATGCGGCCCATACCATCGGCGCGTACAGTCCCCCGGTCATGAACATCGCGGAGGCTTCGGGCACGGGACCCATGTTGCAGCTCGTCGAAGCCGATCCGGATACGGTCTATCTGCCGCTGCGTGAGATCGAGTATGTGCCTTACCTGCTCGACATCGAGAAGGTGGCCACGACCGACCGCATCGTGCCGGGTGGAACGGTCAACTATCTCCTCACGGTGACCAACCTGGGCCGGGAGGAGCTGACCAGTATCGAGATCACCGACGGTCCGCCGGTCGGGCTGACGCTTTCGGACGCCCAGTTCGACACCGACGTGACCCAGACCGGAACGAACCCTCCGGCGTTCAGCTTGGATTCGCTCAAGCCGGACGAGTCGACGATGATCTCGCTCATCTTCGACATCACCGACGATCCGCTGCAGCTGGACGACCCATCCGTGAACTACGGGTACGCGCAGGCGAACCTGCCGGACACGTTGATCGTGGCCGATCCCGACAGCTCGGTGTTGCCGGTCATCCCCGAGGATGGGGTGATCGACATCGAGAAGGTCGCGGTCGAGTCGCCGTTCCCCGCCGGTGGGCTGGGACACTACCTGATCACGGTCACGAACAACGGCGTCGTGGAGCTCACGGACGTGGAGGTCACCGACGTTCTCGTGCCGGAGCTCACCTACGTGGATGCGGAACCGCCGGGTACGGTCGGTGCGGGTGGTCTCATCGAGTGGGATCTGAACGATCTCGTTCCGGGTGAGTCTCAGACGATCATCCTGACCGTGGGCGTGGACTACTCACTCCATGGACAGATGGTCTACAACGCGGCTTCGGTCCAGGCCTGGACACCGGATAACGAGATGGTGACCGACGTCGACGGCATCCTGACGCCCTGTCTGGCCGAAGACAGCTCGGTCCACATCGAGAAGCTGCCGAACGAGACCCGGCTGGTGATGGGTGGCCAGATCAGCTATCACCTCCTGGTCAGCAATGACGGCGGCCTGGATCTCGTGAACGGAACCGTGCTCGATACGATTCCGGATGGCCTGAGCTTCGTCAACGCGGACTTCGACGATCAGATGCTGGATCTGGTCGCGACCGACCCGGTCGTGACGCTCCAGTTCCTGCAACCGTTGGAGCCGACCTCCTCCGAGGCGATCACGCTGTTCTTCAATGCCTCGAGGGACTACATCGACTACAACCTGGCCACCGGTGACTCGACGGTTGTCAATACGGCCGCAGTCTCCGCGCTGGATCCGATGGAACGCGAAGTGGGCGACTGGGACGCGGCTCCGCTCGATCTCATGTCGCCGGACGCGGCCATCCAGGTTCACTACACGCACACGACCGGAGAGGTGATCCCCGGCGAGCGCACGACCTACCTGATCGTGGTCGAGAACATCGGCGACCAGACGCTGGACGAGGTCTTCGTCTTAGTCGATGACCTGACCGCGATCGGTCTGGTCTATGAGGACTCGAACTACGATCCGAATGAGTTCATCGAGGATCACCTGACGACCCACCACCGCTGGCGGATGCGCAATCCGCTGCCGGCCGGTGGATCGGAGCAGATCCGCGTGACCTACCAGGTCACGAACGACATCAGCCTGCTACCGGCGGTTGTCTCCAGCACGGCTTCAGCTGAAGCTGTGGATGAGGAAGAGGCGCCGCTCGGCGACAGCGCGGATGAGGATGTTCCTCTAAGTCCGAAGCGCGGATCGGTGTCGATCGACAACACCGCCGCACAGGGCGCGATCACCCCTGGGCAGACAGTGACCTTCATCCTGACGATCTCGGCCGGTCCCCAGCTCGATCTGCTGGACCTCGAGGTCGATGCGGAGTCGCTCAGCAATCACGGTCTCACCTACTACGATGCGACCTGGGACGATACGGTCTTCGACAAGACCGGCTCCTTCGAGTGGACCGCGCTCGACACGATCCACGCCGGTGCCATCGAACAGATCCGGGTGACCTACCTCGCCGACGAGGATGCGGGCAACATGCCGCTTTCGGTCACCATGGAGGCGGACGTCCGGGCCGAAGACATCTACGGCCGCGACGTCGAGGACACCGATGAAGAGACCCTGTCGGTCCTGCTCGAGGAGTCGAATCTGCTCCTCGAGAAGATCGCCCTGGCTTCGGCCGTCGTACCGGGCGAGGTGGTGACCTACCTGCTCACCGCCACGAACAACGGCAACCAGGCGCTGGACGAGCTCGTGATCCGGGATCTCTTGCCGGAGCAGTTCGCACCGTTCGCCAGTTATCACGATTCAACCCGCATCACCTGGTTCCAGGATCCGGATGAGCCCGAGTGGCATCTGAACGATGAACTCGAACCGGGTGAAGCGATCACCGTTCGCTTCCTGGCCAGCTCAGACCCCGATCCGTCGCACTACGGTGAGACGCTGATCAACGTCGCCGAGACGGAAGCGACCGACGAAAACGACGAAGACCTTTACGCTCAGGCGCGCGACGTCCTGCCGGTTCACACGCCGGACGTGGCCGTCGACATCGCCAAGTTCGCCAGCCAGAATGTCATCACGCCGGGATCGACGGCCAGCTACTCGCTCGAGATTCAGAATGTCGGGCGGACCGAGCTGATCGAGACCCTGGTCACCGAGGACATTCCCGATGGTCTCACCTACCAGGCGTCTTACTTCGACGCCGGCCTGGTGACCTTGACTACCACGACGCCCGCGGTGACGTGGGAGATCGGTGAACTCGAGCCGGGCCGCAAGGTGGAGATTCAGGTCGTCTTCGATGTCGACCTGGATCCGGGCACGCTCACCAACCCCACGGTGAACACGGCCACGGCCGAGGCAACCGGTCCAGGCAACCAGCAGGTGAACGACCTGGCCTCGGTGACCCTGCCGATTCAGGACACCGAAGCCGCCATCTATATTGAGAAGCGGGCGACCACCTCGGTGGCGCGTCCGGGCGAGCTTCTGGAGTACGCAATCCACGTGACCAACACCGGCGATCTGCCGCTCACCCAGGTGACCGTGACCGACACGTTGACCACTGGTCTCACCCACTGGGCGACCCGGTACGATGAGAACCTGATCGACGAGATCTCGAGCGGCGGATTCCTCCAGTGGGATCTGCTCGGCGAGTTCCACCCCGGTGCGCGGACGAGCATCTACTTGACCGCGCTGGTTCACGCCTCCGCCGACAGTGTCACCAATCCGGTGCCCAACACGGCCCATGTGGTCGGACTCACGCCGGGCGAGGACCTGGTTTATGACCAGGCGACCGAAACCCTGCCGTTGGCGGAGGACGCGCCGCGGGTCACGATCCAGAAATTCACGAATGCAGCGGTGGTCCGTCCGGGTGAGGAGATCCTCTACACGGTTCAGATCACCAACACGGGTAATCGCGATATCATCAAGGCCTTCCTGCGCGATGAGCTCCCGCTCGGACTGACCTACGTGAGCTCGGTCTTCGACCCGAACGTGCTTTCGTTCGGCGGGAACACGACCGATCCGCTGTGGAACGTCGCGCGGTTGCCGATCGCCGCGACCGAGACGATCACGATCAGGCTGCGGGCTGACGCCGACTATCGCAGCATCGACGATCCGATCGTCAACGTGGCCACGATCGAGGCCTGGGATCAGTTCGGCGAGTACTTCACGGACAGTGACTTCGAGGAGACGCCGCTGGCGGTGTTCGAGCCGTCGCTCAACCTCGACGTGCTGGCCACGACCGGCACCATCGTTCCGGGTGGCCAGGTGACCTACCTCGTCAGCCTGACCAACACGGGTGATGAAGATCTCTTCTCCGTGGCGGTCACCGATACGTTGCCGGAGGGTCTCACGATCCACTCGACCGACTACGATCCGATTCACGTGACCGAGACGCGTGCGGAGCTGCCCGCGCCGGTGACGCTGCCGGACGGCCGTCAGATCCTCACCTGGTCGATGGAGACGCTCACGATCTCCTCGATCGAGCAGATGCGTCTGACCTGTTCGGTGAGCGAGAACGCCGCGCTCTTCGATTCACTCGTGACGCACACCTTCCACGCGGCGGCGATGAATCTCAACGAGGAGGCGGTCACCGACAGTGATGCGGATCAGCTGCTCCTGGCCGATGCCGGGGCAGCGGTCAACATCGCCAAGTCGGCGCTGCGCGGTGACGTGGTTCCTGGAGAGTACATCTCCTACCTCCTCACCGTCCGCAACGCCGGACAGGCCGATCTGCACGATGCGGTCGTGGTCGATGACATCCCGGATGGCTTGACCTACGACCAGACCAGCTTCAACAACACTCGGGTGAACTTCGCCGGAGCCAGTGGCGACAGCGCGGTCTGGACGATCTCCGCGCTGGATGTCGGAGCCTACGAGCAGATCAGGGTGACCTACCTGGCCTCCTCGACCCTCACGGGCAATGTGGCGGCCGACACGCTGCATGCGACCGCTTCGGTCACCGCCTTGGACGGCGGCGACCAGCCGGTCACTGACACCGACGACGAGAGCCTCCCGATCCACCCGGATCGTTCGAGCGTCCAGGTTGTGAAGTGGGCCGACGCCACGAACGGCCTGGCGACGCAAGGCTCGGAGATCGCCTATCACATCCAGCTCATCAATACGGGTGAGCAGGATCTGACCGATATCCTCACCATCGACTACATGCCCGAAGGCTTGCGCTTCCTCGAAGCGGACATCCAGCCGGACTCGGTGGTGGTCGATCAGGGTCAGACCCGCGTCTACTGGGAGAGCAGACTGCCGGACGTGATGCACCAGGTCGAGAGCTGGGAGGTTCTCGTCCGGGCGCGCATCGACACGGTGCTCATCGACGGTGCGGTGCTGCAGAACCGGGCCACGGTCACGGCGACCGATGAGCGCGGCGAGCAGATCCATGCCGAGGACTTCTCCCATGTCCTTGCCGGTCTGCCGAGTCTCTCGATCGACAAGATCGTGGATCGGCCGGTCGCCGAGCCGGGCGAGAAGCTGACTTACACGATCAGCTATCGCAACTCGGGCACAGCCGATGCTGAGCACGTGGTCGTCACCGATGTTCTGCCCGCCCACATGACCTACCTGCAGGGCACGGCGACAGGCGGCGCGTTCTACGAGTCGAGGTTCAACTCCATCACGCGGACGGTCTCCGAACTCGAGATCGATCAGGGCGCCATCTTCAGCTATCAGGTCCTGCTCGATCCGATCGTGGAGAGCGGCACGCGGATTCCGAATACCGCCACGGTCTACTCAGACGCCGTTTCGCCGGCCGAGAGTGACACGGCCTGGGTGCTGGTCGAGGACAAGGTGGCCGAGCTGGTCAAGACCGTCGACAAGACGGTGGCGGCCGTGTTCGACACCCTGACCTATACCCTCACCTATCAGAACCTGAGCGACGTGGACTACGAGGTGGTCTCGATTCGCGATCAGGTGCCTTCGGAAGTCAACTACATCTCGGGCAGCGCGGAGCCGGCCGGTGTGTACGATCCGGGCAGTCGTTTGCTGACCTGGGATATCGGAGCGCTTGATGCGGGCCATGTCGGTTCGGTCACCTTCCAGGGGGCGATCCGCTCCGATGCCATCGAGGCCGGACGGATCACCAACGAGGGTGAGATGATCGCCGACGGGATCACGATCCCGAGCAACAAGGTGGTCACTCTCCTCGTGGAGACCGTGGGGGTGTCGATCGTCAAGGCGGTCGATCTCGCCTTGGCCGTGCCGGGTGATACGCTCAGTTACACCATGACGGTCACGAACATCGGTCCGTCGCCGCTGACGGCGATCACCGTCCGCGACGCGGTGCCGAGTGAGCTGACCTACAGTTGGCCGCGGGGCACCGATTCGATCCAGGACGACGAGCCGGAGTATGATCCTCTGACGCGCGTTCTGAGTTGGCAGGTCGGTGTGATCGAACCGGCGCAGGACGTCACCATGACCTTCGCCGCCGTCGTCAACGACGACGTGCGCTCGGGAACGATGGTGTCGAACACCGCGACGGTGCTCACGAATGAGACCGAGCCGATCATCTCGAACCCGGCCAATACGCTCATTCAGTATCCTGACCTGGTCATCAGCAAGATTCCTGACCGTTCGCCGGTTGTCGTGGGTGAAGAGGTCACCTACACGATCTCGGTCAAGAATCAGTCCGATGGAACCACCGACTCGACCTGGGTGAACGACGTGTTGCCGAGCGGCTTCACGTACGTCACCGGCTCGACGCTGATCGAAATCGGCGGAGAGCTGGCGTCCGAAGAGGATCCGGTGATCACCGAGGATTCACAGGACCTGCAGGGGCAGGGCCTCACCTGGCAACTTGGCCGCCTCGGAGCATACGCCGGTGTCGAACTCTCCTACCGCGCTCTGGTCACCGGTGATGCCGGGCCGGGGTATCATGACAACTACGCGACCGCCTGCGGATTCACGCCGCTGGGTGATTCGCTCTGCACCGATCCGGCCATCGCCACCGTCGAGGTGGTGGTGCCGGCGCTGTCGATCACCAAGACGACCAGCGAACGTTCGGTCGATCTGGGTGATCTGGTGCTGTATCAGATCGAAATCCAAAACAACACGACCGCCGGGGTGACGGATCTGGAGATCCGCGATCATCTGCCGATCGGCTTCCAGATCTTGCCGGGAAGCTCGGTTCTGAATGGTGAGCGGGTAGACGATCCGGTGACCTTCGCCGACGGGCTGGCCGACAGCCATACACACGGTCCGGCCGGTTACGAGAAGGGCCGCAACGTTGCGATCTGGACAGTCGATGACCTCTCCCCCGAGGGTGAGCTCTCGCTGAGCTACATCGCCACGGTCGGACTGAACGCGTCGGCGGGTGTGGCTGCCAACATCGCCGAGGCGGTGGGACTCGATGCAGGCGGTGGTCTGGTGATCGCCGGACCGACCGAGGCCCGGGTCTTCGTGCTGAGTGACGAGTTGCCGGGACGCCTGCGCGGCCGGGTGATCGTCGACTGCGATGACGACGGCCAACCCGATGCGATCCAACCTCGCAAGCTGAGCTTCTCGGCCGCCGGAACGGTCGTCGATGAGCGCGGCGATGTGATTGCCGGACAGGATGAGACCGAGATCCCGTTCTATCAGGGTGTCGAGGTCTTGGTTGAGGACGGACGTCGTCAGCTCACCGATGCGCAGGGCGAGTTCTTCTTCTACCCGCTCGAGTACGGTGATCACGCGGCCTACCTGGATCCGCGGAGCCTCGAGGAAGGCACGGAGATTCTGGGCGACGACTCGCAGTTCTTCCACGTGCTGGAAGGCGGTGAGGCGCGTCTCGAGTTCCGGGTCTGCCCGCCGGCCCCGCGCCAGGGTTCGCTGCAGCTGACGAAGCTGGTCACGCCGGATCAGACGGTGGCCGTGAAGCGCGTGCTCGAACCGGAGGTCTTCATGATCGAAGGCATCCTCTTCGACACCGGTAAGGCCACCCTGAAACCGGAAGCGAGTCAGATTCTGGCTGAAGCGGCGAAACGTCTGATCGAGGATCCGTCGGCGCCGGCGCGCATCGAGGGCCACACCGACATCCGTCCGATCAACAACGAGGAGTTTGCCGACAACTACGCTCTGTCCAACGGACGGGCGCAGGTGGTTCGCGACGCGCTCGTCAACCAGTTCGGTCTGGATGCGAGCCGGTTCAGTGCGGCGGGCTATGGTCCCGACCGTCCGGTCGCGCCGAACACCACCGCGCGCAACCTGAGCCTGAACCGTCGTACCGAGATTATCCTGTTGCCGTCGATCGAGGAGCTCACGCCGGGTGCGCTCTTCGATCCGCCGATGGTGAGCTTCGCCATGGAGGTGACCTACGAAGGGAACTTCCGTCCGGGCGAGGGCGCCATCAGCAAGGTGACGCTGTTCGATGCCTTGCCGAACGGACTCGAGTACCTGCTCGGCAGCACGCGGATCAACGGCGAACCGGCCGAGGATCCCGAATTCACGCTGAGCGAGATGACGCGCGAAGGCTACGACGTGAGCGCGGGCGACCGTCTGCTCGAGTGGTCTTTGGGCACGCTGCGGCCGGGGGATGTGGTCAGTATCGCCTACGATGTCACCATCGTGGACGTGCCTGAGATGTCCGCCAACGCGCCGTACGTGACCGGCCGGGTGTCTGGTGAGGACATCGCCTCCGAGGTCGGACGTGAGGTTGCGGAGGTCGACTCTCTGCTGCGGGATGAAGATTACCGCGGCAAGGCTCACCTCTGGGAGAACCGCGCCTGGATCGAGGGCGTTCGCGCCAATGGTGAATTCCTGACGACCGATGCAGCCGGGGCGGATCTCAGACTGGCGTTCGAGCGGAAGGCCGAGCCGATCCGCATCACTGTGGGTGACGTGCTCTTCGACACCGGCAAATCCGATCTGCGACCGGAGGCCTTCGGGATCCTCGATCCCGCGGCCGATCTCATCCGTTCGCGGCCGGGATGCGTGGTCAAGATCGAGGGCCACACCGACATTCGCCCGATCCACACCACTGAGTTCCCGTCGAATCAGGAACTCTCCGACGGCCGGGCGAACTCGGTATTGCGTTACTTCATTGATGTTGAGGGACTCGACCCCGACATCTTCTCGACCCGCGGATTCGGACCGCGGCACCCGGTTTCGGACAACGAAACCACGGCCGGCCGCCAGAAGAACCGCCGGGTGGAGATCCTGATTCACGGCTCGGAGGTCCCGGAGGGGTACATCGAATTGCCCAAGGAAGGCGAATATCCGCGTGCCATCCGGCACGATCTGAGGTAGACCTGTAGCAGCCCGCTATTGGGTCAACCCATAACGCTGGCTCAGGACCCAGCCTACGCGGGCAGGGTTCTGAGCCGGTGCTGTTCAGACGAGAAATGACGCGGAGGGATCACAATGCTGGATCTACGGAACACTGTCCGGGGAATGCTCCTGCTGGCGGTTTGCCTGGGACTCGCCGGCTGCGGCGGTGAGGACGGGTCAGGATCTCAGGAAGCGACGCTGGATCAAGAGCCGCTGATCAAGCCGCTCCCCGAATTGCAGATTCCGACCCCGGAACAGCTCCAAGATGTGGTCACCAAGCTCAACTTGGGCTATCGGCTCGTGCGGGGGGGCGACCACGAGAAGGCCCTCACCTACTTCGATCAACTTCAGGAACTCTATCCGGACACGCCCATGCCCTATCTCCACCAGGCCGTGGGTCTCGCCGCCTCCGGAGATCCGGAAGCCGCCTTTGCGTCGGTTGAGAAAGCGGTGGAGTTGGGCTTCTACGACCATGTTCTGGTTGTCGACGACGCGCTCATGGATGATGTCGAAGCACTACCGGCCTGGCCGGAGCTCGAGAAGCGGATGCGAGAGCGCTCTGAGCAGGAACGCCCTGCCAATCTCGTGACCTATCGCCGGTTCGACCCTGCCCTGGAGCCTGACTTCTCATCGTTTGTCCATCTCATGCAGCACTACGACTCGGTTTCAACACACGCGAGCCGGCTGGTGATGCTGCACCCCACCTACAAGGTGGAGCTTCATCGGTGGGAAGCGCTCAATCATAAGATGGCCGGTCTCGAGAAGTACCGCGGAGGGGAGATCAACGAAGAGGAGCGCGGCCAGGTTGAGAACGAACTCGTGCGGACCGCCAACAGCTATGAGAATTCGCTTCAGACCCCGTGGAAACGCACCACGGTGGATCTGATCACCGAGCACGCGAACGCAATGATCCGTCGCTCCGAGGGAAACGCGGAGGCGTGCGCGGAGGCGGCCTACGGGCGAAACCGCGCTCAGTGGTACGGGCGGATGCCGCGCGAGGAGGAGGACCTGACCGAAGAGCTGGTGGAGAAAGGTCTGGAGTTGCTCGCGCAGACCGATGAGGAGTACCCGGGCACGACCGGCGGCCTCTTCGGTCTCAACGATGCGCTTACGCTCGCCGCGGTCTACCACGGCCTCGGCGCCGAGGCGACGCGGCCGTTGCTGGAGAGAATCAGGAGTGGCTACGCCGAGAGCCCCTACATGAAACGGATGGGCTACGCGCTGCAGGCCCATACGCTGGCGCTCGAGGGGATCCCGGAGTTTTCCGTGACCGACTTGGACGGCAAGGTCTGGAACTCGAAAGAGACCGGCGGCCAGGTGCTGCTCATCGACTTCTGGGCCACGTGGTGCGCACCCTGCCGCAAGGAGATCCCCGGCCTGGTCGGCCTCTACGAGAAGTACCACGATCAGGGGTTCGAGATTCTCGGCATCAGCCTCGATAAGCCTAAGAGCAAGACGGACGACGATCTCATGGCCTTCACCCAGGAACAGGGCATGACCTGGCCGATCGTCTACGACAAGCAGGAGTGGCACTCGGCCGCCGTGCAGGCCTGCAAGGTCACCGGCATCCCGTTCCCGATTCTGCTCAACCGCGAGGGACAGGTGATCGCCGCCGGAGAATGGGCCACCGGGGAGAGGCTCAAGACCGCTGTGGAGAAGCTGTTCACGGCGTCGTAAGCAACACTACTGCGATTGCGCGGCCCGAAAACGAGGCCCTCCGCACGGCGGGGGGCCTTTCGTTGACAATTGCATCTTCGATGCGTCAGAATCCACCGGACACAACACAAACTCTAGGAGAGACAGATGGAACATCGCCGAGAACTCGTGGAATTCGTCCAGAACAACGCTGAATCGATGGCTGCGCGATGGCTGGACATCGTCCGCAGGCATTCGGCGACCCCCACCTACCACAACTGGGAAGAGCAGGATCTCATCCCCCGTGCGGTGGAGGTCTATCGCCACCTCTGCGATTCAATCCCTAAACCCACCATGAAGAAGCCCATTGCTGAAACCTATCTCGCCCTGGGCCGGCACCGCTGCCGCGAGGGGTTTGATGCCTCCGAAGTGGTCCAGGCATTGATCGTCACACGCCGGGTGCTGTGGTTCAAAGTGCAGAAGGAGCATTTCATCGAGAAGAAGCTGGACTTCGACTCGACCGTCGATCTGTACAACCGCGTTCTGCTCTTCTTTGATCGCGCGATCTACTACATGAGCAAGGGTTACGAGGAGGCGGCGCGGGAGAAGTCGTAGCGGCGGGTCGGGGCGTACGCTCTTGGGGCGCGCGCTATCGGGCCGGCCAGAAGACTCCTGATTTGATGGTGCCTCTGCCCGGCGGGAGCCTTGTTCGTTCATCCTCATCCTGGATCCAGTTTGGTCCGCAGATCACGGCTATCTAGATCGCGCTATACTGCAAGGGTTGCCATCTGCCTGATGTATCCTGTTATGTGGCTGGGTGAAGGTTACAGGCGCAGTGCCTCACTGCACTTGCCGCGCGCTTGTGAGTTTCACGGTGGCGAGAAGGCAATCTCCCGGCCGGCCGCTGAGGCCATGGGTGCGAAGTGGGTCAAGAGTCTCACGAAGGGATTCGCGAAGGCCGCCCAGAATTTGAACGTCGGCGGCGATGTATCGGTGGTGATCAAGGTGGCCGCGGGCGAGTACGACGGGGACCTTGGATCGGGCGCCTATGCCATCCCAAAGTTCACGAACCCGTCCGGAAGCTTGTTGATCGAAGGTGGCTACGACAGCAGCTTCGCCAGTCGGGATCCCTTCTCCACACCGAGTCAGATCGTGACGATCGCCGAACGCAGCGCCCCGATGTGGTCGATCGCCCGCAACTCGAAGCTGAAGTCGTTCATCGTGGACGGTATGCACTACGACTCGGCCGCCTCGAACAGTTACGATGCCCAGTCGAACAGCCTCCTGATCCGCGGTTCATGCACGCACGTGTTCTTCGCCTTCAATTACCTGGAGACCGATGAACTGGCCTTTGAGAACTGCGTGTTCATGAATGCCGCCCACCGCGTCATGGCGCCACTGATCAGGGCCGCGACACCCGACGCGGAGATTCGTTACCACAACTGCATGTTCGTCAACAACCGCATCCCCTTGAAGCTCGACACCGCCCGGTTCCGCAACAAGCCGGCCAAGATCACGGTGGATCACTGCAGCTTCCTGATCAACTGGGCGTACAACCCGGATCCCGGCACGGGGAATCCGGCCGCCCTGGAGATCGGCCCCACTGATGCGGCGGGCGAGATCTGGCTGACGAACAATCTGTTCCACTGCAACTTCGGTGGCGCGATCCTGGCGCTCAATCAGCAGATGCCGATGCTGACGATCAACAACAACAATTTCATCGGCAACGGTCTTCTGCACGGCCAGACCGATCCGGATGCCGTGGCGATGATCGTCTCCGCCGGCGGGCGCAAACAGCCCATCACGGTTGACGACATCGAGGATCTCCCAGCGGTAGAGGAAGCCGACGACAACGTGTCGATGCCGGCCGGCGTGCCGCTCACCTTGGGGCAGGTCAAGACCGTTGACGCATCGCAGGTGCAAGCCAACCCAACCTGGGCGAATGAAGTGCGCAGCATCTTGGGCCTGAATCTGGATGGCGGCACGGTCGAGATCAAAGACTACGCGCCCCGCCAGTACTACGATCCCGCGGCTCCGCCGTTCGCGCAGTTGCCTGGTGCGCAGAACTACGGCGCGTCAAAGGGTCAAGTGTCGTTGACTGAGTCCTATCGGATGGCATCTCGTTAGTCTTGGGAGGCGTGGTCAGCGCAGCCGCGCGCTGACCACGACCTCTCCGATACGCTGATTGCGTCGCAGAGTGCCCGGCTCCCAGGGCTGGGGCGGCAATGGGCGCGCACCGGCTGACGGGCCGGTGTATTCCACCTCGAGCGTCGCCGCAGGTGGCTTGTGAAAGCAGATCAGCCACGCTTGTGCTGTCCCTGACCAGCTCTCGGTTCCGTCCGCCGGCATGACCTCCACCATGGCCTGATGTTGCCCCGGCACGACGTCCATGACGTACCATCCCCAGCTTCCATCCTTCGTCTGGTTCTTGGTCTCGGTGAAGACGCCATCGAGCTCGGCGGTCACGATCGGCCAGGTCTCCTTGCCGGCCGGCTCATCCGGCTGCAGGAGAATGGCGAGCTGCGCATGCCGAGCTTCAGGCTGAACGTAGACGTCGAGCCTCAGCCCGCGTTCGTATACCGTGAGCGAGGATGAGTCGAGTGAGTGACTCAGAGCGGCGGAATGCAGGTCCTGATCGGTCACATCTCCGCTCAAGGTAGCCCCGCTTGGGATCGGCACGGTGGTTCCCGCCATTCGCGTGTGCTGTGGATTGAGAATCCGCATCTCGGGCCCCTCGTCCAGCACGCGGATCGTGTGCAGTGCGCCGTTGGTCCGGATGTTCTCGAACACCACGCCCGCCACCAGAGGATCGGTGGCCTCGGTCAGCGGGTAGATCTCGTAGATTGCGGTCTCGAAGCCACCCAAGGGCAACTCGACCGTCTCCCCTGCTCGATACAGGCGGGGCGAGATCCAGCGAGTCGGATAGGTTCGCTCGAGAACCAGGGATGACGCCTCCGGGTCCAGTCCCTGGGCCGGCGAGAGAACCACATCGAGGTTCTGTCGCTCGATAATCGGATTGCGCGCCGCCACGATTCCCCGGTCCCCGGAGAAATGGGCATAGCCGTAGGTTTCGCGCCTCCCCGGATCACCGCCGATCATCTGCGTGGACATCAGGGTCTCGAAGCGATCCCGCGCCCAGGCCATGGACTCTGCGATGGCCGTCCACTCGTCGTCGGTGAGGAGATTGGGCGAAACGTAAAGCTCCCACATCGCCACGCCCCGCGCGAAGTAGAGGATGGCGTTGTCGGTGAACTTATCCAGCGGTTCGGCTTCACCACCCAGTTGCTGCAGATGACCTTTGATGATGCCATGGGTCATGAGGTTGGAGATCGGGAACCAGAAGTCATTGAGACCGAAATCCTCGTAGAGCACGACGTCGCGATAGGTAATGGCGCCGTCGCGCTGGCTGACCGACGGCACATCCGCGTAGCCGTAGTCATAACCCTGCATCCAGATCGTGTTGGCAAACTGAAGCCACCAGGGGCTGAGCCAGGTGCCGGAGGTGATGTTGAGGAAGATATCCGGTCGCTCGGTCCGGACCGCGTCGCAGAAGTCGGCGACCGATTCCATCACGGCTCGCCGGGAGTAGATGCCCACCGGGTGCCCGTGATCCGGCGCGCTGCAGGAGAACTGAATGCCGTCCCACTTGAAGTAGCTCACGTCCTGATCGCGCACAAAATCGACAACCCGCTTCTTGAACAGCTCATGGTACCTCGTTCCCGCGATACAGAGCTGCCGGTCTCCGATGATCTCGTAGCCATGCTCGCGCATCCACTCGAGCCGCCACTCCCAATAGGAGTACCCCCCGATCGGGCCGAACCAGATCCCCAGTCCGCTGCCCATCTCGCCCAAGGCCCGGGCGATCGGGGTGAGCCCATTGGGAAACTCGTTTGGCCGGAGCACCCAGTCGCTCTTGTACACATCCCAGCCGTCATCGAGAACGAAGGTGTCCAGCTTGAAGTCAGGGTAGCGCTCCCTGACCTTCTTGAAGTCCCTCACGATACGAAGCAGATTGGCCTCGTTCATGACATCTTCATCGTGATCCGTATACTCGGGTGAGCGAACGTCGTACCAGGAGTTGTAGAGCGCGTAAGGACGAAGCGGTGCGACGCGGATATCATCGAGATAGGATTCGAACCAGAGCTTCACATGATGGTTGGGCGTGATGCCGGCCACGGACCAGTCGCTCTCGAGCCAGTCGGATCCGATGCGCAGGCCCATCTCCTGCCCCGTGCGCAGAAGGGTCGTTCCGCCGGTCTGTTCCAGTGCGTTCTCGGCCGCCGGATATTCGAGCCCGAAGAAGGCGCCACCGTCGCCCAACGTCGCCGCAAGCGGCCGGCCGAATCCACCAGGCTTCAGGATCGTGAGGTCGCCCAAGACGTGCCCGTTTCGCGGCCAGGTCCATTGCAGGAAGTGGAGGCTCTCGGTCGTATCGCGGATGGCGATCTTGCGCCTGACGAAGAAGTCGTCCGCGGCCAGCCGATACGTGATCCGCACATTGAAGCGGTTGTTCGTCCCGGTGAAGTCGAGCTGAAGGCTGCGCGCGTCACCGTCCTTGAGGATCTTGTGTTCCTGAAGGGCGAAATCATCGGCCGTGAAGAGCACCGGGTTGGCCGCGTTGTGGACCATCTTCGGGGCGCGCCAACCGTTCCACATCACATCCAGGACGAACCCGGCATCGGTCGCGATGGCAAAGGGCTCACAGCCGTGCTCTGCCAGCCAGGCCTCCTGACCGGAAAGGCGATCTCCTGCGAGCCGGCCGGCATCGACCGTCACCGCACAGGTCACGCGATCGTTGGACAACGAGAAGACCTGGCTCTCGCCGGACTCGATCGCATCGGTCGCGACCGCCAGAGCGGCGGGCGTCCCCAGGGTCCAGAACAGAACTGTGATTGCGGCCAGAGATCGAAGGTTCATCGTCGGCTCCTCTTCTTCCTACCGCCTGCCCAGCTCATCTCCCGGTTTGAAGGGGATGAGCCGATAACCGAACTCCACCGGCTCCGGTTTGACAAGATACTCGTCCAGGATTCCGGGGCCGCAGCTTCCATTGCCGAGGCCCGACTGGAGGGCATCCAGGCTGAGGATCACCTCCGGCCGGGCGTTGAGCTCATGGAGGTGCTCGGCGCGGTCCAGGTCTTCGGCCGTGAAGTGTAGGGCGCTGGCGGACAGGAGGCTGTCGGCCACGATGAGCAGACCCCGCCCGCCGTCATCGGTGAGAGTCAGCCTACGAACCGCCTCACGATTGCCCGTCTCTTGAGGACGAACATAGGAAACGTACTGCTCATCTACGGTGCTTCTGTACAACCCCACCGGTGTACTCGCCCGGCGATCGGGGTAGTTCTCATGGGGACCAGCTCCAAGCCAGGAGAAGTTCTCGAGCGTCGTGCTCAGCGCCATCCGCACGCCCAGGCGTGGCAAGGGGGGCAGCTCTCCCAGCGGTTCGATCCGGTGATGCGCGTGAATCGACCCATCGGCCGATACCGCGTAGGTCGCCGTGTGCTCGAAGCTCACCCCGGCCTCGCCCTCGGCGGCCATGACAACGGTCACCTCGATTCCAACAGCGGTCTGCTGGACATCGAATCGCTTCACCGAGTGCCGGAGGCTGTCTAAGCCCACCTTCCGCCATTCACGAGCCAGGTACCAATCGTTGTCCGTGGGTGCCCGGAAGACCTGCAACGCGGGCCCGGTGAGCGACTCGACCGGCGAGAGAAGCTCCCGCCCATCGTAGGCGAGCGAGGTGATGGTCCCCTGGGTGCGATCGAAGACGATCTTGAAGCCGACCCCACTGACGGCCACTCCCTCAGCGGTCTCCGTGATCGTGAGTTCCCCTGCCTCTGTATCCAGAAGAGTGTGCTCACCGACCCCCGGCTCCTGGATTCCCCAAGGCATCTTCAGCTGTTCCCAGGCAATCTCGTGCCCGGCGGGTGCCCACGCAGTGGCCTCGCGGAGCCGCAAACTGATCTTCAGCCAGTACTCGGCCTCGGGATCGACACCCAGCCGGTGGAAAGGCAACGACACATCGGTCTGGTCACCAGGCGCGACATCCAGCGCGGGCAGCTCACCGCTCTGCCGGACCTCCCCATCCTCGTGCAGAGTCCAGGAGCCGTCGAACTCGTTCAGGTTCGTGAAGAAGAACTTGTTACGGATCTCGAATCGCCCGGCGGCAAGATCCGCGGCCGTGATCGCCACGTTCTGGTAGACCTTCTTGACTTCCCAGAGCTTTGGGGGGACCTCTCGATCGGGGGTGACCAGCCCGTTGATGCAGAAGTTGCCGTCGTTCGGTTCATCGCCATAGTCCCCACCGTACGCGAAGAACTCGCGTCCATCCTCGGTCCGGCGGCGCAGACCCTGATCGACCCAGTCCCAGATGCTGCCGCCCTGAAGAACGCGATTCGACTCGATCAGATCCCAGTACTCCTTGAGATTCCCCACCGAGTTGCCCATGGCGTGCGCATACTCGCACATGATCAGCGGGCGGTCCGTATTCATGGCCACGAAGTCCTTGAGCCAGGTCAGGGAACAGTACATCGGACAGATGACATCGGTGTGCGGCCGGTTCCAAGCGCGTTCGTAGTGCACCAACCGGCTGAGGTCTCGCCGGTGAATCCACTCGCTGCCCGCCTCGAAGGTCGTGCCGTCGCCGGCTTCGTTGCCCATCGACCAGAAGATGATCGAGGGGTGGTTCTTGTCCCGTTCCACCATTCGTTCGATGCGGTCGAGATGGGCCGCCCGCCACTCGGGCCGGTTGGCCAACGTCTTGTCGGGATCGTAGCCCATCCCGTGCGACTCGATGTTCGCCTCGTCGATCACGTAGAGGCCGTATTGATCGCAGAGCTCGTACCACTGCGGGTGATTGGGATAGTGGGCAGTACGAACGGTGTTGATATTGAACTGCTTCATGAGGAGGATGTCGCGCAGCATCGATTCGCGGGTTACATAGTGACCCGTGTCGGGATCGTGTTCGTGCCGATTGACCCCCTTGATGTAGATGGGCTGACCGTTGACCTGCAGGAGGCCGTCCTTCAGTTCGACGCGCCTGAACCCGCACTGGGCGCGCGTCACTTCGATGACCTCGCCCTCTCCATCGAGCAGCGTGATCAAGGCGGTGTAGAGATGGGGTTTCTCGGCGGACCACAACTGCGGCCGATGCACGGGCGCACGCGCCTGCAGAATCGTCTCGGCGCCGGGGTGGATGTAGGTCCCTTTGTAGCTCATCAGGACCGTATCGGCTCCCGACTCATCTTCCTTGCTCTCGGCCACGACCGGCACCCCATCGGGATCCAGCAAGGTCACCTGGATCTCGGGATGCCAGATCGGTTCGTCGCCGTAGTTATGCACTCGAGCGATCACCGATAGCGTGGCCTCGGCGAGGTCTTCATCCAGTGTCGGCTGAAGCTCGAAGTCCCGGATGTGGATCGGGGGTGTCGCATGGAGATACACATCCCGGTAGATACCGCTGAGCCGCCAGAAGTCCTGGCACTCCAGGTAGGAGCCGTCGCTCCAGCGGTAGACCTCTGCCGCGACCACGTTCTCGCCGGGCTGGAGGTACGCGGTGATGTCGAACTCGGCCGGCAGACGACTGCCCTGGCTATACCCGACCTTCCGCCCGTTGACCCACAGATAGAAGGCCGACTCGACCCCGGCAAAATGAATGACGACCCGGCGGCCGTCCCAGGAGTCGGGAATCTCGAACGTGCGCCGATACGATCCGACGGGGTTGTAGTGATGCTGAATCTGCGGCGGGTTCTTCTCGAACGGGTAGCGCACATTGAGGTAGATCGCCTTGCCGAATCCCTGCAGCTGCCAGTTCCCCGGAACATCGACTTCGGCCCACCGCGCGGCGTCGTAGTCGACCTCGAAGAACCGCCTGGGGCGATCCGCCGGCCGGCTCGCCCAGTGGAATCGCCACCGGCCGTTGAGCGAGAGAACCCACGGTGAATCGCTCTGATCACCGGCGCGGGCGGATGAGAGATCCGGGAACACCGTCATCGAGCAATGAGCCGGCTCCTTGTTGACGGCGAAGATGGCCGGGTTTTCCCAGTCGTTCATCGGGATGTCTCCTTCAGCCCTCGGGGAACTCCCCGACTGCGCAAACACCGCCGCGCCCGTACTCAGCAACAGCGCTGCACCAAACAGGGAGATGAACCAGAATCGTGTCATTGCAGAATCATCCTCTCAGTGTGCGCTCACTTTCCCCCAGGCCTTGATCAAGAAGGCCGCGGCGCCACCGGCCAGAATCGTGAGGATCAAACCGGCCGTCGCGTTGCCATAGAGGAAGGACCCGATCGCAAAGAGAACTGCGTAGACCGCAAGGCAACCAACCAACATGCACAGAAGACCCAGCGGGACCGTCCATCCCCTGCCCGGCTCTTCGAGCGTCTCACCCTCGTGCCGCGCACGCTCGATCACCCGGCGCCATCCGGGACCGCCCGGTCGCGCGAGACGATAGAAACGGTAGAGCTGCTCAGATGCGGTCGGACGGGTCACGAGGGTGACCAGGACCCAGGCCAGCGTGGTGATCGCTACGCCCAGAACGAATTGGATCGCGTCCGCGGGGGGCGGGACGCCCCACAGGTTCTCATGCACAAAGTGGAAGTAGACCGCGGCCGAGAAGGAAACCACCATCGCGGCGATCTCGCTCCAGGCGTTGATACGCCACCAGAACCAGCGAAGGATGAAGAGCAGCCCCGTGCCGGCGCCGATCTGCAGGATGATCTTGAAGGCTTGCAGCGCATTCTGCAGGCCCAGCGCGAGGCCGGCGGCCAACAGCATCATCACGACCGTGGAGATGCGCCCGACGCGTACAAGTTGCTTCTCGCTAGCCTTGGGATTGATGAATCGCTTGTAGAAGTCGTTGACGACGTAGGAGGACCCCCAGTTGAGATGCGTGGAGATCGTGGACATGTAGGCGGCGATCAGCGACGCCAACACCAAGCCCAGCAGCCCGTGGGGCAGATAGGTCAGCATTGCGGGGTAGGCCAGGTCATGTCCGATCTTATCGGCCGGCACATGTGGAAACCGTGATTGGAGCGTGGCAAGATCGGGAAACAGGATGAGCGAACAGAGGCCCACCAGAATCCAGGGCCAGGGACGCAGAGCGTAGTGCACCGCATTGAAGAAGAGGGTCGCCCCGATGGCGTGGCGCTCGTTGCGCGCGGCCAACATGCGTTGGGCAACGTAACCGCCCCCACCGGGCTCGGCTCCTGGATACCAGGCCGCCCACCACTGCACGATGAGCGGCATCAAGAATACGAAGAGGAGTGTGTCGCGCCCCGGTCCGGACAGGTCGAATGCCGGAAGGATGTCCAGCTTGTCCACCACTGCCGGATGACTGGTCAAGCCCGCGAGGCCGCCCACCTCGGGCAGATTGAGTGCAATGACCGCTGCCGCGACCGACCCGACCATGGCCGCGCCGAAGAGCAGGAAGTCGGTGAGGATCACCCCCCGGAACCCGCCCAGGGCACTGAAGATGACCGTGACGACCGCCGCCGCCAGCAGGGATTGGATCGGGCTGAAGTTGAGGAGCACCGCACCAATCTTGATCGCGGCCAAGGAGACGGTGGCCATGATCACGATGTTGAAGAAAACGCCCAGATAGAGCGCTCGAAAACCACGCAGGAAGGCCGCCGCCGACCCGCTGTAGCGCAGCTCATAGAATTCCACGTCGGTCATCACGCCGGTGCGGCGCCAGAGCTTCGCGTAGACAAAGACGGTCAACATGCCGGTCAGCAGAAAGGCCCACCACACCCAGTTCCCGGCCACCCCGTTCTGCCGGACGATGTCGGTGACCAGATTGGGCGTATCGGTGGAGAAGGTCGTCGCTACCATCGACATGCCCAGAAGCCACCAGGGCAGGTTTCGTCCCGAGAGAAAGAACTCCGACGAGCTGCGACTCGCCTGCCTCGTCACCCAGATCCCCACCAGGAGAGCGATCACGAAGAAACCGATGACGAACAGCCAGTCGATCCACAGCAGTTCCATCCTCAGGTCCTCTCTGGTCCGGGCCGAGTCAGGTTGATTGGATGGACCGTACGATCTTGCCGAGACGGTCCTCGATCCGGAGCGCTTCCGCGGCAAACGCGAACTGCGTGCGACAGCGAGCGAGATTCTGTCCACGGCGGTTGGTCTTGAAGTAGGAATCGCCCAGCAGGTGGTCGGTCAGGAACCTGATCCCCATGACGAAGGCCACGGACACCGCCGCCTGGCCGAAGCGCTCGATCTCGGCCTTCGTGAGCCCGTCTCGTCCACCCTCCAGGTAGCCGGCCGCCACCTCGCCGAACAGGTCGAGATCGATCCCGACCGGAATAGCATCGGGATCATCCTCCGCCGAGAGGCTTGCACCGGTGCGCACCGCATCGCCGAAGTCATAGAGCAGGGTGCCCGGCATGACCGTGTCGAGATCGATCACGCATGCGGGCCTCCGACATTGTTCATCGATGAGGACGTTGTTGAACTTGGTGTCGTAGTGGATCACCCGTAGGGGAACCGTCTCGTTTGTCGTCCACTCGGTCAATCGCCGGGCAAGGGCCTCATGACGGTGGGCGAATGCGATCTCGTGTTCCGCGTCGTTCAGTCGCTCCGGAAGCGCCGTCCCGAGGGCCGTCTTGAAGCTGGCGAACCTGGCCGCACCATCTCCGAAGCCGGGAATGGTGATGTGCAACGATTCGCCCGGAAGATCCTGCAGCCGAACCACAAACCTCGCAAAAGCGCGCGCGGCATCGCGTAGATGGGCGTGCGTGGGTGGGCGCTCATAGGAGCGCACCCCCTCGATGAACTGGTAGGTCCGCCAGCACTCGCCGTCACCGGTCTCGAAGAGCAAGTCGCCGCCCGTCGATGGTACGATTTCGAGACATTCGCGCTCTGGCTTGCCCCCTTCCGTCACGATCCGTTGGCGAAGGTGATCCAGGACCCGGGCGATGTTCTCCATGAGCAGATGCGGTTGGCCGAAGATCCGGCGATTGATCCGTTGATGGACAAACCGCCGCTCGCTCCCATCCACCTGCACCGTGCTGACATAGGTGTCGTGGATATGTCCGTTGCCGTAGGGAATCACTTCGGTCGGCGCCCCGCCGATCCGGAACCGGGTCGCGATATCGCGCAGCAGAGTGGAGGTCGGGGCAGGCACGGCTGCTACTCCCACAGGCGGGGTGGGTATCGCCCCGCATCCACCAGCTTACGAATCGCCATCTGTACCGCGGCCTTGTCCTCCTGATAGGTCACCCCAAACCACCGGGCATCGGTCCTGAGCACCTTGACCCGCGCGCGTCCGGACTGGATGAGGTCGTTGACCACCGTGGGAATGTAGGACTCGGCTTTCGGCGTGGTCAGATCGCGTTCCAAGAAGGCGCGGAACGCCGCATCGAGATGATCGAAGAAGTCAGGTGTGAAACCCCACATGTTCATGGAGGTCGTGCTGTCCTCGGCCAGGGATGTCCACTCCTCCTCTCCGGAGGCGTACCTGATGGCGTCGGGAAACCGTTGAATCTGGGTGCGCTCGACCACCGCCTGGAGATGATCGTCCGGGGTTACCTCACAGACGCCGCGCGACACGTGCCCGTGCTCGCTCAGCGTATTGGCCAGACGGTAGCCGACCATGCAGTAGTGATCGGACTCAGCCTTGCGCGCGCGATCGGTGAGTTCGGCGGCGATGACCTCAAAGGCCTCCGCGCTGTAGAAGTCGTCGGCGTTGATCGCGGCAAATGGGGCGGTCACCTCTCCCCGCGCACACAGGGCGGCGTGTGTGGTCCCCCAGGGTTTGGTTCGCTCGGCCGGCAGATCGAATCCCGTAGGCAGGAGATCCAGCTCCTGGAAGACGTAGGCGGTGTCGATGCGATCCTCCACCTTGCGCCCGACCTTTTCGCGAAAGATGTCCTCGATATCCCGCCGGATGATGAAGACAACCTTGCCGAAGCCGGCCCGGATGGCATCGTACACCGAGTAGTCGAGAACGTTTTCACCGCCCGGCCCGACCGGATCGATCTGCTTGAGACCTCCGTAGCGGCTCCCAATACCCGCAGCCATGACCACGAGTTGGGGCGCATTCGGTCCCCGATTCACCGTCTTCTTCTGACTCACGCGCTTCCCTCCTCCGATCGGCGCCACGATACAGCCTGCCCCCGCGCGCGGCAAATCTGGATCGCGCCGATGCTGCCTGACAGCTTTATATCCTATCTGATAGTAAACCTGAAAATCCAGCCGTCAAGTGCCGGCAGAGGCTTGAAAAATCTGGTATCTAATAAGTGCTCTGGCGATACTAAGCAGACCATGTTCACATCAGAGAGACATCGCAAACTCATCCGCCTGATCTGGGAAGAAGGCGCGATGAGCCGAACCGAACTGGCCAGGAAGATCGGCTGGCGGCCCAATACCGTCGGCGATCTGGTCTCGAATCTTCTCGACGATGGAATCCTCTGCGAGCAGGGTGCAAAACCCTCGCGTGGAGGCCGCCCGCGCGTTCCGCTGGATATCGATCCTCAGGCCAGGCACGTTCTCGGCCTGGCGATCGAGCCGGGTCGCGTCAGCGGTGCGCGTCTGACGCTGCGCGGCTCACTCACCGGCGATCCTGTGCAAGTCTCGACCGATGAGCCGGGGGATGTTCTTCCCGCCGCCTCGCGGGTTCTCTCGAAGTTGCTCGACAACCGCCTGCTCGGGGTGGGCATCAGCGCGACCGGATTCGTCGATGAGTCGGAGCAGACGATGCTCTTCAGCTCCTCGATTCCCGGCGTCCGTGCCCTCAGCCTGACCCCGCTCTTCAAGGCGGCGTCCGGGTATTCGGTTCGGATCGACAACGACATGCATGCGCTCGGTGCGCAGTGGATGTTGACCCACCGGACGCTGACCGACACGAGCATCCTGATCGTGAAGATCGATGACGGCTCGCTGGGGGCGGCTCACCTGATCGACGGTCGTCCCGCCAAGGGGTGCCTGAACAGCGCCAATGAGCTTGGGCATACCCGCTTCTTCGTCAAGACCGAGCCCTGTTTCTGCGGTATGACCGGTTGCCTCGAACGCATCTGCAGCACGAGTTTTGTACAACAGGTGGCCGCTGAAATGGGATCACCGGACGATCGTCGCCTCCGCGATCAGATTCACGCCTTCGATCGGGACAATCCCGCCCTGGCCACCATGCTGAAGTATCTCGGGATGGGCATCGCCAACGCGGTGAATCTCATCCGGCCGCACCGGCTCATTCTGACCGGCGACATCATGCGACACGGCCCGTTCCTGGATGAGCTGGTCGGGCAGATTCATGCCGCCGTTCTCCCCGAGCTGGTCGAGCATGTGCGCATCGCCCCGTGGGATCGTCCAGCCAGTCTGGCGGCCGAAGCCGGCGGATGGTTGGCTCTCGCGGGCCTCTACTGCGAGGGTTGGGGCTGTGAGCCGGCGGTCGAACGCGCCTAGTGAACCCTGACCACGCGTACCATCTCATCGCGGCCCTGCATCGATGCCCGAATCCAGTAGACACCGGTTCCGAGGACGCGCCCCGCATCATCCGTTCCGTTCCAGGTCAGGATGTGGCTGCCGGCGGGGAGGAACTCTGACACCAGCTCGCGCACCCGTCGTCCGGACGCGTCGTAGACCTCTGCGGTCACCGGGCCCGCAACCGGGAGCTCGAGCAGCAGTCGCGACCGATCCGTCGCCGGGTTCGGCCTGGCCGGATGTAGGCGCACGATCGGTGTTCGTGCATCGGGCTGCGCATCCGAGAAGGTGTCCATCTCCAGATTCACGTCGTCGATGTACCAACCTTCCAGCCGGACAGCTCCGTCGCTTCCGAAAACGAATCGAATACGCGCGCTGCCCTCGTAGGCCGACAGATCAAAGACCAGCTGCTCCCACCCGTGACTGCCGCTCAGCACGGGCGTGTCCTCCGGGAATGGCCCACTGGTTCCGCGGGTCAGATAGGGGTAGCCACCCGCGGGGGTGATGACCTCCCACGGGCCGCCGTCGATCGAAATCTCGATCAGCCCGCCGTCGTAGCAATAGCCCTCGTAGTAGTTGCTGGTTTCAGCCTCCATCCAATGCCAGGCGGTCAATTGGCAGCCGGGCAGCAGGGTGAACGGCGACGATTCCAGGGCGGCGTGCAAGTCGTCCGCGTAGTATGCCGCTCCAATACCGCCGCACTTCCAGGATTGCGCGCCGTTGTAGGTGTGGTTGCGATAGCTCTCCACGTGCCACTCATCACCAAAGCCCACGGTGGCCGAATAGTGAATCCAGCTGTCACCGATCTCCATGTCGTCGTGGAAGACATCCCCCACGTTGAACAACACGATGCGCGTGCGGCGGTAGCTCTGAGTGCCCCTCAGGATCGCGGTCAAGGTCCCCGTGTAGATCGCGGGTGCGGCGGCGTCGACCACCAGCGTCAGCGGCGGTGCGTCCACGATCGCATCCGGATCCATTGCACCCAGCTGCAGCGTCACCGGATCGGGAGCGAGATACGGGTCGCCACCGAAGGCCAGCGAGGCATCGGCGAGTCCGACGCTGCCCGCATTCGATACGGTGGCGGTAAGGATGATCGTCTCCCCCGGCTCCGCAAGCCCGTCGCCATCGCCGCCGGCGTCGTCATCGATCTCGTAGGCCACCACCTGCAGTTCAGGCGCATAGGCCGGGATCGCCAGATGGATGGTCTCGGGAGGATCGATCGCGAGGGCCAGCTCCAATTCGATGGTGTACCCATCGGGAATCGTCGCGTTCGTGGCGAAAACCACCGGAGCGGCATTCGTTCCGGTCCCCCCGTCTCCGGGAATGTCGCCGAAGTCCGCCTCCCCCACGAGCAGCATGACATACTCATCATCGCAGGTCACCGTGCCCTCGACGCCGAAGAGGTCCTGATCTGAAAGGTTCTCCAGGGTAATCCCCAGCTCGATGGTCTCGTTGTACTCGACCAGCTGATTGCCGTTGCCCTGAGATGCGCCACTGTCGTCGTCATCGATGTCCAGAGCCACACAGTGAACACCCAGGTTCGCCAGGAAGTTGTTTGGCGCCAGGCCGCTCGGATCGCTGATCTGAGCGGGCGAGGCGAACGTGCCGGCCGCCGCATGATCGAACCCCTCGAGGAAGGAGATCTTGGCGTCGGTATTTTCGTCGGCATCGACCGGTCCGCACTGGCCGAACGGCGTCTGCCAGTGGTTGGCGCAGGTTTCGTGATAGTGGAACTCGGTGTGGGGCGCCTCACAGAGGTAGTCCGACTGCGAGCTGATGTAGAAATCGGACGAGGTCGTCACGATGGAGCTTGGGCCTTCAAGGTCATCGATGATTCCGCCACTGAAGCAGGTCATGAACGAGTAGACCCGCAGCCCGCAGTGCTCGATCTGGGCCACATAGGCGGCGAATTCAGTGTCCAGCACATACTGACCGGTATTCTCGAGATACAGCTGGAGATTGCTGCCGGCCTGCACCCCGTGTCCCAACCACCAGACGAACAGCTGGTCGTTCGCGGTCACCACGTCGTTCAGCGATGCGAAGACACTCTCGATGGTTGTCTTGTGGTTGTTGTAGTCGACGAAGTTCTCGGGATAGGGATTCTGGTAGCGGGCATGGTTGCTGTTGAAAGGGGTTCCCTCGCCGTAGAGGACGTAGATATCCTCATGATCGTATCCATTGTCGATCAACATTTGGTAGGCCAGGAGAAGATCGTACCAGTATTCACAGTTTACGTAGGCATCGTCCTCGGTGGTCCGTCCCGCACTGATCAGGACGACGTAGTTGGCCGCCTCCGCCGTCACCGCCGTCAGGCAGCAGGCGAGCGCGACGAGAATCCAGATCTTGGATAGCCGGGTCATCGTGCACCTCCCTACTGCAAAGCCAAGCGGTGGATGGTCATTGTCTTTCGATCCGCGCACCAGAGCGCCTCGCCATCAAAAGCGAGGCCGGCCGGTTCGTCGCCCGGGGTGTCGAAGTGAGAGAGGTACAGGCCCGACTCGTAGTCGTACGCATACACGATCCCGAGACGATGTCCTCCGTTGGAAGTGACGGTCCACAACACGTCGCCGTCGGTGGCGACCCCTTCCGGAAACCCCTTCGTGAAGACGAATCGGATGATCTTACCGGTGAAGGCATCGACCTGACTGACGCGACTGGACCAACCGGCGATTGCGCCGCTCCAGAGTGTCTTGCCGTCCGCCGTGAGCGCGCCCGGTCGGAACGCGGTCGCGGGGGAGTCGCTGACGCCGGGTGCCGGCAAAACTTGGGAGACCTCCTCCAAGCCGGCGTTCATTCGTTTGAGTTGAAGACCGGCTGCATCGGAGACCCACGCTTGACCTTCCCACCAGGCGAGCCCCACCGGCTCAGCGGCCGGAAGCGTGACGGTGCGGAGCAGGTCGCCGGTCGTCGGATCGACCTCGTATGCGCGCTGCTCCTGATCATCGAGGATCCAAAGATGGGTGCCGTCCCAGGCGAGATCACGCGGCCCCGATCCGGGCGCGGGAAAGGAGAGCAGAATGTCCCCCGGCGCTGCACTTGAATCAGCTATGAAGAAACCGGTGAGAAACAGGATCACGATAGGCAGAAAACGAAAAACGCAGCGGGTAACGAGATCCATGGCTGTGCCCTCCATCCCCGAGGTCGACGAGCGTCGGTACAAGTGTAGCACGGGATGAGGGGAGTGGCAGCTGGAAGCCTCTTCCAACATGAAATGAGCCTGTAGGATAGCGTGATTCCAATATGA
>CAZTDY010000024.1:0-46858 GCA_964612295.1 uncultured bacterium | reverse complement strand
TTTTCAATACCCCCCCGCGATTTCAACTCAGATTTATTGACGCTTTAGGGCTAACGCTTAGACATACTTGACAAATGCCGTTCCATATCAGCGGACCATCAGCACCCGCGCGTTTTCGGCGCGCACGCCGGATTCCAGGCGGATCACGTAGAGCCCGCTTGGCAGTATACGCCCGCTGCCGTCACGCCCATCCCACTCAACGGAATGGCCGCCCGCCACCGCCTCACCCCGGATCAGGGTGCGGACCACCCGGCCCTGGAGATCGAATACGCGCAACTCAACAGGTGCCGCCTCCGACCCGGTGCCTGGGACGCTGAACTCGATCACCCCGGGCCGACCGGTACTCAGCGGATTGGGGGAAATCCGCCGCAGAGCCAATCGGGAAACCTCCAGACTGCCCACCTCGAGCGTGAACCGAACACCCCTGGTTTCGATGCCGTCGTACGACACCGGATTGATCTCGTAGGTGTAGACCCCGGCCTCGACAGGTACATCAACGAACTCATACTGCCTGATGCCATCACCGGCCTGCCCTTCCACGGCACCCGCCAGTTCGGGGTCGCCCTCACCCGCCGCACTCCGGTAGATATTGAACGAAGAAACCGGCTCCCCGCTGAGCCAGGTCACCCGCACGCTGCCGCTCGGGTCGACCACGGCCTGCTCGATGTACAAGACCACCGGCACCGGCACGTTGTCACTGTCGTAGTGGCCGGTGTTGAAGTTGTCACGCCGCCGCATCGGCCACGGGTTCTCGTCGCGATTGAAGATGACCGAATCGAGATCGAACACGCCCAGCTTCTGCACGTTCTCCGCCTGCACGACGAGATTCTGGTACCCGTCGTCATCCACGTCCCAGGCAGCCAGCGATTTTGCATCCATCGTCCCGCTGAACTGAATCGGGAAGCCCCGGGCGATCGTCCCATCGTGGGTGTAGGCGTGAATCTGGTTTTGATTGTCTCCAAAGACGATTTCCGGTTCAGGACTGGAATCGACATTCGCGAGGATGCAGGACCCGAAGCGCTGGAGAGTCTCCGCCGGCAGATTCAAGGGGAAATGGGAGATCGTGATCCCTTCCCTCGCCCGCACCACGTTGAGCCTCCCGCCGGCATCCACCCACACCACGTTCTCGAACCCATCGCCGTTGACGTCGCCGATGACCGCCTCCGGATACACATCCCAGCTAGACGTGCTCGGATACGGTTCGGAGTGGGCAATTTCCCAGCGGCGCAGCGCGTTCTTGTCGACACTGAAAAGGCGGTGCCGGGTCATGATGAACATCTCATCGCCCGGGTCATGATCCACGTTCGCGAGCGTGACCGGCGCGCGGCAGGTGGTTTCATACCCGAGATCTTCAAATGTGATCCCGCCCTGGAAATTCTGGATGTAGTTTCCGTCCCGTCCATTGACGACATGAAGAACCCTGTTCCGCGTGCCAAGAATGATGTCGGCGTACCCGTCCCCATTCACGTCGCCCACCGCCGGAGCATGGTAGTTGTAGGTGTCCCCGAAGTTCGTCAGACGCCCGGGAGGACTTCCGCCGGGCTTGAACGGCGTGCCATCGTGGCTCAGGACGAAGATCCCTTCACTGCCCCCTGCACCACCGACAAAGATGATCTCGAGCGTGCCGTTGTTGTCCAGGTCGGCCAGGACCGGAGAGGCCCACGCAAAGGTCACCGCGTAGGTGAAGGACCAGGTTGGTTCATCGCCGTAGATATCCCAGCAGTAGACCGTTTTGTCGGAGGTCGAGATCGCGACCACCTCGACCGTGCCGTCCCCGTTCAGATCTCCGGCGGCCGCTTTGCCGTAGAAGTTCGCCCCGGAGGCGGAGAAAGGTCCCGATGTGCTGGCGACCCCGTCCCCATCGGTCATCTCGCTCCCGTTTCCGTGGTAGGCGTAGAGGCGTTCGCCGGGGAAGATGATCTCACGCAGCGCATGATCGTCGTACCAGGACGAGATGTTATCCAGCTCGCAGATCAGCGGCGAAGCCTTGTAACCGGTCTGATAGAAGTTCGGCCACCCTTCGGCCATACCCGGAGAGGTGTAGGCCGCCATCGTCGGCGAGGCCGCACCCAGATTGCCGCCGACATCGACGGAGCGGATCTGATAGCGGTAGAGGGCGAGATTCTCCAATCCGTGATCGGTCAGGATACGGTGGTCGCTGAGGATCCCGCCGTGAACCTCGGTGAAGGTGCCCGATCCCTCCGGAGCACGGTAGAGCCTGTAACCCGTCACGGTGGTCGTGCCTACATCGACACCCTCGCTCCATCCCAGGATCATGCCATCGGGCAGGCCGATGATGCCCAGCGAATCCGGGGCGGACGGGAAGCCCACATCCACGACACGCGTGTGCAAAGGCGTCCCCTGCGACACCACCCAATCGTAGATGTTGAAGGTCATCTCTGCGAACGAATCGTTGGTGACCGTCAGGTCGTAGGGTCCGATCTGCGCGGTCGCTCCCGGGGCGATGTCCTCCGGATAGAGCGTCGGTTCGTCGACCGCCACGTGAGAGTTGTTGGCCGTCAGGACCGCCTTCAGATTGCTGGCGGTGCCTTTCCCCGTGTTCGTCAGCCCGATCAACACCTGACGAGTCGTCCCCGTATAGATCGGCCATTCGTTGACCGCGAGCTCGAGACGGGGCCTGACGACATGGAATTCGTGCACCGTGCTGAAGGAGTTGCCGTCGTAGGCCACCAGGATCTCGAGCGGCACGCCGATCTGGTCGCCGCCACCGAAGAGAGACTCCTCCAGTGCGGTCGCGACCGTCAGCTGCAGCTCGTTCGTGCTGGTCGCCTGGGCAGCGGCATCCAGCGTACCGATGGTCCAAACCGTCGAGCCCAACGTGACGACCCCTGCGGGCGTATCGCCGGTGGCGCTGATCTCAACGCGTACGTTCGAGGCGCTTGCCCCGCCCATGTTACTGACCGTGAACTGCAGGTTCGCAACCTCGGCCGGATCGAGGGCCCCGTCGCCGTTGCCGTCGCTGCCGTTGTCCTCATTATTGTCGATGATCGTGATGTCACCAAAGACAATCGCGGCGCCCGTATTGGGGGTCACCGTGCCCGTCGCCTGTTCCGGGCGATGGAAAGGAGAGGTCACCGTGACCTCGAACTCCCCTTCCGTTTCAGGCCAGAAGGGAAGATCGACCACGCCCGTAGCGTCGGTCTGCCCCACCACGTAGACCTCGCCCTCCTTGTGCACGCACACTTTGGCGCTGCTGACCGGGGACCCATCGCTCACCGTGACCGCGAGGGTGCCGATCCCCTCGGTGGGTGCGGTGTCGAAGGCGACGGACATGTCGCCCGGGGTGCCTTGCCAAATGGCCATGTTCGGATCGCCCAGGAGCGTGAGCGTGTACATCAAGAACCGGCGGCTGCTCTCCGTGTTGATCTGCGAGGGCAACGGAGCATTCTCGGCAGCCGAACCAAAGAACCCGTCCCCGATGGTCGCACCCGGTGATCCGAGCGCATACCGATAGAAGCTCTCGGAAAAGGCCCGGGCCGTCGTGGGATAATCGACGTTCGTGCATCCGATGTAGGCCACCGTACCGTGGCCCGGGAGCAGGAGGAACTGCTCGCCGAAGCAATCGTAGTCGATGGCCGCGGAGTTGCAGTTCGTTCCATAGACCCAGTAGAAGTGTCCCATCTCGCCCGCATTGCCGTTAGTGATCTCGGACAGGTTCGTTGACAGGAACCGGCCGTCCCCAATGGCCCACCGGTCCCGGTCGCCATGCCCGACGTGATGGATGCACCCGTAGCCGTCGGAGAGCGCCGCCAACACGTTGTCGTAATTCTCAACGACCGGGGGCGGATCCAAGTCGGCGCGCTCGACAATCCAGTAGTAGGCGCGCTCGAGCATGAAGTTCATTTCAAGGTTCGAATTCAGGTCAATGAGGACATCTTCCAAACGGAAACAATCACTCGCTCCGTCGTAGGACACGCACACCGTCGATTCTGTGTATTGACCCTGGGAGTTCGTCTCCCCGTGGACGCGGCACAACTCCTCAACGCAGTCCTCGCCCGAACCGCAGTCCGGTCCGCCATTGAGGCCGTGCAGATCCCACCGCTTGTGGAACAGCACCTCACCGAGGAAGAGGATCTTGTCGAGATACCCGTCACCGTCAGGCCCATTCGGCACTTCCCCCACGTACACGAAGTACTTCTCGAGGAACGCGTGAATGTCGTCGGCATCCCGCGCGCTGACCCGCCCTACCTGAATCTCGGGTGAGAAGTCCACCTCGTCGCCAATGTTGTCGTATCGATTCGACTCCCCGAAAACACCGTCCTCGTCCTCGTCCCAGGCACCGTCCAGGCAGCTGTAGTAATAGTCGCAGGCCACATCCGTGCCCTCTTCGGATGCACCGTTGAAGGCCCAACTCCGCGCGAAGCGAGTAGGAATCAGTGACACGTCGCCGCCGATGAGAGCCCACTTCAGATCCCAGTTCAGGTAACTGTCGCGGAGGAAATACCGGATCCGCTCACTCAGATCGGAGCCGCCGGAATAGTTTTCATTGATCCAGTCCGTCGTCACCACCACGGCCGGGATCCCGCAGGCGGTCTTCCAGTCCGCCAGCCGCTGCCACTCCTGCATCATCGCCGCATTGGTCGGGCTGATGATCACGTATTCAACCGCACTCCCGTCCACCGATGGATTGTCCTCGGGCAGGAACCCGGGCTCGGCACGCATGATCTGTCCGCGAAGGGAAGCGCCGTCACCGAGGGGAGCATCAAATCGTTTCGGTCGTTGGCGCACGAGTTCTCCGACCTGGGCCCCCTCATCCGCAATGGTGAACGTGACGCGCACCTGTTTCGCCCAGATGAGCTTGCGTCCTTCGGAAAGGACCTGCACCGGCATGATGCGCGCAATCGCGAAGCGCTCGCCGTTCGAGAGCGAGACCGTGCCCACGAGCTCGGCCTGTTCGGCGGGATAGGTGACCTCGGCTGCGTAGAGACTGGCATCCGGTTCCGCCGTTGGCGGCACCAGATCCAGGGAACTCATCTCCCCCGCATAAGGCTGAACTGGACGATCGAGTTCGATGACCTCCACGTCCAGCACATCCAGCGTCACCCCGGTCAAAGCCTGCCCCGGGCCGATGGGAAGACGCACACGCGCCGAAGGCAACGCCGGCGCTCCCAGGGGAACGTCCACCTGTCCGCCGGGGAACTGCACACTGGTCCAGCGATCATCGCGGGCGTTCTCGATCGATAGCTCATCGAAATGAAGGTCTCGGACCACTTGCTCCGCGGCCACTCCTGGAGCGTTGGCGCAGAGCGCCACAAGTAGACCGGAAACCCAAAGGATGGTCTTTACTGGAGAAAGGCTAACGCCGTTCATAGGAGTCCTCCTACAGCCCGCACAAACCATGCAGGACCGCTGCCAGAGTGAACCGAGTCAGGGGCGTTCTCCCACGGTAAGACTCCTGACCACCGGACCACGCATAAGTTCCACGATGCGTGGGCATTTCTGGCAACGAGACTGCATCCAGATCTCGTCCAGTGATGCTACCAGAGGGCCCAGAAGGGGTCAACGCGCCCACCCATCCGGCGTCGCTCAAAGCGCGTGTCCTCCCCATCGCTGCCACGCCTTCCCCATCGCTTTGCGCGCGCGGCTTCCGACCCCGGAAACCTGCACCAATCCTGCCTATTTTTGCATCGGATAGGCTTTTTTTCTTGCCACGTTTTTGAGGCGCTGATATTCAGAGCACGGTTCAACGAACCCAAAGCCCGAGTTTTCAAAGGACTGAAGGAGGGGAGCCACCATGACGAAGACTGACCTCGTCAATGCATTGGCCAAACAGGCCGATCTTGAAAAGAAGCAAGCCAAGGCCGCTCTGGAGGCCCTGACTGCCATCGTGAGCAAAGAAATCAAGAAGGGTGGCGAGGTGCCTCTCACGGGCCTCGGGAAGTTCAAGGTCCAGAGGCGGAAGGCACGCTGGGGCCGCAATCCGCAGACCGGCGAAAAGATCCGCATCGCTGCCAAGAAGGTCGTCAAGTTTACCGTCGCCAAGGCCCTCAAAGACCTGATCGCACCGGCCAAGGGGAAGAAGAAGGTAGCCAAGAAGAAGAAAAAGCGTTAGTTGACTCGCGGGCCCTAAGGGCCCCTGAGGCTTTGGGCATGAGAAAGGGTGAGGGGCCGCAGCCTCCTCACCCTTTCTCTTATTCGGTCGATTGCCCGCCTAGTAGTCCTTCATCAACTCCTCGGTGTCGGGGAATTTGGCCTTCCCCGTAGCAACCTCCTTCTGCATGATCTTGTAGTTCGGCAACGGCACGGAGTAGACCAGCGTGTCGGCGCACTGCGAACACATCACGGTGAAGACGTGCCCCCAGTGATAGCAGTCGATTCGCTTCCCGATCGTCTCTGGATCGTTCGATCGATCCAGGAGGATCTTGTTGCACTCCTCGGTATTCTCCTGGCTCATCCCCATCCGCTGATTCCGGTAGCGGTACCCACGATTCCCGCATTTTTCGCAAACCATGCGCTGCAGGATCCAATCCTCCTGCGAAATGCGGCACATGTAGCGCTCGCCCGCATCGCGATGCACCTGTTCGTACACCTGGTTCAGATCCCAAAGGTGACGCAGGAATCCATCTTGAACACCGGCGCGATCGCTGAGCGAGGGCATGGCTAGCAGAGTGTCGGCCTGCAAGTGGTAGAGGTTGCCCATGTGTTGGAAGTGGAATCCGAGAAACCGGCCCGGCGGCAATGGAATCCCGGCGAAGAGAATCTCGATGGCCTGCCTGCCTTCGGTGAGAATCTCCTCCGGATGTGCAAGGGTGTATTGCTTGAGAAGCTCATGGCAGCGGGTCGCCAGGGTGTCGGCAATCCCATCGGTCACGAGAAGCCCGCGCGGATCGGTCAGGGGAAATGTCGTCGCCACCGTGGTGCGATCGTATTCGATCACCCAATCAAGGAGGTCGGTCACCCCCTTGTAGATCTCTTCCCGCCCGAACCCGCGCTTCATGAGGGCCGTGACCTGCCGGTCGATCTCCGCGGTGGCATCCTCTACCAGGTACTGTCCATGCGGAAGGTGATCCGCCTTGTCGATCGCGCCGGTCGACTCGATCACCCCAAAAACACACATTGTAAGGACCACGAAGAAGAGGACTCCTCGACCAAGCCCACTCGACCACCGTGACATTGTCTTTCCTCCTGATATCAGTCCGTCCAACCTGGCCCCCCTACGATGCGGGGCGCGACCCGGATTCTTCTCTCTCCAACACCACCACCGCCGACGCGTGTTCCGTAGTATGGGTCAGACTGAGGTGATTGGCCACCACCTCCAGTCTCTTGGCCTCCGCCGCCGCGCCTCCCAGAAGCCGCAGCTGGGGCGCTCCCAGCCCATCGATCTCGACCTCGAGCGACTGCCAGGTGATCTCGCCCCGGATGCCGGTCCCCAAGGCCTTCGCGGCCGCCTCCTTCGCCGCGAAACGACCCGCCAGATACTGGGCGGACAGCTCCGTCCGAGCCGCAATCTCACGGGGGGTCAGGATCCGCTGCGCGAATCGGTCCCCGAAGCGCCGCCACACGCGGGCCACGCGCTCGATCTCGATCAGGTCGTGCCCGATACCAGCGATCACCGCGGATCCTCCTCTCTCTAGGGCTGTCCTCCCGACCCTGTGCTCGGGCCTCAATCTACGACGTAGGCCCGGCGAATTCTACCACCTGGGCGGGGTCTCTTCACAACGGGATGTTGCTCCGCGTGATCCCGCCGGCTTGCCCCGGCGCGCCGGGAGTGTAATCATCCTGGGAAATGCATGCCGCCGCCTATGATCGAGGCCCCATGAAAGCGTACACGATACACCAGCACGGCGATCCCCAGTCTCTCCAGGTGGAGGATCGGCCAACCACCCGGCCCGGCCCGGGAGAGGTGACCGTGGCCTTGGAGGTCGCCGCTCTGAACCACTTGGACCTCTGGGTCCGCCGGGGTGTTCCGGGGCACCGTTTTCCCCTACCGCTGATCCCCGGATCGGACGGAGCGGGCCGGGTCATCGAGATTGGCCCGGATACCGTCGGCCCGACGCCTCAGGAGAGAGTCCTCGTGTCGCCGGGCTACGGGTGCGGCGCCCGTGATCGATGCCTGGAAGGAAACGAGTCGCTGTGCCGCAAGTATCTCATCCTGGGCGAGTCCCGCGACGGCACCTGCGCGCAGCAAATCACCGTCCCGGCCAGTGCGCTTCTCCCCTTACCGGAAGGTCTGGAGCCACAGGAAGCGGCAGCCCTCCCCCTCGTCCTCATGACGACCTGGCGGATGCTCATCGTTCGCGCGAAGCTTTCCCCCGGGGAGACCGTGTTCGTGCAGGCCGGCGGGAGCGGGGTCGGTTCGACCGCCATCCAGATCGCCCGGGCCTGGGGATGCCGCGTCATCACCACCGTCGGCTCCGCGCGCAAAGCGACCCTGGCGCGCGAACTCGGGGCCGATGAAGTCATTCTGTACAAAGAGCAGGACGTCACCGAGGCGATTCGTGAGCTGACCGCGAAACGCGGGGTCGATGTGGTCGTCGAGCACACCGGCGCCGAGACCTGGAACGACAGCCTGCGGGCCCTCACTCCCGGCGGACGTCTGGTCACCTGCGGCGCCACCACGGGGGCCGAGGCGCCGGTCGACCTGCGGGTCCTCTTCTTCAAACAGATTGAACTTCTGGGCTCCACCATGGGGAGCCGGGCAGATCTCGGCCGGGCGCTACGCCTCGTTGAGCGCGGTCTCGTCAGGCCGCTGGTCGATAAGGTTTTTGCGTTTGATCAGCTGCCTGCGGCCCACCAGTACCTGGAGGAGCGCCGGGCCTTCGGGAAGGTGGTCATCGACATCCCGAGATCCTAAGCGCGGGGAGGTGGCAGATTCTCCTCTCATTGTTCTATTGGTTTACGGGAGCCTGCGGCGCCGGGGTCATGGCGATCCTGTTCATCAGCTCGATCCGGGAACGCGATCGGCGCGCCAGCTTGATCAGCGGACTCCTCCTCTTGTGTTTTGCGGCCGCCTGGTTTTGGGCCGGGCGCTGGCCCTCGGGCGGCGCTGGCCGCATCCTGCCGCTCTGTATCTTCTGGGTCACGACCGGGCTTTTCTTTCTTCCCCACGGCGGGCGCAACACGATTCGGGTGATTCCGACAGACGAGCAGGTCGACGAACGGGATGTGATCTTCAGCCGGGAGGGATATCAACCCGGCACGCCAGCGTATGAAACGTACTACGGGGCGCGTCCCGAGAATCGGCCGGTCGATGACCGCATCCGGCAACTGCCCGAAATGTGCTCACCCGGGGGCCAGGAGTATGAACCGTCTCTCGCCGAGCAGGTTCGCCGGACATTCGACCACCTCGAACGGCTAGGCACCCAGGTCGACGGAACGGTGGCCACGGACCGCGAGCCATCGGGCAATGCAGACCCGACCGATTGGGTGAAGAAGCGCGTGCTGGCGCTCGGCGCGCATGCGGTGGGCGTTGCACCCCTCGAGCAGCGATACGTCTATACGCACGTCGGGCGCGGCCCGGAGCCCTGGGGCGAGCCCATCGAGAATGAGCATCCGTTCGCCATCGTCTTCACCCTGGAGATGCAATCGCAAGCGGTGGACACCGCCCCGCGGCTGCCGATCACCGTAGAAACGGCCCGCAACTACCTGCGCGGGGCCGAACTCTCGATCGAACTGGCGCGGGAGATCCGGGCGAGAGGATACGAAGCGCGAGCCCACATCGCAGGGAGCAATTATCAGATCATGCTGCCTCCCCTCGCACACGCCGCCGGTTTGGGGGAGCTCGGACGCATGGGGTATCTCATCGCCCCCCGTCTCGGCCCCCGGTTGAGGCTGGGCGCGGTGACCACCACGCTCCCGCTGACGCCGGATCGGTCCACCGAGTTCGGGGTGCAGGATTTCTGCGAGGTCTGCAAGAAGTGCGTGGTGAACTGCCCGTCGGCTTCGATCCCGGAGGGTGAGAAGACCTGGGAGCGTGGCGTTCTCAAGTGGCAGCTGCGCTTAGAGAGCTGCCTTCACTACTGGCGCGTCCTCGGCACCGATTGCGGCCTGTGCATGCGCGTGTGCCCGTACAGTCACCCACCCACGCCCATTCACAATCTGGTGCGGTTTGCGATCGCGCGTTCGGCGTTCGCCAGGAGGGTGTCGATCTGGGGTGATGACCTGCTCTACGGTCGGCGCCTCCCGGTTCGGCGATCTTGAACGACTGCCTACGACGCCCTGCGCTCGCGCCTCAGCCGCCGGTACAGGCGATAGGCGTGGCTACGAGACAGGCCCAGCAGGCGACCGGCCTCAGGGATGTTGCCACCGGTCTGATCGAGCGCCTGCTCGAGCGCCTCCGGATTCCAGTGCCCCCAGGCGCCTTTCGTCCACTGCGGTGCATCTCCCTCGGCGACGTCCGCTGCATTGCCCTCCGGCGGCCTCGTGCCATCACTCGGCTGAATCGCCACCCCGTAGGGATCCACGCGATCGACCGACGTCCGGACGTGGGCCCGCGCAGCCTCCGGACCTTCCTTCCGATAGAACAGGAGCGCGCGCTCGATCAGCTGCTTGAGCTCGCGCACGTTCCCGGGCCAGGACCTGGTCCTCAGCAGGCCCAGCGTGCCCGGATCGAAAATGTCGGCAACCGCATCCGCCTGACCGCCACATCGCTCCCAGAGCATGGGGACGAGAAGGTCTACGTCGCCACCCCGCTCCCGCAGCGGCGGCAGGTTCACCACCAGTCCCGCCAGGCGGGCAAAGAGGTCGCGCCGGAAGCGGCCCTCGCGCACCGCGGCATGAAGATCCCGGCAAGTCGCCGTAACCACGCGTGCGTCCACGCGGTGGCTTCGATCGGAGCCCAAAGGGCGCACCTCGCCCGAGTCCAGGAAACGCAGCAGGTAACCCTGCGCATTGGCGTCGAGGTCGGCCACCTCGTCGAGGAACAGTGTGCCGCCCGCGGCGGCATCGACGAGGCCGCGGCGCTGTTCGGTTGCCCCGGTGTAGGCCCCGCGGCAAGCTCCGAAGAGTTCGGCCAGGAAGAGATCACGCTGGGCCGCCGCGCAGTTCACCGGGACATACTCACCGGCGCTTCCCGAAAGGGTGTGGAGTCCTTGCGCCACGAGATCCTTGCCCGCACCCGTCTCGCCAAAAACCAACACCGGCAGACTGCCCGGCGCGTAGATCTCCGCCAGGTGCAGCGCGGCGCACATGCTCGAGGTTTGCGTCCGCAGCCCAAGCTCCGACCACACCGGGTCGACGCGGCGAATCTGGGCAGGAACTGAAGGGGTTGCGGGAGCAGCCGCCGGAGTGGGTCCGGTTCCGGCAGGCCGCCCCCGCCCCTCGTTCAAACTTCTCGCATCCTCGGTCTGCTGTTCCGGCCCCAGCAGAGGGTGCCGTCGCCAGAACTGATGAGCCCCGGTCGGTTCGTTCGTGTCGGTTCCAGCCGCACTCACGATCGAGGACGGCTTCTTGGCGTCCAGGTGATCCAACCAGGCCAGAACGACACGCAGTTCGATCCTCTCACCGATTTGTTCGTAGAGGTGGCGGGCCCGTTCGAAGGAGCGCCGCGCCTCGCGCCGGGCTTTGCCCTGCGCGTAGGCCGTCCCGAGAATCCGCCAGGCCTGCGCCTCTTCCCACCGGTGATTTCCGCGTCTGGCCAACTTGATCGCGCTCCGCGCCAAACGCCTGGCCTCGACCGGACGGCCCGAGGCGAGCGCGAGCAAGGCCTCGCGAACAGCGAGTTCCACGGCCAGATCTCCGCCACCCCCCGCGCGCTTCGCGAAATGCCGCGCCAGTGAGAGGGCGGTCCGGGCGGGACTCAGACGTCCCTGGAGGATTGCAGTCTCCGTCAAGTACTCGAGGGCCAGCGCTTCTTCCCGCGCCAGGCTGAGCCGGCGGGCGGCTCTCCAGACCGTCAGAAGGATGCGCCTGGCTTCAGGGAGCTCGCCGGCCCGCAGAGCCAGCCACCCCAAACCCAGCTCGGCCCGCAGACCGGTCGCCGGGCGGTCGAGATTGTCCGCGTTCTTGAGGGTCTCTTGAAACAGCCGGCGGGCGTCATCGATCAATCCCATCAGTCCGAGCGACCAGGCCCGGTTCAGTTTGACGATGAGCTGACCCGTGAGGTGCCCGGCCCGCCAGTAGGCCTGCTCCGCCTGAGCCGAGAGCGCGTTTCCTTCCCCCAGGGCTCCTCTCTGCCGGGCCAGAATGGCCAGCAGAGCGTATCCGTCGCCGAGCAGCAGTGCCGAATCACACTCCCCAGCCCGGTCGACGGCGGTGAGTGCCCAGAACTCCGCTTCCTCATCTCGGCCCGAGAGGATCTCCACTCTGCCCCGCAAGAGCGCGGCGCGCACCAGGGAGGGCGACGGGGTCGGGTGTTGGGGGGCGGTCTCACCCGCGGGGGGCGCAGCGTTCTCCAGCTGGTCGAGCCAGCCGCGCGCCTCACGGTAGTCCCCTCTGCCGGCGGCTGCATGGGCGATCATGAGTCGGGCGGTGATGCCGGCCGGGCCTTCATCTTCCCGGCTGCCGAGGTGGGCGCGCAGGAAGGCCGCCCCGCAAACCAGGTCAGCCTGTCGCCCGAGACGGATGCCCGCCGACAGAAGCAACCCCACGGCCTCGAAGGCCTCGGCGGGGAGTTCGTCAGCGTCCCAGGTGTCTCGAAGGTGTGGCCAGAGCAGATCGTGCACGCGCTGCCAGGCGCCCGCGTCCAGATAGGGACGCGCCTGCCCGCAGAGCTGTCTCCAACTCCGCGTGCGGTCGGTGGCCTCCGCCACCTGTTTGGGCCTGGGCTGCTGCCGCGCCATCGCTCACCTTGCCGGTCAGGGTCGTAGGGCTCGAGGTGGCCGGACAGGGCACGCACAATTGCGCGCCACACGGCCGCCGAGTCTCGGGCGGACAGAGTCCACCCCTCAAACGAAACTGTGGATCCGGGAATCAAGCGTGAGACGAAAGGTGCTACTCGGGAAACTCCTCCCCCAGCGCTTCGAGATCATCGTCCATCTGCAGACGCTCGGGGAACTCTTCCCCCAAAGCTTCCGACTGCGACGATGTCATGCGCTCGGGGAACTCTTCCCCCAATGCGTCACAAATGACCCAGTAGCCGAGCTCGGGAAGACCGCTCAGAATCGCGATGCCCCCAAACCACGCCGACATTTCGGGGAATTCCTCCCCCAAAGCTTCAATGGTGGACCCACGCTCTAAGCATCGGCACCTAGCCGCAGCTTCTGCAGTGGTGGGAAGGCAGATGGAAAGGCTGATAATGAGCAGAACAGCCAAAAGTGTAGGGGCATACACAACCCGCATGACGCGCCTCCCTGCGCAAGTCCAACTGAGTCATCCTGCATCCATCCGAGAGGGGTTTGGGCTCCCCTCTCAGTGGCTCTGACCTAACGCTATGTCTCAGAGGAACTAGATGTCAACTGGAGAATTTCAGCCATTGGGGTCTGGGACGAGTTTCTTCTGCGGAGGGCGGGCGGAGAGAGCAGCCATAAGCTATTGCAATGCGGGTGGTTACGGGCGACAGAAGGGATAGGGCGGAGCTAAGCGGAGCGATCAGTGGCCTGTACGGGGCGGAACCAGGCATGCCAAGGGCCCGCGGGGGGTGCCGCGGGCCCTTCTTGGGTGGAATGTCCTGGAGTGAGTTTGCTTTAGGGGTCCGAAGGGGTCTTGGGGCCCGCACCTGGAGGGCAGACGGGCGACCGGGACTCGTGGCCCTTGCTACGCTTTGTTGACGCCCTCAACCAGCCGCAACACGACCAAAGCCCCGGTCAATGCCCTCCGAACGCGCTCCAGATCTTGGGAGTTCGCCGTCAGGAGAGCCTCGCTAGGCAGCTCACAAAACGCGGCCGCCACATCTTGCAGATTCCGGCAGACGCCCTGCACCTGCTCTTCGAGAGAAAGGGGAAGCAGGAGCATCTCGGCCTCCGGCCCGATGTCTCGCTCTTTGATGGCTGCCTGTGTCTGTGCGTATGTCATGGTATCCTCCGTTACTTCCCTCTGGCCTACGGTTCAGGTGGCGTCCTGCGCCTGTGGAACCCTTTGGCAGGTTCCGTGCCGTAAGGCCGTGCATCCTCGCTCGTGCCACCCTTCTCACACCGGAAGGCCCAGCTGTGTCCCCTCGGGGGCGTGGCCGATTCCAGCCATGAAGGCCCTTCTCCAGCGCGCGGAGGCTGTTCGCCGGCGTGCCGAAAGGCCTCCCTCCGCGGAATCGGGGTCCCGGAGACAATTCGGTCCGCCCACACGCCAGCGGACTGCAGTCCGCTGGAGTCGAGCTGGTAGGTCTCAAGTCTCTTCTTTGTCTCACCGCCGGTCCCATCGATGAGACAATCCGTTTGGTTTTCCTGCGATCGATCGATAGCATCAGCGAGTTGTGGCGCGTGGGCCGCGACAAGAGAGTTGAGGGATCCAGGTTGGTTCGAAAACACAGACAACAGAGCGCAAAACAGCCCCCTCCAGCCTCACCCAGGGGGCCCATTCTGTCCTGGGCGCTCCTGTGCGCGGTGATCGCCGTCGCCTACGCCAATACGATCTGGGCGCCGTTCGTCCTCGATGACCTCCCGAACATTGTGAACAACCGAGCCCTGACGGAGGGATTCTCCTGGCGGTCACTCTTCCCCCCTCTGGGGACGGGTGTGGCCTCGCGGCCGGTCGTCAATTCGACGCTGGCCCTCAACTGGGCCATCTCCGGCCCGGCGGTCTGGAGCTACCACCTCTTCAACCTACTGATCCATGCGGCCACCGCGGGCCTTCTGTTCCTCGTCGCCGAGAAGACGCTCCGACGGGTGCCGGCCGGCCGGCCAGGCTCTTCCTCTCCCACCACGATGGCGCTCATGGGGACTCTTCTGTGGGCCGTCCATCCCTTGCACACCCAGGCCGTGACCTACACGATTCAGCGCTGCGAGACGCTGATGTCCTTCTTCCTGCTCCTGACGCTCTACGCCGCTCTGCGGGCCTGGGAGAGCGAGCGTCCTCAACGGTGGCAGATCGTGAGCATCATCGCCTGCCTCCTGGGTGTGGGCTCGAAGGAGGTCATGATCGCCGCGCCCCTGGTCGTCCTGACCTACGATGCTCTCTTCGTGTCCGCTTCAGTCGGGAAGGCCTTGCGGCGTTCGGCCGGGCTGTACACGGGATACGCCGGGGCCCTGGCGGTGCTGGTGATCCTCATTGCCACGGTCAGCATGAGGCAACCTGATCAATCGGGTCTGCCCTTCGGTCCGCTGGACTACCTCCTCACCCAGACCGGTATCATCCTGCACTACCTGCGGCTCGCTCTGCTGCCCATCCCTCTGGTGTTCGACTACGGATGGGAGCCGGTCACCTTCAAGGACGCCGCGGCTCCTCTTCTCGGCATCCTGGCTCTCGCCGGCGCAACCTTCTATGCGCTCATCCGCCGCAGTCCGCTGGGGTTTCTCGGGGCGTGGTTCTTTCTCATCCTGGCCCCCACCTCCAGCCTGTGGCCGCTGCGCGACCTCGCCTTCGAACACCGAATGTATCTGCCGCTGGCGGCGGTGGTCTTCCTACTGGTTCGGGGCGCCTTCTGGTTGCTGGATCGGTGGGCGGCGCAACAGGCCATGCCCGACGCCGGCCACCGCCGGCGACAGGATCTTCTCGTACTGCTCTCGATCTTAATCCTGGCCGCGGGCGCCGGTACCCACCTGCGCAATCGGGCCTACGCATCCGAGATACGGTTGTGGGAAGACACGGTCCGCAAACGACCGGACAACGCGCGCGCCCATACCAGCCTGGGCGTGGCCTACGAGCGGGCGGGCCGTTCCGGAGATAGCATTGAGCAGCTGCGCGAGGCCGTTCGTCTTCAGCCCGGCGCCTATGACGCGCACTACAATCTCGGGATCGGCCTGGGCAGGATCGGTCGGCCCGATGAAGCGGCCCAACACCTCTCCCAGGCCGTTCGGCTCCGTCCGGGTGATCCCCGAGCCTCGTCCGCGCTGGGGGCCACGCTCTGCCAACTGGGCCGGTTGGAGGAGGGCATCGCGTGCCTGAGAGAGGGGCTCGAGCACACGCCCGATCACCCCGACTTACTCTTCAACCTGGGAATCGCCCTGGCGAACCAGGGCGACACCTCCGCCGCCCGCGCCTGCCTCGAACGCATCTTGATTCTCGAGCCGGGCAATGACGTGGCCCGGCAGGTGCTGAGTAGGCTGCCTGCCGAAGAGGAATAGCCGGCGGGATTACTTGAACATGGCCTTGATCGATCCCCAGGTCTGCTCGCTTGTTGGCGTATTGTCACCCTCGATGCCGCACACTTCGAAGCGGTAGTCGCTCGGAGGAACACCGCTGAACGTCGATGGTCCCACCCACAGCCAGAGAAGCTGGCCCGGCGCGGCGTCATAGGTCAGGGTCAAGGGCTCGCAGGGAATGCCCTGGGCGACGTCGAAGTGCAGATTCTCGCAGTTGATCCCGTAGATCAGGATGAACTGAAGCGGAAACTCCGCCGTGCAGGTCGCGGTGACTGGGCCGCCTTCACAGGTCATCGTAAACCAGTCCGTGTCACGGATGCCCGCGCCCTGGAAGAAAAACGTGCAGCTCCGCCCGCACATGGTCGCGCACTCGCCATTGTAGGCCTCGACCAGCGTCCAGCCTCCGCCACCCCCACAGCCGGCGTTGTATTCGTCGTAGTACTCGTCCTGGCAGGCGGGTTCACCTTCGAGCAACCCACCTTCGGGGCAGGTGACGATGCACGGTTCCTCCGGGGTGACGTCGAGCTGGAAAGCGCCGCAGGCGTTCCCATACCCATCCACGACGATGTAGTAGGTGTGCCCTGAGAAGATGGTCAGTCTCTCGATCTTCGACGTGTAGACGAAACAGGGATCGCCGAAGTGATAGTCGTCGTTGCACGCGAAGGGCGACCCTGGCGGAGACCATTCGTCTTCGTACACGAACACCTTCGTGTCGTACTGCGAATGGCAGAGATCAATGCTGATGATCTCGTCACCGGCCGGTGTGTAGGCAAACACCACATCCGGGGAACTCGATCCGGTGTAGGGGCAGGCCTCGTCGTAGTTGTTTGTGAAACCACAGGTATTGCCCCCACTCGAGAAGGGCAACGAGCCGATGACCCAGGCCTCCTCGAGGGTGTCGCCAATCAGGCGGCCACCGTCGAAGGGAATCCCGCTAGGTGTCGAGGTTTTCACATGGTGATTGCTCGTCGACGCGGAGGCGCCAACGACGGCGCTCGCAAGAGCGAATCCCGCCAATAGGAGAGCGAACCTCATGATGATGATGACCTCCGCCGTAGAGCGCCGCGCCGGTCGCAAAGATGCCTTGTTGGTTCCGAATCTTACCAGGATCCCTATTCAACCGGCACCTTGAACAGACCCTTGATCGCCCCCCAGCTCGCCTCTTCCACAGGGGTCGGCCCGCCCTCGATTCCGCAGATCTCGAGGATGTAGTCATTCGGGGGAACGCGAGAGCTCACCAGTGCCTCCACAGACAGCCAGAGGGACTGACCCGGCACGGCCTCATAGGTCATGGTCAAGATCTGGCAGAACCCGCCCTCCACGACGTCATACTCCAGGTTGTCACATTCCAAACCGTAGATCAGACGCAGCCGTGGCCAGAACTCAGCCGCACAGGTCACCGTGACGGTGCCGCCCATACAGGTCATCTCGAACCAGTCGCTGTCGCGGAAGCTCAAGGTCTGACACGGGTAGGTGCAACTCTCGCCGCACATCACCGCACAACCCGCGCCGTCGCCGTCGATCCAGGTCCATCCGCTCCCGCCTTCGGAGCAGCCGCCGTTGTACTCATCCTGATAGCCGCCTTCGCACGCCGGTTCGCCTTCGAGCAGCGCCTCGGGCGGACAGGTGAGCTGGCAGGGGTATTCAGGGAAGATGCCGAGCTCGTAGTCACCGCAGGATCCACCGTACCCATCCACGACGATGTAGTAGGTGTGTCCTGAGAAGATGGTCAAATACTCAATCCTGGAGGTGTAGACAAAACAGGGCGCATCGACATAGAAGTCATCGTTGCACGCATACGGGTCACCGGGAGTCCAGCCGTCCTCGTAGACGAACACCTTGGTGTCATAGAGCGAGCAGCAAAGATCGATGGTGATCGCCTCATCACCGGCCGGCGTGTAGGCGTAGACGACGTCACCCGAGGTGGATCCACTGTAGGGACAGGCCTCGTCATAGTCATCGGTGAAACCGCAGTTGCTGTCGAAGACCGTGAATGGGAGCTCGTCGATCGCGAAGGCCTCTTCAATCGTGTCGCCCACGACCCGACCGCTGTCGTAGTGAACCCCGGTGGGGGGCGAGTCCTTCGAGGGTTGGTCGTCAGAAGCTGCGGATACGCCGCAAGAGAGACCCACTGAAACGAGAATCGCGATAAGGGCAGCGGGTCGCATGACAATGACCTCCAAAGGTGAATGGGATGTTCTGACTCGTCGTCCACTGTCACCGTGGCCATTGTACCACGTGCTGCCCTCCCGGCGGAGGCTCCCCTCTGCCCTAATACGGGTCGAGCGGCGGCCCGCCCATTCCCGGTCCGAGAATCACCGCGTTGAGGAACGCGCGCTGCGTGGCATTCCAGGCCCCGCGCATACAGGGCGTCGAGGCGAAGAGGATGACCTGCCCCCTGCCGACCGGCTCGCGCGTCAGGTAGGCGGTCTGGGCCCATCGCTGCCGCGCCTCAGGCCAGAGAAGTCCCCCCAGACGGAGGCTGTCCTCGGAAGCAAACGCCCCCACCACATGCTTCAGGTTGGCCGCGAGGTAGGCGTAACCGGTCCCGGCAGTGGCCGGCATCCACTCCCGGTCGGGGGTCACCTGCCGGCTGGTCCCCAGGGTGGCGCAACCGGTGGTCAGCCAAGCCTCCGGGTCGAGGTCGATGCGCAGAACCGCTCCGCGTGGACGGAAGAGGCGCAGACGCGCATCCTCGGCCTCGAGCTCGGGCCCGGCTTTCCCCTTCCCCCACGCCCAGCTCGGCTCAGACCGCCGGTACCCGCGGTGGCCGCCGGGGAGCAAACCGTCCATTGGCCCCGGGTCCTTGGCCCATTCCATCGATGGATCTTCAAAATCCTCCGGCAGAATGTCCCCAGGGTTCGATGGCGCCTTCTCGGCCAGCGCACCCAGCGTCTGCCTGCGCAGCCGGACGGACCCGAGCGCTGTCGTCGAATCCGCAACCCATGCCGCCCCCTTTCCGCAACCGATCAGGGTGCCGCCGGCCTGCACCCAGCTCTTGATCTTGGACTCGCCCGCTTTGCCCAGGGCGCGGCGCATGCCCTCCGGGCCGCTCCAGTAGTCGGGCAGGACGAGCACGTTGTATCGCCCGAGGTCGAGTTCGTGGAAGGCATCCGCGGCCAGCGGCGTGAAGGCCGTGCCGGCCCGAGTGTCGAGCAGCCAGGCGATCTCGCCATACCCGGTCCAGGAGACGCCCGCCCCCGCCAGAACGGCGATGCGCGCTTCCGGCAGGAGCTTGAACTTCCCGCCACCCAGGTCCGGCCCCGCTTCGGTCAACGCCGATGCCACGCCCACGACCTTGACCCCGCAGTCCGTCGCAAGCTCAGCCAGCAGATCATCGAGCCAGCCTGTTTCGCGGTCCGCCGATTGGGCCGACTGCAGGCCGCGCTTGATCAGAAGTGTCCCCCGCGAATAGGCTGCCCCACCCGCCGTGAATGGCTCGCGCGCAGCGTGCACCGAGACGTCATGCGCCCAGAGTTTGAGAAGGGCGGTTAGGACCCGGTCGTCTTCCCCATCGATGAGGAAACCGAACCCACTTCCTCCGGGCAGGAACCCGCCCGCGAAGTCGGGATCCAGATCGACGGCGCCGGTCACGGACCGCAACCGGGCAGCGGGCGCCCGGCCGATGCGGTAGGCGGGCAGACCGGACGCCAGGGACAGCGACCAGGCGGTGACGTCGTAGATGCGGGACTCGCCCTTCTTCTCCAGCTCCAAGCGCTGGGACCGCAGGAACGCCTCATCCATCGGCGGATCGAAGCCGAGGATCGTCTCGATCAACGCCCCATGGGGTTGATCGAGGGGAACGACGACAGAACCGGCCGCCAGAACACGTTCAAGGGGCGCATCCGACCAGAAGGGGATCAAGCCGCGGAGGCTCGTCTCCTCCTCCAACACGGACAGCTCGATACCCTGGGCCTGGAGGGTCTGGCAGAGACTGGCGGCGCGCGCAGGTTGCGCGCTCGCGTCGAACAGGAAGGCGCCCGCGTGGCGCTCCAGACTGGCCTCTCGTTCGCGGCGGAAGGCCGCCAGGAGATCTGCCCGATGTGCCGCCGCAGTCTCCAAGTTCGCCAGGAAGCTCACGATCTGATGGTGGACCGTGTCGCGGTAGGTCATGAGCGTGCCGTCCCGGCGGGCGACCCGTCCGCCCCTCGTGCTGGCCTGCTCATAGAGGATCCCGATGGCTCCGATACCAGCGCTCCAGGAGCTGCCGTATCCGGGAAACCACTCCTCGTGCCAGGCGCGCGTGTAGTAGTCCCACTGGCGGGCGTCGAATGCCGCCGCGTGGTCGGCCTCGAAGACCGACCACCATCGATGGTGGTAGTCGGTCACTGCCGGACCGAAGGGTTCCCGCGGGGGCGAGAACAGGTAGGTGTTCTGACCGCCCATCTCGTGGGCGTCGATCATGACCTGCGGGTGCCAGGACGCGAGGAAGGCGGTGCGCGCCCGCGACTCGGGCTGGGTCACATAGAACCAATCCCGGTTGAGATCGAAGAGGTAGTGATTCGTCCGACCGCCGGGCCAGACCCCCCACTGACGCATGCTCTGGTCGTCGTCATCCGGATGCCGGCCGCTCAGGCTGCGCCACTGGGCCAGGACGCGGTCCCGCCCGTCCGGGTTCTCGAGGGGGTCAATGAGGACCAGAAGTTCATCCCGCAGTGCGTCCGCTAGGGGCGTCTCGGCCGCGGCCAAGAAGTGCGCGACAAAGAGCGCGGCATCGGACCCCGACGGCTCGTTCCCATGAATGCAGGCCCCCATCCAGATGCAGGCTGGAAGCGTGGCTAGATCCGGCGCAGGCCCCTCTCGCGGATCAGCCAGCCGCGACCACTGGGCGCGCAACCGCTCACGCCCGGCCACCTGGTCCGCGTTCCCCGCCACCAGCGCGAAGAGCTCGCGACCCTCATGAGACCAGCCGAGTGACACGAAGGCGATGCGGTCGGTAGCCTCGGCCAGCGCCAACCCGTACCCGCGAATCTCGGCGTGCGTCGCCGGGCGCGCACCCAAGGGGAAGCCCAGATACTCCTCGGGCGACGGGATGGAGGTGTCGTACGTGACCCCCTCAATGAAGGCCGCCGGCCTCTGTGCCCCCCAGCGTGCGGCATCGCTCAAACCCTGCCCGAATCCCGCCCGGGGATCCTCTGCCCAGGGAGTGGCGTGTGCCGGCGCACAGATTCCAGCGGTCAAGAGCAGGAGACCCAGGAGCATACAGGTAGCCCTTGTCTTCATGGCTGCCTCCTCAAAGGGGGTGAATGCGGGAGTTCGAAGAACCGGCTCGAAGTGTCGCCCGGCGGAGGGTGGCAATCAATGCCTCATTCGCGGTTTACAGGCAGAAAGAAAACCCCCGCCTCCGCCGAAGCGGAGAGCGGGGGTTTCGGAGCTATAGACAAGTAGCGAACTACTTGAACATGCCCTTGATCTCGCCCCACGTAGCGTCGTTCGCCCGCGTAACGCCACCCTCGATGCCGCAGACATCGATGATGTAGTCGCTCTCGGGAACGCCACTGAACACGGAGGCACCGACCCACAGCCAGAGTTCCTGGCCGGCCGTGAAGTTGTACGAGAGGGTCACAGGCTCGCAGAGGCCGCCCGTATCCAGCAGATACTCGTACGCAACACAGTTGTAGTCGATGACATAGAAGAAGATGAACTGAAGCGGGAACTCGGCAATGCACGTCGCCGTGACATCGCCGCCCACGGCCGTCATCGTGAACCAGTCGGTGTCACGATAGCTGCCGCCCTGGAACATGTAGGTGCAGCTGAGGCCGCACATCGTTCCACAGTCACCTTCCTGGGCCTCGATCAGAGTCCAACCAGTGCTGTTGCAGCCACCGTTGTACTGATCGTCATACTCGTCGATGCAAGGGGGCTCGCCTTCAACCTGAGCGCCCGCGGGGCACTCAAGCACGCACTCTTCTTCAGCCGTGATGTCGAGCTGATAGTCGCCGCAGTCACTACCATAACCGTCAACGACGATGTAGTAGGTGTGACCAGCGTAGATGTTCAGCAGCTCGATCATCGAGCTGTAGGTGTAGCAAGGGGCGCTGAAGTGAGCATCGTCGTTGCACGCGAAGGGCGCACCAGGCGTCCACATGTCTTCATACACAAAGACCTTCGTATCGTAGAGCGAGTAGCAAAGGTCGATGGTGATGACTTCGTCGCCACCAGGCGTGTACGCGTACACAACGTCGCCCGACATCGAGCCACTGTAAGGACACACTTCGTCGTAGTTGTCAGCGAAGCCGCAGGTGTTGTCGAAGCCCGTGAAAGGCAGGCCGCCGATAACCCAAGCTTCTTCAATCGTATCGCCCTCGACGCGGCCGCTATCATAGTGAACGCCGTCAGGCGACGAGTTCTTCACATGATAGTTGTCCGTCGAAGCAGAGGCGCTCGCGACAAAGCCCACTAGAGCGAAAATCGCGAACAGAGTAGCAATCCTCATGATGATGACCTCCATAAAGGATGCAAAGCCGCACACCTCACGGGTACCTTTGCCGATTGGCACATTCGGCTAGTACCCTCGATGCTGTCTTGGTCGAAGAAAACGACTCAACGGCAACGTGTGGGTTCGAGCGTCAACGCCAGCACGTTTTCTCCTTCACGTATTCTACCAGGAACCACTCTTTCGAAGCAACAATCTCTTATGCAGGTGGCCAGAATGGTGCATCCCGGGTCCGAGGCAGCTGCACGGCACTGGCCGAATTGGGCCAACCTGAGCCCATGAATCGGCCCGGTATGCCTCAACATGCTACTATCACATCGGTTACGGCGATATTCTCGCGCGAGGGTTGAGGAAGGCCGCGCGAGTGAAATAGATGGACGGTGTTGCGCACCGGGGGCTGCGGGCCGATTCAGACGCTCGACCCGCCCCCCCCCACAGCTCGGTTTATCCTTTGACCTCGTAGCAGATGATCTCCATCGGGGCCTCATCGGCCTCGTCACTTCCCGCGCCGCCGGCCGGTCCCCCCTGGAGGGACATCACGCCGCTGACGAGACCCTTGACCAGGATGGCCCGATCCTGGCTGAGCATGAAGAACCCGTCATTCGCACCGTCGCCATCGCACATCACGGCCAGCCTGTGGGTGTAGTGCCCCTTCGCATCGAACACGTCGTAGGTGATCAGGGTGCCCTCGGGCTGCTCGAATCCGCTGCGGTTGGTGTTGACCCAGAGGCTGCCGTCGGGGGCCACACTGATGGTGCCGATGACCGGCTCGGTGTCGCTCATCTCCGTGTGGGCTCCACCCGGAATCTGGGCGGTCTGCGCTTCGAAAGCGGACCGGATGCGGTCGAGCTCTTCCTCCGTACGCTTGCGGTTCTCGTATTCCCGGCTGATGACCCGCTGGAGAGTCCCGTCCTTCGCGTACACATTGATGACGAACTCATCCCGTTCGGGCGCTCCGTACACCTCGCCCTTGGGGCCGATCGCCCAGCGCCGGGGATAGACGAAATACTGGTCTTTCTCGATGATCTCGATCTTCTGGAAATTGAGGTTGCTGTCCTGCGATAGGTATCGCACCTGCTCTTCACCGGCCTCGTCGAAGCTGGCTAGAAAGGCCTTGCGGTCCTGGCCGGTCGCCGTCTGGCTGATGGCGATCCCCGCCAGGACGAGATTGTCGGCCCTGCATTTCGCATCGATCACCACCCGAAAGCCGCCTTGGGTGGGATCGCTTCCGCCGAAGGTGATGTCCCCGGCCGGAACGCCCTCCCGATCCACGCAGACGAGCTTTCCGGGGAACATCTGGACCAGGCCCACGTTCCCGCTCGTCAACATGCACATGTCGGTGGGTGTCGTCACCTCCCCAGGCCCCTGGCCCGAACCGCTGAGGGTTTTGATCTTCACGCCGTCCGGGGAAAAGACCTGCACCTCGGCCAGCTGCATGTCCAGCAGGTAGATGTTGCCGGCCTCATCGTTGAGGGCCTGGACGATCACCCCGAAGAGGTTCTCCTCGTCATCCTCGCCCCCAACGCGCCAGAGTTCGTTCAATTCCAGACGTTTGGTGCCCCCGGGCGGCTCCGCATCGTTCTTGACGTGGGTGACCCCCTCGATCGTGACCTCTTCAGCGGCCGTCGATACGGCGGCGCCACCGACCAGAGTGCCAAATCCAAACAGAACCAGCACTCCCCAGACCAGCAGGGTGCGCCCGATCTCGCGTGTGAACATTGTATCCTCCCCCTTCTATGCTCCTCGGCTGCGGGCCACAGCCCGCTCGCCCTTCCCAGAGCTGGTGAAACAAGACGCGTTATGTGTATATAGCGACTAATACACCTCTGTGTTACACGGCAGAGGTGTTTTTCTGAAGATTTCCGGGAATGTGGCCACTGCAACCCCGCCACTCCGCCCCTGCCGAGATCGGGATGATCGCTGAAGAGAGGCCACCTGTTTTCCGCTTCATTCCCCCTCCTTGCGACAGCACCTTTTCCCAAGCGTACGCAACCTAGAGGTGGGCCCTCGGAATGTCAATCCGGCCGTCGAGGGGCATTGCGCGGCAGATGGGTGGACCCGGGCAGGCCTAGCTGAGGGGATCGACAGAAGGGGGTGAAGGGGGATTGGGCTCCAACCCGGCTCTTGCCAGGACGGCCGACTCGAGCTGGACCAATCGGTCGGGGTCGACCGCTTCGCCGACGAAACAGGCCCGCAACGCCTCACCGATCCGCCGCAGCTGGTCCACATATCGCCTGCAATGGCGGCACATCATCAGATGCATGCGGATCGCCAGGCGGGTGCGCCAAGGGGCTTCCTCCAACTCGCCTCGGGCGACGACGCGCGTGACCTGTTTACAGGACAGCATCTTGCGATCCTTTCAAACCTCGCCCCTCCAGGCATTCCCGCATACCGTTGCGGGCTCGATAGAGAACCACCCCAAGGTTGTTGGCGTTGATCTCCATGATCTTACAGATCTCTTCGGTGGAGAACTGCTCGACCTCCTTGAGCACAAAGGCGGCTCGGTAGCGTTCCTTGAGCTGTTCGAGGCACTCACGGATGTAGGCCTGAAGTTCCATTGAATGGAGCTGCGAGTCCAGCGCGGCGGGGGGTTTTCCCCACGTGCCGTTGGGAGCGAAGCGCTGTTCCATCACGCCGTCGATGCTCTCCATGCGCTGGTCGCGTTTCCTGGCGCGGTAAGCCTCATGCAGCTTTCGGTAGAGGATGCCAAACAGCCAGGTGCGCACCTGAGCGCGGCCGTCGAAGGTGTCGGCTTTCTCGACGAAGGTGACGAGGGTGTCCTGGGCCACGTCTTCCGCCCGCTCCGGACCGAGCCCCGCGCCGCGGGCAGTACGGATCAGCTGCGGCAAGAATTGCCTGACGATCGACCGCAGGAGCTTCGGATCCCGAGCGTTCACCAGCTCAACGATTTCGGGCTTTTCTCTGGCCATACCTGCTTCCCACTCGTTGCCGGCGCCCCCCGTGAAGGGCGAAGAGAGCTGTAAGAATCTCAAGCCTCGGCGCACACACGGCTGAAGTCAATCACGATTCGCCCCGCGGGGCGGCTCTTCAGATCGGACAACGAGACCAGACGAGAAACAGGAGGATCTGCACCATGAACTTCCCCAACATTCGACACGGTGTTTTCAGCGGATTGGCCGGCGGAATGGTGTTCGGAGCCATGATGGCGATGATGGGCATGCTGCCGATGATCGGCAAGATGGTGGGCATCCCTACCCCCCTGGCCGGCTTCGTGGTTCACATGCTGATCAGCGCGACGATCGGCGCCTCTTTCGCGGTCCTTTTCAATTGGGTCGTTCGGGGCGTGTTCAGCGGGGTGGCCTACGGCCTCTCTTTCGGGGTCGCCTGGTGGCTCCTCGGCCCCCTCAAGCTGATGCCGCTCTTCATGGGCATGGGATTGGGTGTGAACTGGACCATCGCAGCCGCTCAGCAGATGCTCCCGAGCCTGATGGGACACATGCTCTTCGGCCTGGTCCTCGGCACGACCTACGTTCTGCTCCGAGTTCGCATGCAGCCCGCGATTGCCGAGCAGGCCGCCGCCGCGTAGCAGCCGCTGGCCTGGTACGCGGGATCGGCCCCGATCGTTGTCGCGATCTAGTCGTGCCAGTCGATCGAGCCGATTCCGCTGACCTTCTCCCGGACTTTGCGGGGATCACCGTAGATGTCGATGTTTCCCACGCCGCTCAGATTGGCCCGGCAGAAATCGGTCGCGTGGACGTCGACCGATCCGGCTCCGTTCAGATTCACTTCGGCTCGCTCGGCCACCAGATCGCGGGCATCGACGCTGCCGGCGCCGGAAAGCTCAACCTCGAACTCTTCGACGCTGCCGTCCACCTCGAGATTCCCCGCGCCATTCAAGACGTATTCGAGTGTCGAACCCTCGAACTTGTGGACTCTGATGTCGGCCGCACCGTTGATCTCGATTTCGGTGAGTTTGGGGATCACCAGCTCGACCCGGCAGGATTCATCGATCTCCAAGTCCTCGCTGCAATCGAGCGTGAGGCGTTTCCCGCGAACCTCCGTGGTGATGTACTCGAGGAGATTGTCGTCGAAGGTCAGGACGAGCTTGGGGTCCTTTCCGAACCGAACCTCAATGTCGAACGCACAGTCGACCCGCAGCCGGGTAAACTCACCAATGCTCCGCTCCTCACTCGCCATCTCGCCGGAGCCCTCGATCGCATCCCGGTTCCACCAGGACGCCCCCGCAACCGTGGTCCCCAGAACCACGCAGATCAGCACCGCTAAGGCGGCAACACGCGCGTGTACCATCTCTGTCCTCCCCATGTCAGATGAGCGTACTTCTCCCACTCCCTACATTGACGTAGAATGCCCTTTCAAGGTTTAGACCAATAGGGATCTTTCCAGGGGAACCATCTCGATGCGCAAGAGAACGCCACGCCTCCTATCTGCCGCCGGACTGGGTCTGGTCGCGCTCCTTGCGGTGGTCGCGAGAGCGCAGGAGACACCGATCATCAGAAATCCGGCCGAGCCTCCCGGCGGCACCCGGACCGTGGAGCTGGCCGAGCGGTGGCGCATCGGGGCCGACGATGAGGATGTCCTCCTGGGCGTGGTTGCAGACGTTCTGACGGATCGCGCGGGAAACCTCTACCTGTTGGATCGTCAGCTCTGCGAGATCCAGATTCTCTCCCCCGAAGGCGAGTATATTCGGACCGTCGGCCGGGAAGGTGACGGACCCGGTGAGTTTCGCCGTCCCCGGGGCCTCATGTTCAACACCGACAGCACCCTGTGCGTCGTGCGCCGGATGCCCGGAGAACTCGTCCTTCTGACCCGCGATGGCGAGTCGGCCGGCACGATCCCCCCGGCCCTGCCTGAGGGCGAGGCGGCCACGATGCTTGCCCTCCAAAACGGCGCCCTTCGGGATGGGCACCTGGTGCTCTGCGGCGATCAGATGGTCCGCCAGGCGGGGGGCCGCGGAGGGGGCGGCCGGGGGGCCCCTGGTTCGCGGAAGATGTTCCTGCGCAGCTACACGCCGGCCGGAGAGCCGGTGCACACCCTATTGGAGAAAGAACGCACCTTCGATCCTCAGCGGCGGCGCTTCGTCGAGGCTGAGGAGTATTTCGTCCAACAGGGGGGCTGGGCGCTCGGCACCGGCGGGGCGATCTACACGGCCGAGGATCGCGACCTGTACCGGATCAAGGTGTATTCCGCTGATGGAGTGCTCCAGAGGACCATCGAGCGCGAGTACGAACCCTATGAGCGCACGGCGGCCGAAAAGCAGTCCGTCGCCGACGGTGCGGTCATGATGCGGCGTGGTCGCCGGATCGAGGTCGAGTCTGTCGTGGCGGATCATGATCCCTGCATCCTGCGGCTGGACGTGGACGAGACAGGCGACTTGTGGGTCCAACATGGACACAGCACCAAGGGACTCCCCTCGGGCGTGATCCTCAGTCTCGATCGTTTCGATGAATCCGGCAACTACCTGGAACGTGTGGACTTCGCGTGCCCGGGCAATCCGGACAGTGATCGTCTGATTCGATTGGGCGAGGGTCGATATGTACTCATCAGCGGCCTGGCGGAGGCTATCGAGAGCTTCCGCGCGGTGAGCCGTGAGGAGCAGATCGAAGCCGAGGAAGCCCCCCTCGAGGTCCTCTATCTCGAGCAAATTCGCTGATACACCCCCAAATCTACAAAAACCCAAGACTTTCCCTGTAACAATCCGACCGGACGGTCGGTAGACTATCTTGAAATCGGCCGGCTCCGCTCGCAGTTGGGGACCGGACCTGATCGAAGACAAGGGGCCGCACGATCCGAGGGCTGAACCGATGAAACATCCGATTCCAACCCGCGAGGCCATCCTGACTGCCGCAGGGCGCCTCTATGGCAGGCGGGGGTACGCAGGGGCCTCCATGCGACAGATCGCGGAGGAAGCAAACGTGACCAAGGCCACGCTCTACCACCACTTCCCCGACAAAGCCGCCCTGTTCAAGGATGCCCTCGCCCACTCTCTCGCGAGGCTCCACACCCGGATGGACGAGGCCACCGAGGGCATCGAGAACCCACTCATCCGTCTGCGGGCCTGGGTTCATGCCCACCTACGGCAGTTCGTGGACCAACGCGAACTCGTCCGTCAGATCTACGTGATCCTCTTCCTCCCGGAGGAGGAGGCCGAGGGCGTCGGTGACGTGCTGTGGAAGCAGCGCGGGCGTCTGCATCAGATTCTGGGCGAGTGTGCCACCGCAGGCCATCTGGACCAAGACGATGTCGACGACCTCTGCCGTGATCTCATGGGGGCCCTCGAGTATTCCGGCGCCATCTCCCTGCTCGACCCGAAGGCCCCGCGCCCGGGCGAGGAACTCGGGGATCGGATTCTGGCCCGCTTCGTCCCGGCAGCGGTGCCCGCTGATCACCGCTCCCCGACCCATCCTCTCCGAGACGTTGGACGCCGGCTGGCCACCTGGCTCCTCCCCTTCGTCGCTACCGCGGGCCTGTGGGGCGCCTCGGCGAACGCCCAGACTGTGGAAGCGGTCCCGGGGGCCGGTTCGCCGCTGGCGCTGGACGACTGCATCGAGGCCGCGCTCGAGTCGAACGCCGGGCTCAGGTCCGCCCGTGAGGGAACGGCCGAGCTGGCCGGTCGGAAGAAGCAGGCGGTGGCGATCGGTCTGCCGACCCTCGATGCCACCGGGACCTGGTCGCGAGGCCGCGATCCCAGTTTCGCGCTGGATCAGACTTTCGGCGGCGGCGGTTCCGATGGTGACAGCGAGCCGACCACTCCTCTGGATAGCCTGCTCGCCGGATTCGACTTCATCCCGGCGCCCGAGGACATTCCGGCCCAGACCTTCTGGCGCACGAGTCTCAACGCCCATTGGGAGGTGCAGCCGTCGCTCATCTACAACGCGGTGGGCGCCGCGAGCCTGGGCATCCGTCACCAGGAGGTGGCCATCCTCGATGCGGAACACCGCACCGTGGAAGAGGTGACGAAGGCCTATCACGCCGTGGTGATGGCCGGGGAGCAGCTCGATGCGCTGAGCGCGGACAGCGCCGCCAAGAAGGAGTTCTTGGACATCACAAGGCGAAGGCTCCATCTGGGGTACTCGACGCCGCTCGATACGCTCAGAGCTCGCGTCGCCTACGCCAACCTGATGCCGCAACAGCGGAGCGCGGCCCAGGCCCTGCGGGATGCGGGCTCAAACCTCAACGTGCTGATGGGGCTCGCGCCACAGACTCCGCTCTATGTGTTTTCCGAAGCGCCCCTCGAAACCGTACCGGTGAGCGCCGATCAGGCCCTGGCCGGCGTGCGCACACGCCCCGACTTGGAACAGCTCGAACTCTACGCGCGCATCTTGCGGAAGAACCGGGGAGCGATCAAAGCGGAGCACCGGCCGACGGTGTCTGCGGATGCCGCCTACGGCTACGTGACCGGCGAGTTCGGGGACCTGTTCGACAAGGGTCACGACTTCTGGAACGCCAGCGTGACCCTGCGGGTGCCGCTCTTCGACGGTCTTCGAACGAAGGGCCGCGTGCAGGAGGCCGAAGCACAGGTGCGCCGGGCCTATCTCGAACATGAGAACGCGTCGCGTCTGGCGCGCCTCGAGGTACTCTCGCTGTTGGGAGAGCTGGAGGCCGCCCGGGCCAACCACACGGCCGCGCAGCTCAATCTGGTCGCGGCCGAGGACGCGCTGGACCAGATCCGGCTGCGATACGAGCTTGGCAAGGCCGACTATCTGAGTGTTCTCGATGTGCAGGCCGATCGATTCCTGGCCCGCAGCAACCTGATCATGACACGCAATGAGGTGTTGTCGCTGACCGCCTCTTTCAAGCGGGCCCTGGGGTTCTGCCCCGCACGGCCGCTCGCTGAGATTCTGAACCAGCTCGAGCCGTCCGGCTCCTGAAGTGGCTCACTCGATGTGTGAGGTAAGGAGTAACGTCATGTCGACGATCGTGCCCAGATCCCGAATCATCCTCTCGATGCTGGTGCCCGGCCTCTGCGCTCTCGCGGTGCTGGCCGCCGGTGGATGCGGATCCTCGGATTCCTCAGACGCGGCCGGCGAAGTCGTCGAGGTGCCGCGCAACGTGCGGGTCTTGACCGTAACGCCGGCTGACCTGGAGACCTATCTGACCATCTCCGGTCCGACCCGGCCGCTTCAGGGAACTGACCTCAGCGCCCAGGAAAGCGGGCAGGTCGCCTCCGTCGTGCATGACAAGGGCACCCGGGTGGCCCAGGGCGATGTCCTGATTCTGCTCGACCGGGATCTACTCGAGGCGGAGATGACCGCGGCCCGCGCGAACCAGGAGCTGATGGCCTATGACGCGGAGCGTATGCAACAACTCCGCGACGCCAACTCGATCAGCGAGATCGAGCTTCTCCAGGCTCAGACGCAGCTGCGCGAGGCCAAGGCGCGAGCCCGGATCGCTGAGATCCGCCATGACCGTGCGGCCATTCAAGCGCCGTTCGCGGGGGTGGTGGCCGCGCGTCATGTCGAGCCGGGCCAGCTCGTCGTGCCCGGACAGATTGTGGCCCGGGTCGTCGATCCGTCGACCCTGGTGCTCGAAGCGGCCGTCAGCGAGAAAGAGGTCGCCTGGGTCGCCGAAGGAACGCGCGCCACGGTCACCTTCGACGGCGTGAACGGGTTCCACGAAGGCCGGGTGCACTGGGTCAGTGTCGAAGCCGATCGGATGACCGGCAAATTCGCAGTCGAGGTTCACATCCAGAATCCGGACCTCGTGTTGCGCGCCGGGGTCATCGGCCGCGCCCGAATCTCCAAGGCCGTCCATGCGGACGTCATTCTCATCCCGCGCGATGCCTTGGTCTCCCGACCGAGCGGCCCGGTGGCCTTTGTCGTCGAGAGTGATCGCGCCGTCGAGCGCCCGCTCACGCTGGGAGTCGATCAGGGGCTGATGGTGATCGCACTGGAGGGCCTCTCCCCCGGCGATCGCCTGATCGTTCGGGGACAGCGGGTCATCCACAATGGATCGGCCGTGGCCGTGCAGGAGACAGCCGCCGCCCCTGACGGTACGACCGGCGCGGATCCGAGCGTCGTCACCCAGGATCGTACCGTTGCCGACCACTGGACTACGGATCGCTAGGGAGATCAGCGATGAAAATAACCGACATCTCCATCAACCGCGCCATGACCGTCTTCGCCCTGATGATCATGGTGGTCTTGGTCGGCGCGACCTCCTATGTCAAGCTGCCGCGCGAAGCGTCGCCGGACGTCAAGATCCCCTTCGTGATGGTCATGGCGCCCTACTTCGGCACCAGTCCGGAAGACATGGAAAACCTGGTGACCCGCAAGCTCGAGCAGCAGCTGAAAGGGCTCGCCGATCTCGAAGAGATGACCAGCGTCTCGGCCGAGGGCTTCAGCCAGGTCGTCTTGGAGTTCACGACCGATGTCGAGATGAGCGACGCCCTGCAGAAGGTGCGCGACGCGGTCGAGATGGCAAAGCCGGAGTTGCCCCAAGACGTGCGCGATGATCTGACGATCATCGAGATCAGCTCCGATGACTGGCCCATCATGCAGATCGTCTTGGGTGCCGAGTACGATGCGATCCGGCTCAAGCAGGTCGCGGAGGACCTGCAGGAGGAGCTGGAGCGGGTCGAGGGGGTCCTCGAGGTCAATCTCACCGGTGGCGTGGAGCGCGAGGTGCGGGTGGATGTCGATCCCGAGCGACTGCGTTTCTACGGACTGGGGCTGATCGACGTCATGGACGCGATCCGCTTGGAGAACGTGACCATCCCCGGCGGGGACCTCGGGCTCGGAACCTACGACTACCAGGTGCGGGTCCCGGGGGAGTTCGAATCGATCGAGGTCATCTCCGACGTCCTGATCAATCCGGCGGCCCCGACTCCCGTCTATGTGCGGGACGTCGCCCAGGTTTCGCTGGGCCTCAAGGACCGGGAAACCATCTCGAGGCTCAACGGCGTTGAAGCCGTCACGCTGTCGATCACCAAACGCAGCGGCGAGAATGTCATTCGGATCGCCGAGGAGATCCAGGAGACGCTGGAGGAGGTCATCCCCACGCTGCCCGAGGGCACCCAAGTCACCGTGACCGGGGACCAGTCGATCTACATCAAGGACATGGTCAGCGAGCTGGAGAACAACATCCTGAGCGGGCTCATCCTGGTCGTCCTCGTTCTGTTCCTCTTCCTGGGGCTGACGAACTCTTTCTTCGTCGGCGTCGCCATTCCGTTTTCCATGCTGTTGTCCTTCATCATTCTGCGGGCCATGGACATCACCCTCAACATCGTGGTGCTCTTTTCGCTGATTCTGGCCCTCGGGATGTTGGTCGATAACGCCATCGTCATCGTCGAGAACATCTTCCGATTCCGGGTCAGCGGAAAGAGCCGTGACCAGGCGGCGCGCGAGGCGACCCATCAGGTATCCGCGCCGGTGATCGCCTCCACCTTGACGACCCTGTGCGCGTTCGGGCCCCTCATTCTGTGGCCGGGGATCATGGGCGAATTCATGAAGTATCTGCCCATCACGCTCATCGTGACCCTGAGCTCATCGCTCTTCGTGGCGCTGGTGTTCAACCCGGTGCTCTGCGCCCGATTCATGCAGGTTCCGAAGGACGCGGGAGATCACAAACGTCCGGGCGATCGTCTCCTGGAGTTCGGTCTGAAAACCTACGAACCGACGATTCGATGGGCCCTGCGGCACCGGGGGCTGACCCTCCTTGGGATGCTGGTCCTTCTGGTGGTCGTCTTCATGCTGTTCGGACGCTTCAATGCGGGGGTCGAGCTCTTCCCGGATGTCGAACCGACCTATGCCTACGTCGGCATCGAGGCGCCGTCGGGGACCCGCATCGAACAGACCGATACCTATTGCGACCAGATCGAGCCGTACGTCAGCGAGGTTCCGGAGCTTCTGGCCTACGTCACGGAGGTCGGCACGGGAGGGAGCAACGGCTTCATTGTGGGTGGCAGCGCCGCCACCCACAATGCGACCCTCAACCTCGAGTTCATCAAGCAGGAGGACCGCGACACGAATTCGCGGCAGTCGCTGGAGGATTTGCGCACCAAGCTCCAGGCCTTCACCGGCGCCCGCCTGACAATCGACAAGCAGGAGGAAGGCCCCCCCACGGGCAAACCGGTGACCATCGAGATTTCCGGGGACGACTTCGTTCTCCTTGGCGACCTGGCGAGTCGCATCAAGGATCAAATCCGCGACATCCCCGGCCTGGTCGACTTGCAGGATGACTTCGACCGTGGCCGGCCCGAGATCCGTGTGCGGCCCTCGCTGGAGAAGGCAGCCCGACTGGGACTGCGGACCATCGACCTGGCCAGCACGATCCGAACCGCGATCCATGGGGATGAGGTGTCCACCTACCGTGTGGGCGAAGATGAATACGACATCATCGTTCGTCTGGCCGAAAGCGCGCGCTTGAGCACCGAAGATCTCGAAAACCTCACGGTGTTTTACGAGGGAGAGCACATTCCGATCACGGCCTTCGCCGAGGTGACCTATGAGGCCGGATTGGGGTCGATTCAGCGCATCGACTCGGAGCGCGTCGTGACGGTCACGGCGGACGCCGGCGCGGGATACAACGGCAATGCGCTCCTGGCCACCGTGCAGGGGCGGATCGCCCGGTTCCCCATGCCTCCGGGCTACTACCTGGCCTACACCGGCGAGAGCCAGGATGAGGAGGAAGCCAGGGCATTCTTGAGCGACGCGTTCATGATCGCCTTGATGCTGATGACCCTCGTTCTGATCACGCAGTTCACCTCGCTCACGATCCCGTTCGTGATCATGGCGAGCGTGGTCCTCTCGCTCATCGGTGTCCTCGTCGGTCTCATGGTGACGCGCACGCCGTTCGGAATCATCATGACCGGGGTGGGGGTCATCTCGCTGGCCGGCGTGGTGGTCAACAACGCCATCGTGCTCTTGGACTACGTGATCAAGCTGCGGGCCCAGGGCATGGAAAAGATGGAGGCCCTCGTGCAGGCAGGCCGGACGCGTTTCCGGCCCGTGGTGCTCACGGCCATCACGACGATCCTCGGCTTGATCCCGCTGACGACCGGGTTCTCGATCAACTTCGGGAATATCCTGCGGGGCGACTTCGCCCACGCGATGATCATCGGGGGCAGTTCGAGTCAGTGGTGGGGACCGATGGGCACCGCCGTGATCTGGGGGCTGGCAGTGGCGACCTTCCTGACCTTGGTGATCGTTCCGGTTCTGTATTCGGTCCTTGATCCGATCAAACGCTCCGTCGCCTTCTTCTTCACCGGCATTCTGCTGCGCCCGCTCAGGCGCTCGGCACCGGCGACCCCGCCGAACTAGCCGGGATCGCCAGCTCCGGGGCCCTTAGCCCCGGAGCGCCCAACGGACAATGTTGCCGATCTTAGGCGGGGTGCCCTGCATCAGGATCCCGATGCGGAAGATGCGGCCACCCGCCCAGACGGCCAGGATCGTGAAGAGCACGACCCCTACCAGACCGGCGTAGGGCTGCCAGGCGGGCACCCCCTCTTGGGAACTCATCCGCAGCAACATGAGCATCGGTGTGCAGGGGGGAAACAGCGACAGCGCCGTGGCGAATGTGCTCTGCGGCTCATTGAGCACCGGCATCAGCACGAACATGGGAATCATGATCGGCAACATGGCCGGGAAGGTCAGCGACTGCGCCTCCTTCGCGTCGTTGCAGGCCGACCCGAGGGAGGCGAACACGGCGCCGAACATCGTGATGGCCAAGATCATGAAACCAAAGAACCAGGGAATGATCTCATAGGGAACATAGTCGGCCACGCCAAACCGATTGGCGGCAAACACCCCACCGGCCACATAGACCATCGAAGCGGTGAGTGAGACGCCCACTCCCCCGAGCACTTTGCCCCACATGAACTCGACCGGTTTGACGGATCCCAAGAGCACCTCAGCGATACGCTGGTTCTTCTCCTCCATCACTGAGCTCAGTTGCGGCATGGCCCCCATCATGACCATGAGGAAGACCAGCATGACGAGGACGAGCGGAATCAGGATCGCCTCCCCCTCGCTGGCCTTTCGCGCGTCTCGAATGCCCCCGGTTTCTTCGTCTCGCGTCAGAAGGCCGAAGCCGTTCACGTTGCGCCAGTCGAAGACCCCACCGGCGGTCTCCTCATCGACACCGACCTCGATCAGGCGGGTGCGGCGAAGGTGATTGTTGATCGGCCAGCGCATCCAACTGCGGGTCTCATCCATCGAAGCGTTCTTCGCGTAGTACCGGATCTGGGCCGCACCCGTCGTATCGTGGGGATCGGGATGCAGGACTGCCGGCCCGATCTCCACAAACGCGGTCAGATCACCGGATCGTACGCGATCGGACAGCTCGAGGCGCTGCGTCTGCGGGTCCCCCTCGGTGGGAGCCTCGGTGAAGAACTCATAGGCCGGACGCACCTTCTCCCCGGATTCCGCATCATAGACCGCCGAGGCGTTGTATCGATCGGCGGCGGCCAACAGGGAGTCGGCCACGATGCCGGACCGATCGATGATCGCCACGCGCCGGTCGGTCGTGTCGACCTGGTCTTTGAGCAAGTACATCGCAAGGCCGCTTCCACCCATGAAGAGGGGCGCCACGAGCAGTCCGATGATGAATCCCTTCGTGCGGACGGCCGCCCGATACTCGCGTCCCGTCAGTTTCCAGATCTTACGCATGGTTCGCCTCCTGCGCCTCGGGCCCCGCGATTCGAACGAAGATGTCGTGCAGGGACGGTTTGGCGACCTCGAAGCTGAGCAGCTCGGTGCGGCTCATGATTGTCTGCACCAAAGCCTGCGCATCACAGTCACGTTTCATGCGCAGCTCCTGGACTTGCCCGTAGTCGCTGATCGCCTCCACCTCGGGCAGATCCCCCAAAGCCGCGCGCCCTCCGGCCGACCGGATCCGAACGGTGTCGCTCCCGTATTCGTCCTGGATCGAAGCCAGCGTGCCGTCGAGCACCTTGCGGCCCTGGAAAATCATGAAGATGAAATCGCACATGCGCTCGGCGACGCTCATGTCGTGGGTGCTGAAGATGACCGTCTTGCCTTGACGCTGGAGTTCGAGCACGGACTCGCGCATGACATCCGTGTTCACGGGATCCAACCCGCTGAAGGGCTCATCGAGGATCACCAGCTCCGGGTCGGCGACCACGGTTGCGATGAACTGCACCTTTTGGCTCATTCCCTTGCTGAGCGTCTCGACTTTCTTGTCGCCCCAGGAAAGCAGATCCAGCCTTTCGAGCCAGGTCTCGACGGCCTGATCGACGCGCCGTCCCCCCTTGAGCTCGCCGTAGAAACGAAGCAGATCGCGGACCTTCATTTTCCGGTAGAGGCCCCGCTCTTCCGGCAGGTACCCGATTCGATCGGTGCAGGTACCCCCCAGGATCTCGTCGAAAACCCGGATTTCGCCCTGATCCGGATAGAAGATGTTCATGATCATCCGCAACGTGGTGGTCTTCCCGGACCCATTGGGTCCGATAAACCCATAGACGCTCCCCTGAGGCACGCGCAGCGAGATGTCGTCCACCGCCACGTGTTGGCCGAAACGTTTGGTCACCCCCGTGAGCTCGACAGCGTGCATGTGGTCTCCCCTCTGCTTTCATCTCAGGTCGCCGTGACGCTGGTATCACATAATTCCATTACAGTCCATACGCTCGCGTATTCGAGGTGTTGCCGAGGCCGCCCTCCCCCCCCGCACGAATCCCAGCGGCTTTGACTAACGAATCCCCGTCAATTCTGCTAAGATGTGCAGGATAACAATGACCCTATTCAATCCTCGGCGGACCCTTGAGGTCCGCCCGGAAGGAGGTTGTATGCATACCGCGCTTCGTCACCGCCTCAACTGGCGCCCCTTCAGTAGAAACACCTGGACAATCCTCGGAGCAGTCCTCTGCGGATTGACCCTGTTCGCCGGCGCGGCGAACGCGTCCGCGCCCCTCGCAGAACAAGACGCCACTCACAGCCGTGAGATTCGCCTGCCGGCGCCCGATGAGATGGGTCCGGAGGTCTATATTCAAGATTCGGCCCTCCCCACCTCTCCGCCTCCCGACCCGCAGGTGGGTGATTCCTGGGTGTGGTGGTTGTGGGTCCATACGTCCATGCCGCCTCACTTCGAGCAGGCAACCTGCACCGTGCGTGGCAAGACCGATCACGGTTACGTGGTCGTGGACGACCGCCAGTGGAACGTGGGTATCGATCAGGCCGACGTCGACCTGATCCTGGAGCGCTGGGAGAACACCAGCATCGGGGCCAACCCCGACATGGGCATCTACGAGCTCAACTCGCAGGCCTTCGGGGACCCCCCCGACGAGTTGGACAACGACCCGCGTATTTACCTCGTGTACTTCGAATTCGGGATTAGTTCGGACGGGTTCTTCTTCGAATTCGATCAGTACCCCGAGGGACACTACCCGGGCTACCACAGCAACGAGTGCGAGTCGCTGTATCTGAACTGCGCCCACGGCCCCAGCCCGAGCGGCGACTACATGATCGCGGTGGCGGCGCACGAGTTCGAACACTTGATCCACTGGAAATACGACGAAAATGAGACGTCCTGGGTAGACGAGGGCATGGCGGAGATGGCCATGTGGTTCTACGGCCACCCGGACAACATCAGTCAGTTCAACAGTAACGCCGACAACAACCTCACCGTGTGGGACGGGAACTGGGCGGATTACATCCAGACCTACCTCTGGACGCTCTACTTCTACGAGCGCTACGGGGGTGGCCCCGCGCTCTATGACGTCGTCCACGAGGCGGCCAACTCGACGGCGGGGTACGAGAACATCCTGGACCTCTATGGGTACGAGGACGATTTCGCGGATGTGTTCGCCAACTGGTCCGTCGCGAACTTCCTCGATGACCCCTCCCTGGCCGACGGGCGATACGGATACGTGGGCGACGAGCTTCCCACCTTCTACACGATGGGGACCTATTCCTCCTATCCGACCGGGCAGTACAACCGCACCGTCAATCACTGGGGCACCGACTACTACCGGTTCCTGGGCTTCGGTGATCAGACGTCCGTGCGGATCGATTTCGACGGCGCCGACACCAATGTCTTCGCCGTCTGGGGCCTGACCCTCCGAGCGGATGGAACGACCGAGGTGCAGCGAGTGACGCTCGACCCGGCGACCCAGGTCGGCTCAATCGGTGTCGGCGGGCTGACCGACCCCGCGGATGAGGTCATCCTGGTGGTTTCCGGGGTCCAGGGATATGGGGGGACGAACTACCTCTTCTCCGCCCAGGACGACCCCGCCGCCGTGGATGCGGATTCCGGCGAGCAGCTCGCGCGCGCGCTGCAGATGAGCGCCGGCCCGAATCCGTTCCGAGGTCAACTCTCGCTGAACCTGTCGGGGACCGAGCTGTCCTCCGGCGGCAATGTCCAGATCTATGACGCGACGGGTCGTTCGATTCGGTCCCTGCGTTTCGGCGGCGCTGCCCACGGATCGGTGGACCTTTCCTGGGACGGCCGCGACGAACACGGTCTCCCCGTACCTCCCGGTATCTATCTCGTGGAAGCGCGATCGGCCGGGGCCCGGGCGGCGCAAAGAGTTGTCCTGATCAAGTAACGTTCGCCAGGCGAACCGGAGCTCAATCGGGGGTGGCCAGCCGGCCGCCCCCGTTCTCCTGCTTCAGACGCCCCTTGTCCGCCCTGCTCCCTGCACGTGTATCTGCTGACCACGTATCGAGTTCCGTCATAAGTCCCCATGTGGGCCATCATCTGCGAGGATCGGCCTCGACGCCATCTGGTGCAAGAGACCACGCGCAATACGTTTCCTGGAGGGCAGGCGCCTGCAACCAAAGTGGCTGAAACGGGAAATTGCTCGACCAAACCGTACCTGATCGAAAGTTCGTCCTGCGGACGGCCGATCTGTTTCTTGTGCAGCAAGCATCTCTTTTTGGCAGTTCCTATGCTTGGTACCTAGCCTGGACACCATGGGTCCTAGTGGAGAGAAGATGAACGAACAGCTCTTGGAGAAGATTGTCAATTGCCCAAGATTGCCAAGCCTTCCGGCGGCCGCACTTGAAGTTCTCGATCTCTGTCGTCGCGACGACGTAGCGATCAGCGAAATCGCGCGGACTATAAGTCGTGATCCTGCCCTTACGGCCAAGATTCTCAAGACAGTCAACAGCGGATACTACAGCCTGAATCACCGGGTGAGCAGCGTCAGTCACGCGATGGTCCTGCTGGGCATCAACACGGTCAAGACGCTCGCGCTCGGATTTACCTTGGTCAACAATCTACGCGAGTTGAGCGCGGATTTTGACCCTCTGGTGATTTGGCGTCGCAGCCTCTACGCCGCAGTCGGCGCGCGCACGGTGGCGCAGAAGATGGGCGGCATCGACGAGGAGGAAGCCTTCCTGGGCGGCCTGCTGGAGGATCTGGGTATCCTCGCTCTTCTGCAGGCGCTCGGCGCTCCGTACGTGAAGCTACTCAAGGCCTCCGGCGACGGTCTGGGCAAACTGGCCCAACTCGAGCAGGAGATGTTGTCGCTGGACCACGCGGAGGTCGGCATGGCGCTGGCCGAGAAGTGGCAGCTCCCTCCTCAGTTGCTCGAGCCGATCCGGTATCACGAGTCGCCCGATGATTATCCAGGAGACGCCCCTTCGAAGATGGTGACGGCGGTGGCGCTGGGAAGCCTGGCCGCCCAACCTTTCATGCACGCTGCGGGTGATGCCGAGGCGCGGGAGGAGATCGACACCTACCTGCGCGGCGCCCGGGAATGGGCCAACATGGAAGAACAGGTGGCGTCCGAGCTGCTGCAGGCGGTCGGAGAAAAGGCGCCGACGATGATTCGCCATTTCGACCTGCCCGAGGGTCCCAATATGGATCCGCAGGAGATTGTCGCTCAGGCCCAAGAGGCCATGATGGAACTCACCCTTCAGACTCAGATTCAGGCCCAGGCAGCCATGGAGCAGGCCGAGGAGTTCAAGGTCAAAGCGACGCGCGACAGCCTCACCGGCGCGCGCAATCGTGGCGAGTTCGACAAACACCTGGCCCGCGCCTTTGAACAATCCGAGGCGGATGGGCGGGCCTTCAGTCTCGCGATCATTGACCTGGATCGCTTCAAGCTGGTCAACGACACGCACGGCCACCAGGCCGGCGATCAGGTTCTCCAGCATGTTGCAGACATTCTGCAGGGGGCCGAAGAAGATGGCGCCATCGTCGCCCGCTACGGGGGTGAGGAATTCGGGGTGATTCTCGAAGGGAAAGCCTCGAAGAGTGCGCTCGCCTTCTTCGAGAAACTGAGATCGGCAATCGAGCAGTCGCCGGTGGAGCTGAAGAGCGGCACAACGATCCGGGTCACGGCCAGCTTCGGGGTGAGCACCCACAACGAGACCATGCGGTTCAAGGAGTCGGCCGCAATGCTGGCGGTCGCCGACCGCGCCCTCTACGGGGCGAAGGAGGCCGGACGTAACACCGTGCGCCTCCTGACCTCCGAAACTGGCCAGCCCTCGGGCGAGTCGGCCGAGGAGGATGCCGCCTGAGAAAGGGCGGCCGGTCACCTAAGTTCGCCAATACATGAAGAAAAGGCCTCGCCATTCGGCGGGGCCTTCTCTTCTTGGGTTGCGGAGTGTGCCTCTCTTTGCATCTCTTCATACTCTGTCGAGGCTCGGAGGTTCCGGCGGCTCACGCGTGAATTCCGGCCATCTTGGCGGAAGAAACGCAAAAGTTGAAGTCGGGAGCGGCCGATCCTACAAGAGAGTGTCGACCTTGACCTTAGTAGGGGTATCTGAATGGACTCGAGTCGGGAAGCCTGGCGGATCTACTCGGACAAAGCAGCCGCCTTCGGCGACTACCTGATCGATAAGGGTTGCGTGGAGGCGCAGGACATTGATCGTGCCTACGCGTATCTGCAGTCGATCAATCCGCGGCTAGGTGATCTGGCCGTCGAGAAAGACCTCCTTTCCCCCAGCAACGTGGACACCGTGCTCGATCACCAGGCATCGAGTGGCACCTTGTTCGGAGAGGCGGCGGTGCAGGCCGGCCTCCTCGACAGCAATCAGATCGATGACCTAGTGAACGAACAAAATCACCTCGTGCTGCATCTGGGTCACGCGCTCTTTGCCACCGGTTCTCTGTCGGCCGAGCAGATGATCAACGAGCTGGTCAAGTTCGAATTGCATCATCAGGGCGGAGGCGGCTCGGAGACCTTTGGCGAGAAACCGGACCAGTCGAAGGATGACGAACAGCGGGCCGCCTAGTCCGCTTCGCAGAGTTCGGCCAGCCGGGATTTGAGCTGCCCTTCATCCACCCGTCCCGAGATGCCCAGCAGACCTGTCTCGGTTCGCGCAACGCCCACCAGTCCCCGGTAGGGAATCTCACGGTAGAGCATTCTACACTTCTTGCCCTTCAGGCGGGTCCACTTCGCCTCGAGCCGTGCCCAGACCGCGCCCTGTTCCTCACCCTCGTCGGCAAGGATGCAAAAGAGAACGAACTCCTCGTCACCCCACCGGTAGGTCGCGTGCACCAGGTCCCGTAGCTCGCTCAGCCCGAGGAAGTCTTGACGCGCATACCCCACGGTTCCCGGCACCTGATCCTGGGCCGGCAAGAGGGCCAGCTCGGGGGGAAGGTCATTCGATCCTGGGAGGCGCGCGGCCAACATCTCCAGGAGTCGCGCTCCGTTTTCCCGGGAGAACTCCCCCTCGTACATGTCGGCCCGAACGTAGTAGCGCCCCTGCGCAAGAAGACACTGATACGGCGGTGTAATGGCCGCGGCGGCTCCGAGCTCAACCCAGGTGTCCCGCGACGGCGCCTGCGCGACGAAGATGCCGTAGGCGCCCAGCGGCGTTCCCATGTCGTAGATGTCGAGCACAACGACCAGGCTGTCGCGCTGCCACTCGCCGTGAATCAGCCCCTGGAATCCGAAGCTGATATACTGCTCGGCCGCGCCGTTGATGTACTCCCACAGCTCGTCACGCCCATAGTGAACCACCTCGTCCACCGGCGTCCATCCCGGGAGTTCGCCCAACTCGAGAGCGTCACTCCCGGGACTCCAGAGGGCCAATCCGAGCACCATGATCCCAAGGACCCAGCGCCCGCTCGCTCTTCTCACCAACGGCCTCCTCTCAACGCCATGGTTGAGAACTTCGCGCTTAGACGTTCGAGAGCAGTGCGTGCATCCCGATCATCTTGCCCTGGATGTTCAACCCATGCGGACAGGCCTGTTCGCACTTCCCCGCGCAGGCCAGGCAGGACTGCGCATTGCGGGTGCCGAGCTTCGCGTACTTGCGCATCGCGTGTTTCTCGCGCCCCTGCAGAGCGAAGTAGGATCCGTAGCGCATGATCGTGCTCACCGGCACGTCACGCGGACATGCGCCCGCACAGGCGGTGCAGCCGTGGCGGCAGTAGTGCGAGGCGAACACCTGCTGGTAGTCATCGATGAACTGGGCGTTCGAGCTGCTCAGGGCGGTTCCCGAAAACACCACGAACCGATCGATGTCCTCGAACGCTTGGATCCCCATACAAACGGCGTGCATGTCGGCGTTCTGCAGGGCCCACTGCAGGCTCGCGTCCCGCAGGCGCTCGTTGCTATCGATGCCGTGCTTCTCGGCAAACGGTTTGATCTGGTCGATCGACTCTTGCTGGCCCGCCACCCAATTGCGGATGCGTTCGATGGCTTCCTCACGCGTGACACCTTCCTCGGCCACGCGGTCCACGTAGTTCTGGTAGTCCTCGCTGAGATTGTCCGGATCAACCGGATCGACCTCCAAGTACCCGGGCATTGTCTTCATCGCCGTGGTGCCGATATTGCGCTGCTTGCATTCGGCCAACACCCGATCGGCCTCCTCGCGATTGAGGAAGTTGTAGGAGAGCAACATGAGGTCGAAGCGCCCATCCTGGGCGGCGGCGGTTAACACCGCTTCCATGCTGTCCCCTTCCGCGCCGCGGGGACCGTGCGAAGAGATGCCCACGTGCCGCAGGCGCCCCTCGGCCTTGAGCTGCTCGGCCGCAGCGTGAAACCCCTCATGCGTGACCAGGTCCAGGCTGGTCACCGCATGGATGTAGAGCGCATCGGCGTAATCGGTCTTCTGCCGTTCCGGCAGCCGCCGAAACGTTCGAGCAGTTCATCCTTCGTGGCCTCGGGCTCGAAGTGCAACTTGGTCGTGATGAAGATCTTCTTCCGATCCATGAACTCCATCGCGTCGTCGATCGCGCGCTCGGCGGCGCCGTCACCGTAGGATTCAGCCGTGTCGAAGTAGTTGATGCCGTGGTCGTAGGCATAGCGAACCACACCCCCGTCACTGGGGAGACCGCCCAGGGAAACATCCGAGGCCTTGAAACCCGTGCGACCCAGCGTTCTGAACCGCTTGATCTGTGCACCTGCGGCCTCGGTCTGGGCCGTGTGTCGACTGCAGGAGGTCAATGCCCCCCTGCCAGGACGGCGCCTCCAGCCACAAAGAACTTGCGCCGGGACAGTGAGTCGTTTCTCTCACAGGATGGAACCTTCTTCTCCATTGCGGACCTCCCTCGACATGGTTGTCATGGTCTGGGCAAGAACTGCGGAACCTGGGCGGCGCTTGTCGTGAATCATCTCCCGAGTGGGCCTCTCCTTCAACGACTAGTTGGGAGCGCCGATGAAGAACTCGATTCCCGTCTTCTCCGCGAAGTCATAGCCGAAGTCGACGAGAACCTCTCCCCCTTCATCCAGGATGCGCAGGGAGCCGTTCGATCCGATCCTTTCCGGATCCGAACCACGCAACCACCAGTGCCGGATGAGCCCGTCTTCCTCCTCATCGAGGAAAACAAATCGGTAGGCCCCCGGGTGCAGTTCGATGACATCCCGGTACTCCCGATCATCCTCGAAACCGGACCGCTGGGCGTGCACCCGACCCTCTCCATCCAGGATCTGGTAGCTGTTGTCGACCGCGCGACCAAAGCCGGGGGTGAGAACCTCGACGACAATCGTCTCCGGAAAACGATACGGCGCCGGCACGAGCGTGTTTCGCGCGTTGTTCCCCGGATGTTCGTCGCCTTGTCCATTGACCTGTTCGATCCGCGCGGCGAAGCGCCCGCCGTCCCCGGGCGCCCTCCATGACGGTGCCGGCAGGACGACCTCGGTGTCCTCCATGAAGGCCAGCGTCCCCTCCCACCGATGGGTGCGCCTCTCGCCGGTTTCCAGACCGTAGGACATCGTCACCGAATGCAGCGTTGTGGCACCCGAGTTTCGAATTCTCACGACGGCATCGAGCGCCACGGGATTCAGGCGCCGGTACTCGTCGTGGGGCGACGGGGCGATGATCGCATCCAAGCCCGCATCCAGCGACCGATGCGGCGGTCCGTAGGTGAAGAGCTGGTGCGCAACCACGAAGGACCCGTCCTCTTCACCCGTCTCCGGATCGTACGCCTCCAGACCGTAATCGAGCGCCACGGTCTCACCGGGACTGACCAGCCCCGTGAGCTCATGATCGTAGGTATCGACAAAGGTCCCCGGGCACCAGCCGGCTCGATCGAATTGCCAGGTGCCGCCCTGCGGATGGACCGGGTTGAATCCGCAGTCGCGCCAGACCGTCCAGTAGAACTCGCCGATCCCCTTCACGAGCAGGTGGTGTTCCTTCGCATCCCATTCACAGCAGTTGTGCGGACCCGCGTGACCGTGCCCCGAAATGCGGGACCGAATCCGAAAACCGGCCGCTTCCGGATCCAGGTTGACGACCACGGGACGGAGTTCATCGTCATCCGCGAGCGCCCGGTACCGATGGGAGCCCAGCGGCCAGAGATTCTGAATGTCGAGCACGTCCCGGGGCGGCAGGCCTTCGACGAAGGCAAACCGCAGATCGAGAAGCTCGAAATCATTCGCGGCCTGTAGATCCACCTCGCCCCGCAGGAGGGGTGCATAGTCGGTCACATCGTAGATCCAGGTGAATCCGTCCGCCCCCAGATCGAGGCCCTTTCCATAGGGCGTGATGAACCGCCCCAGCTCAAACCGTTCGATCTGCTCGACCGGCGCGGAATAGGTCACATAGGTCTCTTGCCTGAGCGTCTCCGCCTCGGCCACCGCAACATCCTCGAGCCAGCGCCCGTCGCCGTCGAAATAACGATCGCGGGCCGGCCACACGTGCATCAATCGCGTGAGCCGGTCCGGCTCTGCCCTATCCTCGTACAGCCTCACGCTCGTGCGGGGCGCGATCACCCGATCGACCTGCAGCTGCGCGTCGGGGCCCGGCTTGCGGTCCCCGCGGCCGCGTAGCCCGAAAGGAACCTGCTGGGGTTGGCCGAAGAGTTCTCCGTCGAAACCGTGGGGGGAGCTGTCGGGCGTGCCGCCTGCGCTCATCTCCTCGAACCGGTACTCGAGCCGGAGATGCTCGAGATCCGGATGCGAGTCGTCCACCGGCTGGAACATCCAAGCTTGAATCGTCTCGGCGCTCAAGGCCACATCCCAGACGCGGAAGTCATCGATGCCTCCAGCAAAGTAGCCCCCGTTGGGATTGCAGTTGGCCCCCAGGACGAATTGGTTGATCGGGGGGAACGGCTTTCTCATATTGCCGGCTTCGTGCCACGGCTCGCCATTGAGGTAGATGCGCATCTCACCCGTGGAGCCGTCCTTCGTGAAAGCCCAGTGGTTCCAGCGGCCCTTGTATTCACCCGGGCCCGCGTGCTTCACGATGCGGTTGTTGTTCCCGGACAGCCGGCCGCCCGCATCGAAGTAGACGTCGCCCGTATTCCAGGGCAGGTGAACGTTCAGGATCCGGCCGCCGCGGTCGCCGGCCTCGAAGAGATGATCCGCCTGTGGCTGGCTCGGATCGCCGCGCACCCAGCAGGATACCGTGAGACTGGAGTCCAGGGTCGCCAGCGCCTCGGGAGGAATCGATACGTGGTCGCTGCCACCAAACTGAAGGTAGTGCCCCGCATTCTCTCGGGGGTCCTCACGATCGCTCCAGTAGGTGAAACGGTCATACCGCGGAGTTTGCGTGTAGAGAAACTCGTCCGGAGATACGCCGCGCACGATGAAGAGCGGGTGTTCCCGGCGGGTTGAATCGAGAACTCCGGTGGGGTGATGGACGATCGTGTGCGTGGTGACGTCCCACTCGCCGCAGGGATACGGATCCCCGGTCGTCGCCTCGTCACACTTCAAGGTGTAGAACATGAGGATTCGCTCCCAGGAGCGCTCGTCGTCAGGAAACTCAAAGAGCGCGCGCCGGGTCGAGAGCGAATCAAAGGTGAAGGTCTGAACAAACAGCGTGTCGCCGGGAGCTGCGCTCGCCACTATGCTCCCCCCCACGACAAACGCAATCAGCCCGATCAGCCCCGTGATGCGAATCATCCCCACCCCCCCCTACGGCTACTCACCGCGAAACCGCGTCAACTGCTCCTTCAGATCCTACGTTCCGCAACTCGCGAGGGGTCCCCTGAGCAATTATCGCGCTTGAGTCGA
>CAZTDY010000023.1:0-47770 GCA_964612295.1 uncultured bacterium | reverse complement strand
GGAGGTTGATCAAGTGCTCGCTCCGATTGGGAGCATAGCACAGAGGGATAGGGAAGCCAATTCCGGCCTCCTTCAACTTCCTCGACGGTGTGGGATGCGTTGCCTCGAGCGTGCTTCTCGAATGGTCTCTGCCCCTACCGACCTCCAGGCTCCCTGCTATCCGAAGAGCTCCGCGAAGAGTCCCTCTACATGCGTGACCTCTTTGTCGATCAGCTCGGCGAATTCGTTCTGGCGGGCCCGCCCCGATAGACTGCCGTTGTTCTGCCTCAGAAACCGAAACAGCAAATCTACCGTGCGATCCGGCATGTCGACCATGCTTTGAACGCCCGTGAGGAACTCGTCGTATTGGCGTAGGAAGCTGGTTTCGGAAGGAAGGTCGGTTTCAATCGTCTGGCGAACACAGTCATAGAGAAACTCCGCGTGTGGGGTGACATCAAAGAAGCGATAGAAGTCGGCGGTGTCGTTCTTCACGTGTATGTTTCCTTTCGCGGTCGGCTCCCAATCGACCACCGGAAGAAGGCGCCGTGAGTAGTCCTCCAAGACACCACGGTATCGATCAATGTGTCTCAAGATTGCTGCCGAAACAGGGAAGACCACACCCGGCGGATTGAATTCGCGCTGCGCCAGCGCATGGTGAATCAGGTAGCGATGAATCCGGCCATTGCCGTCTTCGAAGGGATGAACATAGACGAACCCGAATGCAAGAACGGCCGCGGCGATGACGGCATCGAGCCCGTGCGCATGGCCCTCGGCAAACGTGATCATCCCGGCCATCAGGGAGTTGAGATCATCTGGACGGGCACTGATATGAGCGGGCAGGGGCATATGAGTATCCCGGTCATGCGTCCCGACAAAGCCTCCCTCCTGTCGCAGTCCCAGCTTCACGAATCTAGCGTCGCCAATGACGATGCGCTGCAGGCGCATGAGTTCCTCCAGGTCGAGCGGATGCTTGCCAGCTTCACCAATTGCCCGTCCCCAGCGTTGGATTCGGTTCTGCGGGGCACGCTCTCCTTCGATGGCATAGCTCGTCTTTGAGTCTTCGAGGAGGAGGAACGCCGCAGCCCTGGCCAGCACGTCGCGAGGGACATCTGCGATGACGTCCCGTGTCCGCTCCGGCAGAGCCATTTGTATGAAGTTTTCGAGAGTAGGGGTGCGAAAGGCCAACGGGCAGAATTCAGGGGTGCCCGGGAGGTTGACCTTTGCGCGGTGGCGTGACGAGGTTGAACCGGGCGCTGCCCATTGTAGTTTCTCGTTGACCACGGGAATGTAGGAACCCTGGGTTGCATCGGGTAGGTCGAGCTTCTGGCCGATGAGCCATTCGTACAGGAACCAGATTCGGCGAGCGTAGCTGCCGGTCGGCGTGGTTCGAACCATGGCTTCGATGGGTGCTGGGCCGGTTGCCTGGAAGATCCGCTTGAGAACCGCCAGGTCAAGGCCCTCGTACTTCAAAGCAAGGGTGAGGTGACCGGTGATGCTGGCTTCGGGTGCGTGGCGGGGTGTGAGAATGCGCCAGCCTTCCTGCTCCACGACCCGATGCTTCTCCCCGATGGCGGAGAGTGTCCGGGGGAGGGGTACCCTGATCTCAAGCGCATCGATCAGGGCGGCGTAGCCCGCCGGCGTGGCCCGCTCGGGAAGCCGTTTCTCCTGAAAAACGGTAACGGGTCCTGAAAAGAGATTATGATTAGCATAATTCATGAATATTGATACCGGCCCTTTGGGGTGTACGCAACGACCACTCATGCTGAAAAACCATCATGTGTCCTGAAAGTCGATCATAATAGATGCAGATCGTGAATAATAGCACTTTTATGCCCCTCAGCCGTGAATTTTCGGTGCGGGTGAGAACTTCTGAAGGACAGATAGAAGCTCAAGTCTCCTAAGGGCCAGTCCACATTCATCGCGGGGACATTCAACACATAGTACGGACGCCTGGAGAAGCCAGCTTTCTCCGACTTGGACTGCGTGCGTGCTTGGGGAGGGAGGATTTCACACTATGTGCAGTCTATTACACATCATGTGTAACAGGCTCTAGTGCAGCCTCTCTGGCAGACTCCGAGATTGACAGTGGCCGCCTCGCCCGGGATGCCCCGGACGAACACGAAGCGCGCCTGAAGGCCGCCCACCCTTCTGGCATCTTCTAACTGCCTACCCGCTAAGTCCTTTGTCTCGAGCCCACTACCGCGTCCTCTATTGATCATGCGCCCATATCCCACTTCTCCGGGACAGAAGTGATGATCCGTGATTTTTCGCCGGCAAATCAGCCGGCGAAATGATATGATGCCGCTATGTGGACTGATCCCCTCGTACAACGAGCAGCCCAGGCGGCCTCGGCCGCTCGCTCCGCCGTCGAGGCCTTCGGCTTCCGCCTTGGCGACAAGGGCACGCACACGAGCCGCACGATGATGCTCGATGAGCTAAACCGGCTCCTCGTTGCCTGCCCGCCCGACGCCGAGGGGGAGCACTATGCGCAGGCGATTCTCGAGGACAATTGCCTTGGCAAGCGCACCACCTCAACGAGGCGCCTGACCCTTCAGCGCCTGCGCGAGCTCTACGGCCTCAAGCCCGCCATCCCACTCTTCCGCATCCTACGTTGGCTATGGGCTTTGGATGAGTCGGGCCGCCCTTTGCTCGCACTCCAGGCCGCGCTTGCCCGTGATCCACTCCTTCGAGCCACAGCGGATGTCCTCATTAATATGGAGCCCACAGAGGAGCTGGCCCGCCAGCAGCTCACCGACGCGATCGCTGAGGGGACGGCCGGCCGGCTCAGCGAGGCGACGCTCGATAAGGTGGTGCGTAACACGGCCTCGTCTTGGACTCAGTCGGGTCACCTGCGCGGACGTGGTCGCAAGGTACGCCAAAGGGTATCGGCAACGCCCGCCGCCGCCACATTCGCGATTCTCCTCGGACACACCTGGGGCGAACGAGGCGAGCGGCTCCTGACGACGCCCTGGGCCAAGGGGCTGGACGCATCACCCGACGAACTCCTCCAGCTGGCAATCGAGGCCAAGCGTATGAGCCTCCTGGACATGAGCCAGTCGGGCGGCGTGACCGAATTCTCTTTCCGCCGCGTCCTCCTACCTGAAGAAAGGGACCTGGTGCATGGGACGTATTGAGGATCTTGCCGGACGCTATCGCGCTCACATTGAGGCACCCTGGCAGCGAAATCTCGCCGGTGATCAGAAGACGATCTTCGTGGTCTATCCCCCCGCGGACGAGAGGCGCCTGCGCGCACGGTTGGGCCTCTTCGAGATGGCAACGACCGGCGCGGGGCACACGTGGCGAGCATGTGACCTGACCGGTACGTTTGCCCACTGGATGTCGGGCACCGACTACCGAGAGGCTTACTTTGAAGATCCCGGCACCATCGAGATGAAGCTGCGCAGCGACTTCGTAACCTATGCCGCCGAGGACCTGCGCCAAGTCCTGCTTGCAGATGATGTCGATGAAGATACAGTGGTTGCCGTCCACGGCGTGGCAAGCCTCTTTGGCCTGACACGCGTCTCTCTCGTGCTGAAGCAGATCGTGCATGACATCCGTGGGCGCCTGGTCCTTTTCTTTCCAGGCGAATACGAACAGAACAATTATCGGCTGCTCGATGCCCGAGACGGGTGGAATTACCTGGCCGTTCCCATCACGTTACACAATGGAGTGCATGACGGATGAAGAATCGTGACGTCTTCCAACGTGATCCGTTGACCGCGAAACTGCTCAACGACGGTGTGGCCGCAGTAGGCGAGGGGTCCACCGAGAAGGAAGTCCGGGCCCTGCGCTACGAACTCGAGCATTTCGTGTGTGAGGGGCAGTACGAGGATGGGGTCATTCGGATTTTGGAATCCTATCTGGGCAGCGTCGACTCAACGACGCAGCCGGCGGCCTGGGTCAGTGGATTCTACGGGAGCGGAAAGTCGCACCTTCTCAAGATGCTCCGCCACCTGTGGGTCGATACGCGCTTTGATGAAGATGGTGCGACAGCCCGTGGACTGGCCCAAATCCCGCAGGAAGTGCGCGATCTCTTGCGCGAACTGGACACCCTGGGCAAGCGCTGCGGGGGCCTGCACGCCGCATCCGGGACCCTGCCCTCCGGCGGCGGCGAGAGCGTGCGCCTCGCGGTTCTGAGTGTGATCTTGCGCTCATCCGGTCTGCCCGAATCCCTGCCACAGGCGCAGTTCTGTCTCTGGCTGAAGAAGAACGGCATCCTCGATCAAGTCCAAGGCGAGGTGCAGAGCCAGGGACGCGGCTTCATGAACGAGTTGCATGACCTGTACGTGAGCCCGGTCCTTGCCCAGGCGCTACTCGCGGCGGACCACAACTTCGCGCCCGACCTGAAGCAGGTTCGAGCCTCTCTGCGCGAGCAGTTCCCGGTGGTCGAGGACTTGCCGACATCTGATTTCATCCGCATCGCGCGCGAGGTCCTCTCTGTTGATGGCCAGATCGCCTGCACGCTGATCGCCCTGGACGAGATCCAGCTCTTCATCGGCGACAGCGCCACGCGCTCGACCGACGTTCAGGAAGTGGCCGAGGCGCTGTGCAAGCAGCTCGACAGCCGCGTGATGCTGATCGGCGCCGGCCAGACGGCGCTGGCAGGCAGCATTCCCCTGCTGCAACGACTCGTGGGGCGTTTCACGATCCCCGTGGAGCTGTCGGATACCGACGTCGAGACGGTGACCCGCCGCGTTGTACTGGCCAAGAAGGCAGACAAGCGCAAGGCCATCGAAGAAGTATTAGACACCCACCGGGGTGAGATCGACCGGCAGCTCCAAGGAACGCGGATTGCGCCCCGCAGTGATGACCAGGATGTGATGGTCGATGACTACCCGCTTCTACCCGCCCGGCGTCGTTTCTGGGAGAGCGCCCTGCGAGCGGTGGATGTTCCGGGGACGAGCAGCCAGCTACGCACCCAGCTGAGGATCGTCTACGAGGCCGTGCGCGATATCGCCACCGAGGATCTGGGCACCGTCGTCGCCGCAGATGTGATCTTCGAGCAGCTTCAACCCGATCTCCTGCGCTCGGGTGTTCTCTTGCGCGAGATCGATGAGACCATACGCCACCTGGACGACGGCTCTGAGGAAGGGCGCCTTGCCAAGCGGGTCTGTGGCCTGATCTTTCTGATCCGTAAGCTATCGCGCGATCCGGCCGCGGACATCGGCCTGCGGGCGACTCCCGAGACATTGGCAGACCTCCTGGTGCGGGACCTTTCGTCGGAGGGAACACATCTGCGCAAGGAGATTCCCCGCATACTGGATGGTCTGGTCGAATCGGGAAAGCTGATCAAGCTCGACGACGAATACAGTCTGCAGACCCGCGAGAGCAGCGAATGGGATCGGGAGTTCCGCAACCACGCCACGCGCTTGAACAACGACTTGACGACCTTGAGCGCCAAACGAACCGAGCTTATCAACCGCGCCTGCCATCAGGCTCTTCATGGCCTGAAGCTCCTCCAAGGAGAGTGTAAAGAGCCGCGCAAGCTGGCGATGCATTTCGGAGCCGAATCCCCTCCTGATCCAGGGCGCGAGATTCCGGTTTGGATACGCGATGGTTGGGGAGACAGCGAAGGCACGGTATTGGGCGATGCGAGAGCTGCCGATAGCGACAGCCCCCTGATTTTCGTGTTCATCCCCAAGGTCAGCGCGGAGGATTTGCGCAAGGCCATCGTCGAGTTCGAGGCCGCGCGCACAACGCTGGACTTCCGCTCGGGCCCTGCGCGTCTCGAAGGACGCGAGGAGAACGAGATCGCCGAAGCACGCGCCGCCATGGAGAGTCGCAAGCGCTCAGCCGAGGCGAGCCGGGATCAAATCATCCGCGAGGTGCTCGACCGCGCCAAGGTCCTCCAGGCCGGAGGCAATGAGCGATTCGAGATACTGCTGGCCGACAAAGTCCAGGCGGCAGCCGAAGCCTCGTTGGACCGCATGTTCCCCCGCTTCCGGGATGCCGACGATGCTCGCTGGAGCAGCGTGATCTCGCGCGCCAAGAATGGGGACGAGGATGCACTGCAGGCCGTGGACTGGAAGGACCGGGTGGAGAATCATCCGGTTTGTGCTGCCGTGCTGGCAGAGGTCGGCCCCGGAGAGCGCGGTCGTGATGTCCGCGCTGCGCTCGAAGCTGGACCCTACGGATGGCCGCGCGATTCGATTGATGGGGCCGCGATTCTCCTCTTCACCTGCGGAAACCTGCGGGCCACGCACAAAGGCGGTGTGCTAACCCGTGGTGAACTGGACCAGAACAAGATCCCCACGACTGAGTTTCGGGTGGAAACGTCCATTCTGGATGCTCCTCAACGGATTCAACTTCGCAAGCTATTCCAGAACGCGGGCATTGCCTGTGCGCCGAATCAGGAGCTTGTCAAGGCTGTCGAGTTCTTGGCAAGGCTGGCTGAGCTGGCCGACACGGCAGGGGGAAATCCGCCGTTGCCACCGCATCCCGAGACCGAACAGCTCGCGACCCTGCGTGCCCAGGGGGGCAACGAGCAGCTCTTGGGGATACTGAAACATCAGGAGGCCTTGGAGAAGCAGCGTTTGCAGTGGGCCCACAATGCGGAGCTGGCCGAGAAGCGCCTGCCCTCGTGGCGGCGGCTCGAGGCGCTGCTCGATCAGGCCGGCGGGCTGCCGGAGGCCGCTGAATGGCAGGCTCAGGCCGGCGCGATTCGCGAGGAGCGGCGGCTGCTCGAATCCACCGATCCGATTGGTCCTATCCGGAAAGCGGTGAGCGAACTGCTGCGCAAGACTCTCACGCGCGCGCACCAACAGCTGTGCGACGTCCAGGCGCAGCAGATAGAGACGTTGGCGGCGAGCCCCACCTGGGGGCAACTCTCCGAGGATGAGCAGCAGGCGATTCTTTCGAAGGAGAACATCAGCCCCATCAAGCCGCTCTCGATCGGGGATGAAGATGCACTTGTGCAAACGTTGGAGGCCACTCGCCTCGATGCATGGCAGACGCTGTCCGATGCCCTGCCCGAGCGCTTCGCCCGTGCCGCCGTGGCCGCCGCGCGTGCACGAGAGCCGAAGATGCAGACGGTGCGCCTTACCAGCGGCACATTGAAGACAGAAGAGGATGTGAAGAGCTGGGTGGCGGAGACGGAGGCGAAGTTGGTTGGGAGGCTCAAGGATGGGCCGGTTGTAGTTTCGTAGTTGAGGAGAGAATGAAGAGACACAAGTTTCCAGCATCACTGCCGCGCAAGATGTACTGGTCGGATGAGGTGGGGGGATTGTCCTTGTGTCCGGACTGCCATGTAGCCCTGGAGTCAGAGCATCACACGTACACGGTGGCAACTCGCCGCGCCGGCGACATCGACATGTACTTCGTGGGGAACCCGGGCGGCCATTTCTGTGGCAACTGCCCCGTTGTTGTTCTCGATCGTGAGGAGTTTGTGCGGGGCGTTTCCGCTGCAGTGCGCGATGCGCATGGGATGGATTACACAGTCCTGGGTCTTGTCGATCTCGAGGCGATTCCGAAAGACAAGAGGCATCTCCCGTTTGATGAAGACACCAACCCCATCCCGCTCGTCGAGTTCACGGATGTTGGTGAGCCGAACCACCTGCGTTTGTCTGGCCGCGGTCGGCCGAAAAGCAAGAAACAGAAGAATCGGGAGAAGAGGGAAAGGCGGAAGAGGACAAGATGATGAGCGCCAAGCCGGTCGAGCCGGCTGGCTTGTGCTGGCGAGGAAGGCCGGCTCTGGCCCTTTGGACTTGTATAATGTGATCTGGCCCATGCACGGACATATTGGAGGACACAGTGTCCGGATAATGACTGGTTGGGTGGGAGCATGGATAAGGCGGGCATCGCAAGGAGTGGACAGTCTCCCGCACTCGCGCCGTCGCATTCGGGGTAGACGCTTGCCTGTGTCTTCAGTTGAAGATGAAACGAGACTGGGGCGACCCTGGTTCCTGACCACATGGGGCATGTTCATATGGATCTGATCTTCGTTAGCAGTCCACAGGGCGAGTTCGCACGACTGCGCCACGATCTCTGCTACTTCATTCTGAGCGACCCGTATCTCAGCCAATACTTCAACGTGTTCATCTTTGAAAATCTTCCTGCCTCTGCGCAGAGCCCAGAGCATAACTACCTCTCCAAGATCGGCGAATCCACCATCTACCTCGGTGTATTCGGAAGGACCTACGGCAGACTGAACGCCTTGGGCATTTCCGCTACCGAACAAGAGTTCGACCGCGCCACAGATGAAGGGAAAGACCGTCTGATCTTCATCAAGGCTCTTCCACCCAGTGCCGCACGTGCGACCCGTATGGAGAACCTAATCGGGAAGGCGGAAAGTAGTGTCACCTACGATGTGTTCCGGACCACCGAGGAACTGAAGCGCAAAGTGCTTCAGAGTCTCCTCTTGTGGCAACAGGACCACACCCGTAGCGAGGGAGGGCGCCGATGAAAGAGAAGATCCCATCGTATCTCGCCCGGGCAAAGGGTGCGAAAGTCACAGACATCTCGGGGGAGCGCATCGCCTGGTTTGTTGAGCGAGCCAAGCGTGAGCGTGACTACGCGTTCTCCGGCGGCAACAGCGCCGACGATGTCCTGGCGCAACTGGTCCTCCAAGAAGGCAAACACCTTCTGAATGCTGCGGTGATGTTGTTCGGGAAACAACCGCAGCGGTACTGCCCGAACGCAGTTGTGAAGTGCTCGCACTACCATGGGATAGAGGTTACCCGCCCCATCCCGAGTCATCAGGTTTTCGGTAACACGCTGTTCGAACAGGTGGATGCCGCTACGGATTTCGTCCTCTCCAAACTCGATCGAACCATAAGTGGGCGAGGGAAAGGCTCCGTAGCAGAAGCGAGAATGGAGATCTCGAATGAAGCCATCACCGAGGTTATCGTCAACGCCGTCGTCCACCGCGACTACGATTCCAATGGTTCCATTCAGATCACCATCTTTGCAGACCGAGTTGAGGTGATCAATCCGGGACGCCTGCCGGCCGAACTGACGGTCGACGACCTGCCAGAAAAGCACTTGTCGATTCCCGTGAACCCGTTCCTGGCCCGGCCATTCTATCTCGCCGGATACATCAATCAGCTGGGATACGGGACGCGAAACGTGTGCGAGTGGTGCCGAGATGCTCATTTGCCGCAACCGGTCTTTGAGCAGATGAATCAGAAGTTCTCGGTCACGATCTGGCGCAATTGGCTCACGGAGGACCGTCTGGCCGAGTTCGACCTCAACGACAGGCAACTCGCTGCGGTTCGGTACCTCAAGGCACACCCGACAATCACCAACTCCACATACCAGGACGTGTTCAGTGTCGCCAAACGCACCGCCTCAGAGGACCTTCGGCATCTGCTTTCCTTGGGGCTTGTTGAGAAGGAAGGGACCACTGGCAAGGGCGTATTCTACCGCATTGCCAAAGGGGCATCAAAGGGGCATAAGGGGCATCATGAAAGTAAGCATCCGGGAGTTAGAGATGACCGAAACCGCTAGGACGCGCCCTCAATGGGGCCTCAAACGGGCGAAAGGGGCGTGTGCCCGCGAGCCGAACCGAGCGGGTTCGTCGGCCCGGAACCCTGACATTGTTCAGGTCTTCTGGTTGCGGGAGGACATGGAGCGGGTCGGCCGCGGGACCCAGAACATCGTGGCCTGGTGCAGAGAGGCAGGCCTGCCTGATCCATCCTGGAAGGCGGATGATGCTGGTGTTTCGCTGATCTTCAGGTACGCCCAGAAGACCGTGCCGAGCGCCCTGAACCGGTGTCAGAAGAAGCTGCTGGAGGACCTGGGAACCGGCCCGAGTGCATCCGCCTTCCGGAGTACCACGAGCAATACATGGTGAGCGAGCGACAGGATCGCCGCGACTTGAAGGAATCTATGGAGGCTGGGCATCTGAACCGAGAGGGCAAAGGCCGGGCAACAGTCTTTGTTCGTCTGGACAAAGCGGTGAATCCGGCCAAACCCGGCCAGGGAAGTAAGGCAAAGAAGAGGTCACGAACTACACGCAAGGACATGCAACATAGTGGATTGTGCGGCATCTCACAGTCTGCCCGCTCCCCTGCTATCCGGCCAAACCCGGCCATCAGGCGTGGAGAGGGAGGTGTTACGCATGCCGACAGAAGGGAACCCAGCGCTAGTGCTCAGCCTACCTTCGCCAAACGCGCTCCGGGACCAGCTGACCGAGAAGGCCTGCTTCAAATGAACGGCATGAAAGTAAGCGTCCGGGAGTTGGAGGTGGCGAGACCAATAGGCCGCGGCCCTTCAAAGGGGCATCAAACGGGCGAAAGGGGCACGCGCCCCTCGGGAAACGAGCAACACGGCGCTGGCCCACATGGCCGACGCTGTGCGTCTCCTTCCGCAGGAGACCGAGCCGACGGAGAGACACTGACTATGTGCGCCTATGTGTGCGCAAGAGGGCCCTAGGAGGGGCTAACTCTCGTAACGTGCATAATGTCACGTCTTGCATATGTGCGCCTATGTGCGCGTGGCGGAACATCTACGACGCCGTCGTGAGGAGATGGGTTTGACAACCGATTGTAGCGCTGAGAGTTAGGAGAATAGCTCAACCAATGACCGCCCTTGCAGATGAACATCGCCGAATGCTCGAAAAGAAGATCGTCGAGGCCCGGGAGCTGTCCGAGGCCGGGGCGCGGGCAGCCCTCGAGAACCTTGCCGTCCACCACCATGAACCCTACGGGCACATGGACGCCGAGGCTCGCCGGCTGCGCAATCACCTACGGGCTCGAGCGCGGCAGTTGGGAGACCGCCAGGATCGCTCCGGGCGCTTAGGGATTAACCACCTGGTGACAGAATGCGCCTACGAACACTGGCACCGAATGCTGTTCGCGCGGTTTCTGGCCGAGAACGATCTGTTGATCGAGCCCAAGATGCAGATCGCCATCACGCTCGATGAGGCCGAGGAGCTTGCCAAGGAAGCACCCTCATCCGATGAACGAAACCGCTGGTCCTTCGCGAGCCGATGCGCGCAGACAATGCTGCCCCAGATCTTCCGGCCCGATGATCCCCTGCTCAGGGTACGTCTGGCTCGTGAACACCGCGTAGGTTTGGAGCGGCTCCTTGCGGAGCTGCCGGCGGAAATGTTCACCGCCAGCGATGCCCTCGGCTGGGTCTATCAGTACTGGCAGAGCGTGCGGAAGAAGGAGGTCAATGCCTCGGGCGAGAAGATCGGCGCCGATCAGCTCCCAGCCGTCACGCAGCTCTTCACCGAGGAATACATGGTGAGCTTCCTGATCCACAACACGTTGGGTGCGTGGTGGGCCGGGAAGAAGCTGCGGGAAGATCCTTCGCTAGAAACGTTGGCCGAGGATGAAGACGCGCTCCGGCAGGTACTCGCGCTACCTGGCGTTAATTGGGAGTATCTGCGATTCGTCCGTCCGGGAGAGAGTAGTGAGAACGACGGGAAGAACGAGGGCGAGGGGCAGCCTGATGGCCAGGAGGAGTCCGGGCCTTGGGTCCCCGCGTCCGGCACCTTCGAGGCCTGGCCGAAATCCGCAGCTCAGCTTCGCGTGCTCGATCCGTGTTGCGGTTCGGGGCACTTCCTCGTCTCTCTCCTTCGGCATCTCGTTCCCCTTCGCGTGGCCGAGGATGGTCTGCCGATTCGGGAGGCCGTCGATGCGGTCCTGGCCGAGAATCTCCACGGGCTCGAACTGGATGAGCGCTGTGCCCAAATCGCGGTCTTTGCCCTGGCCCTGGCGGCCTGGACTTATCCGGACGCGGGTGGGTTTCGTGCTCTCCCCGAAATCCAGGTGGCCTGCTGCGGAATTGCTCCGCAGGCCACGGAAGAAGAATGGAAAGCCCTCGCCAAGGGGAATTCCGGCCTCCGGCGCAGCTTGGAGACCTTGCACAAGCTGTTCTCCGCTGCTCCCACGCTGGGCAGTCTCATCAACCCAAGAGAGGCAATCCAGATCGGGACTCTGGGGGGCGCCTTTGACGAGCTTCACTCCGTCTTGGAACAAGCGGCCGCGGCCGACTATGTCGCCGCCGATGTGGAAACCCACGAGCTGGCTGTCTCGGTCCACAGCGTGACAACGGCCGTCCGCCTGCTAGGGGCGGAGTATCACCTGGTCATCACCAATGTCCCCTACCTCGCGCGCGGGAAGCAGGACGATGTCTTGCGCGAATACATCGAGAAGCATCACAAGAAGGCCAAACAGGATCTCGCGACCGCCTTTGTCGAACGCGCCCTGGCCTTCAACACCCGAGGCGGCGCGGCCGCCCTGGTCACGCCGCAGAACTGGCTGTTTCTTGGTTCGTACAAGCGATTGCGCAAGGAGCTTCTCGAGACCGTGGAGTGGAATGTGGTGGCGAGGTTGGGCACGAGAGCGTTTCAGACGATCAGTGGGGAGATCGTCAACGTGACGCTCCTCTGCCTCACCCGATCACAACCGGCGGATGTTCACCAATTCGCGGGGCTGGATGCGTCTGGGCCGCGGAAGCCGCGGGAGAAGGCGGTGGTGTTGGGAGGGGAGAACGGGGCTGCGATCGCTGATGCGTCGACTAGCGAGGCCGCGGGTTCGGTGACGATGGTAGGGCAGAAGGGGCAGTTGGGGAATCCGGATGGGATCGTGACCATTGGCGAGGCCGTCAGAGGACGACTTCTCCGCGAATACTGCACGGCGCTTTCAGGGTGCTCAGCTGGGGATGCAACAAGATTCATATACCAGTTCTGGGAGATTCCGATCGTGTCAGAGTGCTGGGAATACTACCAGACAACAGTTGGCAAGACAACTGAGTACGGTGGTCGATCGGAAGTGGTTTTCTGGGAGAGAGAACAAGGGGCTATGCGGCTTCTTGCGGACAGCGTGAAGCACCTAAATCATGCAGCCCAGAACTGGCTCCGCGGAAAACCAAACTGGGAGAAATCGGGTGTTGTCATAAGTCAGATGCGAGAGTTACCTGCGACACTCTACACTGGTGAGCGATATGACTGCAATTGCTGTGCAATAGTCCCCAATGATCCAGAGCACTTGCTGCCACTGTGGGCCTACTGTAGCTCGCCGGAGTACAGCGCCCAGGTCCGACGCGTAGACCAGGCTCTCAAGGTCACGCCACACACCCTGTTGAAGGTCCCCTTTGATCTTACCCACTGGCAAGAGGTTGCCGCACGGGAGTATCCGGAAGGTCTCCCCGAGCCCTACTCCGATGACCCGACGCAATGGATCTTCCATGGCCGCCCCGAGGCGTCGACCTCCCCGTTGCACGTAGCCGTCGCACGCCTGCTTGGATATCAGTGGCCAGCGGAAACGGATCCCAACATGCGGCTCTCTGCCGAGGCTCGCCAACTGGCAGACAGTTGTCGCGAACTCGACAAGTATTCAGATCGTGATGGCATAGTCTGCATCGCCCCTGTTCGACGAGAGGATCCTGCTGTGGACCGTCTGCGTGCCTTGCTTGGTTCCGCCTTCCGCGGAGAGTGGACGCCGCAGCGAGAGGCGGCATTGCTCAAAGAGACGGGCTCCAAGACTCGCGATCTCGAGGATTGGTTGCGGAACGACTTCTTCGAGCAGCACTGCAAGCTGTTCCATCACCGGCCGTTCATCTGGCACATCTGGGATGGAAGAGCGCGCGACGGGTTCCACGCACTGGTCAGTTACCATCGATTGGCCGAAGGCGAGGGCAAGGGGCGCAAGCTCTTGGAGAACCTGACCTACAGCTATTTGGGTGATTGGATTGCGCGCCAGGAAGATGAGGTCCGGCGCGGAGAGGGCGGAGCCGAGGACCGACTGGCAGCCGCGACAGAGCTGAAGAAGCGCCTGGAGGCTATTCTTGCCGGAGAACCGCCATTCGATCTGTTCGTTCGTTGGAAGTCGCTGTCAGAGCAGGCTATTGGGTGGGAGCCTGATATCAATGATGGCGTTCGGATCAACATCCGGCCGTTTATGGCAGGCGATCTGCCCGGTGGGCGACGCGGGGCGGGTGTGTTGCGGTGGAAGCCGAATATCAATTGGCGCAAGGACCGCGGGAAGGAACCTCATCGAGAGCGAGAGGAGTATCCCTGGTTCTGGGGTTGGGATGGCGTCTCTCAAGATTGGGCCGGCGGAACAACCTTCGACGGAAAACGACACAATGATCTGCACTACGGCGTGATGGCCAAGCAAGGAGTGCAGGATCGGAAGAGGGAAGGCACTGGGGCATAGGCTCACAAACACGACCGAGGAGCGAGATGGAAACGCTTGTGAGACAAGGAGTTGGCCTGTTCCTGTCTTATTGTTGTCTTATTCGGGGCTTATTAGGGCCATTTCGGCGACAAGGGCCCGGCGCACGGCCCCAAATCGCCCCCGGACCGCCACAATTGATGCGAGGTCGGTAGCAAAATGACAACCGAACCAACCACCCTCCTCGAGGCCCTCAAGGCCTCCCTGGAGCAGGCCGGCCGCCACAACCCGGCCGACACGGTTGCACCCGCCGCCATCCTCTGGCCTGATCCCGACGGCCAGTGGATGCCGCTGATCAGAAGCCTGCGCCCGTTGATGCCCGCATTGCTCACCTTGGGCGATCACGAACCGGCCGATCGCACCGGGCCCGCAATCTGGCTGCGCTGCATGATCGAGGGCGCATTGCCCGATGCCGCGCTTCCCGATGAGACCATCCCCGTCATCTACCTTCCAGGCGTGGGGCGGCAAGAGCTTCGGGCCGTCGAACAGTGTCCGGACACTGTGAAACCTTTGGTCGAGCTTCAGTTTCGCGGCGCCACCTGGGCGCAGAAGAATGGAAAGGACTGGACGGCCGAAGCCTTCCTGGTCTCCGACAGCGGCGGGCTTGCTCTTGATCTGTCGCGCGATCAGAAGACGCGCCAGGCGATGCTGGGATCACTCGTTCGCCTTGCGGTGACCCCCGTCTCCAGCCTGCGCGGCCGGCGGCTCGAAGCGGAGGATTTCGATCGCCTGATGATCGGGGACCCGCCACGAGACCTGTTGCAGTGGTTGGGAGATCCCGAGGGAACCCGCGGCCACTGGGATGAATCCACCTGGGCTGCCTTCCGCTCGCGCTGCCGCGCCGATTACGGATTCGATCCTGCTTCCGATGGGGAGATCGTCGGCGGCGAGAAGCTGGGCATGTGCCGCGATGCCTGGGTAGGTGTGTGGCAGCGCTACTGCGAGTCTCCCGCTCTATACGCCGGCATACCCGAGCTGTTATCTCGGGCCAAACCCGCGAGCGAACTCTTTGTCGATCCCGAGCACTGGCCCGACGAGAACGACAAGGCCGAGAGCGCGCTGCGAAAGGCCCTGCTTGCTTTAGGGGATGTCCCCACGCCGGAGGCGCGAGAAACCATCGCCCGCCTGGAGAAGGAACACGGCCCCCGGCGCGGGTGGGTGTGGGCCGCGTTGGGTCGCAGTCCCCTGGCCCAGGCACTTGGGTCTCTGGCTGTCCTCGGCGAGCGGACTGAGAACCCGCTGGCCGGAGAGTCAACCCAGGTGATGGCCGAGCAGTACGCCGAGGGCGCCTATCTGGCCGACGATGCGGTGTTGAGCGCGCTCGCATCGGCCAAGCGTGCAGAAGATGTTGAGGCCGTCTCGGCCGCCATCCGGACGCTCTACCTGCCCTGGCTGGACGACTGCGCCCGCCATTTCCAGGAGTGTCTCGCCGCCGCCTCGCACGGGTCAGCACGTGATCAGGACGTGAGCGCCGGCGAGGGCGAGTGCCTCCTATTCGCCGATGGCCTGCGATATGACATCGCTCAACGATTGCTGGCGCGGGTGCAGAGCCCGGGTCTCAAAGCAACCGCAACCCGGCGGTGGGCGGCGCTGCCAACGGTGACCTCCACGGCGAAGCCGGCCGTGTCACCCATTGCAGAGCGTCTCACCGGGAGCAAACCTGGGACCGACTTCATCCCCACGGTAGAAGCTGGCAAACAGGAGCTGAATCAACCCCGTTTCCGTAAACTTCTTGAGGAAGCCGGGTATCAGGTGCTCGATGCAACCGATCTGGGTGACCCCGGGAAGTCCAGCGCCCGGGCGTGGGCAGAATACGGCGAGTTCGACAGCCTCGGCCACAAGCTGCAGGCGAAGATGGCAAGCCGCATTGGCGATCAGATCGATCTGCTTGCCGATCGCATCGAAGCCTTGATCGACGCTGGCTGGAAGTGTGTGCGAGTTGTCACCGATCACGGCTGGTTGCTCGTTCCGGGTGGGTTGCCGGTCGTTCAGATCCCAAAGTATCTCACCGAATCGCGTTGGGCTCGGTGCGCATCGATCAAGCAAAGCGCGCACGTCAAGGTGCCGGCCGCACCCTGGCACTGGAACCCCCACGAGTATTTCGCGCACGGCCCCGGCGTGAGTTGTTTCTTCAAAGGCAGTGACTACGCGCACGGAGGCGTGAGCCTGCAGGAGTGTCTGATCCCGGACCTCGTCATATCGGCGGAGGCTCAGGTTAGATCGGGCGCAATTCCCGAAGTCCAGGTGCGCTGGGCCGGACTGCGCTGCCGCGTGGAGACGAGCGGTGCTGCGGCGGGTCTGTCCGCGGATCTGCGCACCAAACCTGCGGATCCTTCTTCCAGCATCCTACCAGACATGCAGGCGAAGACCCTCGACATGCTTGGGCAGGCCGGGCTGCTGGTGGAAGACGATTCGCTTGAGGGCACCATCGTCAGCCTCGTCCTTCTGGGTCCTGACGAGCGCGTACTGATCAAGATTGCCACCACGGTCGGTGGCGAGGAGTAGTCATGGAACTGGACCATCTCGATCGCATTGCCGCTTCAGCCTTCGACGGCTATCTCGTGCGAAAGGACCTCGTGCGCAAGTACAGCCGGCAATACCCGGTGCCCACCTATGTGGTGGAGTTTCTGCTGGGCCGCTACTGCGCCACGGTGGACGAGCAGGAAATCGAGGAAGGCTTGCAGGTTGTCGAGCGCCAGCTCAAGGACCGCACCGTTACTACGGGTGAGCAAGAACTCTTCAAAGCACGAGCACGCGAGAAGGGATCGGTCAAGATCATCGATATCGTCAAGGCCCGGCTCGATTCGCGCAACGACTGCTTCCTGGTTGAACTCCCCAGTGTGGGTGTTCGGGATGTGCGGATCGGTGACGGGCTGGTGCATGAACATGAACGCATGTTGACCGACGGCTTCTATGCAGAGGTCAAGCTCTCCTACAGCCCCGTCATTGCCGAGGAGCAGGGGGGGCGACCCTTCGCCATCGAGAGCTTGCGCGCGATCCAACTCTCGAAGGCCGATGTTCTGGTTTCGCTGCAGAAGAGCCGCCGGCAGTTCACAACCGAGGAGTGGAAAGACTTGCTGTTGCGCTCGGTCGGGCTGGAGCCAAGCGCCCTGACCGAGCGGGCCAAGATGGTGACGCTTCTTCGCATGATCCCTTTCGTCGAGAGAAACTACAACCTGGTCGAGCTGGGACCGCGCGGGACGGGCAAGAGTCACATCTATCAGCAGATCTCACCCTACTCCCATCTGATTTCGGGCGGAAAGGCCACGGTCGCCAAGATGTTCGTCAACATGGCGAACGGCCAGCGAGGGCTCGTCTGCCTCTATGATGTGGTCTGTTTCGATGAGGTCGCCGGCATCTCCTTCGACCAAAAGGACGGCGTGAACATCATGAAAGGCTATATGGCCTCGGGCGAGTTCTCGCGGGGCAAGGAGAGCATTCGTGCCTCGGGCGGCATCGTGATGGTGGGTAACTTCGATGTCGATGTCGAGCAGCAGCAGCGGATCGGCCATCTCTTGAGTCCGCTGCCGCCGGAGATGCGCTCAGATACGGCCTTCATGGATCGCATCCATGCCTACGCTCCCGGATGGGACTTCCCAAAAGTGAACCCCAATCAGCACCTCACGAATCACTTTGGGCTGGTGAGCGACTTCCTTGCCGAATGCTGGAACAAGTCCCGCACCGGGAGCCGCCTCGCGGCCATTCAGGGCCGTGTTCGCTGGGGCGGTGCACTGAGCGGGCGAGACATCGAGGCGGTCGAGCGCACCGTGAGCGGGCTCATCAAGCTCATCTTCCCAGATCCGGAGATGGCGATTCCCGAAGAGGACTTAGACACGATCGTGCGCTGGGCCTTAGAGGCCCGCCGGCGGGTCAAGGAGCAGCAGAAACGATGCCTCAAGGGTGAGTTTCGCAACACTCATTTGAGCTTTCACATGGGTATAGACGGCGTCGAGCAGTTTGTCAGCACCCCCGAGCTCCACAGTGATGATGCCATCGAGACCGATCCGCTGCCCCCCGGACAGATCTGGGCAATCAGTCCGGGCACGGGCGACTCACACCCAGCCCTCTACCGCATCGAAGCGACTGTCGGACGTGGCAGCGGCGTCCATATCCTCAATGCCCCTGTGCCCCCCGCCTTCCGCGAAAGCGTCCGCTACGGGGAGCAGAATCTGTACACCCGGGGGAAGGAGCTCGTCGGGGATCGGGATCCCCGCAGCCATGAGTACTCGGTACAGCTACGGGCCATGGATGTTGAGCGCGCGGGCGACGGATTGGGACTACCCGTGCTTCTGGCCCTGTGCAGCGGACTCATTGAGCGTAGCACCAAGGGCGGTCTCATCGTGGTGGGTGCGCTCAATCTGGGCGGATCTGTCGAGAAGATCCCCAATCCGGTTGCAGTCGCCGAGCTGGCCGTGGAGAAGGGAGCGTTGCAGCTCCTCGTGCCCATCTCGGCCCGTCGCCAGCTCTTCGATCTGCCGGATGACATGGCGACCAAGATCAATATCGACTTCTACAGAGATTCGCAGGATGCGCTCCTGAAAGCGATGGCGGAATAGCCGTCGCAAGCGTAGGTAGGTGCCTAATGGATCAAGCCAAGCTCCCAATCAATCTCGAAGACCTCTTGCGGCAACGCACCGTGGAAGGCGAGCGCATCGAGTACAAGGCGGGCTGGAACCCAGACCCCATTATCCGCACGCTATGTGCGTTCGCCAACGACTTCGAGAACTTGGGGGGCGGATACGTCATCATCGGCCAGGACTGTGACGACGCGGGACGACCGATCTTCCCGCCAAAGGGCCTGCCCGACGAGCAGCTTGATCGAATCCAGCGCGAACTCCTGCAGTACTGCCATCAGATTCAGCCACCCTACTTCCCTGTGCTCAGCCTGGAGCGTTTCGAAGAGCACAATCTCCTCGTACTCTGGGCGCCGGGTGGGGAGACTCGGCCTTACAAGGCCCCCAAGGCGGTCACGGCCAGGAGGAAGGACTATCGCTACTATGTCCGCCGCTACTCAAGCACCATCGAGGCCAAGGGCGAGGACGAGCGTGAGCTGATCGGCCTCACAGCCAAGGTACCCTTCGATGACCGCTACAACCCTCGCGCGAAGGTGGATGACATCTCCATCCGCCTGATGACGGATTTCCTCCGCGAGGTGGGCAGTGAACTCGCGGGGGAGGCTCCCGACCTGTCGGCGGAGGCACTGGGCCGGCAGATGAATGTGGTGAGTGGGCCAGTAGAGGCGCCGCGACCCAGGAATGTTGGGCTGCTCTTCTTCAACGAGGAGCCAAGGCGTTTCTTTCCGGTAACCCAGATCGACGTGGTCTACTTTCCCGAGGGAGCAGGTGGCGACCAGTTTGAGGAGAAGATCTTCGCGGGGCCCCTCTCCCAGATCACCCGCGATGCGATTTCGTTTATTGAGCGCAACTACCTGAAAGAGACGGTCATCAAGCACCCGGACCGTCCAGAGGCGGAGCGACTTTGGAACTTCCCCCTGGCGGCCATCGAAGAGGCCGTGGTCAACGCGGTTTACCATCGGTCCTACGAGATTCGCGAGCCCGTCGAAGTGCGCATTACGGGCGAGGACCTGGTGGTCCTGAGCTTTCCTGGACCAGACCGTTCTATCACGATGGAAGACCTGCGCGCGGGGCGAGCGGTGAGCCGCCGCTATCGCAACCGCCGTATCGGCGAGTTCCTGAGGGAGCTGGACCTCACGGAGGGTCGTTCGACGGGGATCACCAAGATCCTCAAGGTGATGGCGGCCAACGGATCACCCCCACCCGAATTCGAGACGGATGATGATCGCAGCTACTTCCTGATTCGCCTGCCAGTGCATGAGCGGGCAGCCGTGGATCAGACCGGAGCCCAAGTTACCCCCCAAGTTACCCCCCAAGTCACCCCCCAAGTCCAACGGCTGCTTCAGGTGTGCGACGGCGAGCTTGGGAGGGATGAACTGCAAACCCGTGTTGAACTTACTGACCGGAAACACTTCCGCACCGAATATCTGCGCCCGGCCATGGACCAGGGCCTCATCGAAATGACCATCCCCGACAAGCCGCGCAGCAGCAAACAAAAGTACCGCCTGACCAAGCTTGGCCAGCAGTGGTTGGACGAACACGGAGGTGCCCATTGAAGGCAGAACATTGGCGCGTCGTGGTTCGATAACTTGGCATCGGTGGATCACTACGCGGAGTCCGAGACCATCCGGCGTTGCTTGGAAGTAGGAGCGGAGGCGTTTCCATGAATGTATCCCTCAAGGAAATCTTCAACTGCTTGTCGGAACTTATGGATTTCACGTCAGCATTCCTCGACAAACGATCAGGTGAAGTAGTTGTCATCTCCGAAGATGAAGCCCAGGCGGCCGAGGACGGGGAGAACCTGGACGAATACCCTGATTGGGAACGTGCGATCATCCGTCGCGCCAAGGAGATCGAGGATACGGACCACTACCTTGCCCTGCCCACCAGATTCGACATCAACGAACATGAGATCATGCGTGAATTCTGCGACAGCATGCCGTCAGATCCCCTCCGAGATGAACTGCTCCAAGGGATTTCGGGGACGGGCGCATTCAGACGGTTCCGGGAGATCTGCCACCAGAGAGATCTCACCGCGGCGTGGCACCGATTCCGAGATCATGCACTGGCTACACTTGCACGATCATGGCTGGAAGAGAACGGCATTGCATTCCTCGATGACCTGCCAACGGAGCCGCCCCCGGACCCTAACGACGGCGCCTACGATGGATCGGAGCTCCTGTCTCCCGTCGCCTGGTGCGTGGCAATCATCAAACCGACGCAATTATACATCGATTGGGCGCAGAGCCTTCCCCGTCCAATTGAGGATCTGACGCTCGCGGAGCTTCGCGAAGATTGTACAGCGCTTCTTCTTCCTCTTGTCACCGACCTGCAGGATGCGGACATCTACATTCGCAGGCTCTGGCCCACCCTCTTTGAGCAGGAGCTTGAGGGTTGGGTGACCAACGAAGCGCTGTGGCCGGATGGGCGTGACTACGATATGTTTTGCAGATGGTTTGACATTGAGGTTCACTCCGAGGTCTTTCATGCCATCGGACTCGACGATGCCGGCGCATAGGCGGTGGGTGCTGCCGTACTCCAGATCAGCTCTGTAAGCTGTCAATCCGAGATCTGATGCTGCTTCCGGACAACTTCGGCCTCCGAATCATCCTGATGGATAACCTGTGAGACAACGCGACTTGTCACCTCTGAAAGATAGGTGCTCAACATCTCGTCAAACCGCTGGAACTCGGGCCAGAGCGTTTCCCGCACGAACCGTTCGGGCACCTTCACCATCACGGTCGTGTGCCGCTGTCCGCTGTATCGATAGGGACGGAGGTCGTACCGTCTCAACAAGGAGACGAGAAGACGGCGTGACCACATGTCGGGCATCGTGAGTTTGTGTTCAACGGGAGGGTCGGTCTCTTCCAGGGTCTTGAGTCGCGCCAGGATCCGCTGGCGGGCATGCGAGGCGGCCACCTTCTCTCCCTCGGTTGTTTCTCCCGCAAAGAAGGCCTCGACCCGCCGCAGCTTCTCGATGAGCGCGGCTTCATCCATCCTGTTATTTCCCATGCTGCAATCCTATCCCCTTGTGGCTCGGCATGAATGGATCAGTGTTCCAGGCGACGGAGCCGTCGTCTCGCGCCCACGGGGATGAGCCCCTCGAGGTGTCGCCACGCGGCCTGTGAGTCTGTCAGCAGCCGCAGCTTGCCACGCTTCTTCTCCCAGATCGAGACCGCAGAGGCGCCAATGCTTCGGCGGCTTGGCTTGATCCACCCGCTTCTAGCTGGCCAATTCCTCCGGTTCCGCAATACCTGCGATCGAATCTCTTCCGGGCCAAACCCCCTAGCCTTCCCGCCGCACCATCACCAAGGTGACGTCGTCGTCGGCCGGTTTGCCGGCCAGGAATGTGCCCAAGTCGGTCAGCAGCCGATGCGTCGTGTCCTTGACGCAGCAACCCGCCACCGAACTCAGCGTCTTCTCAAACTCCTCGTCCCCGTACTGCACGCCCTCTGTCTCGGCCTCCGTGACCCCGTCGCTGTAGAGAACCATCACCGCCCCGGGGGCCACCTGGGCCGATGCGGCGGAATAGGGCATCTGTTGAAACATGCCCGCGGGGGGGCCGGTGGCTTCGAGCTTCTCCAGGGTGCCATCCGCATTCACCACGTACGGCGGATTGTGTCCCGCGTTGACAAAGGAGAGGCTCCCCGTGACCGGATCGAGAATCCCGAGGAAGAGCGTGGCGAAGTGAATCGGATCGGTCGCTCTCCAAAGGTGAGCGTTGATTCGTGTCATCAGGCTGAGCGCATCGGTCTCGATTTCCACGAGCGTGCGCAGGGTCGGCACCAGGGTGGCCACGATCAAGGCCGCGCCCAATCCCTTGCCGGTGACATCTCCGGTGACCACCAGTAGCTTGCCGTCGGGAAGCTCCATGAGATCGTAGAAGTCGCCTCCGACCTCGAAGCAGGGGTCTAAGTGGGTGCCGAGCTCATATCCCGAGACATCAGGGAGATCGGAGGGCAGAATCGTATCGAGGATGCGGCGCGCCGCATCGAGTTCGGTCTCCAGCCGCCGCCTTTCACGTTCGGAGGCCTGATAGCGTGTTTGCGTGAGCCCTTCAGCAATGACCCCCGCGAGTAAGGTGAACACCTGAAGATCATCTGTGTTGTATCGGCGGATCGGATCCGAAGTGTCTGCATACAACAGGCCGGTGACACGATCTTCCTCGACGACGGGCACCGCCATGGCCGAGCGGATGCCTTGTATAACAATGCTCTCCTGACTGCGAAACAGCTCATTGTCGGCCACGTCTTCCAGGAGGAAGGATGTCTTCTCGGTCAGGATTCGATTGACGACCGTACGACTGAGAATGATCTCTTCGGTGGCCTCCGTGCCGCGCCCGCGCGCGGCGGAGATCTTGAGTTCACCGGAACTGTCGTCGAGCAGCATCAGGGCGGCTCGTTCGGGGGAAAAGGCACTGGTCACGAGATCGAGGACCGGCTCGTCGAGCGCGTCGACATCGAGCGCCGAGGTGAGGAGTTTGCCGGCTTCCCCGAGGATTGCAAATAGGTGGGCATGGCGATCCACGTGACCAGTCTCGGCATCTCGACCCTCCCGCATCGCCTGGTAGTCCTGCCAGGAAAACTCCGAGCCTTGATGAGGGGTTTCCACCACCGTCAGCCCCGCGGACGGAGGAAACGCTTCGCCTCCCGCGGCTGAATCCCCTTCGGTGGAAACGGCCAGCTCCACGGTTGCGAAGACCAGCCGATCTCCGGCATGAAGCGGCGCCGGGGCGGTGATCGGGCTGCCATTCAGGTGCGTGCCGTTCTGACTGCCGAGGTCCTCGACCCAGAAGCGTCCCTCCTCCTGGTAGATTCGGGCGTGCTTGCGAGAAACCGCACCGTCGCCGAGCATCACATCGCACTCCGGGGAACGCCCCAGCACGATCTCGTCCTCGGTCAATCGATGACGCACCGCTTGGTCGGCGACCTGGCCGATCAACATGAGGTCGGTGGAGTCAACCATCGCTTCTCTCCGTTTTGTGGTCTGCCGGCAGATTCCGGTCTCGGCGTCAGGGCCGGGCGGCTAGCATCAGCCCGGCCGCCAGCATCATACCACCGGCTGCCCCCCTTGTCCGGTGGGAACCGGGTCCCCGGGAGTCTGTTGCTCATACCACACCCAGGTTGGGTGCGGCACGTTCCCGATCAGATCAGGAAGGAAACGGATGCGGATCAATAGATATCTTGCGCTCCCGGGCAAACCACCGACATTGTCGAAATTGTTGCTGGGGACGGCCCTTGGATGGGCCTTTCTCGCAGGAACCGCCTGCGGGCCGGCGGCGGAGTCGCCTGAGGATGCCCAGGCCAAAGAAAGGGCCGAGATGAACTCGCCGGCGAAATTCACCAACCGTCTCATTCAGGAACAGAGCCCCTACCTGCTCCAGCACGCGCACAATCCAGTGGACTGGTATCCGTGGGGTGAAAAGGCATTCACCCGGGCCCGCGAGGAAGACAAGCCTGTTTTCCTGTCCGTGGGATACTCAACCTGTCATTGGTGTCACGTCATGGAAGAGGAGTCGTTCGAGAACCAGCGAATCGCTCAGTTCCTCAACGAGCACTTCGTGGCGATCAAGGTTGATCGGGAAGAGCGCCCGGATGTCGACCAGCTGTACATGAGCGCCGTTCAAGCGCTGACCGGCCGCGGCGGATGGCCCATGTCAGTGTTTCTCACTCCGGAAGGGGAACCCTTCTTCGGTGGAACCTACTTCCCTCCCGATGACCGGCACGGCCGGCCGGGTTTCCGGTCGCTACTGGAACGTATCCAGTCGGCCTGGGAGACGGATCGGGGACAGGTCGTCAACTCTGCGCAGCAGATGACCGCCCTTCTGCGTGAGGCGAACCAGGCCCCGGCCGCCGGCGGGACGGCTGCTGATGGAGGCTCCAATCTCCTCGCCGCCGCCTTCGGCCAGTTGCGGGATCGCTTCGACGACCAGCAGGGTGGATTCGGCGCGGCACCTAAATTCCCGACGCCGCACAACCTGACGTTTCTCCTTCGCTACGCCAACCGCACCGGTGATGAAACCGCTCTCAATATGGTGCGGACCACGTTGGACAGAATGGCGGCCGGCGGGATCTATGATCACCTGGGGGGCGGGTTTCACCGGTACTCCACCGACGCACGCTGGCTCGTGCCCCACTTCGAGAAGATGCTGTACGATCAGGCCGGCCTGACCTTGGCCTACACAGACGCGTTCCTGGTGACCGGCGACGATCGTTATGCAGAGGTCGTTCGCGGCATCCTTGAGTATGTCCTTCGCGATCTGCGGGACGAGGGCGGTGGCTTCTACAGCGCGGAAGACGCAGATAGTGAGGGTGAGGAAGGGACGTTCTACGTGTGGACGGCCCGGGAAATCGAAGAGGCGCTGGACCCCGACATTGCCCGTGGCGTCATGGATGAGTATGACGTGACCCAAGGCGGCAATTGGGAGGGTCACTCCATCCTCAATCGCAGGGATATTCGCCGGACCGTCTCTCCCGAGGTGAAAAGCGCTCTGAAAACGCTCTTCGATATCCGCGAGAAGCGCGAACGCCCTCATCGCGACGAGAAGATCATCGCGGCCTGGAACGGGTACATGATCGAGGCATTGGCTCGCGCCGGGCGAGCACTCGGCGAGGCGCGCTACATCCAGGCAGCCGAGGATGCGTCCCGCTTCATCCGAGAGCACCTTTGGGACGATGGGCGCTTGCAGCGATATCACCGGGGCGGCGCCCGCACGGCGGCCTATGTTGATGACTACGCGTTCTTGGGGCGGGGCGAGCTAGCCCTCTACGAGACGACCTTCGATCCGGCCCATCTGGCAGAGGCAAAACGTATCGCGGAGGAAATGATCGGGCTGTTCCACCAGGACGAGGGCAGCTTCGTCATGGCCGGGCATGATGCCGAGCAGCTCATTGCGCCGGTCGTTGAGAGCTACGACGGCGCCATGCCGTCAGGCAACTCGGCCGCGGCGGTCTTTCTCTTGCGACTCGGACACCTGCTCGGCGACCGAAGCCTGGAACAGAAAGGGCGGGATGTTCTGAGCGCCTTCGCAAGGAACACCCTCCGCTCGCCGAGCGCGCATCTTGAACTTCTATCAGGATTGGATTTCGTGTTGGGCCCGATCAGTGAGATCGTGATTGCCGGGGATCCATCCGGCCTCGAAACGGATTCTGCCCTGCGAGATCTTCTACGGGTCGTATGGCGGGGATACCATCCCAACAGTGTGGTGGCATTCCACCCGACAAGCGGAGAGGGGCCCGTTCTGGAGCTGATCCCCTACCTGAGCGTACAAGGCGTGATCGACGGGAAGGCCACCGCGTATGTCTGTCAGGACTACGCTTGCCAGCTTCCTGTTCATGACGCGGCTGGGTTGGTCGAGCAGCTGGCGGGCTCTCGAGGACAATAAGGAGTGACGATGGCCAAGGAGTTCTTTGCGGCGAAACGTCCGCACGCGGGATTGACCTTCGACGCATACCTGACGGTGATGGAACAACAGGCGGAACAGGATCCCACCGGCCTGGATGAAGAGCAGGCCGATCGCGTCGCTTTCACCAAACTCAATCTCCAGCGATCGCGCCGCATCATGCGCACTCACAAGGTCGGGGAGGCTCTGCGGGGGAAGATCAACAAGCTGATAGTGCCTCAACTCTGGATGGTCTTGACGGAGCCCTGGTGCGGAGATTCGGCGCAGTGCCTGCCCTATATTGCCTTGATGGCGTCTCTCCACGAGGGGATCGATTTGCGCATCCTTCTGCGTGATCAGAACCTGGACATCATGGACCAGTATCTGACGAATGGATCCCGCGGCATTCCCTGTCTGGTGATCTTCGATGCCGACGGTGAGGAACTCTACCAATGGGGTCCGCGGCCCGCCGAGACCCAGGAGATCTTTCTTCAGGCCAAGGCCGAAGGGCTCGAGAAGCCTCAACTGCTTGAGAGAATGCACCTTTGGTACGGTCGCAATCGAGGGGCGGCCATCGAAGCGGAGTTCCTGACGCTGTTGGCCTAACTTATTTCTCGGCAGCGAGTTGGATGCTCGCCACGGGGGATGTCATCATTCGGCCCCTTCCTGCCGATATATGGGTTGCAGCCTGCCGCCTGCGATTCGACTGTGTTGGGGGGAGCGAAGGTGACGCGCCTGCGGGACATGTCCATACCGGTCAAGATCATCGGGCTCGTCGTTCTGACGACGGTCTTCACATTGGGAACAGGTTTCGCGATCTTCGTTCCGTCTCACCTGACGAGCATGCGCGAAGCAATGGTCCGCTCCGGGGTCATGCACGCGAAGCTGATTGGTTCGCACGCGGTTGATCACCTCAGCGGCGGCCAGGGCCAGGGTCCCGAACATCTCCTCGACTACCTCAGGAACTTCTCCAACGTGCTGGACGCCAAGGTGTACGACCGGCATGGGGTTCTCGTTGCCGCGTTTGCCCGCGACCTTGGCTATCCGCAGGAGCCGGTTGAACACGAGGTTGAGCTTGTCAAATTCCATGAGGGGGCGCTTCATATTCATCAGCCCATCGAGCACCAGGGCACATATCTGGGTACCATAGGCCTCCGGCTCTGTGCTCAGGGTCTCGAGCAACGATCCGGCGACTACCTCTGGTATGCGCTGGGCACCCTTCTTGCCCTGGTGAGCCTCTCTCTCTTGCTGGCGATGTGGTTCCATCGCGTGGTGACCAGGCCACTGTTGACCTTGGCGGAGGTTGCACAACACATCGCCCGCGAAGACGATTACACGATTCGGGTTCCCGAGAGTGGACGAGACGAGATCGGCGTCCTGTGCGATCACTTCAATCACATGCTGGAGCAGATTCAGAGTCGACAGGATGAACGCAATCGCGCCAATCGTGCGCTGCGCAACAGCGAAGGTAAGTTCCACGCACTGGCTGGTCTTCTGCCGCTGCCCGTCTTCGAAGTCGATCCGCAAGGGTGCTTCACCTTCGTGAACCGCACTGCCTTGACCGCCCTTGGATACGAGGAAGCCGATATCGCCGGCGGTCTGACCTTGTCCGACCTGATCGACAGGCAGGAGCGCTGGCAACTCGATGCACGGTTGAAGAAGATGCTTCACGGTGAGATGCGAGCGAGGGAGGAATACACGATTGTTCGAAAGGACGGGACGACATTTTCGGCGATCCTGTCATCGAGCAGCATTCTCCAGGAAAAGCAGGTTGTGGGTATCCGAGGGGTGATCGTGGATATCAGCGACCGCAAGCGAGCGGAGCAGATGTTCCGCGAGATGAACGAAGAGCTCGAGGATCGGGTGGAGCGACGGACATCGGAACTGAACGACACACTCCGTAAGCTGCAGGAGTCGCAGTCCCAGCTGGTCCAAGCGCAGAAATTGGAAGCGATCGGGCAGCTTGCCGCAGGAATCGCCCACGAGATCAACACACCTGCGCAATTCGTCGGCGACAACACCCGGTTCGTGACCGAGTGCTTCGATGACCTGATGGCAGTTCTTTCCGCGCAGGGAGACCTCGTCAAGTCCTGTGAAGACCAGGGCCTGATGGCGGAGGCGATCGGCAAGATCAAGGAACTCGAGGAAGAAAAGGATCTCGACTTCATTCGGGAAGAGGCACCGGCCGCACTGGAGCAGTCTCTCGAAGGTCTCGGGCGCATCGCACACATCGTGCTGGCCATGAGGGAATTTTCTCATCCGGGAGAGAGGCACAAGACACCGTCAAGCATCAACAAGACGATCGAGACCACGGTTACGGTCAGCCGAAACGAGTGGAAGTATGTGGCGGAGATAGACCTGGACCTGGCGGAGAACCTGTCCCCGGTCGAATGCCACCCGAACGAAATCGGGCAGATCTGGCTCAATCTAATTGTCAATGCGTCGCATGCCATCGGTGATGTTGTCGAAGGAACCGAAGACAAGGGGCGGATTGGGATTCGCACATACGGTGACGACGATCAAGTCACGATCGAGGTGAGTGACACCGGCGCTGGGATTCCCGAGGACATCCGCAATCGTATCTATGAACCATTCTTCACGACCAAGGAGGTCGGCACGGGATCGGGTCAGGGGTTGGCGTTTGTGTATGACATTGTCGTCAACAAACACGGCGGAACGATCGAGTGTGACACAGGGGAAGGGAAGGGAACGACGTTCCTCATTCGGCTGCCTGTGCGCCAGCAGGATCTGAAGGCGAGCTAACCCAGATTCCTCCACAGAAACCAGGTCGCCATGGAGCGATACGGTCGCCACTGCTCGCCGCGCTCGAGAAGCTCCTTCGCCGTTGGCGGCTCCTCGAGACCGTACGCGTATTGAACGGCCTTCCGCAGACCGAGATCATCCACGGGAAGCACATCCAGACGGCCAAGGTGGAACAGCAGGTACATCTCGGCCGACCACCGCCCGATGCCCCTCACCTTTGTCAGTCGGGTGATCACCTCTTCGTCCGGACGCCTTGCGAGACGGGACAACGGCAGCGAACCATCGGCAACCTGTCGAGCCAGGTCTTTCACGAAGCTGACCTTCTGCCTCGAGAGCCCCGCGGCGCGCAGGTCCTCATCCGAGACGGCGCACATCTCCTGGGCGGTCGGCAGGTGGGGACCGGGAGACAGCTTGACCACGCGTCCCGCAATCGTCTGGCCGGCTTTGACCGACAGCTGTTGGTGGATGATCGATCGCGTGAGGGTTTCGTACGGTTTCACAGGCGGGTTCAGTCCGGGCAGGAAGGGCGCATGTGCGGTGATGATCTTCTTCATCACCCGATCCCGCCGGGACAGGGCTCTGAGGCCCTCCTCGTGCTCCGGGCGCAACACGACCCCTTCCAGGTAGAGAAGCCTTGCTTTGAGGGTGGGCCCCTCGTGGGCGCTGAATCCTCCCAGGCGACCATCGGCCCCGATCACTCGATGACAGGGCACCAACAGGGGGATGGGATTTGCGCCGACCGCGCGCCCGATTGCACGGGCTCCCCCGCGCATCTTCATCGCTTTCCCGAGGTTGCCGTAGGTCGTCATTTGACCCGGCCCGATCTTCCGCAGGCGGCGATAGAGCCGCTGCGAAAACGGACTGGCGTCGGACAGGTCGAGGGGCACATCGAGGAGATCGTCCGGCTTCCCGCGCAGATGGCGGCGAATCCGCTGCGTGACCTCGCGGCACTCGGCGGGGGGGCGACCGGCAACCACACGGGAGGAGAACCGATCCGATAGGCACTGCCGCGTTGCCTCAGCATCCTCTTCGGGCAGCAGGAATCCATCGATTCCGCGGCTCGACCAGGCAAGGCCACAGGCGCCGATCGACGTCTCGAACAACGTCAGTCCCGGTCTCATCATCTGGCCTCCGCACCGATCGGGATGCTACTGGATCCCATGTTCCTTCTTGTACTCGGCCCAGTTCCTCTTCAGATCGACAAACGATTCGAAGGTGTCACGCAGCAGGAAGGGATTGGTCTTGCGCTCGTGACCGATGGTCGAGTCGGGAGCTACGCCGTAGTCGTGTCCCGGCCAGACTTCGGTATCGTCCGGCAGGGTCATCACCTTCTTGTGCAGTGAGTCGTATTCCAGACGGGCGCCTTCTCCCAGGTCGGTTCCGCCGACTTTGCCCACAAACAGCGTATCACCGGTCACCAGCTTGCCCGGCGTTCCGGCTTGGCGAGCAAGGACACAGAGACTGTCCTCGGTGTGTCCCGGAGTGTGTAGGAAGGTAAGCTCCACCTCTCCCAGGGAGAGAGTCTGCCCGTCTCCCGCGTTGGGCTGATCCCACGCCAGAAAAGCCGGAGAGATCTGGGCCATGACGTGATCGTTGCCGTTGGTGTGGTCGATGTGGCCATGGGTGTTGATGAGGTACTTCACCTCGAGTCCATGAGTGGCACATCGCTCGAGAACCAGCGTCGGGTTGTAGGAGGGATCCACGACCGCGCCTTCCTTGCTTGCCTCGTCACCAATCAGGTAGGCGAAGTTGCGATCGCCACCAACGCGAATCTGCTCAAAAATCATACTCTGTCTCCTTGCAGATCTACTTCCCGCCCAGGACCTCTTCATAAAGCGTTTCGTAGTGAGGGATAACTTTGTCGATGCCAAAGCGCGTCTTCGCGGCGAGGGCGCACTTCCGGCTCATCGCTGACCAGTCCTCGCGGTTTCGAAGCAAGCTGATGATCTCGCGGGCCGCCGCCGCCGGGTTGCCGACCGGGCACAGCAGGCCGGTCACCCCATGGTCGATCACCTCGGGCAAGCCTCCGCTATTGCTGGCCGCCACGGGGGTGCCGCAGGCCATCGACTCCAGGGCGGAAAGCCCGAACGACTCGTAGTCGCTGAGTAGCAACATGAGATGAGCCGAACGAAGGGCGGCGGGAACATCCTGGGCCGTGCTGGTGAATGTCACCCGCGAGCAGAGATCGAGCTCGGCCGCCAGCTCCTCGGCGATGCCCTTCTCCGGGCCTTCGCCCAAGACCGTCAGGCGTGCCGGGATCTCCTCTTGAACGCGTTGGAAGACGCGAATGATATCCGAAATCCGTTTCACGGGCCGCAGATTGCTGGCGTGAATCAGGTGGAACTCTTCGCCGTCCTTCGGATAGGCGGCCCGGTCGGTGGGATGGAACCGGTCGACGTCGACGAAATTGTGAATCACCCGTGGAGGATCCGGAAGATCGAACCGCTTCATGGTCTCGTCACGCAGCCAGTCGGAAACGGCGGTCAGGCCATCCGACTGAATCATGGCATGACGGGTCAGGTCCCAGAACTCAGCGTGACTGCCGACGAGCGTGATGTCGGTTCCATGCAAGGTGGTCACGAGTTTCACGCCATGGGGTTGAACGACCTGCTTCGCGAGGAGCGCGGTCACCGCGTGGGGAATGGCGTAGTGGGCGTGGAGGATGTCGATACCGAACTTCTTGGTGATGCCGGCCAGTTTGTTCGCCAGCGACAGGTCAATGGGAGGATACCGGAAGAGCGGATAGTGCGGCACCTCGAGGGGATGATAGATCACCCCCGAATCTTCATGCAGCCTGTACGGCCGCCGGCTGGCTGCCAAATGCACCTGATGGCCGCGCTGAGCGTAGGCCGTGGCCAGCTCGGTGGCCACGATTCCCGAACCGCCCTGGGTGGGGTGGCAGGAAATGGCGATCTTCACGAGGTCCTCCTTGATGAGTGCTGATCGACGGAAACGCGGCCCCGCCTGTCCTCGCTAGGCCTCGATCCACGCAACAGCATCCTCCAATGACCTGAACACATGTGTCTTGAACGACCCCGCCGTTGCGATGTGGGCTTCCCACATGCGTGCCATCCCGAAGGCGAAGTCCTCGGGCATGATAAGCCCGACTTTGCTCTTGTTGAGTCGCTCGTTGTACTTCGTGAAAACGGCAGCGATGGTCCTGATGTCCTTGCTGGTCAGTACGCCGAGGTTCTCCTGCCGATTGTCGAACAGAATCGAACAACCGTCTTGCCATTTCGGGTGCGCGAAGGTCTGCACCAGTGACGCTTCGATGTCAGAAGGTACCGAGTCACCACTTGTCGTGATGATGAAGTACCTCTTCTCGGCAAGAGTGATTTCGAAGTCCACTGTTTACCTCCCTTTGGGGAGAACGGGTGTCCCTACTTGGTCCTCTGCTCCCACGTTCCCGAGGAATAGATTTTTGTGAATGCCGCATAGTGGTCAACCGGATCATCCATGGGGACTGCCCGGGTGGTTACGAACGGCTCGCCATGCGTGCGCCCGATCAGGCCGCCGAAGTAGCGGGCGCGAGCCTCGAGCCGGTGCAGGAAATCCGGTTGCGAAATCCCGGTTGGCGGCTCCTCGCTCCCGGGATTGTAGAACTGAGATCTGAAACATCGAATCGCATCCATCTTCTGATCGTGAAAGCCGTCGATGTCAACGATGAAATCGGGCGTGAAAGGAGTGTGGGCCATGAAAAAGAGCACTTCATTGGGTCGATACGGCTCACCGTCGGCCGGGTAGTTCGAGAAGCCCATCGGATACATGATCGACCGCAGGATGCGTCCCGCGGCGGAATGGTCGGGATGCAGGTCATCCCAGTAGTGCGTCAGGATGAGGGCGGGCCGCAGGCGCCGGATGATCTCGATGACCTGACGGCGACTCTCCCCATTGTCGGCGAGAACCCCATCACCGAGGTCCAGGATCGTGCGCTCTTTGGCGCCCAGCTTTTCGGCAGAGGCCTGGGCCTCTTCGGCGCGTGTCTCAGGGGTCCCGCGGGTGCCCATTTCGCCCCGGGTGAGATCCAGAATCGCGAGTGTCTTCCCCCGGGACGCAAGTTTCGCCAGCGTGCCACCGCAGATCATATCGACATCGTCGGGGTGGGCGCCGATGGCGAGCACGTCAATACCCATTGTGGTCTACTCCTTTCCTGGGCCTGTCCCAGTCCTGGACTGGATCGCGACCACCTGATGCTGAAAACAGGTCGGGTCCAGGTGAGTGAGCGCTTGCTCGACGAACTCCGGACCATGGAGGTTGAGCAGCTGTAAGAGATTCACAATCCGCTCCTGGGGTTTGTTCCCTGGCAGGAGAGTCTGCGCGACCTTCTCGAGTCGTTGGCGGCGCACGGCCAGGGCCCCCTGCCGCTCCTGCTGCAGGCGCTCGACGATCCGTTCCACACCGGCTTGGATGGAGGCCCTCCCTTTCCGAAGCCAGCGCGGCGGTTCTTCACCTCCCAAGTGATCGATTTCCCCGAGCAATGCGCCCCCGTGCGCCACGATCTTGCGGATGTCGTCGTTCTCGGGCGGGTGAGGCCCGGTTTCCCCGGTGCGCATCCGGGCGGTGAGTTGCTCGAGTTGTGCGGGAGCGTCGAAAAGGTCGGTGGGTTCCAACCCCGCCTTCGCCGCCGCGCGCAACACACCACCGTCGATAAAACTCGCTGAGATTCGCGGGAATCGCCCCGAGGGCCGCACCCCGGCCAGCTCGTATAAGGGCTGGATCTGCCACAGGTAGGCCAATTCGGAAGGGCCTGCCAGGGTGGCCAACACCGGGAGGGCCGCGTCCTGGCAGATTGGGCGCAACGCCGCGCTGGGGGAGAACGCCACCGGCCGGCGGCGGATCTCAGCAGTCACGGATTGCCAACCGTTTGGGGACGCGGTGGACAACACCTGGCGCCGCTTTCCGTCCACCAGCTCAAAAACCGCAGCGCTGGATAGGGGAACCGATAAGCCGGCCTCTCTCAGATGGTCGGCGCCTTTCTCGATGGCCTGGCCCACGTCAGGCCAGTGCGACACGAGACGAGACAACGTGGGCGCGGTCAGATCCCGCAGGGCTTGAGGGTCGATCGACCGAAGTTGCCAATCGCTGAACAGCCGCCGCATCAGGTTGTGGAACGCCTGGTTGTAGTTGGTGAAGTCGGTTGCCGCCACCAGATCCAACACCCACGGCCGAAATGCGGTGGGAGCGAGGTTCTCTTCGAGGAAGAGCAGAAGCGAATCACGCACATCCTCTAGAGACACCTCGGCGACCGGGGGCATCTCGCCGCGTTTGATCGGGATCGCGGTCTCGTGCACGAATCGAGCATCCTGAATCACCATCCGGTTGACTTCCAGGAGGTCGTGATCCTCCGAGGCAACCCAGAAGAGGGGAAGAACCGGCCGCGAGTGCTTCGATTGCACCGCGCGCGAAAGAGAAATAGCCGAAACGGCCTTGAGGAAAGCATACAGCGGACCGAGCATCAAGCCGGCCTGCTGCCCTGCAACGATGTAGTCCGCATCCTCCGAGGGAGCGGGAAGGTGGGGGTTGGCCGTGGCCAGAAGGTCTGCGACTGCTTTACGACTCAGATCATCCGATCCGCTGGCCTCCCCCGGGTGGCCGGGGTTGAACAAGAGGAAGTCTGAGGGAAGCGAGCCCTCCGCGAGTTGTACAAGGAGGGAATAGTCCCCGAACTTGTCAAGGATTCGATAGTCGATCCCACTGGTTTCACACTGCAGCATACGTTCTTTCCAGCCGGCCGTCGCTCAGGCAAGCCGCTTGCGAGCCGTGACGATCATGCGCATCGACTCTTCGGTCAGAGGGGCCCCGTCAAAGCCCCCACAGAAACGAACGTCTTCCATCCCGAGCGACTCGAGAAGCGTCGTCATCTCGGCCGGCGTGTAGAATCGAACATCTTCTCGATAGCGCATGACGGGAGCGCCCTCCCGCTTGATGATGACGTCCTTCTGGATCCGTTGCCCGTCAATCCGGCGACGCTGCTCGATCTGAATGCCGGGCCCACTGCGACTGTCCTCTGCGATCAGATGGGCGCGCAGCCGCGCGGCATTGATGTGGTCCACGATAAGGTGGCCCCCGGGCCTAAGTACCCGGACCATCTCCCCGAGGACGCCTTCGTTTTCCGTATCCTGCGGGAAGTACCCGAAACTGGTGAACAGGTTCACCACCAGATCAAATCCCGTCCGGTAGGGCAGGTGACGCATGTCTCCGCGGGCCAGACGTCCGGAAAGCGCGGAACGGTGCCGGGCACTATCGAGCAATTGGGGGGAGAGGTCGTATCCCCACAGCTTCAGGCCGAGGTGATCCAGGGCGACCGCGTGTCTACCGGTTCCGCAGCAGAGGTCGAGGGTCAGCGCGCCCGGACGCACGAACTCGAAGGCGTCGGCCAGTTTGGAGACCTCCTCCGCCGCAGTTTGATCATCCCGGTGAGCATAGAGCGACGGATAGTGGGCGCCAAAGGCCAGCTCAAACCAAGGGGGTGTTTCTGATTTCATCGTCTTCTTCAAGGTCTCGCGATCTCCTTGCGCAGATAGGCCCGAGCCCCGTCCCGGCCGGCACGCTGATAGGACCGCATGGCTTGTTTCAGCGACCCCGTCCGGCGGTAGACCCGCACGGCAAGCGGGTAGAGGCACGTGTAGTCATAGTAGCGGAACAGGAAGGCGTTGTTAATCTCCCGCGTCAATTCCTCTCGCTCCCAGGTCGAAATGGTTCGCGCCCGCAGAGATGCGCCATCGGCACGGACCCCCTTATGGATGGCCGGGATTTCGCGTTTCGGGGCCTGGCGCCGGTAGAGTCCGTCGAGTTTGCGATAAGAGCGATTGATCCAGCGAGCAAACGCGTTCCAGTCCCGGGCTTGATTGCGCGCTTCCCGGATCAGTGCTGTGTCACCGCACGCTTCGGCAAATGCCGTGGCGCCCATCACCCCCACTACGCGCCCGGTGGCCTCTTCCAGGGGATAGGGCATCTTGATGTGTCCGAGTCTGAGGGTCGAGTGCCAGGCCTCATGCAACACGACATAGGCCTGGCGGGCCCAGGGAGCGGCCAGCAGGCTGGGGGTGATTGGACAGGCGCGTCCTCCGTGGGCCTCGGCGCTGTAGAGGTAGGTATCGTGCCTGAGTTTGCGATGGCGCCGGGCCCATCGGCGAGCTTGCCTCAAGTCCCAAGTGAAGCGATAGGTGTCGCCACTGGAGTGGGCGCTGCAGAAGCGATCACGATGCACGGCGTACAACCAGTTGGCCGTCGGTGACGTGTCGTCGAAACGGCGGAAGGAACCGTCGAATTCCAGACCGAGCCGGTCTTCCCCAAAGGAAACCAGCTCTCGTACAAACCGCCTTGCCTCCCGTGTCGATTGCATGAGCCCTCCCCTGGACGAACGCATCCTGATGCCTATCCGGCACCGCCACCGCCGCCGCCCGCACCTCCACCTCCGCCGCTTGTGGCGCCGCCCCCCGTTCCGGCGGCAGAGCTGGTCGTGGAGCTGGCGGTGGCCACCATCGCGGAGAAGGCGCCCGCGAAGGCAGCTGGTGAGGAATCCGATCCGCCCGCGGCGTGCATGGCATACCAAGGCACGCTGCTGTGGAGAGTGTGACTGGGAACCTGCGCCGCCAGATTCTCCAGGTGTTTCTTGCTCAAACCGAGGACAACCGCACTGACCAGATAACGATCGATGTTGGCGGTCAGGCTCTGCTCATCGTAGAGTTGCTGCTGAACCGCCCGGGCCTTCGCTGCCGCCGACCACTTGCGATAGAAGGTGCGCATTTGGCTACCCTTCTTGCCGATTTCGCTGAGGCCGATCGTGTCGCGGCCACCGGCCAGTCGGTCGAACATGAATTCGATGAGCATCCTCTCATGCTTCTCAAGCTTGCCCAGCCCATCGCGACAGGCCTCGCGGTGACGTGTCCAGATGTACTCCAGCTTCTCCTTCTCGCTGCCGAACAACCCGCGATGAACGATGGTCTTCTCTTCGATGGACACAAACCCCCGCCGCGCAAGATCGAGCAGGGTGGCCACCATGTCGCGTGCCGAGATCTGCCGGCTGTTGAGTAGATAGCCGACCGTTGCCGGCGCGCGGTCCGACGGGATGCCGGCGAAGTGCTGGGCCGAATCCGGAATCGGGGGTCGCCGTCCGTAGATTTGGAGGAGGACGAACCACCCAACGAAAAGCAGTAGCGTCAGCGCCGGCATCAGCCAGCGACCGATTCCGTATCGGTGTTCCTTCCGGGCGAGAGCCTCACGGGCGGCCTCGCGATCCACGTTGGCCTGGACGGCCATCTCGCGCTCTTCTTCCATGATCTCGGGGACGATGGTGCCGCCCACCTGGGGGGCCTCGGGAAAGAGATCAGGAGGATACAGGGCCCGCACTTCGAGATAGGTCTTTCCTGGGATCTTCTCGCAGGTGATGAGCAGCGAACCGTCGGGCCCGGTCGTTCCCGCCGCCCACAGCGGGCCGTGGGGCCAGACGCGCACATTCTCGGGAGAGACCGCCTGCGGCGGTTTCACTTTTACACGCACGTTGTGTTGTGCTTTGCGCCAGTTGTCACCGATGAACTGATAGTAGAGTAAGGCCGCATCCTCGTGACGCTTGATCAGGTTGAAAACCTGGTAACGGAACTCGAAGGTCCGCTCCTCGTTCTTCGCGGAGAAGAACCAACGGACCTCGATGCTTGTCTCGTCCTCACTGACGCGGAAGGTCCCTTTGTCTTTGCTGTCGTCCAGTTGATAGGGTTGGCCGTTTTCCCAGATGGAGAAGTTACCGTAGGATATGTCGGCCCGCTTCGGCAGGGTGCGATAGGCATGGCGATAACGATCGCGGAATCGGTAGGTCCGTTGCTCGTGAACCTCCAGGCTGCCGTCGCTTTGCAGCGTGGCCTCGATGTCGGCCGCCGGTATCTGATAGGACTTGGCGGCCGCGGTCTGCACGCCGGCCGCACCGAGTGAGATCAAAATCGCGAAAAGGATGATTCGGAGCATCCGTACCTCCCTGCCGGGCCAACCATCACCAATCAAGATTGACCATAGCGCAGTTTGAGACGGGTTGCACACGGGACGAGCATACGGCGGGGGGGGCTAAAAACTGGCGGAGAGGGTGGGATTCGAACCCACGGGACCCGTAAAGGCCCACTCGCTTTCGAGGCGAGCTCCTTCAACCACTCGGACACCTCTCCTGCCCATAAGTAGCGCGAGCTGTAACGACTATCACAAAGAGGGGTCGCAGGTCTAGCCCCCGTGCCAAAACCAATGAGCCGGGCCACTTAGCGTGACCCGGCTCTGTCAGCTCCATCCTGTGGCAGCAGGGTCAGAGCCGAAACATCAGATCCGAAGCTAGGCCCCAGAGAACTGGAGCCCGGTAAAGCGGAAGCTTGGGCAGCGGACGTCCGAGATCAGGAACGGATCGTTGCCCAGCTCGGCAAGCTGCTTCCAGGACTGCAGGTGGTTGCCGGAGAGGTTCATCTCCGAGATCGGATGGACCAGCCGTCCGTTCTCGACCCACTGTCCCTCGACCCCAATCGAGAAATCCCCGGTCGTGGGATTCGAATTGCCCCCCACGAAGCCGGTGATCAGGATGCCGGTTCCCATGGTCTGGAGCAGGGCATCGAGGTCCCTGCTTCCCGGCGCGAGAATCAGGTTCGTGCTCGAGCCGGTCGTGGCTTCCATCTCCAGCTTGCTCGCGTAGTAGGTGTCCAGATAGAAGTTCTTCAGGACACCTTCCTCGAAGATCGGCATCGGGCGCGTCGCCATGCCCTCGCCGTCGTAGCGAGCCGAACCGAAGCCACCCACGACATGGGGTTGATCGAGCATCGTCAGCATGGGGCTGATGACCTGTTCCCCCATTTTGTCGGCCAGGAAGGACTGCTGCTGCTGAATGGCACCGCCGTAGAGCGGCTGAAGCAGTCCGCCCAAGGCTCTCTCGGCCACGTTGTTTTCGATGATGCAGTCGTACTCGCCTGCGGGACGCGGACGGGCCCCCACCTTGGCAAGCGCCCGGCGTAGGGCCTTCTGTCCAACGGACTCCGGCTTGACAGCCTTGTCGCGAAGCAGACAGGCGTCATACCAGTAGTCCATCTGCTTGCGATCGCCCTCATCGTTCACGGTCGCACGGACGAACATCGAGAAGCTCGTGCCCTGGTTGGTGCCTTCCATCCCGTTGGAGGCGGCCATCACTGTTTCGTACAGGTTGTCCGACACCGAGGCCTTCACCGAGATAATCCTGTCCGCTCCCTCACTCGACCGGGTTCCTTCCTCCAGGGCGGCGGCCATCCGCCGGCGCTCGATGCCGGTCAGACTGGCGGCCCCGTTGGGATCGTACTGCCCCAAGTCACCCTCGAAGGGATCGGCGTATCGCGACGGATCGGGGAGTCTCCGATGAGGATCCTCGGCCAGAAGCCGTGTGCTCGAAACGATATCATCCAAGAAGTCCTCGATGGCTTCCGGACGAAGGTCGCTTGTGGAGCTTGCGGAATACCGCCCGTCGACGTAGAGCGTGACGGACAGGTTCATGGTTGTGGATTCGCGGAGTCGGTCCAACTTGCCGTCGAGCCACTCCACCCGGCTGTTGCGATTGCGGCCGATCGCCGCGCGCACTCCTTGGGCACCACGGGTCTCTGCGCTCTTGATGACCGCGTGAACCCGATCTAGCAACTCTCGACTCATGCGTTCCTCCCCCCGATGGAAATCGACCCGGCGCGCACGGTGGGCAGACCGAAGCCCACCGGCACGAACTGCCCATCCTTGCCGCAGTTGCCGCCGCCCGAGTACATCGTCATGTCGCTTCCGACCATGTCGATATTCTCGAGCACCTTGGGTCCGTTGCCGATCAGGTTGGCGTCCTTGACCAAGTTGGTGAGTTTGCCGTTCTCAATCATCCGGCCTTGCGTCAGGTAGAAGGTGAAATCGCCGGCACCGATTCGAACTTCGCCGTTGGCGAACTTCTCGGCGTAGATGCCCTTCTCGACCGAGGCGATGATTTCCTCGGGCGGGGTCTGAGCGCCGAGCATGTAGGTGTTGCGCATCCGCGGGTTCGGGGGGTAGCGAAACGACTGACGGCGACCCGAGCCGGTCGGGGCGACCCCGTAATGTTTCGATGAAATACGATCGTGCAGATAGGAGCGCAGGATTCCGTTCTCGACCAACACGGTCTTCTGGGCCTCCACTCCTTCGTCATCGACGTTGAGCGAACCACGTAGGCGGCCGTTCGTGCCGTCGTCGATGATCGTCACATCTTCATGGGCGACCTTCTTGTCGATCATGTCGGAATAGATCGAGGTTCCGATGCGGTTGAAGTCGGCTTCCATTCCGTGACCGATCGCCTCGTGGAGCAGAATGCCCGAGGTGCCGGCCGCGAGCACGACCGGGTGTTCACCGATCGGCGGCGGCACGGCCGAGAACATCTCGATGGCATCGCCGGCGGCGACCTGTCCCAACTGCGTCAGACGCGAAGGCGTGAAGAAGCCGAGCCCGTCACGAGAGGAGGTGACCTCCGAGGCGGTCTCGATCTTCTGACCATCCATGGCCACGCAGGTCAGGTACATGATCGTCATCGGCTGATCGTCCTCGACCAGACGTCCCTCGGAGTTGGCGAGCAGCACATGGGAGGTCTCATCGCCCAGGTAGATGGTCACCCGGACAATGCGATCGTCCACCCCCCGGGCGGCATCGTTCGCCTGCGTGAGGAGCGGGAGTTTTTGGTCGGTGCCGATCTCGCTCCAGGGTATCGCGACGGGGTAGCGGCTGGTGATGTCGCCGGCGAGAAGCGGCTGAACCCGCGCCTCCACCGAGGCGTCGGCCACAGCCGCCGCGGTCTCGGCCGCCTGCAGGAGGGCCATTTCGGACAGGTCCTCGCAATAGGCGAATCCGGTGGCTTCGCCCTTCAGCACCCGAATACCTGCCCCGAGCTCGACCTGGCTGTACGCCCGATCCACCTGGTTATCCTGCATGCCGGTCCAGTGAGTGATCTTGTGCTGAAGGAAGATCTCACTGAAGTCGCCGCCTCGGGACAGACCCTTGTCCAAGATGCGGCGCATGAGACTGCTCCCCACGCCGAATTGGTCGAAGTAGGTCTGATGCTCACCCGATGTGGAGGCGTTGCAGCCGGTCCCCCAAACCGGAAGAGAAGCGGCCGCCGCACACGCCGCGCCCGCCCCGGATAGCGCAAGGAAATCGCGCCGGTTCATCACAAGTCTCATCTAGCCCTCCTTAGAGATGCGGTTACCGTTCCAAACAGACCTACGAGGATGAGGCCGTGAGGTTGCTCATTATATATTGGGTGCTGATTCGGAAGATGCCAGGTGGGGGGGTGGCGACATCTCCCCTTCTAAGACGCGGACAGGGCCGGTCATGTTCGAACTTTCTTGGGGTGGTTCGGGCCGGCTTGCGCTCACCGGGCCGGACCGCTACCGTACCGGCATGATGACCGGCTCTCCGAACAGCAACCCGGCCGATTGGCGCACGAAACCGACCGATCGTTTCATCCTGAGATGGATCAAGCTCCACCTTGCCAGCCCAATCTCACCGATCTTGGCGCGCTTACCGGGATTACGGCCCTGGATGCTGACCCTCTTCTCCACTGCCCTCGGCCTCCTGGCGGGCGTCCTGTTGGCCTGCCGGTTGGGTTGGCAGGCTGGTTTGGTCGGGGCCGTGGCTCAGGTCTTTGACGGGGTGGATGGGCAGGTGGCGCGCCTAACCGGCCGGGAATCTCCCGGCGGGGCCTTCTGGGATTCGGTTCTCGACCGCTACACCGACGGCGCCATGGTTCTGGGGTCGGTGATCTACCTGTGGCGGGGCGCCTCTTCGGGGTCCTGGCCCTATCTTGCCGTTCTGGGGGGCCTTGCCCTGATCGGCAGCAACTTGATCAGCTACTCGACGGCCCGGGCAAGCACCCTGGGTTTAGACTTGGGGACGCCCACCCGGGTGAGCAAAGGGGCCCGGATGTCGCTGATGATCCTGGCCGCACTGGCGACCGTTGTCTGGGCGGATGCTCCCTGGGTGGCGATCGCCGGTCTAGCTGTCGCGACCCAGGTGGAGGTGATCCGGCGGCTACGGCAGGTGTGGCGGCAGGGATCCGACGAATGAGGCAAGAGATGACGATGCGCGCTGTGTTTTTGGCCCTGCTGCTGGCGACGGTTGGAGGTTGCGGCGGCCAATCATCTGACCTGGACATGAGCACCTTCTACGGCGAGTGGGAAGTCGAAACTGAACGCACTCTGAAGCGGGTCGGGGCAAGTCAGGAGTTTGGTGGTGTGAACGGATCAGAATCCGCCGCCGCACTCCGGGATCTGATGCCGAAACTGCGGATCAGGATCACTGCCCAGGAACTGGCTTTCATTCGGGAAGGCGAGGCGGCGAGCTTTGCCTACGCGGTCGAATCTTCGAACCCAACATCCGTCACGGCTCAGGTTGCACAGTCGCACCAAGACGTCTCGATCGTCTTCGCTTTGATCGAAGGCCAATACATGAACTACAAGTCAACGGCATCGCGCAGGATGGACGATCTTGTGTGGAAGAGGGTCGACTAAGGAGGACAGTGCCGCCGTGGAGAACAGGATGGTTGACCTTGGAGTGATTCATGGCCGCTTCCAGGTCTTGCACAATGATCACTTGGCCTACCTGCTCGCGGGGAAGGCGCGCTGCCGGCATCTGATCGTCGGCATCACGAACCCGGATCCGGTTCACACCCGGACAGAATCCGCCGATCCGAGTCGGAGCGATCCCCTGGCGAATCCGCTGACCTACTACGAGCGGCTTGTGATGGTCCGCGCCGTGTTGACCGGCGCAGGCGTAGGGCTCGATGAATTCACCATCGTCCCTTTCCCGATCGGAAGCCCGGAGTTGTACGAGACCTACCTCCCGGCTGAGGCCACCTACTTCCTGACCATCTACGATAGCTGGGGCAGGGAGAAGCTGGGTCGTTTTCAGCGACTTGGCCTGAAGACCGAAGTACTATGGGAGAAGAACGCAGAAGAAAAGGGAATCGAGGCGAGTGATGTGCGCCGTAGGCTGCTCCAGGATGAGGAGTGGGTCTCGCTCGTTCCCAACTCAACCAAGGAACTCATCGAACAATGGGATATCACCGGGCGGCTCAGGCGTCTGGCTGAGCAAACAACATGAATCAACCTAAGCTGGCCTGCTGCAATTTCATTCCGGATGTCGATGAGCTTCACGAGTTTGCTATCGGGCACGGTTTTGACGGCATCGATTGGACATTTCACCGAGACGACCTTCCTCAATCGCCGGATGATGTGCAGACGCTGCGCTCCCGACTTGCGCAACTGCATCCGCTCGAGCTTCGTTATCACATCGCCTTCAACAAGACCGATCTCGGCAACGCAGATGCCGAACATGCGAAAGAAGCGATGCGCATCTTCCGCCAGGTGTGCCGCGTGGTGGCCGAGGTGGGGGGCAGGGTCGTCACGATCCATGTTGGTCTGGGGCTCGACTCGACGCTCGATCTCTCGTGGAATCGAACCATCGAGAGTCTGAGCCACCTGGTTCGATACGCCGACAGCCTGGGACTCAAACTGTGTCTGGAAAACCTGGCGTGGGGATGGACGAGCCGCCCCGAGCTCTTCGAGAAGCTCGTGCGAAAGGCGGGACCCTGGACGACGCTGGACATCGGACATGCGCAGATCAGTCCCTCGGTCATGAGCCAGGAATACGCGCTCGAGGACTTCGTCGCACCACAATCCGATCGATTCCTGAACGCCCACATCTACCACATCGAAAACGAGCTCGGTCACATTCCGCCCGATACGGTTGATCAACTGCGGGATCGGCTCTGCCTGCTGAGAGAGCTGCCGAATTGTGATTGGTGGGTTCTCGAGCTTCGCAAACTGGAACCGCTACTGCAGACGCTCAAAGTGGTGAGGGCGTTCTTGAAAGAGGATCCGGAGGAATAGGCAAGTGGTCTTGCTGATGGACCGGGGAGCGGCGATTCCGAAAGGATGGTGGGCCGAATGTGGAAACGTATCCTCTGCACATTGGCGGCGACGGGGGCACTCATGAGCATGACAGACGGAGCTTACGCAGAGACCGTCCAGCTCAGCCAACTGGATGTGCAGCACGTGACGACCGACTGGGGGACTCCTCAGGCAAATCGATCCATCGACGGGAATCCGCTGAGCATCGGTGGTGAGGTCTTTGAACACGGGATCGGAACACACGCGAGTAGCATGATCCTGCTGGAGCTGGCCGGCGGATCGCAGCGATTCCGGGCGATCGTCGGCGTCGATGATGAAGCGGGAGAAGGGCGAGGCTCCATGACCTTCTCCATCTATGCCGACGGAATACAGATCTGGACCAGCGGAATCATGAGAGGTGGCGAAGGCTCCAAGCCGGTGGATATAGATATACAGGGTGTGAATCAACTGAGGCTGGTCGTCGGTGAGGCAGGCGATCACATCCACTACGACCACGCGGATTGGGCGATGGCCACGCTGGAGGTAACCGGAGCCAAGCCTCGCATCGTTTCCGAGCCGGTGGAAGAACCCTACATCCTCACGCCGAAGCCCCCGAGAGAACCTCGGATCAACGGCGCTCGTGTCTTTGGCGTCCGCACCGGCCACCCCTTCCTGTTCACGATCCCCGCCACCGGAGACAGGCCGATGACCTTCGGGGCCGAAGATCTTCCCGATGGCCTCCAGGTTGATCCGCAAACAGGCAGGATCGATGGCCAGGTCGCCAAGGGCGGGGAGTATCACGTCACCTTGACGGCCACGAACACGAGGGGAAGCGCCCGGCGGGACCTTCGGATCGTCGTGGGGGATCAGATAGCGCTGACGCCCCCGATGGGCTGGAACAGCTGGAACTGCTTTGCACATGCGATCGATGCGGACAAGGTGAAGGCGGCCGCCGATGCGATGGTTGCGAGCGAGCTGGCTCAACATGGCTGGCAGTACATCAACATCGACGACTACTGGGAGAGGAAGCCGTCAGCGGAAGACGATCCAACACTTCAAGGTCCCGGTCGAGACGAACACGGGCGCATCGTACCCAACCCGCGGTTTCCGGATATGAAAGGTCTGTGCGACTACGTCCATTCCCTGGGGTTGAAGGTCGGCATCTACTCATCACCGGGTCCTTACACCTGTGGCGGTTGCCTCGGGAGCTACGACCACGAGGACCAGGATGCCATGAGTTATGCCGAGTGGGGGATCGACTATCTCAAGTATGACTGGTGTACCTATCACCCCGAGCAAGAAGCGCAGCGGGGGCAAGGCGTCAAGTTTGGGGACCCCGGGGAGTGGTGGCTCAGGCCACGCTCCAAGGAACGCAGCGAACTCATGCAGCCGTATCACATCATGCGCGCTGCATTGGACAAGGTGCCTCGCGATATCGTGTACAGCCTCTGCCAATACGGCATGGGCAAGGTCTGGGAGTGGGGAGCTCAGACCGGTGGCAATTGCTGGCGAACGACCGGTGATATCGTAGACACCTGGGGCTCCATGGCAGGCATCGGGTTTGGCCAGGCCGGGCAAGAACAATACGCCGGACCGGGACACTGGAACGATCCCGACATGTTGGTGGTCGGGCAGGTCGGCTGGGGTCCCGATCTGCATCCAACCCGGCTGACGCCGAATGAGCAGTACACTCACATCAGCCTTTGGTGTCTGCTGGCTTCACCGCTCCTGATCGGATGTGACATGACTCGTCTGGATGAGTTCACCCTGAGTCTCCTGACCAACGATGAGGTCCTGGAGGTCAATCAAGATCCGCTGGGACGCCAGGCTTCGCGGCGATTCGCCGAAGGTGACGCTGAAGTCTGGGCCAAGGAGATGGAAGACGGATCTCTCGCGGTGGGGTTGTTCAACCGCGGTTGGGCGGAGGCGTCGGTCACCGCCGATTGGGCGGCCCTTGGCCTCCACGGCGCCCAGCGGGTTCAGGATCTTTGGCGTCAACAAGACAACGGAGTCCATGACGGACATTACGAGGCAACCGTCCCCAGACATGGGTGTGTGTTGGTGCGTATGTGGCCGGAGGATTAGAAGCAGTCGAGTGCGCCGTCGCGCGATCAACCCAATCTTCGGGTGAGCTGCTCGACATGTTCAGGCGAGCGAGAGGAGCGACCGAATGTTGACCCTTCAGGGAGGCCTGGTTCTGGGGGTGGTGGTTGCCACCATGGGGCTTTTCGTGTCCCAGAAACTGCGGGTCGACATCGTCGCGCTCTGTGCGCTCGGCGCGCTGCTTCTCCTGGGGCTCATGGACGAAGAAACCGCGCTGTTCGGCTTCGCGAACCCCGCCACGGTCACGGTTGCCGCGATGTTCGTCTTGAGCGCCGGTCTGGCGCGCACTGGTCTGGTCGAGTGGCTCGGCCGCCGGCTGGACGGCTTGGCGGGCCAGACCCACGGGCAACTTCTGCTCATCCTCTGCGCGACCATCGCGATTCTCTCCGCATTCATCGTCAACACGGCCACCGTGGCGATCTTCATTCCGATCGCCATCGCCCTCGCGCGGACGCGGAAGATCTCCGCCTCTCAGGTTTTGATCCCCATCTCCTTTGCCAGCCAGTTCGGCGGTGTTTGTACACTGATCGGAACCTCGACCAACATCCTGGTCAGCTCGATCGCCGTGTCGAACGGCCTGGAGGCTTTCACACTCTTCGAGTTTTCGCGGCTCGGCCTCATCATGAGCGCCGTGGGGATCGTCTATCTGTTGATTGTCTCGCCCCGTCTGCTGCCGGAGCGAAAGGGCGAGATGCAGACGATCGACAAGTATCGCCTTGCGGACTACCTGGCCGAGTTCACCGTTCGTGATGACTCGGCGCTGGTCGACAAGACCTGGTTGGGAGATCGTCCGGAGGAGGCGCGAGCGGTGGGGTTGATCCAGCTTCTGCGCAACGACACGCCGCTGGTGAGAGCGTCATCGGTCAGGATCGCCGCCGGGGATGTCCTGCTCCTTCACGGCAGCGCCGACCGTTTGATGAAACTGGCCGACAGTCTTCACCTGGACACGCGCGCCGACAGCCCCCTCGTGGATGCGACGGTTTCATCCGGAGGCAAACACCTGGTGGAGGCTCTTGTCCCGCCCCGATCGCGGTATATCGAACGCACGCTCAGCAGGGTCGACATGCCTCGCAGGTTCGGTGGAGTGGTCCTGGCGCTGCAGCGCCGCGGGCGTTTGGTGCGCGAGCGAATCGCCAACGTGAGTCTGGTCCCGGGCGACACGCTCTTGCTGCAGTGCGACGCGGGGGGCCTTGAGAGCCTGATGCAGTCGCGCGACCTGATCGTCACCAACGAGCTCACCGAACTTCGGATTCGCGGAAACCGCGCAGTTGCCGCGTTGGCGATTCTGCTCCTGGTGGTTGGGTTGGCGGCATTCAACGTGTTGCCGATCGTTGTCGCCTCTCTGCTGGGGGCGCTCGGCATGGTGCTCACCGGTTGCCTGAATCCAGAGGAAGCGTATCAGGCGGTGGACTGGAAGGTGATTCTGTTGCTGGCCGGGATTCTGCCGCTGGGCGTGGCCCTTCGCGACACCGGCGCTGCAGCCTGGCTGGCCGAGACCGTGCTCGCGCCCGTGGTGAACATGGGTCCGATGGCCGTTCTTGCAGGGCTCTACATTCTGACCGCCTCCCTCACCGAGACGATGTCGAACAACGCCGCGGCCGTGCTGTTGTCGCCGATCGCCCTTTCGATGGCCAGCTCGCTGGGCGTGGATCCGCGTCCCTTCCTCGTGGCGATCACCTTTGCGGCCTCGACCAGTTTCGCGACCCCGATCGGCTATCAAACGAATACGATGATCTATGCCCCCGGCGGTTATCGCTTCTCCGACTACGCGAGGGTGGGAATCCCCCTCAACCTCATCTTCTGGGGAATGGCCGTCCTGCTGATTCCCATGTTCTGGCCGTTCTAGCCGGGCTGGGCCGGGGTCTGGTGACCGATCACCGGAGCGCCATTTCGCACACTGGACGTTACCCCTAGTGTCCTACAGATCCTGGACTTCTGGCCGACAGTTCAGAGTAGGAACGACCT
>CAZTDY010000022.1:0-48761 GCA_964612295.1 uncultured bacterium | reverse complement strand
GTCGCAGCGAAGAAAAACTCCAGGCCGCCCGGGCAGCGATCAGCGCGGATCTCTCCCCGGCGCCCGAGATACTCGCCGGTGATGTCACCGATCCCGCGACGGCGCCAGCATTGGTCCGACACGCCGAACAGACCTTTGGAGGGCTCGACATTCTGGTGTGCAACGCGGGCGGTCCGGCCCCGGGCAACTTCGAGGACCATGATGATGACGCCTGGCGGGGCGCATTCGAACTCATCCTGATGAGCACGATCCGTCTCATACGCGCCTCGCTTCCCTTGCTGCGCAAGAGCCCGGCCGGCCGGATTGTGATGGTCGGTTCGATCTCCGCTTTTCGTCCGGTTCCCAGGCTCGCACTTTCGAACGTCCTGCGCCCCTCGCTCTCCGGACTCGCCCGCGATCTGGCCGTCCAGCTCGGGCCGGACGGTGTTCTGATCAACGCCGTCGCCCCAGGGTTCTTCGACACCGATCGCTCCCGCGAGGTGCGGGCCTCCATGGCCCGCAATGCCGGTGTCGAGCTGAAGGACATCGAGGCGCAGCTCAGAAATCAGGTTCCTGTGGGACGCCAGGGTGATCCGCCGGAGCTTGGAAAGCTGGTCGGCTTCCTGGCCTCAGCTGAAAACGGCTTTGTGACCGGGCAGACGATTGCGGCGGATGGTGGTTTGCTCCTGCGGGGTTAGCAGTCCGTGGCGGAAGTGCTAGTCCGTTCTGACCCAATCCAACACGAAGGCGGCAATCCGCTCCGCATCTTCCCAGGCCAAGACAGAGGGCGCGGCGATCCCGTCAGGCGCGGTCTCTACCCCGGGCGGAAGCACGACTCCCACCAGATCCGGGTGATCGGCAAAGAGCGGATCGAGCAGCCCTCCGCCCTCGTCGGCGGACAGAATTTCGATCTTCGCCCCGGCGCGCTGCTTCCACCCCTCGATGAGCACCAGATCCAAGTGGCTCAGAAACCGTTCGGGCAACGCCTCGACCTCGGGCTCTCCATCCGGCAGCCCGAAGTGATGCGCTCCCGCCTCAGGGGTGATGACGAGCGTGGCTTCGGCTCCCGCCTCGCGGTGTTTGTAGGAGTCGGTCCCGCTCACATCGAGGGGATGCACCTGGCTCGTATGTTTGACCGTACCGACCCGAAGGCCGCAGGCGCGCAACAGGGGAAGCAAACGAACGACAAGGCTCGTCTTGCCGGACTTCTTTCGCCCGACGACTTGTAGCGTTTTCACGGAAGGGCACCTAGCTTGCCTGGACTCTTCATGACCGGGCTAATTCGTGGCGGCGGTTGCGGCGCTCATCGCTTCCGCGTCCACGGCTTCTCCCGACTCCGTCACCAGGGACAGTCCCATGCCGGCCATCTTGGTGGCCAACACTTCCTTGCGGCGGAGCACCCGGTCGATGAAGGCGGTCGCATTCGCGGTGCCGCTGGTTGCGCGAAGGTAGCGCATCAAACCCAGGCCGCGTCCAAAGAGACAGCTCAAGATCTCGCCCATATCGGTGAGCCCCACCCGATTGCAGGTCGGGCAGAAGTGCTCCGTCACATTGGGAATGAAACCGAGCGTGCCGCGATGGCCCGGAATCTCGTAGACGAGAGCGGGGCCGTCGATCGCTCGGGGAGCAGCTGGAACCATGGGCGGTTTGATGATGGACATCGATTCGCGCGTCGACAGGAACTTCTTGGGTGGCGCGATCACATCCGTGTCGGTGTTCCACTCGAGGATCCGAACGCCGATCGGTTGCTTCTTCGTCAACAGGATGAAGTCGGCAAGTTCATCATCGTTCACGCCGCGTTGAATCACCGCGTTGATCTTCACCCGTAGATTGTGTTCGAGGGCTTCTTCGACCGCCGCCCAGACATCCTTGAAGCGAGCCTGGCCTGTCAAACTGCGATACCGAGATGCCTTGAGTGTGTCGAGGTTGAAGTTGATCGCCTGGAGGCCCCGCTTGGACAGATCGCCGATCCGTCCCGCCAGGCCGATGCCGCGCGTCGTCAGCGCGACCTCGCGAAGCTGGTCGAGTCCCGCAACCATGGTGACGAGCTCCGGCAGATCCTCCCGCAGGCCGGGGTCGTCGCCGGTGATCCTGACTTTGCGGACTCCCCTGCCGACAAGAATCCGCAGCAGGTGCCTGATCTCCTTCGTCTCGGGAACAGGAAGAGAGAGCGAGGCGGGTCGCTTTCGCGACATGAGGATTCCATCCGTCTCGCCGTGAAGAACGAATCGCAGGTAGTTCACTTCACCGGTTGCCGCTGGCATCGACGCTCCTCGGTTAGAGTCCACCACGGATGACCCCACCCCGTGAAGGGATGGGGCCCACTCGGCCGTGCATGAGCCCCTAAAAAGTGTCTCTGTCAGAGGTGCAAATGTCAAGAATGGGCTCGGGTTAGCTCCCTGCCTCCGGCCCTACCGCGCCTCGTTCCCCAGGGCCGAGGAAACCGCGACTCGGAGTTGCGGATCGAGCATCCAGCGCCTCAGAACCGGGGCAACCTCTCGGGATCGATAGGTCGCCAGGTTCCCCAGGGCGGTCGATGCAGCCCCCCACACGAAGCGCCGGCGATCCGCGGCCAGCACGCGGAGCAGTTCCAGCGCCCCTTTCCACTGGCGGAGGGCGACGGCCGCTGCCAGTGCGGTGGCGATATTCCAGCGCACGATCTCGTCCTGAATGGGTAGCCACTCCTGGAAACGTTCGAGTGTCTGCTCGGGGTAGGCACCCAACATCCCCTGCCCAAGGGCGAAGGGACCCAAGTTGCGGCGTACGTAGGGATCGCGGTCTTTCATGTGCGGTTCGATCATGTCCAGCAAGGGCTTGGCACGCTCGGGGTGTTTGGCGTCCACCACGCCCACGATGGAGATGATCACCTGCCGGCGCACGAGCGGATCCGGGCTCGCACACCACTTCTGCAAGTAGCGGAAGCGTTGGCGGAAATTGGCACGGACCACTCGGGCCATCGTCCCGGCGGCATACTGACGCACTTCGCGGTCTTCATCGCGGGCGAGATTGAGCGTGAGCCGCTCGACATCTTTGCGGTGATCGCGCCAGAAACCGTCCAAGAGCGCACAAGCCATCTCCCGAACCTCGATTTCCGGCCGCGCGGCCGCCATGCGGGTCCAGGTCCAGATCCGCCGTCGCTCGGTGGAATCCTCCTGGTGCTCGCGAAGGCGTTGAAAAACGTAGCCTTTGAGCGACTCGACCTCAGACGAGCTGCGGCGCCGGCTCACAGCCACAAGCGAGGCAACCATCATCTCGAAGTCGTCATCGCACAGAGCCCGCTCGAGCTGCGCTCGCACCGGCTCCTCAAGGCGGATGGCCGCAGCATTCTCGGCCGAACCCGACCGTTGTGCAGCCTTCGGTTTGGAGGCACGCCGCTTCTGGCCCGAATTGGCCGGCTTGCCCTTTGAACATTTCGTTCCGGTTGTTGCCGTTTTCGCCATTTCTACCTGCCCCGAGTCCCTTCGTTCAACACGCCATCCACACGTGTCATCCCTTTTGTGGAAAACTCAAAGCCCTTTTCCACACCCGGTCCACACGCACCTACGTCACCCCCGGGTGGCATCGCGATTGCGAGTCTCCGCGCAACCAGCTCATACCCCGGGTCACGGCCCTTCCCTGTCATCCATGACACAGGCAGGAGAAAGGACTTAACCACACAGTGATACTTGAGTTGGGGCTCGATGCCCCGACAAGGGTCGGCATTGGAGGAAAACTTGAAGATGGTGCTGCCCTGGGACCGCCCCTCGCACGTCTTGCTGACGGACAATCTCTGTCAGATTGTCGATTCCTTGTCAAGCAAAAGCCCGTGCGCATCTCACGGACATAGCCCACTTCGGTGAGTTATCCACATCACCGAACCCCGCCTGCCAGGGGGGTATTGTAGCACGACGGACCAGATTCTGAGCCACCTTTCGGCGCACGAGCCGAAATAGGAGCCCATGGGTGGATCTGCCTATCTCAGAACAACTTATCCAGAAAGCGGGGTGAGCTTCTCCTGGAGCCAGGGAGGGCAGGCCACACTGCGGTTATCGGAGGCCCGAACGAAGGCGTGCGTCGTCTGTCCACCGGCAATGAGCCGGCCGTTGTGGAAAATCTCGTACGCAAAGGAAACTGCGCGAGATCGGACTCTTTCGATCCAAGTGTCGGTCACCAGGACATCGTCATATCGAACGGGCACGCGGAGCCGGAGGGAGGTCTCGACCAACGGGAGATTGATGCCGCGGCTCTCCACCTCGCGGTATGGAAGGCCGGCGGAACGCATGAATTCGGTGCGACCGATCTCGAACCAGGTCAGATAGTGGGCGTTGTAAGCAATCCCCATGCGGTCGGTTTCGGCGTAGCGGACCCGGATGGTGGTCCGCCCCACCTGCCTCTTCCTCTGGGGGTCGAAAACCAGCTCCGGGTTTCGAGGAAGCGGCCCTTGGGGATTGTCGCTGGAAGGCTGGGGGGTCATCGAACCTCCTTGTGCGGATCGAACGGGAAGGCCCCTGCTCCGAAAGAAGAACAGAGGCCTCTAGCCCTTATACCGCGTCCACCCATCCACCCCATGCTGGTTTTGGGTTGCGGTGGATACTCGAAAGCAGAATCATGAACCCAAGTTCAGCCAGCCCGGATATTCTCGCGGTCCGGGCCGACCATTGTCAACCCTGGGCGGTGAGAGATGGACAACGTCACCCGTGCACAAATCGGTCATCGCGTCGCCGGGATTTCGGTGGCCACCAACGCGATTCTGGGCATCGTCAAGGTTGTCCTGGGCCTGCTCAGCGGATCGATTGGACTGCTGGCGGATGCGTTCCACTCGCTCTCCGACGCAGGCACGTCGCTGGTTCTTCTCATCGGCTTTCGGATTGCCGCCAAACCGCCCGATCGGCGCCATCCGTTCGGCCACGGGCGAGCGGAACACATGGCGACCTTCATCCTGGCGGTGATTCTGGGGATCGCCGCGTTTGAGTTCTTCAAGAACTCGCTCCAGCGGGTCTTCACCCCCCCATTGCTCGACATCCCCGGATGGGTCCTCGCCGCCCTGCTGGGAACGGTCGCCGTCAAGGAAGCGCTTTTTTTCTATACCATGCGTCAGGCGAAGCGCATCGACTCCGAGGCGTTGCGAGCGGATGCGTGGCACCATCGCAGTGACTCACTGTCGACCCTGCTCGTCATCGGTGGCCTGGGCGCCTCCCATCTGGGGTGGCTGTGGGTGGACCCCGTCGCGGGCATGGCGGTGGGGGTGTTGATCGCGGTTCTCAGCGTTCAACTCCTGAGGAGATCCTCGAGCCACCTCCTTGGCGAAGCGCCCACGAAGGAAGAAGTTCGCCGGATCAAGGAAGAGGCCTGCCGCGCCCAGGGGGTCCTGGGAGCCCATGAGGTCATCGTGCATCGATACGGGGCCTCGCGGTGGATCTCGCTCCACGTTGAGGTGCCCGAGAGGCTCACCGCCGGAGAGCTGCACACGATTGCCGACGCCGTCGAGCGGCGACTGGAGGAGCGGGGTTACGAAAGCGTGGTGGTGCACGCCGACCCGGTCAGCGAGCATCACCCGTTGCTGCCGCGGGTCCGGGAGCTGACCGAGGGGTTCGTCGCAGGTGCCCAGAACGTCATCACGTTTCAGGATCTACGGATTATCGGGGGGGCAACCGGTCCCGCACGGATGGTGGTGGATCTGTTTGTCCAACCGGGGATGTCGAAGACTGAAACTGAAACCCTGCGCCGCGATTTCTCGCGGCAGGCGCGAGGGGCATTCCCCGACTTGACCGTGCAGGTTGTCTTTCGGCCGGCGATGTCGGCGGAGTGCTAGCTAGCCCAGGCTAGGCAGCCAGCTTGCCGAGGGCCTCGTCCTGGTCGGTCATCACCTCGAGGCTCTGCGTGTCCACCAGGCCCTTGAGTTTGTCGACAATCTCGAGCGACGGCACGGTGTAGGTCGCCGACATCCCCAGACTCTCGGTCTTCTCCGCGATGCCGCCCCAGATGGTGACGTCGCTCAGGCTCGCCTCGGGAATGCTCCGCAGATCGAAGCAGAGCTTCATGAATCCCTCTTCCGCGGCCCCGTCGACGGCCTTGAGGATCATTGAGATCATTGACGCAAAAGAGTTCCCCTCGCACTTCACGATGAAGACATCGCCTTGCGTCTCTGTTTCGACGCTATTCGCCGACTTCGCGCTGATGACCTCCGTCACCTCCACAGGTCCAAACGGCTTGACCAGAATCTGAATGTAGCCGGTTCCCCTCGCCCGGGTGATCACCTCGTTGGCCGTCTTCAGACACATGCCCACAAAGCGGGCCTCCTGACGTTCCGGCACCTTTCGCATCTGAGCGAAGAGGTCGAACGCATCCGTGCCCTCCATGGCGAGGTTGGCCAGGACGAGAGCCGGGGCCCGCTTCTTGAAGTGGCCCATGGCCTGCCCCGCGTCGGGGGTCACGACCACCTCGTGGGTTGCCTGAGCCGCAGTCTGGATGGTGCGGACGATATTCTCTTTATCTTCGACGACGAGGATGTAGGGGCCTTCGGGAGTCGACGCCGTCTTCGGACCACCCGACTCCTGCGTTTCGATTTTCGACAGGACTCCTCCGACCTTCTCGATGAACTCCTGTTTCTCAAACGGCTTGATGATGAATTGCTGGACCCCGAGCTGGAGGAGGCGCACGACGAGTTGTTTTTCCGATTCAGTGGTCAGCATAACGACCGCAATGTCTTTGGTGTGGTCATTGGTGCGCAAGTGCTGCAGGCACTCCTCCCCGGTCATGACAGGCATGTTCACGTCGAGAATGATGATGTCCGGGATGTACTCATTGCACCGATCCAGACATTCCTGGCCGTCGGCCGCCTCGAAGATCTCAACCTCCGGATCGAGGTCGCGCGCATACGTTGTGACGATGCGCCGGATGGTGCGACTGTCATCTACCGCCATCAGCTTCAGGGACATGTGCTCTTCCTCCTGCGTCCACAGGCGCATGCTTTTGGAGAACTCGGGCTCGACGGGACGCCCCGCAGCCTGAGAGGTGTTCACTCTTCGTTTTCGTTCCTTCGATCGAATAACTGAAGCGGGTGATGGGTTTCCCTTCTCCAGAGCGCCCTCTCCCCCGGGGTGGGTGTCTTCGATGGCTGGTTTCGCCCACCTTGATGCCCCGCGCCTACCAGGCCAACCATCGTGGCGGATGAGTTTTCTGAAGGAGGAGCACCTCAACACAGCCGAAATCTCTAAGCAGGAGAGGCCTTTTGCGCCATGAAACCTGAACGGGCAGAGGGCCGGTCTCTTTGTAGTGTCCTTTTATTGCGGCAATCGGGTGACGACCAGAGGACAACTATGCGACACGTTGTTGGTGTCGGCGACATGAAGCTCTCTTCTGCCCCCGGGGACCTTGTGGTGACCCACGCCCTTGGCTCCTGCATTGGGATTGCGATCTATGATGCCAAGGCCCGGGTGGGGGGCATTCTTCACTTCATGTTGCCGCTATCGTCCGTCAACCCGGATAAAGCCCAAGCCAATCCCGCGATGTTTGCCGACACCGGCATTCCGACCTTCTTCAAGACGGCCTACAAACTCGGGGCCGCTCGGGGAGCGCTCAAGATCCGAATGGCAGGCGGAGCGCAGGTCTTCGATGACAAGGACTTCTTCGCGGTGGGAAAACGTAATCAGGTCGTGGCCCGGAAGATCTTCTGGAAGAACAACATGCTCATAGAGAAGGAGCACGTCGGCGGCAGGGCTTCACGGACCATGTATTTGGATATCGGATCCGGACGAACTTGGTTGGTTGTCCAAGGACAGGAGATAGAGCTGTGATCAGTCTTGAAGACCTCACAAAGGAACTCGAGGCGCTTGCGCCTCTTCCTGCCGCGGCCGCAAAGGTGGCCCAGATCATGTCGCTCGATGACCCCAATCTCGCGGAGATCGTCACCGCCATCCGGTTTGACCAAGCCCTGACGGCCACGGTCCTACGGTACGCAAATTCACCAATGTCGGGGGCCCGGTATCGGATTCAGAACGTGAAGGATGCCGTCGTCAGACTCGGGTTCGCAAAGGTGCTCGAGATCTCGGTGAGCTCCCACGTGCGGGGAAGTATGCAGCCGGCCTTGCCCCAGTATGGCCTCGGCGAAAACGAGCTATGGGTCCACTCCGTGGCTGCTGCCCTGGCGGCGGAATCGCTCCAGCGTCGGTTGGGCAAACAGCTCCCCCCTTCGTCCTTCACGGCCGCCTTGCTCCATGACATCGGCAAGCTCATCTTGGCCCGGCATCTGGATGCCAAGATGCAGCAGGCAATCCACCGTCACGCTGACGACTACTCCACAACCTATTATGCGGCCGAGCTTGACGTGCTCGGCTTCTCACACGCGGCCCTCGGTGCAAAGGTCGTCGAGGAATGGAACCTCGGCGATGAAATCGCCTTGGCGGTCGCCAATCACCACGAAGTGAATGACCCGGATTGTCGGACGACCGACGTCGTCCGGGTCTGCAACCTGATCGCCAAGACCATTGGGTCCGGCCTCGGGTTTGAGGGCATGAACCTGGCCGGTGACCCAGGCGCATGCGAACGCCTCAGCATCAGCCGCGAGTCCTTCGAGGCGCTCTGCGCTGAGGTTGCCGCCGCGCTTGCGCAGTTCCAGGAATGGGCAGCGTGAATCGGGGAGACTGATCATGGTATTTGACATCCTGGTTGTCGACGACTCGAAAGTGACGCGCAAGATGATCGGGCGCACGCTGGAAATGGCCGGCGTCCCGATTCGTTCGTTCGTCGAGGCCGAGAACGGCGCTGACGGGCTCAAGAAAATGCGCGCCCTTCTCCTCATGGAGAAGGATCCCTTCAGCATCGTGATCGCCGACATCAACATGCCGGAAATGAACGGCGTCGAGATGATCGAGCAAATGATGCAGGACCCCGTGCTCAAGCAGATCCCGGTGGTGGTCATCTCGACCGAGGGAAGCCAAACCCGGATTGATGAACTCCGGTCACTGGGCGTGAAGGCGTACCTTCGCAAGCCCTTCACCCCGGAAGATGTCCGCGACATGCTCAAGTCTATTGTGGGGGATTGGGGAAATGAATCTGACCAAGAATGCGCTTGAGCAGATTGCTGCTCGCGTTCTCGAGGACACTGCCTTTGTGTTCGCCCTGCCGCGCGAGGAGCCGGTGGCCGAAGGAGCCTGGACCCCACTGGGCATCGGTTTGCAGTTCCGGGGTCCGGTCAACGGCCGTTGCGAACTCTGGGCGCAGCGCGAGCTGGGCATGTTGATCTCGGCCAATATGCTGGGCATGGACGAGGACTCGCCCGATGCCAACGCGGCCTGCGTGGATGCACTGAAGGAGGCCCTCAACATATTTTGCGGCAATCTGCTGACAGAGATTGCGGGGGAAGAGCCTGTCTTCGACCTGACTCCTCCGGGCACCCTCGAATCTCTGACTCCCTTGCCCGAGGGGAACAAGTCTGTCGAGACCTGGTTGGACGCGGACGGTCACCCGGTTCTGATGCGCCTGTGGATCGATGACGAAGCCAGCTCGGCGGCCTAGTCGTCCGGTTGGAAGGAGAGAAGATGGTCCGGGTTCTGATCGTTGACGACTCTCAGGTCGTCAGACACATGCTGACAAAGCACCTCGCCAATGATCCGGACATCGAGGTGGTTGGTTCGGCGCCCGATCCGTATGTGGCCCGAGAACTGATCGTCAAGCTCAAGCCGGATGTCCTTACTCTGGACATCGAGATGCCGAAGATGGATGGGCTGACCTTCCTCAAGAAGCTGATGAATCACCATCCGATTCCGGTCATCATCCTCAGCTCCGTTGCTGCCCGGGGAAGCAGGAATGCCCTCGAGGCCCTGCGGCTCGGAGCGGTCGATGTCTTTTCGAAGCCGGGATCCGCCCACAGCGTCGGCGACGTAACCGAGCTTCTCGCCCGACAGATCAAGGCGGCGGCCGCGGCCAGTCTCGACCAACTCAGACCCCGTCTCGTCAGCAGGCCGGCACCGGCACTGTCACCCAATCTGTTCCCCCGGGACCGGCTCGTCGCAATCGGAGCCTCGACCGGAGGGACCCGAGCCATTGAGACCGTCTTGCGGGACTTCCCTGCCAATGCTCCCGCCACGGTCATCGTTCAGCACATGCCACCCGGCTTCACGCGCTCGTTCGCCGAGTCGCTCGATCGAACCTGCGCCGTCGAAGTCACCGAGGCCAAGAACGGAGACACCCTGACCCCCGGTCACGCCTTCGTGGCCCCCGGAGATTCTCATCTGATATTACAGCGATTCGGGACCAATTTCCGTCTGAAGCTGGCCCAGGGTCCGCGGGTGCATTTCCAGAAGCCGGCCGTGGATGTCACCTTCAAGTCGATCGCGGAAGAGGCGGGCCGGATGGCGGTCGGCGCGGTTCTCACCGGCATGGGAGCGGACGGGGCCGAGGGCCTTCTGGCCATGCGGGAGAAGGGCTCTCACACGATCGCTCAGGACGAGGCAACCTGCGTCGTTTTCGGAATGCCCAAAGAAGCAATCAAATGTGGTGGTGCCGAACGAGTTCTTCCGTTGCAGGAGATCGCTCGAGGTCTCCTGGGGTACGCCTCTGCCACGGGCAAGGCGGCCTGACCGTTTTGCCCCTTGGCGGTGGCCGGAACCAGGAAGCATAGCTAGATGAAGGCTGAGAACAACATGACAACCGCCCAGCACGCGCAACTCTGTGATTTGCTGGAGGCCCAGTGCGGTCTACGCATTGGGGACGCCTTGCTCGGTCCGGCGCAGGAGGGCATCGCCCGGGTCATGGCTCGCATTGAAGCTCACACTTTCGATGATCTCATCTCCTGCGCCTCCAACCCGCAGAATGGTGTTCGCGACCAACTGGTGAATGCTCTGGTCTCGCGCGAGACTTGGTGGTTCCGCGACCCGGATACCTTCATTGCTCTGGATGAACTCCTGGCAGCACTGGAGAAGAGCCTCGGCGGCGGGCAAGACGGCCGCGTTCGTGTCTGGTCAGCGGCGTGTTCCACCGGCCAGGAACCCTACTCGATCGGCATGACGATTCTCGAGCGGCATAGGCGCAACGGGGCATCGCCGGAGTTTCCGCCCTGCTATGACATCGTCGCGACCGATGTGTCACCTGCGGCGCTCTTCCTGGCTGTCGCGGGACGCTACGATCCCCGGACCATGGAACGGGGGTTGGCCGACGATCTTCGCGAGCGCTATTTCCGCGTCGATGGGATGGTTTTCAGTATTCAGAACTCGTTGCGCGAGGCCATTCGTTTCCGTCAGCACAATCTCCTCGATCCGGTCACCGATCTTGGAGCTGGTCCGTTCAACCTCGTCTTCCTGCGAAATGTCTTGGAGTACTACGCGCCGGCGACGCAGCAAGCACTTCTCTCCAATGTTGCCACTGCCATGGCATCCGGCGGCTTTCTAGTATTGGGCGAGGGGGAGACCCTTCCTGAATCGGGTGCGTTTGAGTCTGCGCCGGGCGAACAACTCAGTGTGTATCGGAGACGCTCATGACCATCCTTGCCGCCAGCCAAGCCGAGCCAATCCTCCACGCCTTGAGGGGCGCCTCCGGGGTGCTGGGCCACGCGATTCTCGAAGCGCAGAGTAGCAACGAGTTGATGCTCCTGCTTCCTGCCTATCATCCCGATGTCGTGCTGATCGTGATCGACGGCGATCTTCCCGGCGCGGGTGGTCAGAGCACGCTGAAACAGGTGAAATCCAGCGAACGATACGCGCGAATTCCCATCCTCCTGCTGATGATGGGAAGCGGTGAGTCAGAGGCGCTCGAAGCGGTACGGGCCGGCGCGGCCGACACGCTGGCGCGCGATTGCACGCAGCAGGATCTGGTAACCAGGATGTTGGAGTGTTTGAGCAATGCGGCCTAGCGGCTGCTAGACCTCAAGACAAGGAGGGCAGGACAAATGCCGAGCGTTCGTGAATCATTGCTGCGAACCTTGGGCAGCATCGCCTACCTGCCGACGATGCCCCGCGTGCTGTTCGAAATCGAAGAGTCAATGCGTGACGAGAACACGGCCGCCGAACGCCTCGGGGCAATCATCCGCCGGGACCCCGCTCTTACCGCGTCCGTGCTTCGGGTGGCCAACTCCGTGATCTATCGGGGCAGGTTCAGCAAGCGGATTTCCTCCATACCGATCGCTGTCGTCAGGCTGGGATTCAACGAGGTCAAACGGATCTGCACCTCGACCGCCATCATCAGAGCGTTTGATGGATACGGCAGCGGCATCAACCATCCGGCTTTCTGGCGTCACTGTCTAACCGTGGCGTCCGTCACTCGCATCTTCGACAAATACACCAGCAAGCCAAGCCTCTTCTCGGAGGACGAGCTGGAGGACGCCTTCGTGGCGGGCCTCCTGCATGACATCGGCATGCTCATCATGGAGCAGTTCTTCCCCGAGCTGTTTGCCCGCACCAAAGCCCTGGCGGAAAAAGAGCTGGTCCCGATGGCCAAGGCCGAGGTGGAGACCCTGGGGATCCACCACGGGGAGATCGGCGGCGCGCTGCTCGAGAGTTGGTCGCTGCCGGAGCGGGCGGTGGACGCGGTGACCTGGCATCATGACCCCGACTGCAGCGCAATGGAGAACCGCGCCGTGACGCAACTCGTTCACCTCGCCGACTTCATCTGTGTGAACCAGTCGATCGGGGATACGGTCGAAGGTCTCTATGACGGTTTCAGTGTGGGTGCGTGGCACGATCTGGGTCTTTCCGTCGATCAGGTTCCTCAAATGCTTGAAGACCTAAAGGAGGAAGCAGATCGGTCCGAGGTTATGGGTGGGGCCGAGGCTGCCTAGCCCGGGACGCCATCAGGAATTCAGACAACCACCAGGGTCTTGAACTAGGGAGTCAACACGTGGACGCGAGCGCTGCGCAAAAACTCAAACAAGAATTCCTCCAGCCGTTCATCCAGGGAGCCATAACCACCCTGTCAACGATGGCGGGCCTCACACCAGCTCTTCAGTGCATCGAGCACCCCGGGGGCGACAAGTTCAGCGGTGACGTTTCCGCCGTCATGGGATTGACCGGCGAACACACCGAAGCCTTCGTCGGTGTTTCATTCTCCGAAGAACTCGCCACCGTGATCGTCTGCGCCGTGCTCGGCATGGGACCCAACGATCTCGAAGATGGCGACATCCAGGACGGCGTCGGCGAGCTCATCAACATGATCGCGGGAAGCGCAAAGAACGCGTTGCTCGGAACCACGCTCGGCTTCATGGTCGCGCTGCCCAGCGTGATCACCGGCAAGGGCCATGAGGTCGGCTACCCGAAGAATGCGATCTGTTGGAAGGCGACATTGGTCGCGGGAACCGACGAGTTCGATCTCCACGTTGCCTACATAAACAAGTAGGTTCCGGCTACTTCCGGTACCAGCGTTGTCCGCCCTTCGTGTCTTCGATCACGATGCCTTCGGCCAATAGCTGGTCCCGGATTTCGTCCGCTCGCGCGAAGTCGCGCGATTTCCGGGCCTCCACGCGTTCGGCCACGAGCGCATCGATCCGGGCATCATCTTCACCGGCCGCCTCTTCCTGCAGCACGCCCAAGATTTCGTCGACCCGCCGGATGGCGCCGGCGGCCTCGCGTGCCTCATCCCCCGACGCCTCCCGCCGATTCGCCTCACGCATGAAGTCGAACAGGTGCCCCAGGGCCTTCGACAGGTTGAGATCGTCGTCGACCGACTCGGTGAACTGATCCAAGAATACGCGGGCCACGTCCGCCATCGGCTTGTCCTCGGCTTGCCCGGACGCGGGCTGCTCTGCCGCCTCTTCCATGCGGCGAACGAAGTTGCGGATCCGCGTGACGCTCTCCCAGGCTCCCTTGAGTCCTTCCCGGGTGAAGTTGAGCGGGGCGCGGTAGTGGGCCGAGATCAGGAGATAGCGGATGGCGATCGCATCAAACCCCTCGTCCACCAGGCCGCGTACGGTGTAGAAATTGCCGAGCGATTTCGACATCTTGGTGCCTTCGCTCATCAGATGTCTGGTGTGTAGCCAATAGCGCACAAACGGCTTGCCGGTAATCGGTTCGATCTGGGCCCGCTCGCTTTCGTGGTGCGGGAAGATGTTGTCTTCACCCCCGGTGTGGATATCAAGGGTGTCCCCTAGGTATTTGCGGGCCATGACCGAGCACTCCAGGTGCCAACCCGGATAACCGGGCCCCCAGGGTGACTCCCACTGAAGAACATGGCCGGCGTCGACCTTCCAGAGCCGGAAGTCCCCCGGATTGCGCTTGCCGGCCAGCATCTCGTCGGTCAGGCGCCCCCCGGCGCCGGCCTGCAGATCCTCGATCCGTTTCCGGGACAACTGCCCATAGGATGGGAACTTGGAGATGTCGAAGAGAACGGTGTCGCCTTCCTGGTAGGCGTAGCCCTTCTCGAACAGGGCCTTCGTCAGATCCACCATTTCGGTGACATGCTCGCTCGCCCGCGGATAGGAGGTGGCCCGGCGGATGCCCAGCGCGTCCAGATCCTCAAAGAACGCCTCCTCGTAGAACCGGGCGATCTCGGCCGGCCCGCGTTTCTCCCGCTCGACGGCCTTGGCCATCTTGTCCTCTCCGGCATCTGCCGTATCGACCGTCATATGACCAACATCGGTGATATTCATGATCTGGGCGACGTCGTAGTCATGGAACTCGAAGAGCCGGCGGAGGAGGTCGCCCAACAGAAAAGCCCGGAAATTGCCGATATGGGCGAAGTCATAGACCGTGGGGCCGCAGTGGTACATCCGCACCTTGCCCTCTTCCTGCGGCGAAAACTCCTCCAGACGGCCCGACATCGTGTTTCGGAACTGAATGCCCACAGCTTTTCTCCTCCCCTTCATTTGGAGTCACTTCTGGTCCGGTCACGAACCACCAAGAGGCCTATTCTAGTCTTTGATGCCCCCTGGGAAAAAGGGGGTTCGGCACGCTTTGTGACGATGGCGGCCAGTCCGCAAAGGATCGCCCTCTGGCACCCGCCATGCTCGGCCCTTGACGCCCAGCCCGCATATGCGGTTTCATGGGGGGGTTAGCCTGGAGATTTGCGGTGTTCACCGCACTCGGCGATGGAGGAACCGACGCAATGCAGACTCGTTCACGTAATAACATCATTCTCCTGTTCGGGGTGTTCGCCCTGTTCCCCGTGGCGCTGAGCCTCCTGGCAGGGTGTGCCACGGAGTCAGACAGCCCCATCCGGCCACCCGACAGCACGCCGCCGGCCAACACGTCTCTGACCTTCGGAGATGTGACCGACACGACGGTGGCCCTGTCTTGGCGCGCACCGGGCGATGACGGCATGGTCGGAAACGCCGCCGTCTATGATCTGCGCCACTCAACCTCCATCATCGACGAAGACAATTTCGAAAACGCCACGCCGGTGGTGGGCCTTGAGCCACCGTCGGTGCCTCGCTCACTGGAGAGGGCGACGGTCGGGGGCCTCTTGCCCGGCACGACCTACTTCTTCGCCATTCGTACGAGTGACAACGACGGCAACCTCTCCGAGGTGTCGAGCAGCATCAACGTGTCACTCCCCGCCGACGCGGGAGATCCCATCCTCATGGCCGGCCGACTGATCCACCCCACGGGCAGTACAGAGACCGCGTTCGTGTTCCAGGTAACCTGGCGTGTCCCCGATCCCGAGAACCTCCCCTCGGAAACCCCGGTCGTCGTCATCGCGGATTCATCTTACGCCATGACGCATTTGCCCGAAGATCCGCCTGGTGACGAGCTCTATGAACACGCCATCCAGCTGCCGGCCGGGTCCTATTCCTACTACTTCTCGGTCACCGACGGACAGGACAACACCTCCCGCCTCCCGAACCCCGGTGAATGGGATGGGCCGGAGGTCGACGCGTCCTCCTCCGTGACCCACGAGACGATCACGGTGCCATCGGGCACTTTCGACATGGGCAACGCCAGTCCCTACTCCGCGCAGGATGAGCGCCCGCTTCACGAAGTCACGCTCACTCACGCTTTTGAGGTGGACAAGCTCGAGACCACCAACATCCAGGTTTGCGAAGCCTTCAACTGGGCGCTGGACCAGGGGTGGATTCACGTCGCCAATGATACGCTGGTGATCCACACCGGCACGGGTGCGCGCCTCTTGAACTGTGCCCCACGGCTGGTCGACGTGACCCACGGAATCCAGTACTCGGACGTAGCCGGCTTCACGCCCACGCCATTCCGTGAGAACTGGCCCGCTTCACATATCTCTTGGTATGGGGCGGCAATCTATTGCAACGCCCGAAGCGCCTTAGACGGATATGTCGAAGCCTACGATCCTCTCACCTGGGAAAGCGAGACCATCGCCTACGAGCCTTATACGAAGGAGGGCTGGCGCCTGCCGACCGAGGCCGAGTGGGAATACATGGCAAGCTACAACACCAATCAGGTTTATCCGTCGGGTGACGAGACGCCGGTTGCAGGAGTGGACGGCAACTTCGCCTCGGTTCTCGGCGCGCCCGCCGATGTGGGCAGTTATGCAGCCGGGGCTTCAGCCCTCGGCATCCTCGACCTGGCGGGGAACGCGTTCGAGTGGTGCAACGACTGGTACGCCCTGTACGATGGGGCGGATGCGGTCACCGATCCAGCGGGGCCAGTGTTGTTGGAGTCCCGCGTGCTTCGAGGCGGGTCCTGGAGCAGCCCGACCGACGAACTCCGCTGCGATTACCGGTTTTCGACGAAGCCCGATCGTATGTACGACGGCCTTGGCTTCAGGTGCGTACGGATCCAGGACTAGGGACGCTAATATAATCAATTAGACAGACCGATCCGGACCCCGGGTAAATCCTTGCCCGGGGGCCCTTTTTGTCCTTTCCGCCCCTTTTCGAGCCGGCAGGGCGGGGGGAAGAACACCATGTCCTGGCCCGTCGTCATCTCCCTATCTTATTTGAAATCAATCTGTTACCTAGCCCCTCCCCCCTCTTTGGGGACCCGTGGAGAGGGCTCTATCCCGGCCATTTATCCTTGACGGGCATGGTAGGAAGCCAGAGAATCCCCGGCGATTGGTCAAGGGTGGGAAACGAGGTGCCCTCGCTCCGTTTCAGAGGTTCTCGTGTGTGCTCGACCCGAGCTGGCGTGGGGTTTTGTCACCGGTCACTTGGAGAGCGCAGCCGGGAATCGAGACAGAGGGAGAGCACTCGATACCGACTTAGATGAAGTGTCAGGGAAGGCGCGGGAGTTAAAGCTCCTTCCGAGCAAGGCAACGACCCCCACAGCCAACATGTGAGGTAGGAGCTGTCGGGGGGCGTGGGACTTGAAATCAAGGAGAGGTGTGCAATGAGAAAGATCCTCCTGGTGATCTTGGCAATGACGTTTGCGGCCGGTTCGGCCTATGCGGGCGGCTGCGATGGTTGCGATGAAGTCAAGCTGTTTGGCTACATGGCTCCCAACTTCCGTATGATTGATCAGGGCGAGGACAATGCCAGCGACATGGGCTTTGGAATGGCGTACTGCCGGTTCGTCTTTACCGGTGCGGTCGAAGGCGGCGCCATTGTGAAGAAGATCGGCTGGCGGGTTGAGACCGACATCTCCCAGCCCGGACGGCAGGGACTGCAGTATGCCTGGATGCAGATGGTCCTGTCCGACCAGTTCGCGCTGCGGATGGGCCGGGACAAGATGCCGTTCAGCCTCGAGACCCTGTACTCGACGGCTGGCCAGCTCACGGCCGACCGCCATGTGAGCGGCATGTATTCCGCTCTTGGCTACGCCGCGTACGGCTATGGTCTCGAGGGTTTCTACAAGCACGAGATGTTCAAGGCTCACTTCGGCGTCTACGACGGCGAGGGCGCGAACATGAACGTGGCGAATCAGGACCCGGCCCTGACCATGGGCCTCCGGGTTGTGGTTTCGCCGCCTGTCGAGGGCCTCGAGATCGGCGCCAACGTCGTCATGCAGAGCCTCCCGGAGGGCGGCAGCGATAACACCAATGTTCCCGGCTCTGGGCAGGGCGTCTACGTTGACGACGGCGACACCGAGTACATGTCCAATAGCGGCATGGCTTTCGGTGCGGACGTTCAGTACAAGGCCCCGATCGGCGAAGAGATGCACTTCCATGGCCAGGCCGAGTTCGGCTCGGGTGACAACTGGGCGCTGGGCGCCAAGGATGCCGAGGTGGACGATACCTGGGAAGACTACGAGTGGTACTCGTTCCAGTACTTCTATGTGAAGGCGCTCCTGAAGGTCACCAAGGACTTCGGTTTCCACGTGGGCTTCAGCTCGTGGGATCCCAACACCGACGCCGGTGTTGGCAAGAACGACGGCAAGACCAAGATCACCCCTGGGGTGGATTACTGGTGGGCCAAGAACTTCCGGACGATCGTCGAGGTTCAGATGTGCACCGACGGCGGTGGTGTTGATGCTCTGGGCGAAGAGCTCGATGATGTCAAGTACACGAGCTTCGTGCTGCAGAACGTCTGGATCTGGCCCTAGATCGATCGATTCCGGCGCCGCTCCTCAGCGGCACCGTAAGCGTAGCGCCCGCATCTAGAACGACAGCAAATCAAGAACCCCTGGGAGCCTAGGCTTCCGGGGGTTCTTTCGTGGCTTGTGCGAAGAGGCCCATCTGAGGCGGTTTCGGTGGCGCGCCGATCGCGTCGGCAACCACCTCCACCCACTGAGGTCGGCCTAGCGGATCGAGCGGGAGAACCTCGATCTCGAACCGGTCAACGAGGGAATCGACCTGCTCGTCGATGGCGAGCTGGAAGGCGTGACTGGTGTCGCGCGTGCCGTCAAAGGCCGGGGGGGTCACGATGGGCACTTTGAAGAGGTGGGTGTAGGTCTTCATCCAATGCCGGACAAGGTCATCGATGACCGGCTGAGGCCCCATCCGCTGAACCAGGTACGCGTAGTTGTCGAGCACGCTGCGATCGCAGATGACAACGTCCTGTTCGTTCGCCAGCTGAATCTCTTCGGCGATCTGGCTGTGGAGGATCCAGGTCTGCGCATCGAGGGTCGTCTCCTGGTTGATCGGCAGCGGGCACCGGCGGGCGATCTCCCGCACCATGTCGACGCGCGCTTCGCGTTTCTTCATCCAGGCGGCCAGCTCGTAACAGAGCGTCGTCTTGCCCGTCCCGTGGGTTCCCACGAATGCGATCTTCAGAATCCCCACGTCAACTCCTCGAAGAGGTCCTCGCCTACCCGCGCCGCGAGCGGGTGCACAGATACACCAGAAAGGGCGCGCCCACCAGGGCCGTGATCGCCCCCAGCGGGAGTTCGGTCGGCGCCCAGAGTGTCCGCGCGAGCAGGTCGGCGAGCAACAGCAACACGCCCCCCAACATGGCCGCCAGCGGAAGCAACCGGCGGTGGGTGCTCCCCATCAGGAACCGGGCCATGTGCGGCACCATCAACCCGACAAACCCGATGATACCCGAAACCGCCACCGCTGCCGCAGTCATCAATGAGGCGGCCGCGAGCAGGATGGTGCGCGAGCGATCGACCTGAACGCCCAGGGCGGCACCGGTCACATCGCCCCACATGAAGAGGTCCAGGTCCCGGGCCCGCCACCAGACGACAGCCAGGCCAATGACCGCGTACGGCAACACGATCTCCAGGTGGTCCCAACGAGCTGCCGCGAGGCTGCCGAGCAGCCAGAAGAGCACTTTTTGCACGGCGTCCCTGCTCATCAGGACGATCACCGCGACCAGGGCGGAGATCGCAGCGGAGATGGCGATGCCCGTCAGAAGGAGCCCTTCGGTGTGCACCCTGCCCCGCCGTCGATTCAGGGCGTATACTAAGCCCACCACCGCGATGGCCACCCCAAACGCGCTGAGTGGCACCGTGCTGAAGGTCCCCAAATGGATGCCCCATCCCAGGATCATGGCGAGCACCGCGCCCAAGGCGGCCCCGGAACTCACCCCGACCAGGTAGGGGCCAGCCATGACGTTTCTGAAAAAGGCCTGCATGACCGCGCCGGAGACCGCGAGCAAGGCGCCCACGAGGACGGCAAGCAGCACGCGCGGCAGGCGGATGTCCCAGACGATACCATCGACCGGCGATTCCACCGGCGCGCCCCGCAATCGGGCGAGCAGAACCCGCACCGCATCTCCAGTGTCCACGGCCGCGCTTCCGCTACCGAGGGAGACAATCATCGCGGCAAAGAGCAGGAGCGCGGCGAGCGGCAACCAGATCCACTGCGACCTTCCCGGGGATCCCGCGCTCATCTCCCGCCCTCCCCCGTGCTCTTCTCCCAGCAGTGCGGGTGCAAGAAGCGGGCGAACTCCTCGAGCACGTCGATCACCCGCGGGCCGGGGCGCTGGAGCCGGTCCGTGGCCACCATCATGATTCGGGGACTGGTCGCCTTGCCCAGGCGTGTCGCGCGCCAACCTTCGTGGTTCCGGAGAAGATCACCGGCCCGCGCCCGCGCCTCGTCGGCGCTTTCCGCCGCAGGATCGAACGTGCCCAGATAGACCTGGGGATCGGCGGCGACGATGGTCTCGAGGCTCAAGGGCGTCCAGGCGGCCGGCGCCTGCGCAGCGATGTTCTGCCCTCCAGCAAGCGTGATGAGCGCGTGGATGAAACTCCCCGGTCCGGCTGTCCAGTGGGGGCCCTCGAGATCTCCATAGTAGACGCGGGGCCTTTCGGCGGCCGGCACGTCTTGCAGGCGGGCCGTGAGCCGATCAATCCGCCCCTGCAACGTGTCCGCCAGCTTCTCCCCCGCGGCCCGGCGGCCGGTGACCGCCCCGATCAACCGGATGTTGGTGAGGATCTGATCGATCTCACCCCGGGTCTCCAGCGCGTAGACGGGCAGGCCGAGGCGTTCGAGAGAAGTCATGGTTTCCAGCGGTACCCCCCGGGTGGCCAGGACGAGATCGGGCTCGAGGGAGGCGATCCGCTCGAGGTTGGGATCGACGATCCCCCCGACCACGTCGATCTGCCCGGCCTCCGGCGGATGGTCGCAGAATCTCGTAACACCCACAATGGACTCTGGTTCGAGGCCCAGGGCAAAGAGAATCTCGGTGAGATTCGGCGAAAGCGAGACGATCCTGCCGGGGGCGGTGCTCCAGGTGATCGTTCGGTCGAGCGCGTCGGTGAAGGTTCGGCCCCCGGATTGGGGCGGATCGCCAGCGGAACATGCTTCCACAAAAGGAGTTAGAGCGGCAAACCCTGTGAGGAAGCCCAGGCAGGCGACCAGTAGGATGTGAGCGCGGGCTCTGCTCATCGAGACTCTCTCGCGAATGACGGCTATCATCTTGATCTGAATGGAGTTACAGCTTCAAACCTCGGCCTATTCTACGCGTTGGGAGCCTCTAAAGCGAGGCGTATCGAGAGGTTCCCGGTGGTCGCGGCCCAGCCTAATAATCAACATCACAATATGTGTTGATGTTTGGCTTGAATCCGACCCCGTGGGGCCGATAAAATAAGTAAGTACTTACTTACTTGCATCACGGGGAGTCGATGTCAGAGAGGTCAAGAGAAGTGCAACATGGAGTCAAAGAGTCGTTGTCCACTCAATCACCCCGACGGTCGCGAGTCCGTCTAACGGCCGCTGACCGACGAAAGCAGATCCTCGCCATTGCCGCAACGCTGTTTGCCCGCCGGGGGTTCGCCGGCGTCACGATCAAGGACATCGCCGACGCGTGCAGTATCAATCAGGCCATGCTTTACCGCCACTTCCCCAGCAAGGAGATGCTTTACCTCGGCGTGGTCGAAGACAAGATCGAACACCTCCAGATCCACGCGTTTCTTGAACAACTCGAGCCGAACCTATCGATCGGCGAGTTACTCAAGGCTCTCGCCTTTCACATCCTTTCGATTGGGTCCCGCGACCCGGAGATCAACCGCCTCTTACTGTTCGGGACCTTGCAGGGATCGCCCGAGGCGCGTGCGCTCTTTCGTGCCTGGCGGCAACCGTTCGTCGATTTCCTTCAGAAGGAACTCAAGGAGCGCGTGGAACAAGGTGATCTCCGTTCGATCGATACCCACATCACCGCCCGCTCCTTCATCGGAATGGTCATGGACTGTTCCGTGAGCTGTTTCCTTTGGCCGGAATTCGGATACGAGGAGTTCGATCCGCAAAAAGCCGTGACGAACAACGTCGGTGTGTTCCTGCGCGGCATGCAACGATAGACGTCATCCCTGTTGGCCTCAGAACTGAGGGGAAAGACCGATGAGTGACACCAGCACAATGTTCCGATTCGTGGCCCTGGCAGCCGTCCTGGTCATGATCGGTATCGCCTGCTCGAACTCGTCTGACCCGGTCAGCGATGACCCGGGACAGACCGTGTCGTCGACGAACTGCATCGGTTGTCACACGGACGATGCACGACTCCAGGCCACGGCCACGCCGGACACCAGTTCCGGAGGAGGTGAAGGGTCCGGCGAGGGCTGAGGCGGCGAAGTTGCCCCGCTGGAAGTGTGGGAAAAGGTTTCGATAGCCGGCAATAGCGGACAGGATTTCCTCGGTTCGACGCACGGCCAGATCGGCTGCATCGTCTGTCATGGTGGAACGGACGTCGACAACAAAGACCTCGCTATGGATGGCGTCATCCGCGATCCGTCCGCAAATCCGGAGCAGTCCTGTGGGGGGAGCAACTGCCACGAGGCAATCGTCGCGGCTTCCCCGACCTCGATCCATTCAAACTTGACCGGCTATCGCACGATGATCGCCGCGCGCGTGGGTCACTCGCTCGAGGGGGATCCGTATCTCGAGCCCGGCTTCGAGAAAAACTGCAACAAATGCCACACCACGTGCGGACAGTGCCACATCAGCCGACCGCACTCGGTGGAGGGCGGGTTCATCGCGGGGCATCGGTTCGAAGAAACCCCGTCGATGATCAATCAGTGCGTCGCTTGCCACGGCAGCCGGATCGGTGAGGAGTACCGAGGCAAGCACAATGACGAGATCCCCGGCTACACCTACGACATCCACTACCGCAAGAACTCGGTGCTCGGCGGAAAACACTGCGTCAACTGCCATTGGGGTAGCGAGATGCACTATGGTTCCGGTGAGCATCGGTATGACGTCGATGAACTCATCACCTGTGAGCTCTGCCACGAGCTGACCCAGAATGCGAACGTCTATCACGCGACCCATTGGGGCGATCTGAGCTGCCACGTCTGCCACGCTCAGGACTACAAGAGTTGCGACGCGTGCCACGTCCCGGAAGGCACTCTCGATCGGCCGTCCTATCTGACCTTCAAGATCGGGAAGAATCCCCTTCCCGAGAATCGCCCCTACAAATACGTCACGCTGAGGCACATTCCGATTGCCAGGGACACCTATGCGGGCTGGGGCTACACGGGCAACCTGCCCGAGTTTGATTCGCTGCCCACCTGGAAATACACCTCGCCCCACAACATCCAGAGGTGGACGGCGCGGACCGACACGACCGGTGGGCAGAGCTGCGGCAACGCGTGCCACAACTCGCCGGCAACCGCCGAGGGGTTCTTCCTGCGGGAGATCGACCTGCAGGAACATCCCGAAGAGATTCAGGCCAACACTCCTGTCATCGTGCCGGATACATCTCCGGTGCTTTGGTAGGATTAGGAAGCGGCTACGCTTGGTTCTAGGATGGAAAGAAGGAGGATGAACTCATGAAGGGTTGGAGGACGTACCTTCCCGCGCTGGCTGTCATCGCCGTACTGGGCTTGATCGCCGGCTGTAGTAGTGACAGCACTGATCCCACAGGCCCGGGCGATACCGACACGGAGCAGGAAACGCTCGTGGCCTACATGACCGCCAACAGTCTCGACTTGCCCACTATGCTGACCAGTTGGATTGTCGGTGCGCAGACGGTCTATGACGCGGGCGTTGCGAATTACTTCATCATCGACATTCGCAAGGCTGACAAGTACGGTCCGGGCACCTCGGGCCCCAACGGCGTCGACGACTACGATGACGGCCACATCCAGGGCGCGCACTCGGTAGCATTGGCCGACATCGTGACCTACGAGGCCGCCAACAACACGAGCAATCTGCCCGTCGTCGTGGTGTGCTACACCGGACACGACTCTGGTCACGGCACGATGGCCCTGCGGCTGATGGGCGTGGACGCTCAGAGCCTCAAATGGGGGATGAGCGGATGGAACAGTGATTTCGATCTCTGGACCTCCCACACCGGCGACACGGCCGCCGACTATCCTGGCGCCTGGGCGACGGGCGGCGATCCTCCGACATTGCCGAGCAATACGGAGGTGCCGGAGCTAAGCACGGGGCTGACCGAGGGCAGTGCCATTCTTGCAGCCCAGGTCGGCACGCTGCTCTCCGGTGGACTGCGCGGGATCACGAACACAACAGTGCTGAATTCCCCGAGCAGCTACCATTTGATCAACTACTGGGCGGAGACCGACTGGGATACGTATGGTTACATTGACGGTGCGTACATGGTGCCTCCAGGAGACCTCACGCTAGAGACGCTCGATGTGTTGGATCCGGACGGCAGCAACGTCGTCTACTGCTGGTCCGGCCAAACGGCCTCGATGATCGCCGCGTGGCTCACCGTTCTCGGCTATGACGCCAAGACGCTCAAGTTCAGCGCGAACGGCATGATCTACTCCGATCTTCTGGGTCACAAGTGGGATCCGACCACGACGCCGGCCGAGCTCGACTACGTGGCGAGCGGGAGCACGGAGTTCACCACGCTCACGACCTATCTTAAGGACAACGACCTGGATCTGCCCGACCTGATGGGTTCGTGGATCATTCAGGCGCAGGATCTGTTCGAAGCCGGGATCGACAACTATTTCATCATAGACATCCGCACGAGCGACAAGTACGGCCCGGGCACCTCGGGTGGGAACGGCGTGGATGACTACGCAGACGGCCACATCCCCGGTGCGCACCGCGTGCTGTTCGCCGACGTCGTGACCTATGAGGCTGCGAACAACACCGGCGACCTGCCGGTGATCGTGGTCTGCTACACGGGTCACAATGCCGGCCACGCTGTGATGGCTCTCCGCCTCTCCGGTGTCACCAATTCCCAGAGCCTCGGCTGGGGCATGAGCAGCTGGCACAGCGATTTCGATCTCTGGACGGTAAACACGGGCGACCCGATCGCCGATGGTCTGTATCCCGGCGCCTGGGAAGATACGGCCGCGCCCGCGCTGCCGAGCTTCTCCGGATCGCCGACGATCAGCACCGGTGAGACCGCCGGGGCCGACATTCTCGCCACCCGGGTCGAGGACCTGCTGGACGGCGGGCTGCGGGGCATCAGCAATTCCACCGTGTTGGCCGATTACGACAACTACCACGTGATCTGCTACTGGGGTGGGACCGACTGGGATGACTATGGTCACATCACGGGCGCCTACCAGGTTGACCCGGGATCGATCGGCGTCGATTCCCTGGACCTCCTCGATCCCAACGGCAGCAACGTGATCTATTGCTGGTCCGGCCAGACGGCTTCGATGCTGGCCGCCTGGATGACCGTCGTCGGCTACGACGCTTCAACGCTGAAGTTCAGCTCGAACGGCATGATCTATGGCGACCTGTTGGGTCACAAGTGGGACCCCATCAACACCCCGAAAGAGCTCGACTACGACACGGGCCTGTAGAACACCGAACCCTGGACGGCCAGGCGCGTGCCCATCTGTGGGCGGGCGCCTGGCCTCCACTCAGACCCTTCGTCATGCTGAGGGAATATGAATCTTCGAGTCGTACTCCTTTGCTGTCTTGCGCTGGCCGGGTGGTTTGCCGCGCCGGCATGGGCCTCGGAGGCGGTCACTGATACGCTGCAGACCGTCGAAGACTGCCTTCAATGCCATGCCATCGGTGCCGATCTCGGCAAGTTCAAGGTGGACCTCCTGAAGCTCCACAACCCGGCCGAACAGATCGACTATCGGATCGATGCCCAGGTTTTCGCGGAGTCGAATCACGCGAAGCTTGTCTGCCGCGTCTGCCACGTGATCGGCAAGGAGGTCTACCCCCACCTTCCCGAGGCAAAAGGCAACTACTTCGACTGTCTCTATTGTCACCAACGGGACGCGACCGATCAGAAGTTTGATGTCGCCAAGATCACGGCAGACTTCACCAAGAGCGTGCACGTGACGAAACAGGGCGAGAAGTTCACCTGTTACACCTGTCACGACCCTCACGTATTCAACATCACGGATCCGGAAAAGCCGATCAAGGCGATCATCGAGGACGACAACACCGTCTGCCAGCGGTGTCACGATGATCCGAACCAGTTCGAGCCGATGACCGATCGGGTCTTTCCGGTCATCGAGAGAACGCATCGGGATTGGCTGCCCAATACCCAGCTTCACTGGAGCGGCGTTCGCTGTGTGGAATGCCATACGGCCCACACCGAGACATTCACCCATGAGATTCTCCCGAAAGAGCAATCCGAGGAAGGCTGCGTGTCCTGCCACCAGCGAGACAGCATTCTCCTGACAACGCTCTACAAACACCGCGCCCAGCAGGAACGCTCCATGTACGGCTTCGGCAACGCCGTCATCCTGGGGCAGAACTACATGATCGGCGTGACGCGGCATCCCCTACTAGACACACTGAGTATCGTGATCCTGGGACTGGCCGTCGCCGGTGTACTCGGCCACGGGTTGCTACGAGGCATCTTCAGCAAGCGCCGGGTGCTCAAGGTCATCCACCGGGTCTATCTCTATCCGGGGTGGCTTCGCATCTGGCACTGGCTGAATGCGCTTCTCTTCGTGGCCCTGATCGCCACGGGAATCAGTATGCACTTCTCGGATGCAGAGCAGCCGGTCGTCCCGTTCGGCATCGCCGCTGCGGTACACAATGTCGCGGGGCTGGCCCTGGTGGCCTGCTACGTCTTCTTCCTCGCGGGCACCTTCTTCAGCAAGAACCGGCGGCACTATCTCGTCTCGCTTCCGGGATTGTTCGGCAGGATCATGGGTCAGGCCCGTTTCTACCTGATTGGAATCATGCGGGGCGAAGGGCATCCCTTCCCGGCGACCGAAGAGAGCAAGTTCAATCCTTTGCAGCAGCTCGCCTATGTCGCGGTCATGTTCTTCATGATGCCGATCCTCACAGTGACCGGCATCCTGCTCCAGGCCCCGGACCTGGCTCCGGACAGGTTCCTGGGGGCCGGGGGTATCTGGCCGATGGCGGTGATTCACTCCGTTGCGGGATTCCTCGCCACCGTCTTCATGATCGTCCACATCTATCTCGGATCGACCGGCGATACCGCCACAACGCTCTATAAGAATATGATCAGCGGCTGGCACGAGGAGTTCGCCCACGGGGGTGCGGACACCGACCAGCCCAAACCGGTTGCGGACAACGACCAGGAGTAGCTGTGAAACGAGGCGTGTTCGTTCTGCTCTTGCTCTTCCTGCACGGAAGCCTGCTTCCGGCCCAGGTCCCTGACCCGGCCCCCTTGGACCGCACACAGGTGCTGCCCGGGGTTCACCAGAAGCTGCTCGGTCAGGAACACTGCATCAAGTGCCACGACGCTACCCAGCGGGCCAACGACCAGAAGTGCCTGGATTGCCACAAGGAAATCCAGACGCAGCTGGATCGCGGCGCCGCGTACCACTCCAACGTCGTCAGTCAGCAGGGTCAGATCTGCGAAACCTGCCACAAGGAACACCGCGGTGAAGCGCAGAAGCTGACCACCTGGACCGACGATGAGACCATGAAGGCGTTTGACCACCGACCGACGGGTTACGCCCTTGAGCAGGCCCACAGCAAGGTCGAGTGTCGCAAGTGCCACCAGCCGGAGTTCGTCACCGCGAAGGTCAGTCAGCGCACCAGGCCGGAGGACAGCTTCATCGGTTTGACCTCGTCCTGTGTGAGCTGTCACAAAGACGTGCACGTGGCGAAGCTCGGCACGGACTGTGAACGGTGTCACACACTCGAGAAGTGGAATATCCTCGTCCCGAACGCGCCGTTTGATCATGCCAAGACCGACTATGCACTGCTTGGAAAACATACGAAGGTCGATGACTGCAAGAAGTGTCACAAATCGGGCCGCAATATGGATGAGTTGCCGTTTGCCGCCTGCACCGACTGCCACGCAGACAAGCACCAGGGCCAGCTTCTCGACCGGGCCGATGCGGGCAAGTGCGACGCCTGCCACGACGTGAACGGCTTTGCCCCTGCGCTCTACGAACTCGAGGATCATCGTCAATCCCGCTATCCCTTGGAGGGTGGCCATCGGGCCGTGGCCTGCAACGCCTGCCACAAGAAAGAGATGATCGCCGGCGCCGAGGGCGTGCGGCTCGACTTCGCCTCGTTTGAGTGCGAGGCCTGTCACCAGAGCCCGACGGTGGGACACGTCGTCGAGCTATCGCCCGAGAAGTACAACTGCAAGAGCTGCCACACCGACGCGCGCTGGCAGGAGGTCGGCTTCGACCACGAACAGTCGAAGTACAAACTCACCGGCCGACACCGCCAGGTCGCCTGCAAGAAGTGTCACCAGACCGAAGGCGCACAGACCCCCGAAGAGCGGGTGCGCTACGTGGAGATGGCCCAGGATTGCAGCTCCTGTCACCAGGATGTCCATGCCGGCCAGTTCCCCAAGGACAGCTGCAAGAACTGCCACACCACGGAGGACTGGAAACCGACACTCTTCGACCATCAGAAGAACTCTGAGTACGCGCTCGTGGGCAAACATCTGGACGCGAAGTGCGAAGCGTGCCACCGGGTCGAGTCGACCGCGGATGGAACGCTCTTCAGACGCTACAAGCCAATCGACAAGGACTGCCGGATCTGCCACGGGGGCGACGGTTCGATCCTTGCGGTGTTCGCCAGCAACCCCAACCTGTCAGGGATTGGAAGGCCATGAAGATAGGGATTCTGCTGATGACCTTGTTGCTGGGCGCGGGAGCGGTCCCCGCCCAGCAGGCGCCGGGCGCCCAGGCACTGCCCTCCGCGGCGGACTCCACGACGCACGGCCAGGAGTTCAAGTGGGACTGCAGTTTGTGCCACACCCCCGACGACTGGCGGGCACTTCGTCCGGTCCTGGAGTTCGACCACGCGGAGACCGGCTACACGCTGAAGGGGGCCCACGCCGGGGCGGGTTGCCGCGAGTGTCACGTGAGCCCCGTCTTCCGTCAAATCGGGGTTCTCTGCGCGGATTGCCACACCGATGTCGTTCATCGGGGCGAGCTGGGATTCAACTGTGAGCGCTGCCACAATGAGGCCAGCTGGACCCAGTCCGCCAATCTGCTTCTCGAACACCAGCAAACGCGCTTTCCCCTGCTGGGGCGCCACGCGATCACCGATTGCGACGCCTGTCACACCACCGTCCAGAAGGATGAGTTTGTGGGCCTGGCCCTGGAATGCACGCAGTGTCACATCCGCGATTACACCGCAACACAGTCGCCCAATCACCAGGCGCTCGGGATTTCGACCGGTTGCCAGAATTGTCACTCCATGATGGACCTTCGCTGGACGGATGTCGTGTTTCAACACCCGGCCAGCTTCCCCTTGGCGCTGGGCCACAACGTCGATGACTGCGTAGCGTGCCACGGCTCCTGGCAGACAGTGCCGGATGGACAGGACTGCTTCGCCTGTCACGATGATGACTACCGCGCGGTCAGTCAGCCATCTCATCTCGCCAACGCCTTCCCGATCGACTGCCGCGAGTGCCACGATGTCGCCGGATTCAGCGGCCCCGACTTCTACAGCCACGCGAGTACGGGATTCCCGGGATTCGGTGGTCACAGCGGGATTGGTTGTACAGCCTGCCATCCTTCGGATAACTACACGACACTTGATCCGGCCTGTTTCGGCTGTCATTCAAGCGAGTACTACGGCACGGATAGTCCTGACCACCAGGTGGTCGGCTTCCCCACCAACTGTGAACAGTGCCACACCCCCGACGGCTGGCATATCGTCAGTCCCAAGGCGAGTGCCAAGGAGGGATGGCGATGAAACCGGTCGTATTCACACGCGGGCCTCGCTGCATGATGTGGCGCCTCGGGCTGATGGTGGCGGTCTGCCTGCTTGCCGGTGGCTGGTCGAGCCCGCGCGCCGAGACGGACGACAACGCAAGCATCGTCTACCTATCGCGCACCACCGTGTATGTCGACAAGGGTGAGACCGATGGTGTTGTCGTGGGCGCGGAGCTGACCATCCATCGCGATGGGCAGCAGATCGGCCGGATCATGGTGGATTTCGTCGCCGAGCACTCGGCTTCCTGTCACATCGTCACCAGCGACGAACCACTTGCGGTCGGAGACCTGGCTCGGTTCACCCCGGTGGTCCTCACCGCGGAGGAACCGTCGCAGGAGCCTGACCTGCAGGAGAGATACCGCCTTGAGCAGGAGTCCGGCGCTGCGAAGCAGCTCACGTTGCCCCGGCGGGAGGAACGCTCTCGCTTGAGCGGGAGGGCGGCGCTCGAGCTCGAGTATTTCGCGGATGCTGGGGACACCGATCAGGACTTCCGGCAACCCTCCCTCTACCTCAGACTCGATGGACACCGCCTCGGGCAGAAACCGATCCACATGCAGCTCCGGCTGCGGAGCAAATATACGCAGCGCAGCCGGGCGATCGACGAGGAGCGACCGGAAACCGAGTGGCTTCACCGCCTCTATCAGCTCAATCTGGCATACTACGAACCCGGCAAACCGATTCGCCTGGAGATCGGCCGCCTCTACGCCCGTGACCTGCGCGGTGCGGGTAACTGGGACGGCGGCCTGCTCGAGGTCCGCCTGGGACAGCGGTTACGCATTGGAGCTCTCGGTGGCGGGATGCCGGATCTCACCAGCAGCGAACCGGACTTCGATCAGCAGCAGTGGGGCGGGTATCTGACCTACGTCGCCGGGCAGCGGGGCAACGGCACCTACCGGGGTACGGTGGGAGTTGTCGGCCAATACAGCTCGGGCGAGGTCAGCCGCGAGTTCGCCGTGCTTGCGAATGAGGTTTCTCTTGGGCAGCGCCTGGGCTTCTATCAGAACCTCGAACTGGACCTCAATCGGGACTGGCGCGAGGAAGCCGCCGGCGAAAGCCGGACCCTGAGCCGCTTCAATGCGATGGCGCGGTACAAGGCATCATCGATCCTGTCCTTCAATCTCGGATACGACTACTATCAGAACGTCCGTCGCGCAGAGACACAGGACATTCCCGACAGCCTCTTTGCCGACACGGCGCTGCGGGGGCTCAGGCTTGGTACGCGAGTCAGACTCGCATCCAACCTGCGCCTGGGAGGCCGGATCGGCTATCGCGACCGGGATGATGAAGACAAGCGGCCGGTGTACGCCAACGCCGACCTCGGGTGGGGTGACTGGCTTGGCACCGGGGCCGATCTCCAGCTTCACTACGCCTATGCGGACGGACGCTATAGCGAGAGTCACGTGCCCTCGGTCGATGTGCAGCGCCAATTCGGCCGCGCGGTGCGCCTGGGTCTGGGCCTGGGATCGCAGAGCTACGACGGGCTGGATCCCGAGTCCCTGTCCGTGGAAGGACAGTGGTTCCGCCTCTACGGCACTTACCTGGTGACCAGGAGAGCGGACCTCCAGTGGATCTACAGTCACGCGTCCGGCGATATCGCGCCGGGCAGTCGTGTCCTTCTGCGGCTTGGGTACCGGCTCTAGACGACGTTTCTCACCCGCTTCCGGAAGCGCTTCATGAGAAATCGAGAAGCCAGGCCTTTGTCAGGCCGTTCGTACCGCGTCATCGCTCTCTGTGCTCTTGCCTTGGCCGTCAGCATTGCTGTCGCCGCGACGATGCTCGCTGACCCGAGTCGATGCGTCGGGCCGGACAGCGTTTCGTATTTCGAGCTCTCGCGAGGGTTGGTGGAACAAGGTGCATTTCGTTCGCAGGCAGCAGATCCGGTCCCCGAGATTTGTAGAACCCCCGGATATCCTCTCTTCCTGGCGCTGATGAAACCCTGGGAATCGATCGGTCGATTTCGGTTGGCCCTGATCGTTCAGCTTCTCTCGATCTGGGTGGCGAGCCTCCTGCTCGGCCATACCCTCGCCACGCTGAAGATCGTTGGGCGCGTGGGGGCGGCGACTGCGGCCTGCCTTCTGGTTCTCAATCCCGTCGTACTGGTGTTGTCGCTTCAGTTCTTGACCGAGGCGCCCTTCGTCGTTGCCTGTTGTGTCGGGGTTTGGACATTGACGATGGCAATCGTTCGCCGCCGGATGGCCTTCGCCCTCCTCTCGGGATTGGCTTTCGGCGGGGCTTTTCTCATTCGTCCGATTGGGATTGTCTTGGTCGTCGTCATCGCCGGGGTGTTGCTGATCCTGCGGAGAATGCGATTGCCGGCAATCGGGTGGAAGGTCATCGCGGTCTGGACTCTGGCTGCTTTGATGCTCCCTATCGGATGGTCCGTGCGCAACGGCCGTGTCGCCGACTATTGGGGGCCCTCAAAGACCATCGTGTCGTTTCTCGGCTCCACGTTCAGCGACGACCAATCCGGCCATCCGACACCCTACGACGAGGGGGGAAGCTGGTTGACGGCGCTTCGGGCGGTGTCCGCTCAGATCACATCCCATCCCCGCGAATCGGCCGAGGTTCTGCTCACGGGATTCGGGCGGACCGCCCTCGGTCCGGGAGAATGGACCATGCGCGGCGCGTTGTTGGGACACACTGGACAACATCCGGGACGTGGCCCCTGCCCCGCACTGCGAGTCACCGAAGGGCCCGATGGCGTGGTCATCGCCGCAACCATGCGAGAAACAACGCCGCCCCCCGGCCGGCAAGGCGTGGATGTTTGGCTGCTTCTGCTGTGGAGCTTCGGCATCACAGGCCTGACGTATGGCCTCATTGCGACCGGCTTGTTCCGCTGCCGCTTCCGACCCCATTGGTTGCCGGCCATCACGCTGGTTGCCGCGGTGGCCCTCATGGTCTCGTCGTCCGGCAATCAAGCCTACGCGCGATTCCGAGTCCCTGTGGTTCCCTTTCTCGTCGTGGCCGCCGGATTCGGGCTCCCACGTCCCGGGCAATCCACCCTGGTTGACCCGCGGGGTAGTTGATATCATGGTCCCGCCGTGATCGTTGATTGTCCGTAGATGTGGGGTACATGATGACGAGTCGCCCTTCCTCCGGTCCCCGCGACAGCCTCCTGGCGACCGCTCTGGCCTTCTTTCTTGCAGCGGTTGTTCTCGCGATCTTTGTTCAGTGTCCGGGCCTGGATCAGGCACCGGGAATCAGATTTCACCAGATGATCTACGGTGAGGCCGACAAACCGTTCGTCGCCCGGGCGCTTCTTCCGATCACCGTGCGATCGGTCGCGACCGTGCTTCCTGAGGGTGTCCACGACGCGTGCAGCGAGTTCGCGGAAACGCAACCTACATTGTCCTGGATATTCACAGAGCTCGAGTGGGGTCCCGAATATGCGCTCGAGTTCCTGCTCGCTCTCGTCTGTCTGGCCGTGGCCCTGGTCGGATTCCGCTACGCCCTGTTTCACCTGATCAACGCGGTGTATGTCGTTTCGCCTCGATTCGCCGCCTATGCGGCTTCGGTAGCCCTGGTGTTCCTTCCCGTGTTTTTCCGCTACTACAGCCACATCTACGACTTCCCAAACCTGGCGCTGTTCACCCTGGGGTTGGTTGCGATGGTGCGCCGGAGATGGAGCGTCTACTTCATTGCGCTCTTCCTGGCTGCGGTGAACAAGGAAACGAGCATCCTTCTCATCCTGATCTTCGCGGTCTACTACCGGCTTCGCCCGCTATCGCCGAGGCGACACTATCTCCTGTTGTTGGGCGCCCAGCTTGGACTCTACGTGCTGATCAGGGGGGCTCTGTCACTTCACTTCGCGGGAAACCCAGGCACCTTCCTCGAATTTCACCTGCTCGACCACAATCTCCAGATCCTCCTGCCCTTCAGCATAGCTGACGCAGCGGCGTGGCTCTTCGTCGGCTTGCTCCTGGGGATCCAGTGGAACAAGAAACCTCTGCTTCCCAGAGTCGGCCTTCTTGTACTGGTCGTCCTGTGTGCGATGGCTGTCTTCTTCGGCTACTTCGATGAATTGCGGATGTACTACGAGGTTTTTCCATCCGTGTGTCTTCTGCTCTGTCACAGCTTCGCCGTGGTCTGGCAGGTTCCCATCGAGGTGAGAAGAGGGCCTGGCGGAGCGCCGGTCTAGGAATCCACCGTTCCCCATACGCACTGAGGCCTGTTCCCGGAGGTTGCAAGAATCTCCATGGGAGCCCGAAACACGGTTTCCAACATCTCCGCGTTGACGATCTCCGCCGGGGCGCCGTCCCCCCACACGCATCCCTCGTGGAGAACGATGATGCGATCACAGAAAGCTGCGATGAGATTGAGATGGTGGTCGGCAACCAGAATCCCCCGGCCACGATCGTGGGAGAGTTGGCGCAGATGTTGATAGGTCTCATACTGGTAACGTAGGTCCAGGTTCGAGACAGGTTCATCCAAGAGGAAGATCGGTGCGTCCTGGGCCCATGAACGAGCCAGGAGAACACGTTGCCGCTCGCCCCCGCTGAGAGTATTCAAAGAGCGGTCACGCAGCGAAACAAGGTCGAGAGCCTCGAGGGCCGTCTCCACAGCTTGATCGTCTCGAGAGGATAGCGGGGCGATCGGCCCCACCCATGGGTATCGGCCGAGCGCGACGGCCTCGGCGACCTTGACATCAAAGCCGATCTCACTGAACTGCGGGACGAGAGCGATCTCGCGGGCGACCTCCCGACGGGACATCGATGCGAGATCTCGATCCCGCAGACACACCCCCCCCCCACTCAGGGCAAGGATGCCTGCGAGAGCATGGAGCAGTGTCGTCTTGCCCGCTCCGTTGGGCCCGATCAGGGCGGTCAACTCCCCGGCGCGCACCTCCAGAGAGAGGCCCGCGAGCACATCACGGGCCTCGTAGCCAACCGTGACCGCGGTCGCGGTCAGAAGCGGGTGGCCGTCCCCGAGTGGCGTCCGATTGGGATCAGTCGCTTCCACCGAAGTCTACCTTAGGCGCTGTCTTGGCCTCCTCGGGCACCTCGAACAGCGTCGCGCGCTCGAAGCCGAACAGGCCCGCGATCAAATTGCCCGGGAAGAGACGAATGGAGGTGTTGTATTCCCGAACCACCTCGTTGTAGCGGCGGCGCTCGACCGCAATGCGGTTCTCGGTGCCGGCCAATTCGTCCTGCAGCGCCAGGAAGTTCACATTCGATTTGATATCCGGATATCGCTCAACCACCAGTAGCAGCCGGCTCAGCGCCGAGGTCAGCTGGTTGTTCGCGGCAATCTTGTCGGGAATCGTTGTTGCCCCACCGACCTTTGCCCGCGCTTCGGTCACGCCGATGAAAACGTCTTTCTCCTGTTGCGCGAATCCCTTGACCGTCTCGACAAGGTTGGGGATCAGGTCGAACCGGCGTTGAAGCTGATTCTCAACCTGCGCCCACTGGGTTTTGACACCCTCGTCCTTGGTTACCAACTGGTTGCGATAACTGACCGCCCAGGACAGAGCCCCGATCGCGATAATCAAAATGAGCCCAAGAACGACGAACGCGATCAACGCGGGACGCCTCATGATTTCTCCTCCTCTACCAACACCAAACCGTGAATCGCCCTAGCGAGAGCCTTCCGTATCGACCCACCGGGTCAATCGTTCAACCTCGCGCAGATATTTCGCGAGGATATTGCGCAGATCTTCTTTTCCGGGGGCACGTTTTGCCCGTTTCATCCGTCCGAGTTCGTGGAACAGCGCGGCATCCAGGTCGAAAGAACTGCTGGCCGCCTCGATGAGTTCGCTTCCCCACAGTGCATGGGGGTGGCCGGCCACAAACAGCAGGCCCTGAAAGACGGCCGTAAAAGCGGGAAGGGACGCCTGGATCAGTCCGTGCATCCGATCGGCCTTCCCTTCCGATTCGATCAAGCCCGCTCGCAGGTGGATGAGCTTGCCGCGCAACTCCCGCTCGCACTGCAGCCGAACGGCTTCCTGTTCAAACGAAAGCGCCTCCAACGGATCATCTCCGAAGAGGACCTTGTAGGCCGCCTTCATCGACAAGAACTCGAGCGGATAGGAATCGAGCGCGGTGGGGAGCATGTCGGTTTGAATGAAAACCGGGGCCGCAATCTTCTCGCGACGCCAGGTCTTCACGCTCCGCTGGAGACTGGCCAGTTTGAGCGGCTCCGGGTCGCGAACCAGGACCATGAAGTTCAGATCCGATTGGCCGGGCACGAAGTCGTCCCGGACGGCGCTTCCATAGAGCACCACGGCGCTGAGGTCCACACCCCAGTGGGTCCGCATCTCCTCCAGGAAGGCGGCTGAAACCTGTTCCGGTGCTTTCACCACGAAACGCCTCCTTTGGTCCGGGCTAATAGGAGCGGCCGGCACCACCGCCGCCGCTCATACCCCCGCCGAATCCGCCAAAGCCACCACCGAATCCTCCGCCCGTTCCGCGGCCGCCGCCGCGCCCGCCAAAGATAAGAAGCAAGAGCAGGAGCCGCGGATGCCGGATCGCGAGATAGATGAAGATCGGAACCATGAGCAGGCTGCCCAGGGGGAAACCCTTTCGGCCCTCCCGGCCGCCGGCTCCCCTGCGGCTGGATGACCGATAGGCATCCTGCCCCGACTGGGAATCCGGGTCCTGCCCGAGCACGGCCGCGAAGGCCTCGAGCCCGCCCCAGTAACCGGCGAAGAAGTCACCCTCTTTGAAGTGGGGGGTGACCGACTCATCCAGGACCCGGCCAACACGCCCGTCCGGGAGCACTCCCTCCAAGCCGTAGCCCACTTCAACCTCGATTCGCCTCTCCAACAGCGCATGGAGGATGAGCAGCCCCCGGTCGTCCCGCGCCCGCCCAACACCCCAGGCCTCGTAGAGACGCGTCCGGACGTCGGTCGACGACTCCCCCTCCAGCCCGGTGACAATGACCAGGGCGATCTGGGCTCCGGTGGTTCGGTCGATCTGCCGGCACAATTGCTCGAGGTGGTTCACCTCGTCGCGACTCAGCGACCCGGCGAAGTCGTTGACATACCCCCGAGGCGCAGGGATTTGCAGATCCCCCAATCGCAGCGGCTGGTTCGACTGCGCCGATGCGATCGGCAAGCAGGCCGCCAGCGCCGCCCCGAGCAGGACCATCGCCAGCCCGACGAGCGCGATCCGGGCCCCGGCGGGCCGAAACTGGCGATTGAAGCTGAACACCACCGGTTGTCCCTTTCCGTAGGTGCGAGTAGAGTCTTGACCGGAACGCAGCATAGCACGGAGAACAGAACGGGGCGAGAGATGGGATCGGTCCTCACGGGCTTGGATTGCGCAATTCGGGATGGGATTGAGCTACCCGGCAATGGCCGGTGTGGTCTTCTGTGCAACGCCAGCACGGTTTCCCGGGGATGGGTGCCTACCGCCGAAGCACTGTCCGGGATACCCGGCCTTCGACTGGAACGGATCTTCGCCCCGCAGCACGGGTTCGCGGCCGAGAAGCAGGACAACATGGTCGAATCGGCCGATGGGGTCCACCCTCTGCTGGGGATCCCGATCGTCAGCCTCTATGGCGCGCGGCGGGAGCCGGACCCCGCTCTGCTCCGCGACCTGGACGCGCTGATCATCGACCTGCAGGATGTCGGCACCCGCGTCTACACCTTCCTGGTCACCGCGGTCCTCTGTCTCCGCCACGCTGCCGCCGAGGGTGTTCCGGTGATTGTGCTCGACCGCCCGAACCCGATTGGTGGCGCCTCTGAAGGACCGGTGTTGGAAGAGCCGTTTGCGTCCTTTGTCGGCATTCTGGATCTTCCACTGAGACATGGACTTACACCTGGCGAAATCCTGCAGTACGCCGCACGGCAGCTGGATCTGCCCGGCCAGGGAGCGGGTTTGTTGCAGGTGGTTCTCGTGGAAGGATGGGAGCGATCCCAGTTCTTCGACCGGACAGGGCAGCCCTGGGTTCTTCCCTCGCCCAACATGCCCACCTTGGGCACCGCGCTGGTTTATCCGGGACAGGTTGCCCTCGAGGGCACGAACCTGTCCGAGGGCCGCGGGACGACGAGACCCTTCGAGCTCTTCGGCGCGCCCTACCTGGATACGGGGGCGGTTCGGGGACGGCTGCAGGAGGCGGGCTACCTCGAATCGGCATCCGGCACCCTTGCGGCCGGGCGTTCGGATGGACCGCTCGCCGGGACCTGCCTTCGCGAGGTCGCCTACGAGCCGACCTTTCACAAGGGCTGCGGCGAGCTGGTGCGTGGATTTCAGATTCACATCACGAATCGCACTCTCTACAAGCCGATTGTCGCAACCGTGGCACTTCTGTGGGCGATCCGGGGTGTCCATCCGAAAGAGTTCGCCTGGAGCGAACCACCCTACGAGTACGAACTGGAGCGCGTGCCCATCGATCTCATCTTCGGAACCGATCATGTCCGGCTTTCGATCGACGAGCAGAAACGTCCCGAGGAAATCGCCGAGGCCTGGGCCGGTCCGCTGCAAACCTATCGCGAGCGAATCACGCCCCACCTCCTCTACTCCTGACGGTCAGGGAAATTCGCGATGTATAACTCACCCGCGATCGATCTTCTCCTTCTCGCCGCCGGATTCGGCACGCGTCTGCGGCCCCTGACCGAGGTTATCCCCAAGTGTCTGCTTCCTATCTGCGGAATCCCACTCTTAGACGGCCATCTTGCTCGGTTGTTGACGTCCTCCTCTACGTCGTTGGTGGTGAACACCCATCACCTGGCCGATCAGCTCGAAGCCCATGTGCGCAACCATCCCGAGAAGGCGCGGATCAACATCTCTCACGAGCCTGAGATTCTGGGCACCGGAGGGGCGATCGTCCGCGCTGGCCAGTATCTTGGCACCGATCCGATCGCCGTGGTCAACGCGGACACCCTCTTCGCCGCGCCCCTCGCAGAGGCGGTCTCGTTTCATCGTCAAGCGGAGGTGTGGGCGACCATGATCCTGTCGGACTCTGCTCTGCGCCGCAATGTGATCGTAGACCACGATCGCGTCGTGGGGATCGATCGTGATCAGACCTCACCGGCCGCCTTCACCTTCACGGGGACCCATCTTCTCTCCCAGGATGCGATCGAACGTTTGCCGACCGGGAAGTTCTGCGACGTTCGCGATCTTTACGACGCCCTCGCCCAGGAGGGACGGCTCGGCGCCTTTGTGGCCCGTGATTCCCGCCATCCGCTTCACGACGTGGGCACGCCCAGTGCATATCTGGAGGCGCACCGGTTGTGCGCGGGAAATGGCGCTGTCCGTTACGGGTTTCCGCCGTCCCCGCCGCCAGAGCCCCGATCGGCCTTGAGAGGATTTGGTCACATCGATGCGGGCGCCACCGTCGCCCCCCAAGTGTCGATTGTGGATTCGGTCATCCTCGCGGGCGCGGTGATTGAGGAGGGCGCGCGTGTGGAGCACTCCATCGTGGGGCCCGGCGCCCGCGCCTCGGGAGAGATCGTGGATCGACTGCTGGTGGACGCCAGATCTGAACCGCTGTAGTCGCCTGCCCTGGAGTTTGGACTAGAACGCGACCTCGATCGTGACGATCTCGTGGGCGCCAAGCGAAACCAAGAGTTCTGTCTGCATCGACGGCGTTAGGTCATGACGGTTGTCTTCGAGGAGATCCACGGTCCACGCTCCGGTCACCGGTCGGCAGAATCGCATCGTCTCCTCGACCCAGCTCCCGGTCAGGTTGTACAACCGGATAATGAGCGTATCACGCGTCTCGTGTTTCTTGATCGCGGTGATCGCCGTCCGCTGACTTCCCCGCTCGACGAGTCCCTCGCCGCCGGCAAGGCTGCCATCGAACACCCCCTGGCCTGTGAGGAGGCCTGTCCGCCATCTCGTCGAGGCGGCTTTCACGGTCTCTACTGGTGTGTCTCCGGCCAATGGCAGAACCGCCAGGTGGAAGTGATGCATGCCGAGACCCTGGGCGTCCGGCGTGAAGATGGTGGGACCGGCGTTGTTCTTGCAGCGGCTCCCGAAGTCATCCCGCGACAACCACCCGACCGAACGTAACAAGGTGACCCCCCAACCGGCGCCGCGGTCGGGATCCTGGAAACCGACCACCTCCGGTAACCCCCGGACGAACACGGCCAGGCCGCCGTTCTCATCGCGCAACGCGGAGAACTCCTGCTGCGGATGGGTGCCCGGGTGAGGCTGAACCCACCCTTCCCCTCCCTTGGGAATCAGCGGGCGTTCGTGGAGGTAGAAGTGACCGTCGACCGTGAGCCGGTCGGTGGCGCAGTCGGTCGGGAACATCAGCTGAAGACGGTGATCCTCGGCCGCGTTTTCGAACCACACGTCCAGGTCGACCCAGGGCGCATCCCCCTTCAGGGTCAGTCGCAGGCAGACCTCGCAAGACACCCGCTCGTCCGATCGCGCAAGGCGATCGGCGAGAATCCGGGCGGGAAGATCCAGCTGGTAGGTGACTTCGAGCGCACCCGTGAACCCGCCTGGCTCGACGGGGTGCACCTCGGCAACGCTCGAGCTGCTGCAAATCAGCTGATCCTGATCCGGGGCACAGAAGTCGTATTCATCCCCGATATCTCCACCGTCGACGAAGAGGCCGAGGTTTCGATGAACACGGCCCAGGTTCTTATCAGTCAGGTTGAACGTGCCGTTCGGGTTGAGCTCGACCCTGCAGTGCGCGTTCTCGAGCGCATTCTCGGTGACCAGGACCAATGGGGCCGCCGGCTCGGGGGCCTCTGCCGCCTCTTCTCTTTCTCTGAGGAAGTAGCGCGCATGACCGACCGGCGGGAGGTCTGTCGCCAGGAATCGCAGAATGAGGAAACTATCGGCCCGATCGGCCTCTTCGACCGGACGAAGGATACGATCGCCGAAGTGCTCGCAGTAGGTCGCAAACTGCGCCTCTTGCTCATCCGCCGTCAGTTGTGCCCGATAATCGATCCCCCAAAACCGTTCCACATAGTCCTGGTCCAGGACTTCACAGAACACCTCAGCGCCCTTCTCATCGAAAAGCGCCAGGCGATTGAGCTCATAACCCATCGGCTGGAGGACAACCAACCGATCGACAACCTCGCTTCTTCGCTCCGGCAGCGGGTTGAACACGGTGAGCACGGTCTCGCGATCGTCCTTTTCTTCGCGCGCGAAGCGGGGGGCCAGCCGATCCATCGCCTGGCTCATCTGCTGGCGGCCGGTCTGCAATACGCCCGCAAAGCGGGGCATCATGTCGCGATGGACGTCGTCGGTGCTACACCCACAGATTGAATCGTGGGGGTGGTTCAGCAGAAGCTGCTTCCACATGTAGTTCGCCAGGCCGTGAGGATAGGGCCCATCTTGCAGGAAGTGCATGTAGGCCATCATGGGCTCGAATTGGTGCGCAAGAAGCGTCTGACACTCGTCGTTGAGCTGTTTCAGATACATCCTGGCCGACCACACGCCCGAGAGAATCGGATGGTGTTTGCCGCCGAGCAGATCTCCCTGGTGCTTTTCCTTCGCAATCCCGGATTCGCGAATGTCCTGGAGATAGTCTCGAAGCGGTCCGTGGACGAATTCCGTCTGGGGGAACTCCTTTCGCAGGCGCGAGAGAATGGCCGCGAATTCCTGCTGGGGCGGGAAGTGATCGCAGCCGTTGTTGAGGAGATAGACCTCCCCCCTGCAATGGTCCGCCATCCCATCGAAGAGATCTTTGACCTTCTGAACGGCCAGGTCGAGATCGACCGTGCGCCGGGTGTGGGCGTGCCAGATCTCCTTGAAGCCCAGCCCGGCCGCGTTGCAGTAACCGTCCCACTGATGGATCGCCAGAACCTCGCTACCATCGGGCGCCTGCCACCGGAATTCGCAGCCGAGGCGATCGATCTCGTCACCATTGCCACGCGTGTAAATGAAGGAGTCGATTCCGGCCTTTCGCAGAAGCTGGGGGATTTGCGCGAAGTGCCCGAAGGAGTCAGGCATGTAGCCGACTTTCTGTGCTCCGCCGAATCGCCCACACACTTGGTGTCCCACCAGGAGGTTTCGCACCATTGACTCGCCGCTGACCAGAAACTCGTCGGGCAACACATACCAAGGACCCAGCGAAAGCGCTCCGGAACGACAAAGGCCGGCGATTCGCTCACCATCTTCGGGGTGGATTTCCAGATAGTCTTCAAGAGCCGCGGCCTGGCCATCCATCAGGAAGTGTTTGTACTCCGGTTCTTCTTCCAGGGTGCGCAGGATCTTCTGCATCACACCGATCAGGTTTACCCGGAACTCATGAAAGGTGAGATACCACTCCCGATCCCAATGTGTATGGGATACGACATGGACTTTGCGGGGTGCCTTGTTCACATCGGTCTCCTGATTGCGGGTTGTTGCGAAGGGCGGGCCATCAGTCCTCTTGGCAGGCCCGCACGAGATCACTCACCAGGCCGGTCGCCAGCCCAACACAGGTGTCCGCCGCTCCGTAATAGAGAAAGAACGGGCTATTCTCTTCGACGTAGCCGTCCTTGTCGCGCTGCGGTGTGATCAGCCCGGTGGGGAAAACGACATTGGGCACTTGGCCGACGCTCTCCCATTGCTCTCGCGGCTCGAGGATATTGTTGCGCGTGCGCGCCAGCACTTTCGTCGGTTCGTCCAGATCGAGGAGCATCGCCCCCGCCTGGTAGATGTTGGAGGTGGCGAAGTGCGTGGCGATGCCGTGATATACCTGTAGCCATCCCGATCGCGTCTTCACCGGCGGCGGGCCGGGGCCGATGAGCTCATCCCAGTAGTGGGGGCGCCCCGTTGCCACACTCGCTTCGGTCGTCCATTGGAGCAGATCGGCGGAGGTAGAGAGGCAGATCTCCTGTCTTGAGCCCATCGCGCCCGAAGGACCCTTCCGATTCGGCCGGTCGAGACGCACATAGCGCCCGCCGATCTTCTCGGGGAACAGAACACCGTTACGATTGTCGTCCGCGCTGGCCAGGCCCAGAAACTCCCAGCCGCGGCAGTCGTCGCTGACCGCAAGCCCTAGGCGACACTCGCCGGGCATGTCCATCGCCATCAGTGTGTAAACCTGTCCATCCAAGCGCGTCAAGCGCGGATCGTAGACATGGAAGGGCGCTTCCGGAAGACGGTCCAGGCCGAGGAAGTCGATCGGCTCAGGTTCGACGCGGAAGTCGAATCCGTTTTCGCTCTCGGCCATGACCAGGAACGTCTCGCGGCCGCGGGTCTGCACTCTCAGCATCAAGTTGATCTTGCCGTCCTGTTCGATCGCCCCCGGGTTGAACACCGAGGAAGGATCGACAACACGCGGCGGGCACGCCGGAATGTCTTCCCGGGTCAGGATCGGACTGGATCCGAGTCGTGAAAGCTGCGCCATCGCTACTTGCTCCATCCCAGCAGATAAGCCGACACACGCCAATAGCCATAGTGGCCCTCGTCGTTCTTGGGCCGAACATCCTCGATCAAGAGACCCACTTCATGGTCGCCGGATGGGAAATCCGTCGTGACGTCGAATACGGCCGGGGCCACCGTGTCGCCCGGACACCACCCGCTGCGGCTGAAGTCCGACGACCAGGATCCATCCGACCAGCGTCGGCAGTATGGGTTGATCGTTCGAAACCGAAGGCAGTCATCGCGCCATGGGCGAAGGCGCAGGAGCTCACGCCCATCGACAAAGAGGACATTGTCCTTTGCCTCGAATTCGTCGGCCCCCCGGCCGTCCGTGCAGTGACCCGAGACGAGATAGTGAAGCTCGATCCGTTGTAGATCCGGCGGGATGCTCACCGTGGCGGTGACCCCGTTCTCCCCGAGGCTCTCGCGCGTCAGACTCTCTTCGTAGAAGAGCGGTTGCCCCCAGGTCGGGTTGTCCTGGTTCATATCCGGTGTCACGCTCAGTTCGAAGTCCATCTCCCATCCAGGGGACGACCAGGTGTCCACGAACCCTTTGAACACGCAGGGCCCGGTGAAGAACGGCGCCAGGTGGCTTATGTCAACCTCATGCGTCGTCACTCCCCCATAGGCGGTGATGAACTTCACAATCTCCACGTCGGGGCCATGCTCTGTAGAAAGCCGCACGTTGCCCGCGCGGTCCCAGCGGTCGTGAACCTCCATGACGTTCTTCGGGATCGGCCTGGTCTCGACCCGGGCCGTGATCCGGACATCCCGCATCGGATCGGCGAATTCCCGGTAGGTATAGATGACGCGGCCCTTGTCCAAGGCGGACACCTGGATCGTCTCGAACTTGAGTGAATCCGCCTCGTCGAAGTGAATCGTGTTGTCGCGGAAGACCTCGAGCGTGCGGGTCCGCTCATCCGCCGCGGGCGGAGGTGGCCTCTCGCTATGGGTGGGGCGTTCCACGGGAGCGCAGCCACGGCTCCCGCACGGACAGCACCCCAAACAGAAGGTGGTCGCGGCGAACGCGGCCGCAAGCCCCATGCGCCAGATCATCGATTTGCCGCCAGCACCCAAGATCAACCATCCTTTCGCACGAGTCCGTCGTCAGCCTCATCGCGCCTCATAGAATCCAGGCGTCCCAGCATGTTGCGGATGTCCCGAATCCCGCCACCGGTAAACCACACAATCACAAGACAGGACAGGATCAGGTTGATGATGACGTAGATCTGCCAATAGCGCGCCCAGCCCTTGCTGATCGAATCGAGAAGGTCCGCACCCTGCTCGGCCGCCTCCTGCGCCAAAGCGATCTCGCCGGCTCCATAGGCCGCTTCAGAAAGGTTGGCCCAGGCCCGGCGATGCCCCGGATCCAGGGCCACCGCATCTTTCAAACAATCCAGACCGCGAGCAAAGTCCTCCTGGCGAAGATAGCAGAGGCCCAGATGATGCTTCAGCTTTGCGTGATCCGCCTCCGGGTGTTCTGCCAACACGGCTTCCAGTTGTACGGCCGCTTCTTCCCAGTCGCCATCATCCATGAGTTCCTTTGCATCGGTCAGCACCACGGCGGCTGGCGCGGGCACATCACTGAAGTCGTCCGCCGGATCGCGGTGCGCCAGGTTGTAGACTGTTCCCACGATGAAAACCAGGGTCCAGAGACCTGTCCAGCAATAGCTCGCGATGTAGATGATCCTGTCGCCGCGGGTGAACTCCTGTCCCATGCCCAACATTCGCCAGCCTCGGGTGGGGACCTTTGTCACCACATTGCTCTCCCCCTCGATCGCATACTTCCCCCGATGGAGAAGCTTGTCGAGATCGTAGGGCTCTTTCCCGCTGAGCAACGAGATGGCGATGTAGAGCGTGATCGATGCAAACATCGCCATGGCCCAGTACTGTTGACCGTTGATGTTGTACAACCAGGTCGCCACGGCCCAGAAAGACGCCTGGACTCCCGCTGCCCCGACGGAGCGCGATCCGTCGAAGATCTCCGCCGGAAGCTGATGAATCAGAATGCCGCCCACGGCGATCGAGGATCCGGCGATCATCGCCGCCCAGGCCGCCCCGGTTGTGCCTCGCTTCCAATAGAGGCCCCCGATGATGACCGCTCCCGAGCCGCCGGCAAAGATCGCCCCGGTGATGGCGAAGAAGAGGAAGATGTACTCGCTTTGTCGGAACAACAGGCTGAAGAAAAAGATGAAGATCGCGACCCCCAGAATCGAGAGACGCAAGGCCAGCAAGTGCTGCTTCTCGGAAAACGGCGTCTTTCGAAACGGCTGGACGACATCCTGAATGAAGATGCTCCCCCACGAGTGCAGGTAGGTGTCGTGCGTGCTGATGAACGCCCCCAGCATCACTGCCGCAAAAGCCCCCATCACCCCGACGCTGAATAGCTTGGTGAGCACCATGGGCGTGCGCAGCTGGCTTTGCAGCGTTTCATTCTCGATCCCCGCCAGCACGCCCTTGACATAGCCGGCCACCTCGGCGAAATCGGGATGGCGCATCACCGTGTAGGCGATGATCGGAACGATCAGGAGAAACAGCCCCTGGGGAAAACCGCGCCAGTTGCCGAGAACCCCGCCCATCTTGGCCTCGTGCGCGTTTGTCGCCGAGCTGTTGTAGGCCTGGGTCCCCTGCCACGACATGGCGCCGTAGAAGACCCCGAAGATACCGATCAGGAAGTAGACCAGATTGAAATCCTGCACATGGCTGGTCTTGAACGGATTGATCAAAGAAGCGTTTTCCGGTGCCATGTTGAGCGCTTCGACGATCTGTGTCCAATTGACCTGCCACATCAGATAGACGATCAGGAACATGAAGACGACGTTTACGAACACGCCCTGGATGAAATCCGCGATGAGAATGGTCACCTGCCCGCCGGAGAACACAAAGGTGAGCGCAATGGTAAGCAGTACGGCCATGATGAGCGGGAACATCGGAATCGTCAGGCCCAACAGACCGAATTCGGTGGGCAGACCACAGTAGTAGATGAAAAATCGCGCCACCACGGCGGGAAAGATGCCAAAATTGACAATCCCTGAGGCAAACGCCACCAGTCCGGCGAAGATGCGGAATCTCCTGCTGTAGCGGCGTTCGAAGAACTCCGCGAGAGTCAGCGCCCGGGTTTGGCGGAAGCGATAGATCACCCAACCGCTCACGGTCAGGATCAGGACGACGACCCCCATGGTCAGGCCCCACCAGGACATGGAGAAGCCCGCCACGTAGTTCATCTCGAGGATGCCGACGATGGAGATGGCGCCAAGCCCCGCGATACCGGCCGAAACGCTGATGAGGTAACGCCCGGCCGTGCGCCCGGCGGCGAGAAAGTCGGCGACGCTTTTCATACGGCGCCGGCCGATGAAGACGCCCCAGCACATGACGAAGAAGACCACTCCCAGAATCAGCCAGTCCAGCAGCGCCATGTTCACTGGGTGGGCCCCTCCTTCTTATGCCGCCATCCGTGCCCGTCCTCGGAGATGTAGTGAATGACCCCGCCTTCGCCTCGCAGCGAAAGCTCGTAGGTCTCGCCCGTGCTCATGAGGCGAGCCCGCTTCATGATGAGATCCCAATCGGAGATGTTGGGCGGGAAGAGAGTCAGCTCCGCGATGTCTGTGGCATACCGGCCATGCTTCGCCTCGTAGCCCTTCTGCTTGTAGTAGATCTCCCACAGCAGATGGGCCTCCTTCTCAACGGCCGGCAAGCTGAATTCAGGCGTGTCTGGGCCGACCGGGCGGCGACTGAACTGGACGACGCCCCACATCTCGGGGTAGTGCATCGCGATGATGCCCTGCGGGGACCAAACCCAGTTGTACTCGGGCAGGGGCCGCCCGGTTGCGGGATCAAGCGCCTTCTCATAGCCGCTGCTGATTGTGCTCTTGTGCCATTCAACCCGAGAGAAGTTAATGCGCCACTGGTCCCCCTCTTCGGGCGGAACCGGCCGGTGGGCGCACTCCTCCAACACCGACCAGGGGAAGGCGAGCTCCACGCTCCACCCCTCGTCCTCATCGCTTGCGTCATTGATGGTTCCCACCAGATGAACCGCCGACCGAAGTCCCTGGATGTCCCACGAGTCGATGGCGGGGGCGCCGTCGCGATACGGCTTACCCAGGAGAAGATCCCAAACGGTCCCCAGCTCGTTGATCTCGAGTTCGTAGTATTCGTGGGTATCTCCATCGGGATCGATGAAGACCTCGAAGTCATCGTTATGAAAGATCACCGCATCCCGTTCGGTCAGCGTTCCCCACAGATGAGGCTGTTCAAGTTTGGCGGCCACGTAGAAGTAGACGTCATCCCACAACATCTTTGCCCGGGTATCGAAGAACGGAAGCGGCTTGAGGTCTCCCTCGATGTCCACAAAGCTCTCGGTCCACGCCGCGGCCTGCCAGCAGGCGTCATCGAGCCGTCCATCGATCTGCGGCGCTTCGGACGCGTACATACAGACATAGCCCTGCGGTTCCCAGGGAATCTGTGGCTGCGGGAAGGAGGGTGGTTCGTCGGGCCGAGCGGGAGAAGCCAAGAGAGCGAGAAGCACCGCGGGCACCAAGACCCGCCGGGCAGGCGAAAGCCATGAACGCATGTCACCTCCAGTCTTTCCGGGAGATCGAGAAGAACGTGCCAGAGCTTACCACAATGCATCTGCGCGCGGTTAGAGGGCAGTGAATGGTGTTGCCCGGATCAGGGCGCCGCCTCCGCCGTGGCTTCGATGAGCACATTCGAGATGGGCGACCAGTTGGGGACCTCGTCGGCGGTCATCAGCGCAATGTAGTAGGTTGTCTCCGGTTCCAGTCCACCCACCGTAAGGGTCTCTGCGCTGCCGGGCTCCAGGGGAGCAGGGAGATCGGGGATTGCCACCGCAACCGAGTCCCACCAGTTGGGCGTGACATTTGTGGTGGAGGAAAACCGGATGTCATAGCGGGATGCCTGCCCCAAGACGCCATCGTCGCCCGGGGCCAGCCAGGTCAGCGTGATCGATTGGCCGGTGACCCCGACCGGCGCCAGGGTGACCGCCGCCGGACGTTCGAAGTCGGGAGCCGTGGTGTCTTTGTCACACCCCATCGCCAGTAGGGTCAGGCCACCCAGACAGCACGCCAGGCGGGCCAAGAGACGGGGACTTCTCATTCTCGGATCCTCCTCCGAATCGATTCGCGCCCTATCAGCCGACCACCACTGTGCAACGAGTTGGCCCACGAGGCAAGAGGAACAGATGCGAAGCAGCTCGCCAACCAACGACCTCGTCCCGATTATTGGGCGGTGGCCTCGTCGTCCTCATCGGTCAACCGCAGCCAGGTGGAGTTGCGCCCCAACTTCACAAAGCCGACCTTGATGTAGCCAAACAGCTCGAGGGTGTTCGCATCCTTCAGCGTCAGCTTGCACCGATAGGTTTTGCCGTTCTGCGGATCATAGATCCGGCCGTCTTCCCACTTGTTCTTCCCGTTGAAGGTGAAGTCGCGCATCAGTTCCATGTCCAGGAGCGGCCTGCCCTGGAGCGACTCGTCGGGATTGTTGCGATCGACTTCTGGCTGTCCGTCCATACCCATGGGGTCGTCGGCGCCGTAGACGGGCTCACTCAGCCAGATGATACGCCCGTGCACTTTGTCCTCAGATTCGTATACTTCGACGCGCGACCACTTGCCCTCCTTTGGTTCGGTCTTCCACAGGCCCAGGATTGAATCGGCTGCGAAAGGGGGCTCTTCGTCGGCTGACGCCGCAGGCGTCACGTTCAGGGATGCGCAGGCAACGGCAAGTGCGGCGCAGGCGATCATGACAAGCGCGAGGCCGCGCGGGGCGTTCCGTCTA
>CAZTDY010000021.1:0-48977 GCA_964612295.1 uncultured bacterium | reverse complement strand
GACCCTCGGCCCCAATGTTAGGACCGAGCGGCTCGATGGGAATCCAGGCTAGTAGGGCAACAAGCCCCAGACTCACCATTGCCCACATCAACTTACGCATGGTTCCTCCTTGCCGGATTCGAACGGACCATCGGACGCCAAGCTCAACGCCCGCTAGTAGATGGCTATCTCAATCATCGGCCGTTTCCCGCGCCAACCTGACCGGGAAGCGCGCAAGATCCTCGCGGTGCCGCACGGAGGAGCGATGGGCTAAGTCCTTTGGAGATAATTCGATAGGGGTGTTCGGCCGCCTGCTAGTTCGATCTCCCGTCGCGGAGGCGATCGAGGCGCAGCCGCTCTCGCTTGTCGAAGAGGCGCCTCGCGGCCAGCGAGATGGCGGCCATCGAACCGAATCCCGCGCCGCAGGCGATCAAGAACATGATCAGAATCTGGTACTTCACCGCTTCCATGGGCGGACTCCCCGCGAGGATCTGACCGGTCATCATCCCCGGAAGGGCCACCAGCCCCGCGGCTGCCATCGCATTGATCGTGGGCGTCAACGCGGCGCGCATACTGTCCCGCAGAATGCCGCCGATCGCCTCTTGCCTCGTGTGTCCCAGCATGAGGCGTTGTTCGATCACCGCTCGTTGGGTCCAGGTCGTCGTGGTCAATCGGTCGAGCGACAGGGAGATCCCGTTCATCGTGTTTCCCAGCAACATGCCGAGGAGGGGAATCGCATACTGCGGGCGATACCAGGGCTCGGGCGACACGATGACCGTCATCGCCAACACGGCCACGGCGAACGAGGAGATGAACATCGACATCGTCCCCAGGCCGTATCCCCACCAGCCGCTGAAACGGCGCTGTTGGCGGGCCATGACCTCGCGGCCGGCCACGGTGAGCATCACCAGCGCCATGAGTGCGATCCAGGGCAGCTTGGTTTGGGCGAAGATCACGCGCAGCACGAGGCCGATCAGGAGCAGCTGGATCGTCATCCGGATGCCGCCCACGATCAGTTGCCGGCTGACGCCCAGGCGAAGCCGGGCGGCCATCAGAGCCAGCACCAGCACCAGTGCGGCGGCAATCGCCAGATCCAAGGGGCTGAGGGCGATCACACTCATGGGTAGACCTGCTCCACCAGCCGGCCGGCGTCCATTCGAAAACCGCGATCCGCAACGCGCGCCGTCTGGCCGGGGTCGTGGGTCACCCAGATCATCGGGGTCGCATGTTCCTTGCGGTGGGCTCGGAGCAGGGTCTCGACGCGGGTGACGCTGTCGGGGTCGAGACTGGCGGTCGGTTCGTCGAGAAGGAGAGCCTGCGGGAGATTGCACAACAGCCGAACGAGAGCCAGCCGCTGTTTTTCACCGGTCGAGAGACGGCTCACGGTCCAGGACATCACCTCGGGCGCGAACCCGAGTTGACCGAGCCAGTCGGCGCAGGGCCTGCGCCGGTCGGCCGTGGGGTAGTGATCGCCGACGGTGTCGGACCACCATTGACTCTCCGCGGGGAGGAGGCCGACGCGCGCGCGCCAGGAGGGCGCGTCCAGAGCGTCGCTGGCGATATCTCCGAGGCTGACCCGGCCCTCATGGGGATCGAGGTCGGCGAGGGCCCGGAGCATGAGGCTTTTCCCGCACCCCGAGGGTCCGGCCACGGCCACACACTCGCCCGGCTCGATCGTCAGATCGACCGGGCCACGGTCCAGAAAGCGCAAGGCCTCGATGCGCAGTGGGCTCAGTGTGAACCTCCTCGACTTCAGCGCTTCGGTGATGTCCGCGCCCGAGTATGCGCTCCCGGGGACGCAGGGGCAAGGCCGGCGGCGGAATGCTCGCTTGCGATGAGGCATCGGTTGGTGGAAGCTAACCCGTGAAGCCCACGACCAAGGATTACCTGGAGGCGTATGGAAAGCTCGCGTTCGCTCAATGTCGGTGTGGTGGGAGCCACGGGGATGGTTGGCCGTGAGCTTCTGCACCTCCTGGTCAAGCGGGCCTTTCCCCTCGCCCGGCTCAGGCTTTTCGCCAGCGCTCGCTCGGCCGGCACGCCGGTGGAGGTCGCCGGACAGTCGATCCAGGTGGAAGATCTGGACAGCGCCGACGTTCAGGGGCTCGACGTGGCCTTCTTCTCCGCAGGCCGCGACACCGCCCTTTCGCAGGCCCCCCGCTTCACCGAGTCCGGCGTGGTGGTGATCGATAACTCCTCGGCGTTTCGTGAGGATCCGTCGGTTCCTCTGGTCGTTCCCGAGATCAATGCGCACCGGTTGACGCCGGCGACGACCTGCGTCGCCAACCCGAACTGTTCGACGATCATCTTGGCTCTGCCGCTGGCTCGCCTGCACGAGACATTCGGGTTGCAGGAGGTCGTCGTCTCAACCTATCAGGCCGTATCAGGGTCCGGACGGGCGGCTTTGGACGACTTGCTTGGCCAGGTGCGCGACTTCGCGCAGGGAAAACCCCCGGAGTGCCGCCACTACGACCGGCCGATCTTCCTGAATCTCATCCCCAAGATCGGCGACTGGATGGAGGGGGGAGAATCGGCCGAGGAACGTAAGATGCGCATCGAGACCTGGCGCATCCTCGAGGATGACTCCTTTCCCGTTTTCGCAACGACCGTCCGGGTGCCGGTCGAGCGCTGCCACTCGGAAGCCGTGTTCGTGCGGTTGAAGCGAGCCTGCACGAGCGAAGAGGTGGAATCCCTGTTGCGCAGTGCGCCCGGGGTCAGTCTCGAGGATCTTCCCTCACCGCGTGAGCTGGCCTGCCGCGAGGAAGTCTTCGTGGGCCGGATACGCGCCGGCGCCCAGGATGCCCAGGCTCTGCAATTCTGGGTGGTCTCCGACCAGCTCTGGAAAGGGGCGGCCCTGAATGCGATCCAGATTGCGGAGTCGTTGCTCGAGAAGGGGAGATGGCAGCGATGACGAACCCCGCGGAGAAGCCGAGTTTGATCGTCATGAAATTCGGGGGGACCTGTCTGGCCACCGCTGAACTGCGGGCCCAGGCGATCGCGTCCGTCCGCGAGCATGTCGATGCCGGGCGCCGGCTCGTCGTCGTGGTCTCGGCGATGGGCCGGGCCGGTGAGCCCTACTCGACCGACACCCTGAAGGGCCTGCCGGCGACCTCGGCCGAACTGTCCACGCGCGAAGCCGACGCGTTGCTGAGCTGCGGCGAACAGATCAGCGCCTGCGTGTTCGCCGCCGAGCTTCAAGGCAGCGGCGTGCCGGCCCTGTCCCTCCGCGGCTTCCAGGCCGGAATCGTGACGGATGAGACACACGGCGACGCCACCATTCTCGAGATTCGTCCGACCAAAATCAGGGAGCATCTGGAGGAAGGTCGCGTGGTTGTGGTGACCGGATTCCAGGGGATCTCCCTGAGAGGTGAGGTCACCACGCTCGGCCGTGGGGGCAGCGACACGACCGCCGTCGCCCTGGCGGCTGCCCTGGGCGCCGACTGTACCGAGATCGTCACGGATGTCGACGGCGTGATGACCGCCGATCCACGCTCGGAGCCCGACGCCAGACCCGTCGCCGAGATGACCCACCGTGAAGCTGCCGAACTGGCCCGCCGGGGAGCGAAGGTTCTGCATCCGCGCGCCGCCGGCCGAGCCAGGGCGTCGAAGGTGCCCGTGCACATTCGCAGCGTCACCCCCGGGCAGCCGAGCACCTGGTTGGTTTCGGAAGAAGGACGCTGGAGTCCCGGTCGGGACTGCGCCCCGCGGACCACGTCGGTGACGTCGATGAGCGGCATCGCCCAGGTAGTGGTTGAAGACAGCCGGCTGGTGGATCACCCGGCCGGGGTTGCCCAGATCCTGGGCGCGATCGCGAGGGCGGGGATAAGTCTCGATATGTTCAGCATCTCCCCGGGCCGAGTGGCGTTCACGCTGGAGCAGCAGCGCGCTGCAGAGGTGCGCGAGATTCTGCAACAAATAGGCTTCACGGCCAAAGCCAATCTCCAGTGTGCTAAGATTACCTTGGTCGGTGGCGGAATCCACGGAATCCCCGGCGTTATGCACCGGATGGTCGCGGCCCTGGCCGCGCGAGAGATCACAATCCGGCAAAGCGTGGATTCCAACACGATCCTGAGTGTTCTGATCGATGCATCCAAAGAGGAGGATGCCGTTCACGCCTTACACATCGAGTTCTTCGGCTGAGACCGTGCGGGCGCGCGCGGCAATCGGAGGTGAGTTCGTGAGAGTGGTGACAACTTGGCGGGACAAGTGCGCTTTATACGGCCTGCTCCTTACCCTGTTCGTACCCATCCCGGCGATCGCCCAGACGACCTTCACCCGTGTGGATGCGCAGTCCGGTATCGATGTCGTCAACGCCACCTTTGGCCCAACCTGGGGCGATTTCAACGCCGATGGATACGACGACGTGTTCGTGGGCAATCACCTCATCCCTCCGCCCAATCTCTTCCGCGGAGGGGCCTCCGGTTTCTTCGTCGACATCTATGAGTCGTCCGGCATGGACTACTACGCCGACCGGCACGGGGCTGCCTGGGGAGACATGGACAACGACGGGCTGCGCGAACTCTACGTGACCGTGGGGGCCGAAGAGGGACAGGGTGTGGGGCACAATGAGCTCTACCTGAACCTGGATGGGCACAACTTCGAGAACATCTCGGTCGACGCCGGGGCCTCCGATTCAACCGGTCGAGGCCGCTGCGTCTGTTGGGTCGACGTGGATAACGACGGCTGGCTCGACCTTTTCGTGGGCAACATGGCCACGCCCAACAAGCTGTACATGAACAATGGAGACGGCACCTTCACCGACAACCAGGGAAGCCCCGGAATCCTCGCGGACGGTCTCTGGTATCCGGCCTTTACCGACATCGACAACGATCGCGACATGGATCTTCTCATGGTCGGCGATTGGACCGGGGAGATGGGGCTCTTTCGGAACGAGGGCGAAGGCGTCTTCGTCGACATCACCGAACAGAGCAATCTGCAGACGGAGAACATGTGGTGCGCCCAGGGAATCTGCTGGCTGGACTATGACAATGACGGGGATCAGGACTTCTATATCAGCCGGGGCGGAACGACCGGCATCCGCGATGCCCTTCAAGTCCGCACCGATGAGGTTCTGTTCTACAGCTGCATGTCAGGAGACCCTGACGACGAGAACGGGCTCGATGGCCTGGCAATCAGTGCCACCGACGGGGCGATGGAATTCGATCTTCGCATCGACTTCTCCTGGGCTCCCTCGCTCACGTTCCTGGGAAGTGACGGCCAGCATCCCGATAATATGCCCTTCACGGCCGTTGACGGGCAGTATCTGGGGCGGCCCGACTTCACGGCGGGTGAGGATCTTGGCGTCTATATCTGGCAGGAGCACCGCCAGGGTTCCTGGTATGTCCAGTGCTCCACCGACTTCTCGGGATTCCACAAGATGGGCGGCATCGTCCGCAGCCTCTTCGGGACGATATCGGATGTCGACGCGACGGGGATCGAGGTGCCGGAGATCACGGTTTCAGTTTCTGACCGGCTCTACCGCAATCGCGGCGACGGCACGTTCGAAGACGTGAGCTACCAGGCAGGCATCGGTGATCAACAGAGCGGGCACACATGTTTCGCGGTCGACTTCGACAACGATGGCTGGGAAGACATCTATGTGCTCAACGAGCGAAACATGGAGGGGTACCTGACCAGCAACCAGCCCAACTTCCTCTATCTGAACAACGGTGATGGGACGTTTCGCGAGGCGGCCCAAGAGGCGGGCGTGGCCTGTGAGGTGGACGGCACCGGCGCCGGCGCCGCCTGGAGCGATTACGACAACGACGGGTTCCCCGATCTCTACGTCACGAACGGCTTCGGCTATTTCCCCTTCCGGGAAGGGCCCCAAGTGCTCTATCACAACGAGGGCAACAGCAACCACTGGGTGAAGATCCGGCTGGTGGGGCAGGCGCAGAGCAATCGTGATGGAATCGGAACCCGCGTGCGCGCCGTCGCGGGCGGAATGGCTCAGGTGAGAGTCCAGACCGGGGGGGTCGCCGACATCTCCCAGAACACGATGGACGTGCACTTCGGCTTAGGGACTGCCGCCGTGATCGATACACTCGAACTCTACTGGCCGGGCGGGCAGACGGATCGTTATATCAACATGGCCGCGGATGAAATCTACACGCTGTATGAACCCGATCTCGGAGAGGTGGGGGAGGTCGATGCGGACCACGCTCGCTACCCGCTGGAGCTGACCGCGCCCGGCCTGATCTCCGGCCGGACGCACTTGTCGCTAGAGCTCGCGCAGGCGGGTCAGGTGCACATCGATCTCGTCGACGCGACCGGACGGCTCGTCACCACGATCTTCGAGGGCAGAAAGCCCGCGGGACAGAGCGAGATCACCTGGAGCCCGGCGGCTCTCAAGGAATGCGACTCATCCTCCGGGGTCTACTTCCTACGGGCGCAGAGCGGGCGACACACCGTGGCCCAGCGGGTGGTGTTCGTCCAGTAGCGCGCGGTTCCTATTCCTCGGCCGCCGGTACCAAGGCGGCTCGGTAGCCCACCCCCTCAACCGCGGCGATCAGAGCGGCCGGATCGAGCGCGGCGATGTTCACCGTCACCTTCGCCAGGCTATCGGCATACGAAACGCTACAGGCCTCGACGGCATCGAGCCCTCCCAGGGCGGTCTGGATCGTGCCCGCGCATCCTTCGCAGTGCATGCCACCCAGGGTGAGCTCCACAACCTGGCTGACCGCGGCAGCGGCCTCCTCCTCTACGGCCTGGGTTTGTGGCTGGTCCTCGCCGCCACCACACCCTGCGATCATCACGCCGGCCGAAATCCCGAGCACAAACAGCAATCGGATCGTCATGGGATCCCCCTCTCCATAAGAATGACTCCGGGGTCCGACTCTCCCCCGGGGGATGGGCCCCGTCAAGCGGGGAGTCAGAGGGCGGGCGATCCGGTGCGCCGGGCAATGCATTATGCCGCAAGCGGTTCGGCCGATCGGGAAGCGAAGCATCTCCCGCGAAAGGGCTCTTCCGTGACGGCGGCTTTCCGGCTATCATCACGGCCATACAACCTGCCAGGGAGGAGTGCAGGTTCGCTCGCGCGTCGCGGCATAGGAGTGTGCTGGTCGGCGCGCGATTGTCTGCCCCGCCCGCAGGGCCCGATTGCCTGCCGGCATCTTTGGTGAATGGATCCTCCCGTCGGTTGTATTCCTAACTGTGCGTCTGGGGACACCAGAAAGGAGCCTCCCATGACCCGAATCGAATTCGACGGACAGGACATACACATCCCTCAGATGCGTGTGCCCAAGTTTCCCAAGAAGGGACCGCGCATCATCATCGGCGGGATCATCCTGCTCATCCTATTGCTCACCAGTTTCTATACCGTGGGACCGGAAGAGCTGGGTGTTGTACTTCGCTTTGGCAAGTACAGTCGCACCACCGAACCGGGATTGCACTTCAAGGTTCCCCTTGGGGTCGAGTCGGTGACGAAGGTTCCGGTGCAGCGTCAGCTCAAGGCGGAGTTTGGCTTCCGCACGGTGTCGTCCGCTGCGCGTTCCCAGTACTCCACCCGAGGGCTGGAGGGTGAGTCCCATATGCTCACCGGGGATCTCAACGCGGCGGTGGTCGAGTGGGTCGTGCAGTTTCGTATCGTGGACCCGTACAAGTACCTCTTCCGCGTCCGGAACGTGTTCGAGACCTTCAAGGCGATGAGCGAGGCGGTCATGCGCAAGATCGTGGGTGACCGCACCGTCAACGAGGTGTTGACGATTGGACGGACGGAGGTCGCCGCCGAGGTCGAGCGCATGCTGCAGGACCTTTGCGATCAGTACGAGACCGGCATCAAGGTCGATCAGGTCGTTCTCCAGGACGTCAATGCTCCCGATCCCGTGAAACCGTCCTTCAACGAGGTCAACGAGGCGGAGCAGGAGAAGGAAAAGCTGATCAATGAGGCCCAGTCCGAGTACAACCGGGTCATCCCCCGAGCGCGGGGTGAGAAGCTGCAGACGATCGAACAGGCGCGCGGCTACGCGCTTGAACGCGTCAACCAGGCCCAGGGCGACTCGTCGCGATTCGTGGCTCTCTTCGATACGTATCGACTGGCCCCCGAGGTGACGCGCCGTCGTCTCTACCTCGAGACGATGGCCCAGATTCTCCCCCAGGTGGAGAGGAAGATCGTCGTGGATGACGACCTGCACAGCGTGCTGCCACTGCTGAATCTGGATGCGGGTCAAGGTGACTAGGAGGAGACGTGAGTCATTCGTCTCATCACAGCACGGGAAACGATAGGCAGGGCAGGATTGCAGCGCCCTACTCGAGGAGATAGATCATGAAGATACTCTGGATCGTGATTGCCGTGGTGGTGCTCATCGCACTGAACAGCACGTTCTACATCGTGAAAGAACCCGAGCAGGTCATCCTGACCCAGTTTGGGAAACCGGTTGGAGATCCGATCTCAACGCCGGGGCTCAAGGCGAAGACCCCCTTCATCCAGAAAGTCCACCGGTTCGACCGGCGCTTCCTGGAGTGGGATGGTGATGCAAACGAGTTGCCGACAAAGGACAAACGATTCATCTGGGTGGACACCTATGCGCGGTGGCGCATCACCGATCCGCTCAAGTTCTTCCAGCGGCTACGCGACGAGCGCGGTGCGCGAACGCGCCTGGATGACATCATCGACGGTGAAACGCGCAACGCCATCGCCAACCATCAGCTGGTGGAGGTGATTCGCAGCACCAACCGCACCCCCCAGGTGAGTGAGGCACTGCCCGAGGACGAAACCACTCTCGCGCAGATCGTGTCCGGCCGGGAGAACATCCGGCAGATCGTGCTGGAGAAGTCCCAGGAGCGGACCCAGGACCTGGGCATCGAGATTCTCGATGTGCAGTTCAAACGAATCAACTACGTCGAGGATGTTCGCCGCAAGGTGTACGAGCGAATGATCGCCGAACGGAAGCGGATCGCTGATCGGTTCCGCTCCGAAGGCCAGGGGGAAGCGTCTCGCATTCGCGGGGAAAAGGACCGGGAACTCAAACTGATCCAATCGGAGGCGTACCGCGTGGCGCAGACCATCAAAGGTGAGGCCGACGCCGTGGCCACCAATATCTACGCGGCGGCGTACAATCGGAACCAGCAGACCCGAGACTTCTATGAGTTCCTGAAGACGCTCGATGCCTACAAGGCCACGATCGACAATCAGACCACACTGATTCTGTCGACTGACGGTGAATTCTACAAGTGGCTCAAGCGGACCGAGTGATGCGATCGGAGGAGTTTGGTCACACAGCCGGGCTCACCCCGCGAACATTGAGGAGGGGATCAAGATGCGTTTCTTGAGTTTGGCCATGCTGGCCGGTGTACTTCTCTTGACGTTTCCCGCCGTCGCCCAGGAGGGCGAAGGCGATCAGGATGCGGCGATGGCCGCCCGGATGGCCGCCGCCCAGCCCGGCGAGATTCACGAGTTCTTCGCCGGGATGGCAGGAACCTGGAGGGTTGACACCAAGATGTGGATGGCCCCCGGCGCCGATCCGATCGAAAGCGAAACCATAGCCGAGATTTCGATGATCCTCGGCGGGCGGTACATGCAGGAGATGGTCAGCGGAATGTCGATGGGACAGCCGTTCGAGGGTCTGAACACCGTCGGCTACGACAACGCGACTGGGATCGTGACCGCCGTCTGGTTGGATACGATGGGAATCCATGACCACGATCTTCCGGGGCGAGTACTGCACGCCCGGAGAGCCCCTCGAGCTGAAAGGTACGATGCTCGACGTGGGCACCGGCGGTGAGATCAGCGTTCGTACGGTCACGGCCTTCGTCAGCGAGGACGAACACCAATTCGACTACTACATGGCAATGCCCGGGATGGAAGAGATGAAGGGCATGGAGATGGTCTACCATCGCGTGAAATAGACACCGGGGCGGCGTACTACCTACCCCGGATGACCATACTTGGGCGCATCGATCTCGGCGATGCGCCCTTTGTATTCATGATCCGACATCTTGGTTCGCCAGTGATCGGTCAGGTGCCCGCCCACGTAACCGGCCGCGAAGAGCACTGCGATTGCGAGCCCATAGGCCAGTGGCGACCACCGGCGGCCCGCGGCGCGCATCTCCAAGGTGTCATCGACCGGGCAGACCGAGACACAATCGAGGCATCCCGTACACTCCACGCCTCCCACGCTCTGTTTCTTCGACACGGGAATCCGGGACATACAAACGCGGTCGCAGAGTCCGCACTGCGTGCAGCGATCGTGGTTGCGCGTGACGCGCGCCGGCGACAACCAGCCGGCCAGGCCGACCAGGGCGCCATAGGGGCAGAGATACCGGCACCAGGCGCCGTGCACGAGAACCGACATCAAACTGAGAACGAGGATGGCGACGACCCCGGTTGTGCTCAACCGAACGAAGAAGAGGAACATCTTCACATCGGCCACGCGATTGTAGGGCGAGTGGATGAAGGACTGCAGCTGCTCGGCCGTCATCGTCAGGATGGCCCACACGAAGAACCCCAAGAGAAGGTAGCGAATGCTTCGCAACACGCGATCAAGCCACAGGGGCAGGCGGAAGTTTCGTCCGAACAGGCGTTGTCCGACCCTCGCCAGTGATTCGGAGAGTAGCCCGACCGGACAGATCCAGCTACAGAAGGACCGGCGGAAGAGCAGCGACACCGCCACGAAGATGAGCAGCAGCCAGGTGGCCGCCGGATGAATGCTGTTCAGCTGACCTTGATAAATCCAATCGACGATGCCCATGAGCCCACTGATGGGCAGGTATCCCTCGACCCCGGGAGGACGAACGGGCAGCGAGTCGGCGCCGGCCTGCGCCTGCGCGATGAAGCGGGCGAACTGGATGCCGATCACCACCGACATGATCGCGAAGTAGAGCTGAACGATCAGCCGGGCCGAATAGCTGTGATAGGGGCGCAGACCCCAGCGTGCTGACTTCAGTCGAGCGATGAAGGATGACATGCGGCTGTGAATAACAGATAGGGTCCCGGATGTCAACGGGTCGGCGACCTCACCGGCCCAAGGTGCATCAAGCTTTCAACTGCGCAGTCTCGGTGCGATAAAGGTGCACGTCGAGGGGTTGTTCGAAGTAGAAGAAGCCCAGCTCACGATAGAGATCGAGCGAGATGTTCTCGGGCACCATGGTGTGGAGTCGTGTACAGCCCAATCGCCGGGCCTCGTTCATCGCGTGATAGATGCAGCGTTTCCCGCTCTCGCCTTCGACCGCGTCCATCCAGCCGATGTCGAGCATGTGAGGGTACTTGGTATTCCGCGACAACACGATGCAACAGGATCCGTGCCGCACCGTGCTGGCCTCGGGCAGGTGCCTCTCCCGGTCGGGCAGATCCGGCGGGAGAAACAGCCAGTCATTCCAGACGAGGTCGTCGACGGACGGCAGGCCGGGCGCGGTCTGAACATCAAGGTCCTTCGGCAGATCCGCCGGCGCCTTGGCCAGCTCGAATTCCAGATTGGTGAAGCTGCGCGTACGCTCGAATCCGATTCTCTCGCTGATGCGGATGGAATGGGCATTGTCGAAGTAGGTTGAGAAGAGCAACTCCTTGAACCCCCGGCTGCGGGCCTCGCCCATGACGTGGTGGGCCATGAGACGCCCGAGACCGCGGCTGTGCAGATCCGGATTGACGCGCAATCCCTCAAGCCAGGCGCGCCGGCGATCGAGCGGCAGGAGACGACCGCATCCCACGACCCGGTCGCCCAGCACCAGGGCCGCGAAGTAGGCCGCGGGGTCGCTCACCCAGCTCCCAAACGTGTATCTGAGGTAATCGTGGCCTTCCCAGATTCGGTCTGCGAATTCAAGGACGTCCGCCCTATCTTCCGGTTTCATAGGGCGAAAGGAGACTGGAGCTTTCTTTTCTATTAGGTTTTTTAATTCAGATGACAAGACCTGCCCCTTGCATCTCGGGTGGTGAGCGCGTAATCATGCGCCCTCACGACGCACCCCGCTATCATAGGGGCATGCATCCCGCGGGGGGAAGCAGGGAGGAGATCATGAATTTCGATCTGAAGGGCAAGACCGCGCTGGTCACCGGAGGCTCGCGCGGCATCGGTCGCGCGGTCGCCATCCGGCTGGGACAGTGCGGGGCGCGCGTTGCCATCAACTATGTTCGCAATACGACTGCCGCAGACGAGACCGTCAAGAGGATCCGGAGCGGCGGAGGCGAGGCGCTCGCCATCAAGGCCAACGTCGGCAAACCCGACCACATCGAACGGATGTTCAAGACAATCAGAGAGGAATGGGGCGAGAAGATCGATATCCTGGTCAGCAACGCCGCCTCGGGCGTGATCAAGCCGGCCATGGAATTGACCATGCGCCACTGGGATTGGACCATGGGGATCAACGCCGCCACCCTGTTGCCGCTCACGCAGCAGGCCAGACCGATGATGACGCAGGGCGGCTCCATCGTGGCGATCTCATCGCTCGGTGCATTGCGGGCCATTCCGATGTACGCGGCGGTGGGCGCCAGCAAAGCGGCGCTCGAGTCGTTGGTGCGGCACCTGGCGGTAGAGCTGGGCGGCGAAGGGATCCGGGTCAATGCGGTCAGCGCGGGGGTGGTCGACACCGATGCTCTGAGCCACTTCCCGCACCGGGACGACATCGTGGGCAATTCACAGCTCAAGACACCGGCCGGCCGGCTGACCGAGCCCGAAGATGTTGCCGATGTCGTGCTGTTCCTGGTAAGTCCACTCGCGAAAATGGTCCTCGGGCAGACCATCCATGTCGATGGAGGCTACAGCGTACTGGCGTAGGCCCGCAGGATTTCGGACTCCTGCTGAGCCGTGAGCCCGGCTCGCCGTTCCACGCCGCAGTGCTGCGCCACCCGCTCGATGTCCCAGTGCAGCGTATCGCGGATCGTGTCCTCGAGCAGGCGGAAGGTCAACCCGTCCCTGATCGCGTGCTGGCAGTTGACCGTGTCGTGCTCTCCCGGAATCCAGAGCGGGACGTCGGTGTAGGGCGCCACACCTTGCTCTTCCAGGAAACTGCGATCGACCCACACCAGGTTTGCCTGATCCCCGAGAGCGCGGCAGCAGGCGTCCAGGAACCCCAGCATGGTGAGCGGGCGCTCGGGACCGGTGGCGTTATAGACGCCGGTATGCCCGGTTTCGAGCATTCGCAGGATCCAGTCGGCCAGATCCCGGACATCGATGAACTGGATCTCCCTTTCCGGAGGGCCGGGAGCGAGGACATCTCCGCCACGAGCGACACGGGCGGGCCAGTAGGTGAATCGATCGGACGGGTCGTGCGGACCGACGATCAAGCCGGGCCGAATGTTGAGCACCCGGCCGGGCATCGCGGCCTCAGCTTCCGCCTCGCAGAGGGCCTTGAGCGGGCCGTAGGTCTCGCCTGTGATTTCTTCGCACTGCTCGTTCTCGATGTGCGCGACCGGGGTCCTTTCGTCGATGTTGAGTTGGCTGATGTCCCCGTAGACCGAGATTGTGGAGATCAAGGTGTAGTGATCCGTCACATCCGCCAACAGGTTGACACTCATGCGAACCTGTCGGGGGAAGTAGCAGCAGGTGTCGATCGCCGCGTCCCAGGTCCGGCCCTTCGGCAGCATCAAGGGCTCGTTGCGATCGCCCTCCAGCCGCTCGACGTTGGGAAACAGATCAGGATTGTGTTTCCCGCGATTGTAGAGCGTGACCTCATGTCCTGATGCCAGGGCTGCCTCGACCAGGTGACGGCCCAAGAACACCGTTCCACCAATCATGAGCAGCTTCATGGCTCCTCCTCCTTCGTTTCATTCGACCATCCTCGTTTCTTTGCCAGATTAACCCGATTCGGCGACGAGAGGAAGCAACCATGCGCGATCCGCTGAACTGCGCTCGTAGATTGGGTGATTCCGTAACTTCGGAAAGGGGGAGACCCCAGAGGCGTGTGCTCATTGCGCGGATTGAGCAGGGGGGAGCTCCCCCCGCTATTCTTGCCGCAGCACCTTCACGGGATCGATCTTGGCAGCGCGCGCCGCGGGATAGAGGCCGGCCCCCAGACTGACGAGAACCCCGAAGAGGATGGCCCCCGCAATGAGCGGCCACGGAACATGGAACATCTCGAGCACCGACCCGCCCTGCGATTCCATGAGACGTTTCGCCGCGAAGGATGCAATCCGAGAGATGATCCAGCCAAGGACCAGGCCGCCCAAGGATCCAATCAAACCGATCAGAGCGGATTCCAGGAGAAACAGCAGTCTGATCTGACCGTTCTCGGCCCCCAAGGACTTCAGGATGCCGATCTCACGCGTGCGTTCGAGGATGGACATGACCATCGTGTTGACGATGCCGAGCGCCGCCACCACGATCGCGATGAACGCGAGGATGCTGACGAAGAGGTCGAAGATCAGGAACGCCTTGCGCATCTCCGCAAAGCTCTCCATGAAATCAAAGGTGTTGAGACCCAGAGCCTCGATCTTCTCGCGAAGTTCCTCCATGTCGGCCCCAGGAGATGCGGTGACAACGGCGAGGCTGTAGCCTTCCTCGTTCGGACCGGCCTGCATCCGCGACATCAGCTCGATCGGATCGCTGAAGCTCACCCGGTCCAGCTGACGGGCGGTCTCCGAGGGCAGCAGCAGCCCGTACACGCGAAATCCAAAGCCGCTTTCCAGCTCCGCGACCCCGGTGACGACCACCTCGATCTCGTTGCCGCCGAACCCGGTGAGGAAGAGGTCGCCCATCTCCTGGGCCCATTCGCGCAGTTGTTCCGGAACGCCGAAGGTCCGCAGCCCCTCGCTCAGCATGAGCCGGATCAGCGCGGCCCGTCCCGCGGTCCGAATCTGAATCGTGTTGCCCACGATCGAGTCGGGCGAGACCTCCCATCGCTCCAGAATGCGGGTGCTCAGGACGGCCTCAAGCACCGTATCGGCACAGAAGAACCGGCCGCTGGTCATCGTTCCGTACTGGCGCTTCTCCGAGAAACTGGCCGGCAAAGCCTGGGCGGTGAGGGAGCGCTCCTTGCCGTTCCAGATCACCTGGGCATCAAAGGTATCTTGCGGGTAGACGAGCTCGACGCCGTCGAACTCGGCGATGGTTTCGATGACCGCGAGGTCAATGATCCGGGGAGGAGGTTCATCTGCCTCCGGAGTGGCCGGCGCCGCGGAGTCCGCTGCGTTCGCCGGGTGGCCGGAGTCCGCTGCGTTCGCTGCGTGGCCGGAGTCCGCTGTGCCCCCCGTCTCCCAGGCCGCATTCAGACTGTCACGGACCGACGAGCGCCCCCGGGGCCTCATGGCCCGATCGGGACCATCGTCCGGGTCTTCGAACTCGCCGGGGTTTGTGATGCGATCCAACGCGTCGTTTCCGCCGGGGAGCACGTGAATCGTGTGAAACAACCCCAGGTCACGAAACTGCTCACCCATTCTCTTCTGCACGCCGAAGGCGAAGGAGAGCATCGCCACGAGCGCGCCGATGCCAATCACCACTCCGGAGATGGTCAGGCCGGCGCGCAGTTTCTGGCGCCAGAGATTGCCGGCCGCGATGCTGATGAACTCTCTGGGGATCATGACGCACCCCCGCGATGGATGATCTCCTTCTCGACCTTTCCGTAGTTCATCGTCAACGTGCGATGCGCATGATCCTCGGCCAGTCCCAGGTCATGGGTCACGAGCACGATCGTCAGCCCGGCCTTGTTCTGCTGGGCGAGCAGGGCGGCGATGTCGGCCGACGTCTGCTGATCCAGATTGCCGGTCGGCTCATCCGCCAACAGCAGCGTCGGCTTCTTGGCGAGCGCGCGGGCCAGGACCACCCGCTGTTGCTCACCGCCGGACAGATCGGCCGGCCGGTGGGTGAGCCGATCTCCCAGACCCAGGGTGACGAGCATGTCCTTGGCTCGCTCATCCCGTTCGGCCGCGGTTTCGTCGAGAAAGAGCATTCCCAGGGAGACGTTCTGCAGGGCGGTGCGGTAGGGAATCAGATTGAACGCCTGAAATACCATCCCCACCCGCCGGGCGCGATAGGCGGCCAGCTCACGAGGCGACATGTCGGAGAGGATGCCGTCGGCCGACTCGATTCGGCCTTCGGTGGGGGTGTCCAGCCCGGCCAGAAGATTGAGCAGCGTCGACTTGCCCGACCCGGAGGCTCCCACAACGCGCAAGTACTCACCCTTTTGGACGGTCAGATTGACGCCGTCGAGCGCCCGGATCTCCTGCCCACCCATCTGGTAGATCTTCTTGAGGTCTCGAGTCTGGAGCATGGGGCATGATGCCCTCCCGTCCCCGCCCGGCGCAACCCGGTTTCATGGGAACCCAAGCCCCTGGCGGCGGGTGGATTGCGGCGTGCAGGGACACCTACGCGCGGGTGGGGTACACGGGTGGTTGACGGTTCCTGTTCTACCTCCTAGGCTGGCTTGCCACACACCATCGCGCGCCCAACGGAAGATCCATGGAAAGCGGAGAGCATCCGCTCAAAGGAGTGACGAACCATGTCTGACCATTCCCCTCAATTTGGCCGCGAGCTCTGGGGGCAGGACCTGAAGGAGGCGGAGGATCTTCACGAGGTCATGTGCGAGAGTTGCCGTCAGTGTGATCTCAGCAACAAGCTGAAGCGCGAGGACCTCGAAGCGTTTGTCGTCCGCGTGCTGGACGCCCATGGAGTGGCCGAAGCGGAAGGGCAGATTGTGGCGCGAAACCTGGTCTCGGCGGACATGCGGGGGATCGCCAGCCATGGGGTGGCCCGCTTGGGGCGTTACCTGGGTGGTATCAAGGCCGGCTACATCATCCCCGGCGCCCGTTTCGACATTCAGGATCGCGGACCGGCCATCGCGGTGATCGATGCCAAGAACGGCCTGGGCCAGAGCGCATCGGAGAAGGCCATGGACCTGGCCATGGACAAGGCCAAGGGCTGCGGCGTGGGTGTGGTCACGGTCAAGAACAGCAATCACTACGGCATCGCCGGATACTACGTCTTGAAGGCGCTCGAGAAGCGGCTGATCGGGATCTGCATGACCAACGCCGCTCCGCTGGTCATTCCCACCTTCGGCAAGGATGCGATTCTGGGGACCAACCCCATTGCCTTCGGGATGCCGTCGGCGACTGGAGACGACTTCCTGCTGGATATGGCGACCAGCGTGGTGCCGCGCGGAAAACTCGAGGTTTACGACCGCAACCGCAAGCAGATGCCGGTGGGCTGGGCCGCGGACGAGACCGGCTTCGACTGCCAGAACCCGGGCCAGGTGCTGAACAATCTCCTGAATCGTCTGGGCGGCGGCATCCTGCCGTTGGGCGGGCGCGGCGAGGAGTTCAGCGGTCACAAGGGCTTTGGGATGGCGATGATGGTCGATATGCTCTGCGGGGTGCTTTCCGGATCCGCGTTCGGCAACGACGTCAACAACATCAAGCGGGAGGTTCCCGAGGGCGAGATCGCGGCCCCGCGCGTCGGACACTTCTTCCTGGCGCTCGACCCCGAACGGTTCATGTCGTCCGGTGAGCTCCAGCAGCGAGTCTCCGACTTCCAGACCATGCTCAGGGAGTCGCCCAAGGCGCTCGATCAGACCACGATCTTCATCCACGGAGAGAAAGAACGCATTCGCGCCACCATGCATGAGCGCGATGGTGTGCCGATTGCCGAGAACGTGCTCAGAACGCTGCGGCAGATCGCCTCGGACTGCGGCGTGGCGCCGCCGAAGACCTTGGGCTAGCAAGATAAGCAGGAGCCAGATCGTGAGCGAAGACAGATCGTTTGATGTGGCCATCATCGGCGGTGGCATCATCGGCACCTCGGTTGCCTGGGCCTTGGCCAAGGAGCACCGGGCCCGGGTGGTGGTGCTGGAGGCGGAGGACAAGCTCGCCGCGCACCAGACCGGCAACAACAGCGGCGTGATCCACTCCGGGCTCTACTACAAGCCCGGGTCGCTCAAGGCGATCAACTGCACGGCCGGCCGTGAGGCGATGTATAACTTCTGCGAGGAGCACGGCATCGCCTACGAACGATGCGGCAAGGTCGTGGTCGCCACCCATCCCGAGCAGATCCCCGCCCTGGAGGAACTGGAGCGGCGCGGGAAAGCGAACGGGCTCTCCGGCATCCGCCGGATCAGCGGTGAGGAGATTCGGGAACACGAGCCGTACATCCGCGGCATCGATGGCCTGCATGTGCCCGAGACCGGCATTGTCGACTTCAATGGGGTCACCGAGACCTACGGCCGACTGGTGACCGAGCTGGGAGGAGAGATCCGTTTGCGCTCCCGGGTCACGCGCGTCTTGAGTGAATCGGCGGGAGTGGTTCTGGAGACGACGACCGGTGCCGTCCACGCCAGCAATCTGGTCAACTGCGGTGGTCTGCAGTGCGATCGCATCGCACGGATGTGCGGTGTGGATCCGGGCCTGCAGATCGTCCCGTTCCGCGGGGAGTACTACGAGCTCGTGCCCCAGAAGCATCACCTGGTGAAGAACCTCGTCTATCCGGTTCCCGACCCGCGCTTCCCCTTCCTGGGCGTACACTTCACTCGCATGGTACTCGGCGGCGTCGAGGCCGGGCCCAACGCCGTGCTGGCGCTGAAGCGCGAGGGATACCGCTGGTCGCAGATCTCGGTCCGCGACATGGCCACCTACGCCACCTATGGTGGATTCTGGAAAATGGCCGGCAAGTACTGGCAGACCGCCCTTGGCGAGGTCAAACGCTCCCTGAACAAGAGGGCGTTCGTCACGGCGCTGCAAGGTCTCATGCCGGAGCTGGGACTGGATGATGTCCATCCCGGTGGGGCCGGGGTCCGCGCCCAGGCATTGGAGCCGGACGGCAAGCTGGTGGATGACTTCCGGATCGTGGAAGCGCCCCGACAGATTCACGTGCTCAACGCACCCTCGCCGGCGGCCACGTCATCGATCAGCATCGGCCAGAAAATCGCGAAACAGGCTGCCGAGACTCTCTCGCTGAGCTAGCAGACCGCGGCTGCGCTCAGATGGGCGACGAGGGCCCCGACTCCTATAGTTGATGCAACTTCAGCTCAGATTCCCGCGTAGGATTGAAGGGTCGTCTTGGTGGCGGGTGGGCCGCGGATGCACAAATGCGTTCCCGATTTGGGAGGAGGATGTATGGGCTTCGTCAGAAACCACAACCGTTTTGCGATCCTGGTTTTGTCGGCCGGTCTGTTGATGCTGGCCGCGGGCTCCGCCGAAGCCAAACCCGGCTACCTTCGTTCGCCGGATACGCACGGCGACCAGATGGTCTTCACCGCCGAGGGGGACCTCTGGGTGTGCAAGACAGATGGGAGCGACGTCCGGCGACTCACCTCGCATCCGGGCGACGAGTACCGGGCCCGGTTCTCGCCCGACGGCCGATCGATCGCGTTCACCGGCGCCTATGACGGGAACTCCGATCTGTACGTCGTCCCGGTCACCGGCGGAGAGCCCCGGCGGCTGACCTGGCATCCGATGCCCGACCTGAGCATCACCTGGACGCCGGATGGCGAATCGCTCATCTTCATCAGCTTCCGCCATCACGCGCACTTCAGCCCCGAGCTGTTCAAGGTGCCGGCTCACGGCGGGGACATCGAAAAGATGCCGCTGGGCCGGGCCAACAATCTGGACATCGATCCGATCAGCGGCCGCTATGCCTTCACGCGCAACTGGGGTGGCGGCACCTGGAAGCGCTATCGGGGCGGCACCGCGCCCGAGATCTGGACGGGTGACCCGCAGCGGGAAGACTACCGCCAGGTGACCAACTTCGACGGCGTCGATCTCAGTCCCATGTGGCACGGGGGACGGATCTACTTTCTCAGCGACCAGGGCGGCACCGCGAACATCTGGTCGATGAAGCCCGATGGGTCGGATCGCAAACGTCACACCGAGTACGACACCTGGGACGTGCGTCAGGTATCGATGGGCACCGGTGGGCAGATCGCCTTCATCCTGGCCGGTGACATTCACCTGTTCGATGCGGTCACCGAGGCCGTGACCAAGGTCGAGATCGATCTCCCGAGCGAGCGGACCCTCACGCGCACGCGGTATCCGAATCCGGCGCAGTATCTCACTGAATTCACCCTCTCGCCCGATGGCGACCGCGTGGTGACCATCGCCCGGGGCGAGATGTTCTCGATCCCGGTCGAAGAGGGCGTGACCCTGCCGATCTCGCGAGGCAGCGGGGCGCGCGAGGATCGGGTCATCTTCCATCCCGAGGGCAAACGTCTGCTCTACATCACCGACCAGAGCGGTGAAGAAGAGATGGTGACCGCCGATGCCTGGGGCCGGGGCGAGGTCGAGGTGGTTCAGGGCGCCGGCGAGGTCGGGCGGCACTTTCAGCCCCTCTATTCACCGGACGGCGAGTGGATCGCCTACGCTGACCAGACCCACACGCTCTACGTCATGCCGGCCGAGGGCGGCGACCCGCGCAAGGTCGACTACTGCGAGCAGTCGGAGATCTATGACTACACCTGGTCTCCGGACGGCCGCTGGCTGGCCTATTCGAAGAACAACAAGGCCTACTTCGCCTCGATCTTCATCTACGACGTGCAGGAGGACGTGGTCCGTCAGATCACCGACGACTACACGGACGACTACGATCCAACCTGGGATCCAGATGGCCGTTACCTCTACTTCGCCAGCGCGCGCACAATCAATCCGATGCTGGGCGGCTTCGATTTCGAGACCATCAACGTGAAGCCGACGAGGCCCTACCTGTTCCTCCTGCGGGAAGATGTGGAGAATCCCTTCGCGGAGGTTGCTGGAATTCCGCCCACCGATGACGAAGAGGAGGATGAGGACGGCGACGAAGAGGGTGAGGAGGACGCCGACGAATCCGGCGATGAAGACGCCGATGCGGATGAAGACGCCGAGGGCGAGGATGCCGGAGAAGAGGCCGAAGAGGGTGGCGACGAAGACGCGGATGCCGACGACGACGCCGAAGATGGTGACGAAGAGGGCGAGGATGACGAAGAGGAGATCGAACCGGTCGAGATCGAGTTCGAAGGACTGGCCGATCGATATCTGGAGCTTCCCGTCGATCCGGGCACCTACCGCGGTTTGGGCGCGACCTCGGGCAAGCTCTTCTACCTCTCCTATCCCATGCGGGGCATGAACGAAGAAGGCGGTCACGGCGGGCCCAACGCAACACTGATGGCCTTCGATCTCGAGGGCAAGGAAGCCAGCACATTCGTGAGCGGGGTGGCCGGCTACGAACTCAACGTCAAGGCCGACAAACTGGTGGTCTCCCAGGGCGGGGGACAGGTGTACGTCGTGGGAACGGGCGCTCCTCCCGGCGACCTGTCGGAATCGGCCCTGGATCTGAGCGGCATGGTCATCGAGCTCGATCCCCAGGAGGAGTGGCGGCAGATCTACTTCGAGTCCTGGCGCCACATGCGTGACCACTACTGGGATGCGGGCATGCACGGTGTGGATTGGGAGGCGGTCCGAGACCAGTATGCGCAGCTCCTGCCGCGGCTATCCACCCGCGCCGACTTGGCCGACCTGCTGGCCGAGATGATCGGCGAGCTGTCCACGGGCCACACCTATGTCGGTGGTGGGGATCGTGGAGTCTCCGCCCCGCGCCGCAGCACGGGCGTTCTGGGCGCGCGGGTCGAGCGCGTGGGCGATGTGTTCCAGGTGAACCGCATCTATCGCGGAGATGAGGCCGATCGCGTTCGCTCTCCGCTTCGGGAGCCAGGCGTCAACATCAACGAAGGCGACTACATCTTCGAGGTCAACCTGCTGCCGTTCTCCCCGAACGAACCGTTCGAAGCCAGCTTCGAGAACCTGGCGGGCCGTCCGGTGATGCTGACCGTCAATGACACGCTCGATGTCGAGTCCGCGCGCCACGTGGTCGTCACGCCGATGGGAGGCGATTACCAGCTTCGTTATGCCGATTGGGTTCGTCGCAACCGCGAGTATGTCAACGAGAAGACCGGCGGCAAGATCGGGTACGTGCACATTCCCGACATGGACACCCGCGGTCTGGTCGAGTTCGATCGGTGGTACTATCCGCAGCTCATCAAGGACGGGATGATCGTGGATGCGCGCTGGAATGGGGGCGGGTTCGTCTCGCAACTGATCCTGGCCCGCCTGCAGCGCTCGATTCTCAGCTGGGACCGGACGCGCAATGGCGCGAGCAGCACGTACCCCAACCGGGTGCTCAACGGGCCGTTCGTTGTGCTGACCAACGAGGGGGCCGGTTCCGACGGTGACATCTTCCCGGCGGCGGTCCAGCTTGCCGGACTGGCCCCGGTGATCGGGAAGCGGTCCTGGGGCGGCGTTGTGGGGATTCGAGGATTCCGGCCGTCGATCGACAACGGCTACATGACCTTCCCCGAGTTCGCCTGGTGGGACAGTGAGGACGGATGGGATCTGGAAGGTCACGGCGTGGATCCGGACATCGAGGTCGACAACCTCCCCCAGGAACTGGCCAAGGGCATTGACGCGCAGCTGGACCGGGGGATTACAGAGGTCGAGAAGATGCGCAAGAAACACCCGCCCCTGAAGCCGAACTTCGGCCCGGCGCCCGATCGGAGTCGGAAGGCATTCGAAGACGAGCTCTAGAACCGCCTTTGAGTTGCACGAAATGCCCGCAGGCCGCACCATGATCGCCTGCGGGCATTGATTTGTCCGGTACCCGGGAGGACCCATGAAACCAACGCGGATCACCTATCGCCGCTGCCGCAAGAAGGACCTGATTCCCTCGGTCCGCCTCGTCATGAAGTCGCTCAATCACCTGCGCAAACAAAACGGGATGAAGCCGATCCGCCGCCGGGTTCGTGAAATCCCCCCGTTCTTCGCGCACGCCTTCTCGACCGACCCTAAGCGGTTCTACTGCGCCTGGCGCGGCGACGAGATCGTCGGGTTCGCCGGTGCGCTGCGTCGCGGCAAGCAGTGGTTCCTATCCTGGCTGTTCGTTCATCCTCGCCTTCAGGACAAGGGAGTGGGGCGCCGCCTGATCGAGAAGATCTGGGATACGGACCGCGGGGTCATCCACTCCGTGGCGACCATGACCTACAACCCGCAGGCAGTGGGCTTGTACAGCAGCTTCGGCATGGTCCCTGAATCGCTGATGACGGCGATGTCGGCCGAATTCGAGAAGCTGAACGTGCCGGTCGGATCCGGGCTCGAGGTCCTCGAGCCGCAGTCACAGAGAGATCTGGCCTGGATTCGCCGCCTCGAGGGGGAGATTCGCGGATTCCCCCGGCCGGAGGAGTGGCGCTACTGGCTGGCCAACGAAGGCGTCCGCATCCTTCTCTTCAAACGGCGCGGCCGGCCGGCCGGCTATGCCGTCGTGAATCGTGGGGGCGAGATCGGCCCCGCCGGGGGGACGACCCACCGTAATCTGATGTCGGTCATGGGTGACACGGTCCTCTGGTGCGACGAGCAGCCCAAGTGGTTCAAGAGCAAGCGCGTCGGCCTCTGCTGCCCGCATCAGAATCCCGAGCTGTACAGCTACCTCCTCAGCATGGGGTTCAGGAATGTGGAACTGCTGCTGTTCCAGTCGGAGCAGCCGTATGCCGACCACCGGCGGTATGTGCCGGCGAGTTTGGCGATCTTTTAGACCCGGGCACGGCTCGCGTTCTCGCCGGACTGGTTGAGCACATAGCCGTACACACACCTCTCCTGGAAACGTATAATCATGGGTGAGTTCTTGGCTCCGGTGTGGCTTGTCCAGGGGATCCGGTTCCCCCACTGCAGCTCTCTGGCACCCGGTCGATTTCAGGAGAACGACATGACTGCATCGAGCTTTGGGATACTGCTCCTGCTTCTACTCCTCACTGGGCTTGCCGACGTGCAAGTGATCGACTTCGAGACTCTGCCTGACGGTTCACCGGTGAGTGAGGGGATGCTTATCCACGATCAATACAACGTCGCGCCCTATTGGGTGCGCTTTGAGCTGGTCGGCCAGGATCCGGCACTGGGCCCGCGAGCTGCAAACGTCGGATCTCCTCTTGAGGCGTTCTACAGGACGACTGCGAGTTCGAACGAGTGCATCACAGGAACAACGAGGCATGACATGCCCACGCCCGGAGAGCCTGTGGGGTGTTACTTCCTCACCGACGACGGGCATCAGAACACCCAACCCTACGTCTTCTTGGTGACCTACACACAGCCGGCGTATCAGGCCAGTGGTCAGATTCTGGATGTAGACGCCGCAGGATCGACGACCGATGAATGGACCGTAACGGCCTATGATTCAGACGGGATCACAGTCCTGGGGCAGGTCGTTATCAGAGCCGGAGATCCAGGCACAGGGGATGGTCTCGCTTCCACTTGGGCGTTCGATCTTGCGGAGGCGATCCATACCATCGAGATCGTCTATACCGGAAGCAGTGGGGCCGGAGTCGGCTTCGCACTGGACAACTTCGCGCCCTCATCGCTTCCTGCAGATTTGTCGATGACCAAGGTTGGCCCGTCAGGTCCGGTTGCCGTCGGCGATACACTGATGTATAGCCTGACGGTCACGAATAGCGGCCCTGGGAACGCCGACGATGTCTACCTTCAAGATGTTCTGCCGCAGGGTGTGCTCTTCCTGTCGGCCGATCCTACTGTCTGCCAAGAGGACGGCGGTGTTCTTACCTGCGACCTGGGGTCGATTCCCAATGGTGGGAGCACGGTCATCGAGATCACGACGCTTCTCTCCGAGCTATTCATCGTCAACACGGCCAGCGTTTCGGCCACACAGGCAGACCTCGACGAATCCGACAACACGGACACGGCAGCCACACCGGTGGATTGTATGACCGCCCGTGCGCCGATGCCCGAGGAGTGGATGTCGACCCCGACCTTGAACCAAGGGAGACCCAGTCTCTTTGAAAACGGCACGGTCATCTCTTTCAGCCTTCCCAGGAGATCAGATGTTCACCTTAGGATCTTCGACGTTGCGGGCCGGGTCATTCGCACTCACTCCGATCGACTCGATGCTGGGGAGCATGGGTTCACCTGGCACGGGGAAGACGACTTCGGCCGGATGTTGCCGACGGGAACCTACTTCTATCGTCTCGAGGTTGACGGAATCGCTGTGGGATCGCGGAAGGCGATCATACTGAGATAATCAGTCAGCGCAGCCCTGCACCCACCTCCATCCACCAAGCGAGCCCATTCCTGCTAATATGTAAGACGTTCTTGACATCATGTCAAAAATAGCTTACATTACGACTAGGCACGAAATCGTTTTCGCTGGGAGGCTCCCATGAACGCTGAACAGAAGACCGCCTGGTTCACTCTCTTTCTGATACCCGTCGTGTGCGCCGGGTTTTTCCTGCTGTCGCATCTCGGTGGGTGGAGGGTCGGCTGCGCTGCCTTTGGCCTCTTCGGGTTGCTTGGGGTGGCCCCGACGATTCTCCGGGGCCGGTTGATCCTCTCTCAGATTCCAACGGACGAGCGCGAGCGCCAAATATCCCGCAAATCCACTCTGGTCGGGGGGATGGCATCCTACCTGGTCTTCGTGATTGGTCTCACGGGTATTTGGGCCATCAGCATGAAGGCCGGGAGCCGGACGGTGACGATTGACCTTCTACCGTTGACTGTCTTCTGTGGGTGGCTGGTCTTCGCCGTCACCCGATCCATCGCTTTGCTCACGCTGTACAACCGGGGCGGCGGATATGCGGAATGAGACGATCACGAATTCAATCCGCAGGCTGCGCTTCGAGAGCGATGAAATGACCCAGCAGGAACTGGCGGATCGCGCCGGCGTGACCAGGCAAACGATCATCGCGCTGGAGGCCGGCAAGTATTCCCCATCCCTGTCGCTGGCCTTCCGGATCGCGAGGGTCTTCGGCTTGGGGGTCGACGATGTGTTTCGGTACGTGAGCTAGAGCGGATCCACTTCCGGACTTCCCCCGCAACCCACCTGCATCCCCCCCTAAACCCGGTTGCAATCCACCCCCTCGGCAGGGCAGACTCTTGCGACCAAGTCCGGGACCCTGAGCCAAGGAGAAGACCATGGCCGTCGCCTGCCGAACGGTGGAAGAGACCTTCGAGTTTCTAACCGAGAAGATCGGTAACCTCTTCGAGGAAAGCGAGTTGCGGGAGAAGGCCCGGCTCGCGACCGAGGTCAACCGCCTGAAGGACGAACGCGGAGCCGTCGTGCTCGGTCACAACTATATGGGACCCGCCCTTTTTCTGACCGTTCCCGACTACACCGGGGACTCCTTCGCGTTGTGTCAGCGGGCGGCCGAAACCGACAAGGACACGATCGTCTTCTGCGGGGTCAAGTTCATGGCCGAGACGGCCAAGATCATCAACCCCGAGCGGACCGTACTCCTGCCATCGATGAAGGCGGGTTGCTCGTTGGCCGAGAGCATCACGGCCGAGGATGTTCGCGAGCTCCGCAAGCGCTACCCCGGCGTGCCGGTCATCACCTACATCAACACCTATGCGGATGTGAAGGCCGAGACCGACATCTGTTGCACCTCGGGCAATGCGGCCAAGATCGTCGAGTCGACCGGCTCGGACACGGTCATCTTTCTCCCGGACGAATACCTCGCGCGCAATGTGGCCAAGGAGACCGGCCGGCACATCATCTTCCCGTCCAAGGGTGTTCCGCCGCGGGAGGGAGACACCGAGATCGAGAAGGTCATGGTGGGCTGGACCGGCAAGTGCGAGGTCCACGAGCAGTTCACCGTGGGCGATATCGAGTCTGTGCGCAGCCAGTTTCCCGATGTGATCGTGCTGGCCCATCCCGAGTGCAGCCCCGAGGTTGTGGCGGCGTCCGACTTCTCCGGCAGCACGAAAGCGATGATCGAACACGTGCGCGCGACCGAAGCGCCCCGCTATCTCCTCCTCACCGAGTGCAGCATGGGGGACAACATCCTGGCCGAGAATCCCGGCAAGGACCTGGTGCGGATGTGCAGCGTGCGTTGCCCGCACATGCAGGAGATCACCCTCAAGGACACGCTGCTCGCGCTGCAGAACAACCAGCACGTGATCGATGTCCCGGAGGATATCCTGGTCCGCGCCCGCCGCGCCGTCGACCGGATGCTGGAACTCGGCTAGACCCTGAGAATCTGCCTGGGCGGGGCCCTTCCAGCCCCGCCGGAGCAGCGATTTTCCTACTCCCGCCCAACTATCCCCCGATCCCATGGAACTCTGCCCAAGCGTTTCCCGTAGTTTGCGCCAGAGGGGACTTTACGGCTCAGCCCCCCCACAAGGGGCGCAACGCGATCAGGCAGAATCGGGAGGGGACAGATGCTCCACGTGACCCCAAGCCATGGAAACAACTCATCAGATCGTTGGCTTGGCTATGCCCTGCCAGCCCTGCTCCTGGCGGCGCTGATTTGCGCCATGTTCCTGACCTCCACCGGATGCAGCCGGGGAGGAGACTCCGCCGCCCGCCAGTCCGATGAAGCAGCGGACGTTGCGGTCAGCGACACGACGGATGCCGGCGAGGACCTCGCGGCCGCGGCTCAAGATACGGCCGACGCTCCCGCCGACAGCACCGCCGAAGAGGCCCAGGAGAAAGGATTCTTCGCCAAGCTGTTCAACCGCGGCGATGATGAGGATGAGGACGAGAAGGACGAACCGGTGCCGGTGGAGTTGGCCCACGTTCTCGTTCGGGACATGCCCGCCTACCTGTCGACGACCGCGACCCTCGAACCGGAGAAGCAGGCTGAGATTCTCGCCAAGATCGATGGGGAGGTCCTCCGCATCCCGGCCGAGGAAGGCGATTGGGTTCGCCAGGGCGACGTGCTGGCCGAACTCGACGGAGAGGTTCAGCGTGTGAGCCTCGAAGAGCGCGATGCCCATTGTCGCTCACTCGAGCTGGACTTGGAGCGTGCTCAGAAGCTCTTCGAACAAGACCTGGCCAGCGAGAAAGACCTGCACGATGCGCAGTACCAATTCGAACAGGCCGAGGCCCAGCGAAAGGCGGTCCGGCTGCAGCTGGAATACACGCAGATCATCGCACCTTTTGCGGGGGTGATTTCCGAACGTAAGGTCGATCTGGGACAGAACGTCGCGATCGGCACCTCCCTTTTCTCCATCGTCGACCAGACGCCGCTCCTGGCCCGGATCCACCTGCCGGAACGTCAGGCGCAGCGGATCGCACCGGGACAGGAAGTCGTGATCACCCCCGACACCGATCCCGACCTGCGGGTTGAGGGTCAGGTCGTGCGGATCTCGCCAGTCGTCGATGCGCGGACCGGCACGGTCAAGGTGACCTGCCAGGTGGAAGGAAACGGACTCCGCCTCCGGCCCGGTTCGTTCGTGCGGATCGATGTGCAAACCGATCTGCGGGCCGGTGTCCTGGCCATCCCCAAGCGCGCGCTGATTGCTGAAGGTGGCGAGACCTACGTGTTCAAGGCCGTGGCCGACAGCGTCATCCAGCTTCCGATCGAAACCGGTCTGACCAATCACACCCATATCGAGGTGACCGCCGGTTTGGGAGAGGGTGACCGCATCGTTTCCATCGGACATGGCGCTCTGAAGACCGGCTCGAAGATCCGGGAGATCTCCGCCGCGAACGAAGCCGTGGCTGATTCATCACCAAGCAACTAACCGGCGGGAGCCCCCTGGTGCGGCCGGGGAGGAGACACCCATGAAGTTGGTAGAAGGTTCGATGCAGCGGCCCGTGACGGTGATGATGATCACCGTGGCGGCTGTGCTCTTCGGCCTGGTGTCGCTGTCGCGCCTCCCGCTCAACCTGTTGCCGGAGATTTCCTATCCCACGCTCACCGTGCGCACCGAATATGCCGATGCCGCGCCGGCCGAGGTGGAGAAGCTGATCACCGAGTCGCTGGAAGAGGCCGTCTCCGTCGTTCAAGGATTGCGCAATCTCCGCTCCGAATCGCGTCCAGGAGTTTCCGAGATCACCCTCGAATTCACCTGGAAGACCGACATGGACTACGCGGCCCTCGATGTCCGGGAGAAGATCGACCTCGTCAATCTCCCGGACGATGCCGAGAGTCCCGTCCTGCTGCGCTACGACCCCTCTCTCGATCCTATCTTGCGCGTTGGCCTGTTCGGGGACGCGGATCTGGTTGCCCTGCGCTATCTGGCCGATCGAGTGCTCAAGAAGGACTTAGAATCGCTCGAGGGAGTCGCGTCGGTCCGGGTGCGCGGCGGGCTTGAAGAAGAGATTCATGTGGATGTCGACGAAGGGAAGCTCGCCACCCTGGGCGTGCCGATCTCTTCGGTCTCGCGATTTCTGGATGGGCAGAATGTGAATGCCGCGGGCGGCCGGTTGCGGGATCGGGAAGCCGAGTTCCTCGTTCGAACGGTCAACGAATTCGCGTCCATGGAGGACATCGGCCAGGCCATTCTCTATGAGGATGAAGGCCGGCAGGTTCGCCTGGGCGACGTTGCCACCATCACCCGGGGACACAAAGAGCGCGAGATGCTCTCCCGGGTGGAGGGTAAGGAAGCGGTCGAACTCGCCCTGTACAAGGAGGGCAGTGCCAACACGGTGCACGTGGCGCGCAGCGTCAAGCGCCGGCTCGATCAGCTGGACGAGGATCTGCCGCCGGGAATGCGGACCGAAGTGCTCTTCGATCAGTCAACCTTCATCGAGGAATCGTTGGGGGAGGTGCGATCGAATGCGCTGATCGGTGGGCTCCTGGCCGTCTTCGTGCTCTACCTGTTCCTCCGCGAGCGGCGGAGCACGAGCGTTGTCGCCGTGGTGATTCCGATCTCGATCATGGCCACCTTCTTTGTGATGCAGCAGCTCGATGTGTCGCTCAACATCATGTCGTTGGGCGGATTGGCACTTGGAATCGGAATGCTGGTCGACAATGCCATCGTTGTGCTCGAAGCGATCAACCGGCATCGAATCCAGGGCGCAACGGGCTGGCAGGCGACGCGCGAGGGAACCAGTGAGGTTTCGCGCGCGGTGATCGCCAGCACCTTGACGACCGTGGCCGTGTTCCTGCCCATTATCTTCGTGGAAGGAATCGCCGGTCAGATCTTCCGCGACCAGGCGCTCACGGTGACCTCCTCACTACTGGTTTCATTGCTGGCAGCGCTCACGCTCATTCCGGTGTTATCCAGCCTGGGGCAGCGGACACGTGAAGAAGATACAGCGGCGACTGGATCCCCCAAGACTCCCTCTCCGCTTAGCTCATCTTCGTCCGCTGTTCCTGTGCTGGAGCCTGAGAAGGACCCGGCTACGCCGAAGAAGCCGCCGTCGCGTTTCCGGCGTTTCCTGGGACGCGTCGGAGTGATCCTCGCCTTTCCCTTCGTGCTGCTGGCCCGCTTTCTCTGGTTCCTGCTGCGCTGGACATGGCGGATCGTCGCCATGTTGATTCCAGGGCTCCTGATCCGCGGACTCCGCTTCCTCATTCGTTGGGTCGGTCGAGGCTTGGGTTTGATTCTGCGTCCGGTGCACGCGGTTTTCGATCGGGTCTGGCACGCCGTTGAGGCGACCTATCCGCGAATGCTCGAGCGGGCCCTTGCGCACAGGGTGCGCACGATGGGGATCGCCGTCGTTTCCCTGACTGCGGCCCTCCTGCTCATCCCCTTGCTGGGAATCGAGCTGGTGCCTCCCTTCACGCAGGGGGAGTTCACCTTCAAACTGGAGATGCCCCCGGGCACCTCTCTCAATAGCTGCGAACGCAAGATCCAACAGATCGAGCGTGATCTGGTGGGCGATCCGCGCATCGGCCGCTTCTTCGCCACGATCGGCGAGAGCCCGGAGCTGGGCGGCGCGGCAACCGAACGGCGCGAGAACGTCGCCCAGTTGAACCTGGCGATCGCCAACCCGGGTGATCGCACCCAGGAGACGGCGGTCATCGAAACCGTGAGGCGGCGCCTGGCTCAGGAGCCGTCGCTGCGCTACACATTCAAGCGACCGACCTACTTCAGCTTCCGAACGCCGATCGAGGTCCACGTCTACGGGAACGACCTTGGGGAACTCCAGCGTTACACTGGCCAGTTGGCCGCCTCCATGACGGGAATCCCGGGCTTGCGCGACGTTCGCAGCGAACTCGAAGAGGGAAACCCGGAAGTGCAGATCAACTTCCGCCGGGAGCGCATGGCTGCGCTCGATCTCGATCTCGAGACGGTGTCCCGCACGCTGCGCAACAAGATCCGCGGTGAGGTGGCCACGCGTCTGAAGGAGCGGGACCGCCAGCTCGACATCCTGGTGCGGACCGCCCATGCGGAAGAGATCAACGTCGATCAAGTGGAGAACCTGGTGGTGAGCCAGGTCGAGGGCGTGCCGATTCCGCTCTCCTCGGTCGCCGATGTCACGCTCGGGCGCGGCCCGTCGCAGATCACCCACATCGGCCAGCAGAGGGCGGCGGTCGTGCGGGCCAATCTGGTGGGACGTGATCTGGGAAGCGCATCGAGCGACATCAACAGGCTGCTGCGCAGTCAGCCGCCGCCGGCCACGCTGAACGCGGAGCTGGGGGGACAGAATCAGGAGGTCGCCACCTCCTTCCGCAGCCTGGCCCTGGCCGCGTTCCTGGCGCTGTTCATGGTCTACCTGGTGATGGCCAGTCAGTTCGAGTCATTCCTCCACCCGCTGGTGATTCTGTTCTCGGTGCCCCTGGGCGCCGTGGGGGTGGTGCTCGCACTCCTGGTGACCAGCACGGCCGTCAGCGTGGTGGTCCTGATCGGCGTGGTCATGCTGACCGGGATCGTGGTCAACAACGCCATCGTCTTCATCGACTTCATCAATCAGCGCCGCCGCAGCGGACTCGACAAACTCGCGGCCATCCGGGAAGCGGCCCGGGCCCGGCTGCGTCCGATCCTGATGACGACCCTCACCACCATCCTGGCCCTCTTGCCGATGGCGCTGGGGATCGGGCAGGGAGCGGAGCTCAGGGCCCCGATGGCGATCGCGGTCATTGGCGGTCTGACATTGGGGACGCTCCTCACCCTGTTTGTCATCCCCGTCGTGTATGCGACGGTCGATCGCCGGCGATAGGAGAGAAGCGCGCATGTGCCCACAAGGCTCTGAGGAAACGGCGCCATGAGAATCGCGGATCACGCTCTGCGCCGTCCGGTCACGGTCATCGTGCTCACCGCGGCGATGTTGGTCCTGGGCGGCGTCGGCCTCAGCCGGCTGAAGATGGACTTCCTTCCAAAGGTCGACTTCCCGTTCATCGGTGTCTGGGTCCCGTACCCGAATGCCGTGCCCGCCCAGGCCGAGAAGGAGATTGCCCGGCCGATCGAAGAGATCATGGCCACCCTGGGCGACGTGAAATACATCTTCTCGAACTCCGACGAGGACAACGTCTTCGTGGGGGTGGTTTTCGACTACGGTCGCAGCGTGGACGTGCTGCGCATGGAGGTGAAGGAGAAGCTCGAACAGGTTCGCCCGCTCCTGCCGGATGATGTGCGCGACACGTTCATCTTCACCTTCAATTCGAACGACATCCCGATGATGGTGGGGCGGATCAGTTCGCCGGGTCAGGATCTGGCTGGCTCCTATGATCTGCTCGAGCGACGGGTGCTCAACCCCATGCGCCGGGTGGAAGGGGTCGGGCGCGTCCAGGTCGATGGGATCGCGCCGCAGAGCATTCGTATCTATTTGCATCTGGACCGGATCATCGCCCACGGAATCGATGTCGAAAGGCTCTTCGGACTCCTCAACGCCAACAACGTCGACATGTCGGTTGGCCGGGTGTTCGATGGATCTCAACGAGTGACCGTTCGCGCCCTCGGCCAGTTCCGATCACTGGAGGATCTGGAGAATCTCCAGGTTTCACCCTCGGGGCTCAGGCTCAAGGATGTCGCGGACATCGACCTGGGCGAACCCGCGCCGCGTTACTACCGGCACCTGAACGGCGAATCGGCGATCGCCTTCGAGATCCAGAAGGCGTCGGGCGCCAACATCGTTGAAGTGTCCGATCGGATTCAGGCCGTCCTGGAGGAGATCAGCCACGACCCGGCCTTGGAGGGCATCAATGTCGTGCTCTTCTTCGACCAGGCCGCAGAGATTCACAATTCCCTGCGCAGTGTGTTCAACGCGGGCATGATCGGATCGCTGCTGGCCGTGGCCGTCATCTTCCTGTTCTTGCGGCGGCTGAAGAACACGCTGATCGCATCGATCGCGATTCCGTTCTGCGTGATCTCGACCTGCACCTTCCTCTATCTGTCGGATCGATCGCTCAACGTACTGACGATGATGGGCCTGATGCTCGCCGTGGGGATGCTGGTCGACAATGCCATCGTCGTGCTCGAATCGATCTTCCGCCGCCAGGAGCAGGGGCTCGGAGCCCGCGAGGCCGCCAAGGAGGGGACGCGCGAGGTCGGGATGGCCGTGGTGGCCTCTACCTTCACCTCGATCATCGTGTTCGCGCCGATCATCCTGGCCAAGGACAATGAACTCTTGGTCTGGCTCAGCGAGGTGGGCTGGACGATCTCGGTGACCTTGCTTTTCTCGCTGGCGGTGTGCCTCACCCTGGTGCCGATGCTCGCGGCCCGGACGCCTTTCAAGGGCAAGAGCACCGAAAGCGGGATCCTGGTGCGCGTGCGCGAGCGATACCTGCGCATGCTGCAGTGGACCGCGGTGCGTCATCCGATGATGACCGGTCTCATCTTCGTGCCGATCTTCATGCTGCTCACGGGCGTGGTGGTGATGGTGAGCGGATTCAAGCCCGAGGTGATGGGCGATCGGGGCGTCAAACAGAACAACCTCTACTTCGACATGGAGTTCTCCGACAACACCAACGTGTACGGGGTGCACGACCGCGTGTTGGAGATCGAGGAGTTCCTGATGCCCATGAGGGACTCTCTTCGGGTCGAGTCGCTCTATTCCTACTACCAGGACAACTACGCGGGCATTGCACTCTTCTTCCCCGAGGGCTACTCGCCGAATGAGGGCGAGATCCGCGACCTGCGCACCTACCTGCGCGAGAACCTGCCGGTTCTGCCCGGGGTCGAATATAGATTCGGCACCGAAGAAGATGCGGGACGCGGCGCAAAACGACTGACCGTGACCCTCTTTGGAGAGGATACCGAGCATCTTCAGGAGCTGGCCGATGAGGCCAAGCGACGCATCGCGCTGCTCGACGACATCGAGGATGTCCATACCGATCTCGAGGAAGGCATGGACGAGGTTCGCGTCATCCTGGACCGCAGTCTGGGCGGCCGCTACGGCATCGATTCCCGCACGCTGGCCAACATTCTGGGGCTGACCTTCCGAGGGGTTCCGCTGCGCGAATTCCAGGGCGAGGATCGCGAGATCGACATGGATGTCGTCTTGGAGCCGTCGGACCGGCGGAACATCGACAACCTTGCGCGCCTTCCGGTCAGCTACCGGGACGGAACACCGATTCTCCTGGGGCAGATCGCCCGCTTCGAGATCGGGAAGGGCGCGCAGCGTATTCATCGCGAGCAGCAGAAGACCGCGATCTCGGTGACCGGATCCTACGAGGGGGAGGAGTTCAGCGATCTCACCGACAATGTCCGCGGGGTCATGGAGACCATGGAGCTGCCCTCGGGGTACAGTTGGTCTTTCGGACGGGATCTTCAAGATGCCGAGGCCGAACAGGCGGATATGGGGATCAACATCCTGTTGGCACTCTGCTGCGTCTACCTCTTGATGGCCGCGCTCTTCGAATCACTGCTTCATCCGCTGGTGATCATGCTCTGCATTCCGTTCGCGGCCCTCGGGGTGATCTGGACGCTGATGGTCACGAACACCCCCTTCAACATGATGGCGATGATCGGCATCGTGATCCTGATCGGGGTCGTGGTGAACAACGGGATCGTTCTGGTCGATCACATCAACGGCCTGCGCCGAAGAGGCTTCGACCGGACCACGGCCATCATCGAAGGGTGTCGCGATCGGTTCCGCCCGATTCTCATGACAGCGTCCACCACGATTCTGGGTCTGGCCCCGCTGGCGCTGGGCAAGGCCGACATCAGTGGCGGCTACTACTTCCCGCTGGCGCGCGCGATCATGGGAGGGCTGGCGACCAGCACGGTCCTGACCCTGGTCGTGCTACCCACCTTCTACGTTTTGGCCGAACGAAGTCACGCCGCGGTCAAGCGCACCATCGCCTGGGGTCGGGGCCGCGGTCCCCTGCCGTGGCGAGCCCCGGCGTGTACACCTGTATGCGCGGGCGACACACCACAGTAAGAGGCAATGTTGCTGCAGCCGTGATACAATGCTCCTCTGAGAGGGGCATCGGTCGTTGGTGTGTAGTTTTTCCCGGAGGCTGCCATGTCACGTCGCCTTGATCCTCCCGTTTTACTTCTCGTCACGTTTGCGATCGGTCTCTTCTTCCTTGCGCCACCCGCCCAGGCGGCGATCTTCCAGGTTGCCAACACAAATGATGCCGGCGCCGGATCGCTGCGCCAGGCGATTCTCGATGCAAACGGAGCCGGCGGGGCCGATGACATCGAATTCTTGGTCAACGGGACGATCTACCTGACCAGTGCACTGCCGTCTCTCTCTGATCCCGAGACCCGCATCCTTGGCGAAACCGCGCCCTGGCTCGGGCCGGGCCCGGACGTTGTTCTCGAGATGAGCGGCGGCGGGTTTCACGGCATCGTCATCGAATCGTTCAAATGCGTGGTGCGCGGCCTGGTTCTGCACGGCTTTCAGGATGGGATCCGGATCGAAACAAGCACGTCAAGCGGTTGGGAAAACGAGATCGGCGGGGATCAACCCGAACACCGCATGGCGATTGTCGAGTGCGGTCGCGGGATCGTTCTCATCGGCGATCAGTGTTACGCGAACATCATCTACAACACCCACATCCGGCGATGCTACGGCATGGGGATCGCGCTCTTCGAAGGCCCGAAAGAGAATGTCATCGGTGACGCCGATGTGTGGAAACGTTGTGTCATCTCGCAAAACGACAGCTATGGGATCTACCTCGGAGGGGGGACCGATCCGGTCGAGCGGAACCAGATCGTCGGCAACGTGATCGGCGCCGATTCGACCGGCACGCTGCCCCGCGGCAACGCCTCGGATGGGATTCACATGTCCGGGCCCTTCTGCACCCAGAATCGCGCGGCATTCAACCTGATCGTCGATAACGGGTATGACGGCATCGAGGTGAACGGCGGATTCGACAACCATTTCGAACACAACCGCATCGGCGTTGACGCCACCGGCCTGGCCACGCTCGGCAACCATGCGAACGGCGCCCACCTCATGGAGTCGGCGCACGAGAACTGGATCGGGCCCGGCAACGTGATCAGCGGGAACACGGACCACGGCGTGCACATCGAGGGGACCGACTGCGACGACAACCGGGTCGAACACAACAGGATCGGTCTTGATCCCACCGCAGAGATCGCGATGGGCAACGGCGGCCACGGCGTGTTGATCGAAGGTGGGGCGATGAGCTGCGAGGTTGGCAACAACACGATCTCCGACAACGGGCTCGATGGCGTGGCGATCACCGGGGCGGGCACCGACAATCACTCCGTCGATGTCAATCACATCGGAACCAACGGCACCGGCTCGGTCGCCATCGGGAACGCCGATCACGGGATCCACTTCTGGGACCAGACGATGGACAACTCCGTGTTCGGCAATCTGATCAGCGCCAATGGCGGCGATGGGATCCAGATCGCGGACTTCGGGACCGACGCCCACTTCCTTCAGTACAACTTCGTGGGCACCGACTACACCGGCAAGATCGGGATGGGCAACAGCGGGACGGCGGGGATCCACATCACCAACCAGCCGAAGTACTGCCAGATCGGTCCGCAGAATCTGATCTGCGATCATGACAGCCCCGGCGAGTACGGGATTCTGGTGATCGGCGACAACACGTCTTTCCACATGATCAAGCAGAACATCGTCGGTCTCGAGATCGATCAAACCTATGCCCTGGGCAACGACACGGGGGTGGCCTTCCTCGACAACGCCGCCGACTGCGAGGTCGGTTCCGAGAACGTCATCGCGGGCAATGCCGAGTGCGGTTTGGATGTGCAGGCCGAGCGCACGCTCATCTACAACAACTGGATCGGGACCAGCAACCTGGGGATGACCGCGTATCCCAATCGCACGGGAATCTGCCTGGCGTCCTATGAGTGTGTGATCGGAGGGGCGCGCAACATGCTCATGGGCAACCGGATCAGCGGCAACGACGAATGGGGGATTGCGGCCCACTCGAGCAGCGTGCTGTACGAGACGGACAATTACATTCTCGGCAACGACATCGGACTCGATGCCACGGGTGGCGCGCTCGGCAACGGCCTGGGGGGGATCTGGCTCGGCTGTCCGTATGGTCTGACCTACGTCGGGCATCGGGACACCACCCGGTTCGAGGACAACCGGATCGGATACAACGGCGGCCCCGGCGTGCACATCGGCGAGACCTGCGCGGGACAACCTGAGCCGCGCGGCAATTACATTCTGGGCAACAGCATTTTCGACAACGGAGCCGACGGCATCCTGATCGATCAGCTCAGCATCAACAACGTAGCCGTCTACAATTCGATCACGAACAATGCCGGCTCGGGGATTGACCTGGATACGGGCGGCAACGACCTTATTCTGGCCCCGACCGTGACGGCAGCCGACAACCTCGGCGCATCCGGAACCACCAATCTCGGCGGGGCCGAAGATACGGTGCAGGTCTTCTATGATGAACTGAATGAAGGCCGCGTCTTCATCGACGAAGTGTATGTCTCCCTCGGCAACACGAACTGGGCGGTCACCTTCCTGAACCCGATTCCCGACGGCGTGTATGTCACCGCCACCAACACGGGGCTGGCGTTCGCGTCCTGGGAGACGTCGGAGTTCTCCAATGCGGTGTACGTCGATTCCGGGATGGATATCGGCGAGGAGGTGCAGCCGGACCTGCCGACCGCCTTTGATGTGCGAGTCGTGGGGCCCTCCCCCTGCCTCCGCGAGGTGAGCCTGCGGATGGCCTGCCCGCGGGCCGCTCCCTACTCGGTCGACATCTACGATGTCGCCGGGCGCTGTGTGCGCGCGATTCGAGGAGAAGCAACGGCCGGGCACCAGGTGCTATCATGGGACGGCCTGGATCAGGGCGCCCGTCCGGTGCCGGCCGGCGCCTACATCTTCGAAGCTCGCGTCGGCGATGACCTGCATAGAGAGCGGGTGGTGTTGCTGCAGTAGGGGGACAGATGCCCGCCAATGTCGAGATCAAAGCTCGGGTCGGTGATCCGGACCGGGTTTCTGCGATCATCGCGTCCTTGAGCGCCTCGCATCGCGAGACGTGTGATCAGGAAGATGTCTTCTACCGGACGCCTCAGGGCCGCCTCAAGCTGCGGCGGCTCCAGGGCGCTCCCAGCGAACTGATCTACTACGAACGGCCGGACGCCACCGGACCCAAGACGTCGAACTACGAACTCTATCCAACCGCTGACCCCGGAAAACTTCATGAGCTGCTCTCGGGCGCGCTGGGCGTACGTGGCGTGGTCCGCAAGAGGCGCGAGGTCACGATCGTTGAAAACACGCGCATTCATCTCGATCGGGTAGAAGACTTGGGGACCTTCCTGGAGCTTGAGGTGATGGTCCCGCAGGGGGGATCCCTCGAGCAGGCCGAGGCGACGACCCATGCGTTGATGGCGACTCTCGGGATCCAGGCGGAAGATCTGGTCGAGGGTGCCTACATCGATCTTCTCGATAGGCAGGCCCGTGCGCGTTGTTGAGCTGAAGGACCGTATGCGGCTCGAGGCCTTCCTGCGCCGGGACCCGGGGCTCCATCTGTATGCGCTCGGAGATCTCGATGATGCGTTCTGGCCGCGCACGCGGTGGTTCGGACTCGAGGAGGTGGGCGGCAGGGCGACATCTGGTAGTACCCCGCGGGAGCCGTTAAGAAAACAAGGTCATAGGCTTGTATTTCATACGCTCCGCGAGGTGATCCTTCTCTACGACGGCGGGGACCCGCAGACGCTGCTGGCGCTCACGCGATCACCGGCCGGGCCGATGCAGGAGCTGCTGCACGAGGCCGCGCCGATGCTGCCCGAGCGCGTCTATGCCCACCTCTCGCCTGGTCTCGAAGAGGCGTTCGCGCCGCTAGCCGACCTGGAGTCGCATGGGCTGCATCTGAAGCTGATGCTTGCCCACCCGGAGCGCATCACCGAAGTCGATACGTCGCGGGTTGAGAGACTCGGTCCCGATGATCTCGAGGAGGTCGACGCGTTCTATCGTGCGAGCTATCCCGAAACCTGGTTCGATCCGCGGACGCTCTCGACCGGTTACTACTTCGGATTGCGAGAGGGGGGCGTTTTGCTGAGCGTCGCCGGGATTCACGTGATCTCTCCAGGTCAGCGGGTGGCCGCGCTGGGGAATGTGGCCACGCATCCGAAGGCCCGTGGACGAGGACTCGCCCGCCAGACTTGCGCCCGGCTCTGCCAGGAGCTGTCCGCGGTCGCCGATCACATCGGCGCCAACGTTCACGTGGACAACAAGGCCGCGATTGCCTGCTACCGGCGGCTCGGGTTCGAAAAGGATGCAGAGTACGGTGAGTGGATGATCCAGTTTCGCTAGTTTGCGGGCGGCCGAAGCTCCATCTCCCGCGTCTTCGCGAAACGATCCTTCCCGGCGGCGAGTAGCATCGTCAGCGGCAGGGTTTCCTTGGCGATCGCGATCATCTCTTCGGACACCTGCCGAATATCCCACTGCGCATGCGCATCCAGGCGAAGCCGGGCAAGGTGATATAGCTCCCGCGCATTGGCCTTGAAGATCACCCGGCGGCGATGGCCATTGGTGAGCGCGTAGACGGCCGCCGCGGGATTGGCAGCCTCGAGCTTGGTGTAGAATTCCTCGGTTACCTTGCAGGTCTCGCGGTACGCATCGACCAAGCCAACGGATTCAAACACCGGCGGAATGGTGGTGCCCAAGGCCGGCTGGTAGGGCTGGCACAGCAGCGTCGCCATCCGGTGGCGCTTGAGCTGCGCGAAACAGGATGAACTCACCACCAGCTCGAACGTCAAGCAGGGCAACTCGAAGTGACGCAGCGGCGTCTCGTGCTCATCCAACAGGTGAAGGCTCTGGACGATCAGCTCGCGCTTCTCATCATCGGTCATCTGGCGAACCTGTGCATCGGCCGCATCCCAAGGCAGACTTGCATGGCCTGCGACCAGCGCGGTCATCACCAGGTCGTCGCCGTTCGCCGGGGCATCGATCAAGTGAACCGGCCGTCCATCCGGTTGGGGTGGGGCCGCAGCCCGGCGCTGGTCGATCCATTGCCTCAAAACGGCGGGGGTCTCGCGGCGATAGGGCGTCGCGTCGGTGTAGCGAACCAATGAGGGGGCGATGCCGGTGACCGCCTCATGGATGGCGGCGCCCAGCTTCTGGCACTCGTCGAGCGGTTCGGCCGTCAGTCGACGGACCATACCCTCGAGGGTGCGGGCATTGAGCGTCACGCCCACCTGACCGGTGGTTGCCATCGAGAGGAAGTACCGCGCATCCTCTTTGGCGGCGCCTTCCAGGGCGCGCCGGCCCATCTTCTTCGCCCACTGCTCGGGGGCCGTTTCCTGATAGTGCGTTTCCAATCGCGCGAGGGCTTTCTCGTACTGCTCTTGCTGATGTTTGACGAGTTGCTCGAAGGCGGGCCCAAGCCCGCAAGCGGTGACTTCGGACGGAACGACATAGTCGCGGTCCAGCGTGATGTAGCGCTGTGACTTCTCGGTGTAGGATGCGAGCCTCGCCGCCTCGAGGGTTTCCATGGCCACGCGCGAGATGCCCAGGATATCGAGATTGAAGACCGCGTGTTCGGCAACGCTGGCGTGACCGAAGCCGAAGATGATCCGCTCGTTCGATTTGCGCGCGGCGGTCACATCGGAGACCGCATCGGCGCGAAGCTCAGGGATAGGACGGGGATCGCGGCTGATGCGGGCGTAGGCCGCAGAAATCGTTTCGGGGGAGAGGCTCTCGGGATCGATGTCACCAGATCGATCCCGAAGCTGCGCAATGAGGGTGTGATCCAGGTTATAGCCTGCCAAGATCACCTTCATCCGCTTCTTCCTCGCCGGTGGGGGTGGTCCGCAGGACGCGGGGTCTAGCCGAGCGCCGGACCTGAGGTCGAGGCCAGGTTCTCGGAGAGGATCCGGAATTCGTACTCGCGGTCTTGAAGCAGGAATTTCTCATCGCCCCGGTTCAGGGCTCCCAGGATTTCCTTGAAGAGACCGTCGTAGTCACGGATCTCGGCTTTCCGGCGCACTGCTGACTCCGGAGGGTCTTCTACATCGACATAGTCGGTGACGATGACGCGGTCCAGGCCGGGCGTGGTCAGCTCGCCGTCCCGATCGCCGTCATAGAGATCCTCTCGTCGGAAGCCGACCTCCCACTGCGAACGACTGATGTAGGTCTGGATCGAGAGATGCGCATGGTCCCGGGCGACCGAGATGAAGTGCTCGTAGTGATGCTTGTCGACGGGGTTGCCGCTGGAGTGTTCGTAGCAGCCGGTGACGGCCAGGGAGGCCCCGAACAGGCCTAGCAATCCTAGTGCCAACCAGGCTCCTGAGCGTCCGCGCCCAAAAGTTCTCCGACATTGTCCGATGGCATCCATCCGCGACATCGTAGCGCCTCCCCGATGACCAAGAGAATTCGAGATCCACTGCAATCCCAACCCGAGCGTCCAGATCGCGAAGGCCCCAGGGTACCTCCAAACGGTGGTCAGGATCAAGCCTCTGACGGGGTTGGACGTCCCCGGCTGGCCAGCGGCTGAAGGCCGCCGGGCAGGTTCTGCTTGCCGCCGCCCCCGAAGGGCCGTATAGGAATGTGACATGGACGCACGTCTGTTATTGATTATAGCCCTGATTCTCAATGCGGCAGCCAATCTGCTTATGAAACATGCCGCCAATCGGGCCGAGGCAGCCACGACCGCGGGGACCGCGGCGGCTGGATTTGCAGGTCTGGCAAACACTTACCTCAATCCGTACTTCGTGGGGGGCATCCTCTGCTTCGGATTGAACGTGCTCATTTATACCCAGGCCCTCAAGAAGATCCCCATCTCGATCGCCTATCCGCTGATGGTCTCGCTGGGGTATTTGATCATCCTCGGGGTCTCCTTTTTCGTCTTTGGCGAGAAGCTGTCGCTGGCGAGGTACTTCGGGGCGGGGCTGATGATTTTCGGGCTGTGGCTGTTGGTGCGGTAGCCCGGGCGCTGGCCCCCGATTAGCTACAGCCCCTTTCATGCTCTCAACCGTCCACACCTATGCCCTGGTCGGGATCGATGCCGTCGAGGTCCGGGCGGAAGTGGATCTGGCCAAATCCTCTTTTCCGCGACTGGTGCTCGTCGGGCTGCCGGACGCGGTGGTTCGAGAGAGCCGCGAGCGGATCACGGCCGCGCTGCGCAACCAGGGCTTCCGATTTCCCGATCGCAAGATCACGGTGAATCTGGCGCCGGCCGGTCTGCCGAAGGCCGGTGGGTCATTCGATCTGCCGATCGCCATCGGGATTCTGGTCGCATCCGGTCAGGTTCCGGATCAGCAGCTCGGCTCCTTCGTGTGGGCCGGTGAGCTGAGTCTGGGCGGGAAGCTCCAACCCATCCGCGGAGCGCTCTCGATGGCCATGTGTGAAGCGGCGCGCAAGCCCAGGCCGCGCACCCTCGTTCTCCCGCGCGGCAACGGCGAGGAAGCGGCCTCGGCCGGTGAGGTCCACGTGGGCGAGGCGGCCAACCTGAAAGAGGTCGCGCGCTACCTGTTCAATGGCACGAGTGCGGTCAATCACCGCGCGCCGGCACCGTCGCCGGGCAACGCAAGCCATCCGGTTGCCGCCGTGGACATGGCCGATGTCCGGGGGCAGCGCGTCGCCCGCCGCGCAATTGAGATCGCTGCTGCCGGGGGACACAACCTTCTCATGCTCGGATCACCCGGGACCGGCAAGTCCATGCTGGCCGAGCGGCTTCCGAGCATCCTGCCGCCGATGTCCCGCAACGAACAGCTCGAGGTGACCCGCGTGCACAGCATTGCCGGGCTGCTGGGGACGGGGAAGGGGTTGCGCCAGCAACGTCCGTTCAGAGCGCCGCATCATTCGGTCAGCGAGGTCGGGTTGGTTGGAGGGGGACGACCGCCTGTACCAGGCGAAGCCAGCCTCGCGCATCGCGGTGTGTTGTTCCTGGATGAGTTCCCCGAGTTTCGCCGGCCGGCACTCGAGTCGCTCCGGCAACCGATCGAAACGGGGGAGATCACGATCGCGCGGGCCGGGTATCGCGCGCGCTTCCCCTGCCGGTGTCAGCTCGTTGCGGCGATGAACCCCTGTCCGTGCGGCCGTCGCCTCGACCCCCGCGGCGGCTGCCGGTGCTCACGCAATGGTGTTGACCGCTACCTGAGTCGCATCTCCGGACCGCTCATGGATCGCATCGACCTGCATGTGGAGATGGCGCCGGTCGGCTTCAAGCAGCTCGCGCTCGAGCCGGCCGCGGAGGACAGCACCATGATCCGGCCAAGGGTACACGCCGCCTGGGAACGCCAACAGCATCGCTACCGCACGATCGCGCACGTCGAACGCAACGCCGACATGGCGCTCGGGGAGATTCATGATTACTGCAAGCTCGATCCGCTGTCGCTTGGGTATCTGCGCATGGCGGTGTCGCGGTTGCGTCTCAGCCCTCGCGCGTTTCACAGAGTCCAGCGGATCGCGCGCACGATTGCGGATCTGGCGGGCGCCGGCGAGATCACCGAAGAGCACGTGAGCGAGGCGATCGGCTACCGGAAGCTGGATCGGGGGAGGGGGTGAAGATCAGCATCGGCCCTAGTGAACTGGAGCAATGGCGCCGGCCGTAGAGCAGGACATCGTACACTGGGCCTGTCGCATTGCTGCAATGTCTGTGTTTTCTTCATCGCCGTGAATGTGTCGTAGCCGCAATGGTGCCCGACAGAGGTATCGGGAGGTTGCATGGATCTCACGGATCGCATCCAGTGCTACTCTGCGATTGATGCGTATCGGGATAGGCCACTCCTGTCTACGCTACCAGCACGAGACCCAATGTCTTTGTCCACATGGCCGGAGACGCTGTTCGGCAACTCGTCGATCAGATTGGGGCAATTGGCGGTGATCCTCCTGGCGTCGACGTGCTGATCCACAGTGCCGGAGGAGATCCTCTCGCGGCCTGGAAATGATGTCTGTCCTACGAGAGCGATTCAAACATGTATCAGTCTTGGTCCCATACACGCGACCATACACCGTGCAGACTGCATTGAAGGATGTCCGTCAAAGCAGATTCGGTTGGATGAAGAAGCGTGTGTTCGTGGAGCTTGAAGATGCCTGGCCTGCTGCAAGAGCAGTGCATGCTATGCCCAATGGCGAGGTCTGGGTTGTGAGTCCCGAAAATGTCATCCGCATAAACTGAGCGCGATTCCTTCGAGGATCAGCCGTCATTTGGGGCTTGCGATGATGGGGAAGGATCAGGTTTCGAGGTCAGATGGGGCCCGAGGACGGGCTTGCCATTCAGCCCGCACACTGCGGACATGCCTGTCCCGTTGGCTAGGCGAGCATATGTTGGGAAATCTCAGGCCGCCGCGCGCTCGTAGTGATGATGCAATCCGCCGAGGTGACCAATCTCGACGACACGGCCACAATCCAACGTATGGACATCCCGGTGCTCGGGGCAATCCATCTCCAGGGATTGATGGACCCTCCAGCGGTGATAGTAGCCGAAGAAGCTCGTCAGAATCCTCCGCAGGTGCCTTTCGTTCAGCACGATCACGTGGTCGAGGCATTCTCGGCGGATGCTCCCGATCATCCGTTCGACATAGGGATTTTGCCAAGGACTTCGTGGTGCGCTGATCACTTGCTGGATGCCCATGTTCGTGATGCGACGTGTGAAGTATGCACCGTAGATCTTGTCTCGATCACGAAGCAGGAAGCGTGGTGCCTCATCCCACGGGAATGTGTGGGTCCCGAAAATGCCATCCGCTGCAAGTGAGCGCGATTAGTCTGGCGTGGACCGGGCGCCTTGGGCCTGCGACCGTGTGAGATGAGTCAGGTTTCGAGGTCGAACTTGGGGATCGGGCGGGTTTGCCACTGGATACCAATGCTGCGGGCATACTTGTCCCGTTGAAAAGGCGAGCAGATGACGAGTCAGTTCAGGCCGCGACGCGCTGGTAGTGATGGTGCAAGCCGCCGATATGGTCGACCTCGACGACACGGCCGCGATCCATGGAATGGACATCCCGGTGTTCGGGACAATCCATCCCGAGGGATTGATGAACTCTCCAGCGATGGTAGTAATCGAAGTAGCTGCTCAGGATCTTCCGCAGATGCCGCTCATTCAGGACGACCACATGGTCGAGGCATTCTCGACGGATACTCCCGATCAGTCTTTCGACGAACGGATTCTGCCAAGGACTTCGTGGTGCGGTAACCACCTGCTCGATGCCCATGTTCTTGACGCGCTGCTGGAAGTGCCAACCATAGACACCGTCACGATCTCGCAGAAGGTATCGGGGTGTTTCATCCCATGGGAAAGCATTGACGATCTGCTGGGCAGTCCACTCGGCAGTTGGATTCGTGGTGATGTTGAAATGCAGGATGCGCCGTCGGTGATGAGCCAAGATCAAGAAGACGAAGAGGATCTGATTCCTCACGGTTGGTACGATGAAGAAGTCGATGGCCGTGATGTCAGCGATGTGATTCTTCAGGAAGCTCTTCCAGGTCTGCGACGGCGGCTTCCGTTGACGGACCATGTATTTCGCAACCGTCGACTTGTGGAGTTCGATCCCGATCTTTCTCAGCTCGCCGACAATGTGTGGAGCACCCCAGAGAGGATTGGCGAGAGACATACGCCGGATGAGGTCGCGGACTTCCTTCGGGGTTGCTGGCCGCCCAGGCTTCCCGGAGCGCGAGAGCTTCGTCCAGTACTCGCGGAACTTGCGCCGACGCCATGCGATGACGGTTTCGGGTCGAACGATCACGAGCGTCTCACGCCAGCCGGACCAGGACCGAGAGAGCCAGGACCAGAAGATGCGATCGTGAGCCCGTATCAATGGTCGCTGACAGGTTCTACGATAGACTCCCAGCTGATGCCGCAGGGCCAGGTTCTCGATCTGCAGGGATGCTCGTGAGCGAATGGTCCCTCGAAGCACGCTGAACAATGTGGCAAGCCAAGTCATGATGCTGGTATCCTGATGTTGATCGGCAGTTGACTGGATTCACGAAGCGAGAGGGTCGCTGATCGGAATGTCGGGTGGCAAGCAGGATCTCAGATCGGCCGATCCGGCAAGAATCGCTATCATGTAAGTCTAGTGAGAGCTGGCCGATGGAGTTTTCGGGATCCACAGGGGATTGCCGACGCGAATGACCAGCGAATGCAGGAAGCAGCTCATCGTTAATCAGCATGACGAAGCTCAACCCGAACGTTCATGAAAGGAAGTTGACTATGAGGATCATGCCATTAGTTATCGCTTCGGCAGTGTTGCTCGCAGTCTCTGGGCCGGCAACTGCCGGAACCGTCCGACTTGCCTTCTGTCAGGGCGACCGTGTCGTGAGTGAGTTGAATACGTCGGAGCCATCCGAAATCATGGCGTTGTTCGAACTGGTACCGGACGAAGTGACGTTCTACCTGTTGCCGGAGAAGATTGCCTATGCAGCTGTTGCCGATCCAAGGGCTATCAGAGCGTTTCAGGAATATGGTGCCGCGTCGGGCTCATTAGAGAAAGTCTCACGTGTGATATTTCTCTGCTCTATGGATGACGCGTGTATGTTCTATGAACTGGATCCCACTACAGGAGGCGATCTCCCGGGAGGAAGATGGGAAGGGGTAATTGGCGACAAACATCACTTGATGTGCTGCACCATAGGTTGTCCGCCAGGTCCGTGCCAGACCAACTATGGCCCAGATTGCCAATGTGACTATTGGGATTAGTGACCCCGGAAACTGACAGGCGTCTTCGTCCTGTTCTCCTCAGACGGGAGTTGCACAAGGATTGACTGCCAATGGAAGTAGAGGCGCTGCACAGTGTTACTTCTCAGGGCAGCGCCTCTACTGTTCGACTGTAGGTCGCGGACAAGGGGGACAATGTGCGATTGCTAGTGATAGGGCTTCTTGCATTGCCGTTGCTCGCTTGGGCGAATGCGGCAGAGTACGACCTGGGAACGAGCTGCGTAGCAGTCGAACGTGTAGCAGCTGTTGAGCAATGGCGCGTTGAGTCCGACGACAATATCCTAATCGGCAAGATCTACGATGTTTGTCGCGGCTCACAAGGTAATGTCTATTGTCTGGATCACCAGCTGTCTGTGGTGCATATGTTCAGTTCCCAGGGGGATTACCTTGGGCAGATCGGGGGTGAAGGAGAGGGCCCCGGTGAAGTTGTGCGACCCTATCGCCTAACTGAGTGGGAACCTGGCGTGTTGGCCATTGTGCAGGCTGGGAACCCAGCGAAGATTGCGTTGGTTGGCGTAGACGGTGCAAGCATACGGGACATCCGTCCACGAATGGCAGGGGACGCAAGCATCATGCTCGGTCTTCATGGGGTTAAGAAGGCGGGGGACGCAGTATTTGTAGCTGTGGCGTACCCAGATCCTATTGCGGAGGATCTTAGCTGGGTTTATGCAATCGCGCGACTGACTGCCGACGGGGCCGTAGAGGAAGCATGCTACGAGAGTACCATTGTGGCCGATCTTATGAGCTCGCGCGTATCGCGTGAGGCTGACGACTACCCGCGCGAATTGCTTGATTATCGCTGGGATGTTGACGCATCTGGCAGAGTCTGTGCGGCACCGCTGCGCAATGAGTATGAAGTGGCAATCATAGACTGTCCGAACACACCAATGTGCACGCTGGTGCGCAACCGCAAACCGTGCCCGCGGCCCGACGTTGTCCAAACCACATTGGGGAACGTACGGCGAAGTAGATTCGGTTGGATGAAGAAGCCCGTGACCGTGGAGCTTGAGGAAGCCTGGCCAGCGGTAAGGTCAGTTCATGCGATGCCAGATGGCGACGTTTGGGTGCTTGGTGAGTGTTCGTGCGTGCAGGTCGGTGACTCCATGGAGTTGACATACGACGTGTTTGATGAATCAGGAGGGCTAGTTCGGAGGGTTCTGATCTCTGTGCCCGGAAATGTACTCTTCGATCGGTGTTTCCTTCTCTCCGACAATCGTGCCGTGGTGGTGAGGGAATTCGGTGACCAGGCCGACGAGTACGTTGCTGCCTTGCGTGAGCTTGAACTGGGCCCACAGGCAGAGGGTACTGGGATCGTATGCTATCAGCTGGACGAGCAATAGGGGCGGAAGACCACTCCGCATCCTGAAAGTGCCATCTGTATGTAGGAGGCCTCGGTGGGCGGGGATCAAACAGCCCGCCAGTAGTCCACCTTGAGAGAGTCGCCGAGCCGTCCAAGAAACGGGACCTGTGCATCCCGAAAATGTCATCCGCAACAATTGAGCGCGATTGCTCCGATAATGACCAAGCATTCTGGTCTTGCGATGGCGTGGGAAGAGCCAGGTTTCGAGGTGGAATGTGGGGATCGGGTGAGTTTGCCACTTGATGCCGATGCTGCGGGCATACCTGCCCCGTCAATGTAGGCGAACAGGTGTTGGATCAGTTCAGGCCGCCGCGCGCTCGTAGTGATGATGCAAGCCGCCGAGGTGACCAAGCTCGACGACACGGCCGCGATCCGACGCATGGACATCCCGGCGCTCGGGGCAATCCATCTTCAGGGATTGATGGATTCTCCACCGGTGGTAGTAGTCGAAGTAGCCGGTGAGGATGCGGCGCAGGTGCCGCTCGTTCATCACGACCACATGATCCAAGCACTCCCGACGAATACTCCCGATCAGCCTTTCAACGTACCCATTCTGCCAAGGGCTTCTCGGCGCAGTGACGACCTGCTCGATGCCCATGTTCTTGACGCGGCACTTGAAGGTGGCACCGTAGATCGAGTCTCGGTCACGAAGCAGGAAGCGTGGAGCTTCATCCCAAGGAAAGGCATTGACGATCTGTTGGGCCGTCCACTCCGCCGTTGGGTTCGTGGTGATATTGAAATGGAGCATCCTGCGGCGTTCGTGGGCGAGAACGAGGAAGACGAAGAGAATCTGATTCCGCACAGTCGGTACGATGAAGAAGTCAATGGCCCCGATGTCGGCGATGTGGTTCATCAGGAAGCTTTTCCATGTCTGAGACGGCGGCTTCGGGTGACGGACCATGTACTTGGCGACGGTGGACTTGTGCAGATCGCTTCCGATCTTGCTCAACTCGCCGACAATGTGCGGCGCACCCCAGAGAGGATTTGCGAGAGACATACGCCGGATGAGGTCGCGGATCTCCTTTGGGACCGCAGGTCGCCCAGGCTTGCCGGAGCGCGAGAGCTTCGTCCAGTACTCCCGGAACTTCCT
>CAZTDY010000020.1:0-52434 GCA_964612295.1 uncultured bacterium | reverse complement strand
TCAAGACTCAGTATCCCCCTTCCCCTCCAGGGGTCAAATGACACGAACGTACGATAAGCCGCGCCTCAAGCAACCCCATTTTCACTGCGCACGAGCGCCTTACCCGCCTTGGTCTTGATGTCGTCGATGATCGAGAGAATGCAGGGGATCACGATCAGGGTCAGCACGGTTGAGAAAAGTAATCCCCAAGCGATCGTGTTGGCCAGCGGCCGCCACACCGCGGAGCTGCCTCCCAGGCCGAGCACCGTGGGAAGGAGTCCGCCGATCGTCGTGACCGAGGTCAGAATGATCGGCCGCAGGCGTTTCTTGCCCGCTTCCACGATCGATTCCCAACGATCGGCCCCCGCCCGGCGCGCATTGTTGATGAAGGAGATCATGACGATCGCATCGTTCACCACGATCCCCGCAAGGGCCACGACACCGAAGAGGGTCACGATGCTGAACTTGTCGCCGCCCACCAACAGCCCGATCATCGCCCCGATGAACGCGAAGGGCACCGTGCCGATGATAACCAGCGGCTGGATGTAAGAGCGGAACTGCGTCCCGAGGATCAGATAGATGAGCACCAGACCGATCGCGAAGAGTTTCGTGATTCCCGCGAAGGCCTCGTTGAACTCCTCGAACTCACCGCCGACCTCCAACGTCACGTCCTGATACCGGCGGGCGATGGTGTCGAACTGAGATGTCGCGGCACCAACCGCCTTGTCGATCGAGGTGACCGCATCATCGACGTCGGCCGCCACGATGACCGTGCGGCTCAGATTCCGGCGCTTGATCTCGGTCGTTGCGGTGTGGATCGTGATCTCGGCGACATCGGCCAGTGGGACGGTCGTTCCCAGCATGGTGGACAGCCTGAGGCCCGCAATGTCCGCGAGCGAATTGTGCGCGTTTTCGCGGAGTTTGACGATGACATCAATGTCCTCATCTCCATCGCGATAGGTCGTGGCCGTCAGGCCCGAGATGGCCGTGCGAAGTTCGACGGCGATCTCCCGCGGGGAGAGGCCGGAGAGGGCGGCGCGCTCCTCATCGACCTGAATCCGGATCTCCTGTTTGCCCTGGGGGAAGTCGTCGCGAATGGCGTAGACGCCCTCAGTGGTTGCCAGAACGGCCTTGATGTCCGCAACGGCCGCCTGCAATTCCTCCATGTACTTGCCGGTCACCCGAATGCTCACCGGGGCTCCCGCCGGCGGGCCTCCTGAAGGCTTCTCGAAATCGAGGGAGCTGAGGCCGCTGATCGGTGCAACCCGGTCCCGCAGCTCCGCGATGACCTCATCCACGCTGCGGTCGCGATCCTTCCGCTCGACCAGGTTCACGATCACCTGGCCCACGTTCTTGCGGAGGGTCCACTCCTCATGGCCCTGATAGAGACCGGCGTTCGATTCGACGAACTTGAGTTCATGTTCGGGGAGTTTGAGCGCCTCGGCTTCGATCTTGCCCAGCACGCGATCGGTTTCCACCAGTGAGGTGCCCTCGGGCAGTTTGATCAACACCGAGAAGTAGTCGAGATCCTCCGACCCGAACATCTCGACACCGACCAAGGGCACCATGCCGATCGCAGCGATCAGAAGGACGACCGCGCCCGTAATCGCCAGGTAACGTTTGCGAAGAACAGAGCGCAATAGGCGCTCGTACTTCGCGCGAAGCCAGGCGTAGAAGCGGAATTCAGGCTTGGCATGATGTTTCGATCGTTTCGTCCAGTCGGCGATGTGCGATGGCAAGATGACGGTGGCCTCGAACAGCGACGCGAGCAGCGCAAGGCTCACGACCAGCGGGATGACGCGCATGAACTTGCCCATGATGCCCGGGATCAGCATGAGCGGCACGAAGGCGGCGATGGTGGTCAGGATTCCGGAGGTGATGGGGCCGAGCACTTCCTCGGAGCCGCGGATGACCGCCTCTCGCAGAGGCACGCCGTCCTGTCTGTATCGATGCACGTTCTCGATGACGATGATCGCGTCATCGACGATGATTCCCAGAACGATGATCATCCCGAAGACGGTCGATCCGTTGACCGTGTTTCCCGTCCAATACATCAGAATGAAGGCGACCAGGAAGGAGAGGGGGATCCCCATGCCAGCCAACAGCGCGTTGCCGAGCCCCAGGAACAGATAGAGAAGCACGAAGATGAACACGATGCCGAAGACGGCGTTGTTCCTGAGTACGCCGATGATGTCTTTGATGTGGCGGGTGGTATCGATCGTCACCTCGTAGTCGATGCCGGGGGGGCTGTCCTCGCGATAGCGATCGATGAGGTCCTTGATTTCCCGCACCACGTCAAAGGTCGAACCACCGGCCTTCTTGGAGACCGAGATCGTCACCGAGGGTTTGCCGTTCAAGCGGGAGAGAACGGAGGTTTCCGCCCGCACGGGTCGGACGTTCGCCACATCCGACAGGCGGACGATGTTGCCGGCCGGATCGGCCTTGAGGACCACCCCGGCGATCTCTTCCGGCGACTCGAATCGGCTGAGAGCCCGCACCTGGAATTCGGAGCGGCCGATCGTGATGTCGCCGCCGGGGAAGTTGATATTGCGCGCGGCGAGAGCCTGGACAACCGCGCCCAACGTCAAATGCTGGGCGTTGAGCTTGACCGGATCGATCTCGACCCAAATCTCACGGTCCTCAACTCCGGATACCTGGATCTTGGCCACGTCGGAGATTCGCTCGAGTTGATCTTCCAAGTCGTCGGCGACGGAAGCTGCGATCTCCTTCTCTCCCTCATAGGTGATCGCGACCGAGATGACCGGCACCATGTCGTCGGATCCGAAGTCTTCGATCTCGGGATCTTCGCACTCGGCGGGAATCGAAGCCTTGTCCACCTGGAGGCGGACCTCCTGCATCTTCGCGGTGAAATCCGCCGAGGACATCTCATCGAACTTCACCAGGAAGAAGGCGAAGCCCTCGCCCGCGGTGGTGAGGATCTCGTCGACCTTATCGATCTTGTCGATTTCCTTCTCGACCGGGATTGCCACCAGATCCTCGCACTCCTGGGGCGAAGCTCCGGGATAGGGGATCGTGACGAAGACCCAATTGAAGCTGATGTTGGGATTCAGCTCTTGTGGCATCGCAAGGAGAGCGAACAGGCCGCCGAGGATGATCCCCACCATCAATAGATTGACGAGGACGGGTTGCCCAACTGAGAACCGTGGAATCGATGGCATTACCACTCATCTCCCTTGTGCGGATCATCTGCTTCGGTTGAGAACACGCCTTCGCGGTGCACTCGTTCCGTGGAGACGGCGGTCCCTTCCTGGAGATTCTGCATGCCGACCACGACGAGTTGCTCGCCCGCCTCGAGTCCCCGACGGACCACATAGCGATCCCCGATCAGCGCCCCGAGTTCGACGCTGCGCTGCTGGGCGACACCATCTCCACCCGTGCTGTCAGAGGCCGCTTTGGCGCCGTGCACAAACACGTAGTAGCCGCCCAAGCGTTGAAGAACGGCTTCGCGGGGAATGGCAACCGCTGCATCCAGCAGGCCGAGGACCAGCGAGGCCCGGACCACGAGTCCATCGCGCAGGGGTTGGTCGCTCAGGTTCGGGATGATCACCTCGACCGGGAAGGTGCGCGTCCCTTCGTCGGCCTCGGGTGCAATCGATCGAATGCGTCCGGTGAATCTGTAATTGCCGAGCGCCTCGGCGCTGACGCTGACTTCGCTCCCCGGTGAGAGCCGCGCGATATTGCGCTGGGCGACGCCGAGCACGAGCCGCAGCGAATCGATGTTGACGATGCGAAAGAGCGGCGTACCCGGGGCCACGAACATGCCAAGCTCGCCGTATCGCCTGGAGATCACACCTTTGTACGGCGCCCGGATGTCGGCTTCCCGAAGATCACGCGCGGCGAGAACCCGGCGGGCCCGCGCGCCATCGTAGTCGGCGCGCGCTGCACGGTAGGCCATCTGACTGGCGTCGAAGGCGGCCTCGGCGATGTCCCCGTGCTCGAACAGGGTGGAATCCCGCCCGAAGTCCCGCTCGGTGAGCTCGAATTGGGCCTGCGCGGCGAGGAGGGCGGCTTCGGCCTGATTGAACGTCTCTCGAAGGACATCCTTCTCCAGCGACGCCAACACGGTGCCCGTTCCGACGGCGGATCCGACGTCGCACTGCAGCTTCGTGATCTCGCCCGAAACCTGACTGACGATATCCACGGCCCGGTAGGCCTGGAGGACGCCGGTCAATTCAGTGGTCTCCTCGAGTTCAGCCGCGACGATCGTCATAAGCTCGACGGGGACGACGACAACCTCTTCCTCCGTCGCAGCATCCTTGCGGCAACCAGTGGCTGAGAGCGTCAGCGCTGCCGTCAGGGCGATCACCGTCAGCATTCCCGGGCTGCGTGGGGTTCTGTTCATCGGATCTCCCATCCTTCTTATTGCTGCACGAGGGCGGGGATGTCACCCCGCGACTCGTGATAGTCCGCGATGGCAATGACCAGGTCATAGTAGGCCGAGGTATAGGACTGCTCTGCGGCCTGTAAGGCCAGATTCGCATCGATCCACTCGAGATTGCTCAGGCGGCCGAGGGTGAAGTTGTTCTGCTGGATTTCATGGCTGCGGCTCGCACTCCGCAGACTCACCTTGGCGAGCTGAAGTTGCGCGGCGCTGCTGCGAATCGCGCTGCGGGCCGCCTCGGCGCCCAGCATGAGGCCTCGCCGGCCGCTTTCGATGGTCTCCCGGGTCTCGAGCAGCGCGTACTTCGTGCGCTCCCGCTCCGAGTAGTTGCCAAGGCTGGTGAAGAGCGGCATCGACAGCCCGGCGCTCACCGACCAGGCCTTCTCCCCGTCGAGGTCCAACGTGTTGTTGTTCTGCCATCCATAGGAACCGGTCACCGCGATGCTCGGCAGGAAGTTGACCAGGCTCTGCCTATGCTGCAACTCGGCCAGACGTTCCGTGCTGGCGAGAATGGCCTGCTGCGGATGGTCTGCGATGACTTCCTCGAGCGATGATGCGAGGAACCCCTCCCAGGTTTGGTCGTTCATCTCACGAAACCGTCCGATTTCCTGCTCGAGCTTCGCCGGCAAGGTCTCTGTGGGGCGCGTGTTTCCGCGCGGCTCGGCCCCGATCAGATTCTCCAGCGTCAGTGCCGCGACCCGCACCCCGCGCTGCTGGTCGTAAAGCGCCCCTTTCTGTTGGGCGACCTCGACCTGCCAGCGCAGCACATCGGCCTCAGCATACCGGCCCACCTTGTAGAGGCGATCGGCCAGCGCGGCGTTCTCTTCGGCCTGCCGCAGATGGTCTTCCTGCAATCCGGCCAGCGAATCCATCCGAAGGAGTTCGACGAACGCGATCAGCGTCTCATGCAGAGTGGCGTTGATCGCAAGGGTGAGCTCCTGTTTGGCAAGCTCCTTCGAAGTGCCCGCGATCGAGACGCCGTTCCAGACCGCCGGGGTGAGCAGCATCAGCTGTCCGGTGATCGAGGTTTCGTAGCCGTCACGAAAGACGGCTTGAGGAATCTCGATCGTGAAGGGCTGAAGCTGTCCGGAGCTGTCGGGGAAAAACATTGTGATCTCATGGCCAAGGGCGTTCGCGCGGGCCACGGTTTCATCATCCAGCCGGGTGTAGCGCGATTCGAGGGAGATCGACGGGAGGAGTTGCGAGATCGCGTGCCGGTGCGCCCAGGACGCCGCGTCCTGCGCGTGTTCGGCCGCGGTGAGTTGATGGTTCTGCTCCAGCGCCTGTCGCAGGGCATGGTGCAGTGGCAGTTCATCGGCGGATGCGACGCTCGCGATAACCATCGCGACGAGGATGACGGTGATCCTAGTGAGCATGGAGATTCTCCCGTATGCGCGCGAAATAGTCCGGGGTTGATTCCAATAGGGTGAGAAGCTTCCGGCAGTAGTCCAGATCCACCTCCAGATGACGTTTACCGACATACATCATGTCGATCAGGTGATGGAGACCGGAGGATTCCCGATTACATTTGTCGATGTCTTCGCACTCGCGATCCAGGACCGCCTGCAGCTTCGCGCAACGCGCGCTCAACTGCCTGTTGATCTCATGCGATTCGAGCGCATCGGCGAACATGATGCCCAAATAGAAGTAACGATCCTCCGGGCCGACATAGCCGAGAGCATCGAGCAGGATGTCCTTCAGCAGCTCGCGCCCCCGATCGGTCAGGTGATAGACCGTGCGCTCGGGCGTGTTTCCTTCGCGTTCGCGTGTGATCGATACGGCGCCGTCTTTCTCGAGACGCCGCAGGGCGGAGTAGATCGAGGACCGCGAGATCGTGGTCCAGTTCCCGAGGCCCAGCTCCTGAAAGGCGTGGTTGAGCGCGTACCCATGGATCGGCCGCCAGTTGATGAGGCCGAGTGCGGCGAGATCTGTCTTGCGGACTCTGGACATGCGGTTCCTCTTATAGTGCCTCTTGGACTAGTCCAGTAACAACTAGTATGATACATACTAGTACGCGTTGGAGCAAGGAATGTTACCGCTCAGGTCTCGATATCGTTAACTCCATTGGGGGAGATTCGTTACAGGGGGCGGAATTGTGCCCCGGGGCACAATTAAACGTGGGCCCAGCCCGGGAGGCCTGGCATCATCCGCATACATGTTGCCCCGCCGCGGGTCTCGACCTAGAGTGCGGCCCGACACGGTCACAAGAGGGAACGGTAGATGGATTTCTCCCCGCAGTACTTGGAGTCCAGGGCGCAGCGAGGATCAGGAATCGCCACCTACGGAATGGGGAGGCGAACGGAGCGTGTGATCTCGCATATCCGCTCCTCCTGCTGCACGCCCAAACGAATGCTCGATCTCGGCACGGCCGATGGGCGGATGCTGACGTACATGGCACCGGCCATGAGCCCCGCACTCTGGGTCGGCGTGGATTCGAACCGGGAACTCCTCAAGGCCGCGCCACTGCCCGAGGGCTGGACCGGGGGCCGACGCACACCGACGGACGGAAGCTCCCTTTTCCCGCGGGCACGTTCGATCTGGTGATCGCGGCGGCGACCATCAAACACGTGCGCGATCCTGAACGGCTATTCGCCGAGACGCGGAGGGTGCTCCGCGCGGGCGGCTGTTTCATTGTTTCCGATCCGACCCCGTTGGGCATCTGGTTCGGGCTGAGGATGGGACACTTCGACGCGCGTTGGCTGGAGAACCGGTGGTCGATTTCGGGTTGGACGCGTGCGATCGAACCGGCCGGCTTCCGCTGCGCGCGCGCCGAGCGCTACATGATGTTCCCCCGCAAACTGCCCGGCGGCGACGGCTTTGAGAACCTCACCCGCCGCACACCGCTCAACCGGTTGTTCCTCCATCAGATTGCGACGTTCGAGGCGGTCTAGCTCGAACGGAGAAGAGAAAAGGGCGGGTCTTTCGACACCGCCCTCATCTCGCCTGCTGCCCCCGTTCTCTGTCTATTTCAGAATAGCCATGCTCCTGGTCACATTCGCTCCAGGCGTATCGAGCAGGAAGTAGTACATTCCCGACGCAACCTCTCCGCCGCGCTCGGCGCGGCCATCCCAGCGAACCTCGTACTGGCCCGGAGACTTGTTCTCATCGACCAGTGTCCGCATGAGTCGACCGGAGAGATCATAGACGCGCAGGCTGACCGGCCCCGGCTCCGCCACCGTGAAGGCGAGTTCCGCATTGGGGCCGGATGGGTTTCTCACGAGCGGATCAAGGGATGTCGTGGGATCATCATCGACTCCGCTGCTTGATCCTTCAACGGTAAGCGTTGCGTCAATCGTGATGACGGGGCTTTCCGGATCGTTGCTCTCCAACGGGAACGCGTGCTCGTACAGCCCCGGATCCGGGGGAGGGGAGGCGTCATAGACAAACTCCACCTCCACAAGCTCGCCGGAGAGCAAAGTGCCACTGGCCGGGACGGGAGACGCCCAGGAGCATTCATCGAGGATGGTCCACTCGAGCTCTGCCTCACCCGCATTCACTACAGAGAGCGTATCGCTGTCGGCGCTTCCATCCTCGGATTCGAGTTCGATGGTGGTCTTGCTGAGCGCCACGTAGGGCGGCAACTGGCCTTCGGGATAGGCCCGGAAGGTAAGATGGGCTTGATCACGCGCGAATGGGATGAACACTTCGGCTTCCAGGTACATCACTGGAAAGAACCCGTCACCGCTCTCTATCCTGATCCGGTCTGTTGTCGTCGTGCCCGGTTCAAGTTCAGACGCGTAGTAGTGGAGGGTGCGCGGCAGACTACCGGGAACAACGTCTCCCTCCTCATCCAGCGACGCAGCGGGGACTGTACCGGTGAGTATGTTGATGCCGAACCGATCATCTTCGGGCCATGCGGTCCAATAGAGTTCGCCTATCTCCCCCCCAAATCTGAAGCGCGACATCCCACTGGGCAGGAACTTCTGGGTCGAAGACGAACGCATACTCGGCGGGTTCGATCTTGAGCTCATGGTGATCCGCTAGGTGCGTGGTGAAGATCAAGTAGTCCGAAACATTGACGTCATCGTCGCCATTGTAGTCGGTTCTGCACAGGTCACCCATGTTGTAGTCATCCGCAAATATCTCGAAGTCGCCCCACGGGGGATTGTTGCCGCCGATGATGTGTCCATCGGAGATCAAGTCACTGGTGCGCCAGTAGTGTCGGCTGCCAGCAATCGGGAAATTTTCGAAATAGACGTCATCATGTGCGACATTCACTGCCGAGAGAATGTAATGGCAGCTTGTGTCACTCTCCTCCTCGTGTCGCGGTGTCTGTGTCGGGTGGAGATTGGCGAAGCCATTGATGTCCGTCGGTGCACACTCGCCTAGGCCGCGGCCACGGATGAAGGTCCCACCATCGTCTTCGTGTCGGTGTGCAAACCACACCGTTGCATCAGGAACCGCATCACCATAGTAATCGCGGATCACGACACGCACGTACGAGGGCCCGTCCCCGGCCGGGCAGACAAAAGCGACACCATCATTGCACAGGCCCTCCCACCAAGCCTCGCAGTTGTCCAGATAGGGTACTCCCGCTTCGTCCCCCCACGCCGGCGCCTGCATGGCATACAGGAGGCTCGCCACACCGACCACGATAGCGACGATCGAAGTGCCATTGAGTTTCATATTCCTCCGTCCTTTCTCCTGGCTTCCTATTCCCAGACGCGCCGAACAGGAAGCAGATGCGCAGCGCGCTCGCTCGATGGCTGCTTCGTAGGCTCCAATTATGGCTCAGGATGTCTGCCGGACCCGGGGGCACCAAACTCGGTTCGTCGGTGAGGGCCGGCCCGTGGGAGATGCCAGAGGAATCATGGCGGGAGTGACGATACCCCTAATTGATTGTAGCAAAGCTGGTTACGCGCGACGCCCGGGACCGCGGTCGGTGTCTGCCGACTGGCGGTGGATGGTGCGGTGACCCTTCCGGTTGATGCCGACCCTCTCGGGGCTCTAGACTGTATTAACTTGTGGTCATGAACACATTCCCCGTCCTCTGGAGGCGTCCATGCAGAGAAGATTCGTGCAGCTCACCTGGCTTCGTAGTCTGGTTGTCCTGGGAGGCATCGTTCTGATCGGCCTGGCCTGCGGCGACAACTCGACCGATCCGCCGCTCAACAATGATCCCGTGCCGAACTTCACCTTGCAGGATCTCAATCAAAACTCCGACAGCTTCCAAACTTACATTTCGCTGCGGGACTATGAGGGAAGCGTACTCGTCGTCTACTTCCTCCGGGGAAGCTGCTCGATTTGCCTGGGACAGTGGGCCGGACTGGCTGAGGTGATCGACTCGCTCCATGCCCAGGGAACGACCAACCTCTTCGCCTTCACCGTCAACAACCCGTTGGACATAGCGCACCTTCCGTCCATCCGGGACATGAACATCAACATGCCCGTGCTGCAGGATACGTTGACGGGTTCACAGGGCAGTCAATCAGCGGCCGTGGGCACCCTGCTCAATGTCAACAGCAGTTGGCATGACCTGCTGATCCTGGACGGTGAGCAGATCGTGCGGCGCAGGTCATCGGCGTTCTACCAGGACGATATCGACCTCTCCACGGAAGCGGGTCGCGACATGTTGAAGGCCTGGATCGAGCAAGTAATCACAACCTACATGTAGACGGCCCGCCTTACTCCGGAAGGAGAGCCCCTGCGCGTGAAATGGCTGCGTGAGGACAGACCGATCGGCACGGCCCTTTCGGATGCCGTCGGACAGGCGCGCGCCATTCAGGATGTCGTTCGGCTCTTGCTGCGAACCGACGAGGACGAGATTGCCGAAGGAAAGACGCCCCGCGACGCCGGCCTTCACGCCGGACTTCTCGGTTTGCGCGGATCCGCCGGCCCGACCGTGGCTGCTCACCTCGCGCGCGAGGCGGCCATTGCAGGTCGCGGGCCCCTCGTCTACCTGACCGCCGACGATACCTCCCTCGACGAAGCCCGCGAGGACTTCAACTTCCTTCTGGGGCGAGATCGTGTTGCGCACTTCCCGGAGCTCGGCATCCGGCCTTACAGTGAACAGATCCCGCACGCGCGCACCCAGGCCGGTCGGGTGGAGACGCTCGCGCGCCTGCTGCACGCGCGGGACAATGAACCGGCGTCCCCGGCACCCAGCGATGACGAGCCGGGCGTGATTCAGTCCTCGAAGGAAGAAGATGAAACCTCGAGCTGGCTGCAGCAGCCCCCCTGGGTCCTGATCACCACGCCGCGCGCACTCTACCAGTGTGTGCCGGCACCCGAGCACTTCGGCCGGTTTGTCCAGACGCTCACCCTCGGTACCCGGATCGAGATCGACGACCTGCTGGCCTTTCTCGTACGGCTCGGGTTTCAGCGGCAAACGCTGGTGGGGGAATACGGTGACTTCAGTCATCGCGGCGGAATCGTCGACATCTACAGTTTCGGATGCGTCAATCCGGTCCGGGTCGAGTTCGATGATGACGAGATCATCGCCCTGCGCGAATTCGATGTGGCGACGCAGCGCTCGCTGAAGGTTCTGTCACACACCCCGATCCTGCCTCTCAGTGAGGCGATCATCGATCGCGATGATTGGCAGCGAGCGGACGAGATCGGCTTCATTCCCCCTGATGGCCCTTTGCGCGAACATCTCGACATGCTGCGAGGAGAGGGGACCTTCGACGGCATCGAGTGGATGCTTGCCGGCCTGGGTTTGCCGCTGGGAACCTTGCTCGACTATCTCAGTCCGGGCGCGGTCATTGTGGCCGAAGATCCACTGCTGCTCGAGCAGCAACTCGAGGAAGCGCGCCGCGAGGTACTCGAGTGCGTTCCCGAGGTGGTGGCGCACAAAGTGCTCGGCACCGGTCCTGATCCTCGAGATGAAAACGGTGAGCCGATTGCCGTGATCGATCTCACCCTCGATCCGGACGAGGACTTCGAGGCTCTGGCGACGCTCTTCTCCCGTCCGGACGAGCTGTTCCTGATGGATGGACGGCTGAGCGATTTGCTGGCCGGGCACCCGGCACTCTACACCGGTATCGGGACCCGCGCGGATCGGTCGGAGGACAGCAAGCCCGGGAAGTCCGAGCCGGTGACCCCTCACAAAGGCTGGACGGCAGGAGAACAGATCCACGGGGTCGATCCCCTTCAGTTCGACCCTGCCGTGAAACGCGGCTCGACCGAGTGGCGTCAGATGTTGGCCCAGAGCATCCAACGGCGACGGCGCGAAGAGAATGGCCGAAGCGCGGTCCGCGAAGCGTCACCCGCAGTGGGGGAAACCGATGAGGCGGAATCCGTAAGTGAACCGGCTCTGGCCGGCTGGGATGAGGCCACCATCGACGATGAACCCGGGGCCGAGGCCCACGCCAATCTCCTCGAAGCGGAGATGAGCTGGGGTGATCAAGCCGAGGCCGCCACGCTGCTCAGCTTCACGCCGCGACATCTCACCCTGCGCACAAAACCGCAGGAACATTTCGGACGCAACCTGGACATGGTGCGCGAGTACATCCGCGCACTTCAGGGCCGCGGTTTGTCGGTGACGGTGCTTTGCGACACGGCCAACCATCGCGACCGGCTCGAAGAGCTGATGGAAGGCTTGGGTGCGCAATTCGTCGTGGGGAACCTGGCCGGCGGGTTCGAGGTGCCCGAACTGGAAATGGCGGTGCTCACCGATCACGAGATCTTCGAGCGGATTCGCCGCCGGCGCGCGGGCCGCCGCTACAGCCGCGGCATTTCGCTCAAAGAGTTGCTCGCCATGCGTCCGGGTGACTTCGTTGTGCACATCGAGCACGGGATCGGCGTCTACCGGGGCATCGAGCGGCTGACGGTCAACGGCCACCTGACCGACTGCATGAAAATCGAATACGCGAAGGGCGATAAGCTCTTCATTCCCGTCGATCAGCTCAATCTCGTCCAGAAGTACGCGGCCGAAGAGGGGGCCACGCCCGCCTTGAGTCGCCTGGGCACCAATCAGTGGACCAAGACGAAGGCGAAGGTCAAACGGTCGATCAAGGAGATGGCCGAAGAGCTGATCAAGCTGTACGCGCAACGAAAGGCGCAGCCCGGCTACGGATTTCCCGCCGACACCGTCTGGCAGATCGAGATGGAGGCGCGTTTCCCGTACGAGGAAACTGCCGATCAGGAAACCGCCATTGAGGACGTGAAGGGGGACATGGAGCGCAGTGTGCCCATGGACCGGCTGATCTGCGGCGACGTGGGGTACGGGAAGACCGAGGTCGCGATTCGGGCGGCGTTCAAGGCGGTCATGGACGGCAAGCAGGTCGCCTTCCTCGTGCCGACCACGCTTCTCACCCAGCAGCACTTCGACACGTTCAGGGACCGACTCCTGGGCTATCCGGTGCGGGTGGAGATGCTCAGCCGATTCCGAACGCGCAAAGAGATCACGCAGACGCTCAAGGATTTGGCCGAAGGCAAAGTCGACATCGCGGTCGGGACCCATCGGCTGGTGTCGAAAGATGTGAAATTCAAAGACCTGGGGCTGGTGATCATCGATGAGGAACAGCGATTCGGCGTGGCGCACAAGGAACGCCTGAAGCAGATGCGCACCGAGGTCGATGTTCTCACGCTCACCGCCACTCCCATTCCGCGGACGCTCAACATGGCGCTCCTGGGCGTGCGGGACATGAGCACGATTCGGACGCCGCCTCGTGACCGCAGGCCGATCAAGACCGAGATCGCTGAATTCAACGACGAGGTGATCAGCTACGCGCTCATGCGTGAAGCCGACCGCGGGGGGCAGAGTTTCTTCGTCCACAATCGGGTCGAAACGATCGATGCGATGGCGAATTACATCCGCAGCCTCGTCCCGCACCTGAGGGTCGCGGTCGGGCACGGGCAGATGCGCGAGCGGCAGCTCGAAGATGTGATGCGCAAGTTCCTCGCCGGCGAGTACGACGTGCTCGTGTCGACCATGATCATCGAATCCGGCCTCGATCTGCCCAACGTGAACACCATTCTCGTCAATCGGACCGACACCTTCGGCCTGGCCCAGCTCTATCAGCTTCGCGGCCGAGTTGGGCGCTCGGCACGCCGCGCGTATGCCTATCTGCTGGTCCCCCCGGATCGGGTGATGACCGAAACGGCCATGAAACGTCTCAAAGCCATGGAGGAGTTCGAGGATCTGGGCAGCGGATTCCAGCTGGCCATGCGGGATCTGGAGATCCGCGGGGCGGGAAACATCCTCGGAACGCAGCAACACGGATTCATCGTCAGCGTAGGGTTTGAGATGTACTCTCGCTTGCTCGAGGAAGCGGCCAGGGAGCTCAAGGGGCTGCCGGTGGCCAAGATGGTCGAGACCCGGGTGGTGACCGATCTCGAAGCCTATCTGCCGCGCGGCTACATCGCCGATGACCCCGAGAAGATGAATGTCTACAAGGGCCTCGCGGACGCGGATTCGATCGAGATGGTCGACAATCTCGCGGCCGAAGTCGGAGATCGGTTCGGCAAGCTGCCCTCGCCGGCGGAAAATCTGTTTGAGTTCCGACGACTGCGCATCCGAGCGGCCGAGGCCTCGGTCGACACGTTGATCCTCCGCGACGGCGCGGTCGCCATGGAGCTTCGCAAGTCACTGACCCGGGCGCAGGTGCAGCGTCTGATCCAACAGATGCCGATCCCGGTCTCGTTCAAGACCCACGGCCAGCATCGCGTCGAGGCCACCGCACGAGACGTGAGAGGAGAGATGATTCTGGTCGCCGGCCAGATCCTGGACTGCCTGCTTGAAGAGGATGCCGACACCCCCGTGGCATCCGCGTCGAAATAGCGCTAGAAACATCAGGGGAGAGTCTTCATGCACTTGTCTTTCGCCCGCTGCCTGATCGCGGTTGCCCTGTTTGCTTCCATGGCCGTCGGCGTGGCCGCGGCCGACGAAGCCACGATCATCCTCCCACGTCATCCGGCCCCCAGTCCCGATGGCAGCCAGATCGCCTTCTCCTATCAGGGCGATATCTGGGTTGTGCCCCAAGAGGGCGGGGAGGCGAAGCGTCTCACGGTTCACCCGGCGTACGAAGGGGGGCCGATCTGGTCGCCGGACGGCCAGTGGATCGCGTTCTACTCCGAGCGCGATGGCAATGAGGATGTCTTTATCATCCCCGTAGCGGGGGGGAAGGTTCGGCGACTGACCTGGTACAGCGGGATGGACATCCCCACCGGTTGGACCGCTGGAAGCAAGGCGGTCATCTTTGAAGGCTACCGCCACATCCGCGAGCGGGGCCTGCGGGGGACATTCCTCGTGTCCATCGACGGTGGTGACCCGGTTGCTCTTCTGCCCACCGGCGCGCGGGGCGCGGTGCTCTCTCCGGATGGTTCGCGGCTGGCCTACCAGCGCGGTTCCATCGCCTGGTGGCGGCGGGGCTATGAAGGGAACGCGCGCTTTCGCCTTTGGTTGTACGAGCCGGATCTGGATTGCGTGATGCCCGCGGGTGACGACGACGCGGCGACGCGCGGTCCGCAGCGACCCACACCGCGATGGAAAGAGCCTTCCTGCACGGCGGCCGCGACCCATGCCGCCGCAGCAATGATGTCCGGCGGACGCCACCTCAATCTGACCGAGCTGGGGTCGATCACCTCGTTGCCCAATTCCGATCCCCAACAGGGATATCTGGCTACGTATCTGAAGGACCGTCCCGATTGGTCACGCCCGGACGTCGAGGTGGGCATCAACGCCAACCCGCAGTGGTTTCCCGACGGCGATCACCTGCTTTACTTGAGCGAGTACCGCGGATACGCCAACCTGAAGATGATGTCGATCGAAGGCATGAGCCGCTGTTGGGTCACTCGCTTTGATGACGGACGTCTTCGTTTCCCCTCGCTCTCGGCCAACGGCCGGGTGGTTGCGTTTGAGTACGAGGACGGCATCTACACCCTCGAGCTGCCGGCCGAACTTCCCGCGCCCGGGTCGAACGAGTGGATCCGGCCGCTTCCCGATCCGGTGCGACTCGATATTCGGATCCTGCTGGACGATCCGCGGGCCGGGATAGAAAGAATCCGGGTCAGCGGCAACGCACAGGACTTCGCACTCTCGCCGGACGGCAAACAGATCGCCTTCGTTCATCAGGGTGAGATCTTTGCCATGAAATCGAGCGACGAAGAGCCGCAAGCCTATCGGTTGACCGACTCGGCGGCACGCGATGAGAACATCCGCTGGTCGCCCGACTCGAAGAGCCTGCTCTTTGTGTCGGACCGCGCCGGAAACCGCGATCTGTACCTTCTGCGTTCCGCGGATGAGGATGAACCACGTCTCGCGCGCACGCTGCATCTCGATCGCGAACGCCTGACCGACGACGATGCTGATGACTGGGGACCGGTCTTCTCACCCGATGGAGAGCGGATTGCCTATTGCCAGAGCACCGGAAACCTCATCGTGATGGATGCGGACGGCTCCAACAAGAAGCGCCTGATCGACGGTTGGGCGGACCTCGAGTTCCGCTGGTCGCCGGACAGCCGCTGGATCGCCTATTCCCAGGAGGACAACGACTTCAACACCGAGGTCTGGGTGATCTCCGCCGATGGGGAGGAGGGGCCTCACAACATCAGCCAGCATCCGGATGACGACTACGCGCCGCGCTGGTCGCCGGACGGCAAAATGCTGGCCTTCTCCTCCAGCCGTCAGTACCTCAACCAGACCGACATCTGGTACGTCTGGTTGACGCTCGCCGATGAGCAACTCTCGAAGGAAGACCGGCAGGAGCTTCTCGCCGGGGATCGTGATATGGCCTCAGATGGCGATGACGATGACGACGCCGACGACAGCGACAAGAACGGTGACGATGACGAGGATGAGGAAGAGAAGATCGTGGTCGAGATCGATTTTGAGGACATTCACAAGCGTCTTCACCGCTTGACCACCTTCCCGGGCGACGAATCCGGCGTGCTGATCGCCAAGGATGGCAGCGGCTTCGCGTTCGTGTCCGACACCGACGGCGAGCGCGACCTCTGGTACATCAAGTGGACCGGTGAAAGCCCGAAACGCGTGACGCGCGGCGGGCAGAACCCGCGCCGGCTTCAACTCAGCGAGAATGGCAAGAAGATCTATTTCCTGGGCAAGGGAGGATCGATCACGTCCGTGCCGTTTGAGGGCGGCGACACCGAGTCCTATCCATTCAGCGGCGAGATGACGCTCGATCGCGCGGCGCAAAGGGTGTTCGTCTTCGATGAAGCGTGGCGGCGACTGGGCGCGGACTTCTACGACGACAACTTCCATGGCGCGGATTGGCCGGCCCTGCGAGAGAAGTATCGCTCGTGGGCGATGGGCGCCTCCACCTACAGTGACTTCCAGGACGTGATCAAGATGATGCTGGGCGAGCTGAACTCGTCACACCTCGGAACCTGGAGTGGTCCCGGAGACTGGAGCAGCGGACAACCCGGCGCCGAGACCGGTGTCTTGGGCGCGCTCTACGATGCACGTTTCGAAGGACCGGGCCTGAAAATCAACCATGTCGTCAAACGTTCACCGGCCGACAGGGTCGAGAGCAAACTGGCGGTTGGCGAGATCATCCACACGGTCAACGGCACGCCGGTCAGCGCGAGTGTGAATCTTTCCCAAGTCATGGATCGCACGGTGGGCAAGAAGATCGTGCTGGATGTAGAGGACACCGGCGGCGAGCACCGGGAAGTCGTCATCCGTCCGATGAGCGCGACGCAGCGTTCCCGCATGCTCTATGCCGAGCGTGTCGAGATGCGGCAGCAGTTCGTCGAGGAGAACAGCGACGGCCGGGTGGCGTATGTGCACATCTCGGGGATGAACACCTCGAGTCTCGATCGTTTCGAGCGGGACCTCTACGCGGAGGCGCACGGCCGTGATGCGCTCATCATCGATGTGCGGGGAAACGGGGGCGGATGGACGACCGACCTGATGCTGACGAGCCTGCTGGCGGGCGATCATGCCGTGACCATCCCTCGCGGCGGCGGACCCGGATACCCGCAGGGACGCCGGTTGCTCTACGCATGGACGAAGCCGGTCGTCGTCTTGTGCGACGAACACAGTTTCTCAAACGCGGAGATCTTCTCGTGGTCCATTCGGACGCTCGAGCGTGGGACGGTCGTGGGTCAGCAGACGCACGGCGGGGTGATCTCGACCGGCGGCACGCATCTGGGTGATGGCTCGTGGCTCAGATTGCCTTTCCGCGGATGGACCTCTCGTCTGGACGGGTCCAATCTCGAAGGGACCGGCTGCATGCCGGACATCGTGATCGAGAATCACCCGGATGATATCGCCCGCGGCATCGACCTGCAGCTCGATCGTGCGCTGCAGGAAGCGCTGCGTCTTTCTGAGTAGGGAAGGAGGAGGACGATCATCAACTCGGCGCTCAGACAGTCCTCGGCCATGCGCCGCGCGCCTGGCCTGCGGAACTCGGCCGAGCTGATGATCGTCCTCCTTCTCACAGTTGGGGCGAGCGCGTTTGCTTCCGAAGCGCCGCTCGACGCCTACGAGATTGCCCGCCGGTACACGCCGCCGGAGCCGCTTTCCCCCTGGGCCGGCATAGACGATGAAGTCGAGAGACTCGTCGTCCGTGGCGAACTTCCGCTCGAGGCGCTGTCCTTCCGCCCGATTGATCGAGGGGAGTTGGCTGCCTGGCTGCAGGCGAGCCGCGCGAAGTCAGGCGTTGGTGTCACCCCCGCCCGCCGGCGCGCCGAACAACTGGTGTGCGAGGAAAGCGCCCGCTGGCTCTCTCCACCCGGCCGGCACAACCTTGAGCAAGCGAAGCACCCCGCGAAGTGGACGCTCCATGAGCGGAACGACGAACTGCTTTGGGTCGGCCCCTACGTTCGGCTCGCGCCGATCTTCCGCGAGGGGCGCGAGACCGTCTGGACCGGCTCATCCCGAGTTGGTTTCCGGGCCGGCTACAGCGTGGGCAATTGGTTTGCGTTGTCGGCCGGCATGTTCGCGGCGGAAGTGGCTGACGGGCGCGGATTTGCGGACCCTCTGGTCGCCGGCACCGATCTCATCCTGCACGAGGAGGAGCTGACCGTTTCGGTTCGAGGAGGACCGTTTCGCCTTCGGCTGGGCCGAGACCGGCATCGTTGGGGGCCGGGTCTGAGCGGCACGCTTCTTTTCTCGGATACAGCCGAGCCGTTCAACTTTGCTGAATACCAAGTGCGGATCGGCTCTCGTTTGCGCGCTCTGGCGGTGTTCGGGATGACGGACCTGCATCGCAATCGTTACCTGGCGGCGCATCGTCTCACCTGGACGCCGCGAGACAACGTCAGCCTCTCCCTCACCGAGGGTGCGCGGTTTCAATCCAACGCGCCGCATCTTCTCTATGCCGCCGGCTTTGTCCCCTACACGTTGGTGGAGCGGTTCGATCTGCAGACCAGTCTGGGCGACAGCACCGCAATGGAACAGAGAAACAACGTGCTCTGGGCGCTGGAAGCCCTGTGGCGCCCCGCGGCGAACGTTCTCCTATATGGCGAGCTCCTCGCGGATGACATCGCGACCGAATCGGCGGAGCAACCCACGCGCGGCGGGATGCAGTGCGGCGCCACGATCGCCCCTCGGTGGCACGGGTGGGACTGGACGCTTGGCGGGGAGTACACCCGCGTGTCGAACTACACCTACTCGGTCTACTACCAGGATCTGTGTCTCTGCGATTGGGAGCATCAGGGCGAGCCGGTGGGCTACGGTTGGGGGCCCGACAGCGAGGTTCTCTTGCTGCGTATCGGAGCCGATGTCACCGAAGCGTGGGGCGGCCGGGCATGGATGCGACAAGTCCGGCGGGGTGAAGGCCGGGTCGGCATCCCCTGGGCGCCCACATCGACCGGGTGCTGCACATGCTCCGATCCCAACTGTGGTGACGTGAATGCCTGGTCATTCGCGGGCACTGTCGAAGAAACGCGTGCCTTCGGTTTCCGTCTTCTCCATCAGCCCTCGCGGCTGGTCCAGCTCGCGCTGTGGGCTGAACTTGCGCATATCCGCCACCCCCGGCATGATCCCCTCGCCGCCGCGGAGACGAATACTCGAGGGGGGCTGGTTCTAAGCGTTGGCTATCGATAGATTTAGCCTCTTGAGTCTCTCCTGATCTTCTCGCCCCTCCCGCAGCCACCCCAGGCGCTGCCTGCCGCAACGCTGGACCGGGTAGAACCTTCTGCCGATGAAAGTAACGGAGCATTGAAGCCCCTTTGTCGGGCTAGAACACCTTTGCCGGAGGTCTTGCGTTGGCTCTAAAACGTGTGCTGATCATTCATCCCGATGCCCGTTCCAGCGAGCGATTCTCATCTCCGCTGCTTCGTTCCGGCGAGTTCGCCGTTCGCGTTGCGCACACCGGCTTCGACGTGGCCCTCATGCTGGTGCGAGAGAGTTTCGACGGCATCGTCATTCATCCCGGCACCGCCGGCATGGATCTTCGGCGGACCATCAGTGAGATCCGAATGAATTCGGAGTCGAAGGATGCCGGTCTCATGGTCATCCACGGGCCCAGTTCCTGTCCCGACCAGGCGGTTCTCCAACGGGCGGGGGGCAGTCAGTTCTGCACCGAAACTGAACCGGGGCCGGACGTCTTGACCAAGGTCCGGCAGATGACCGGTCTTGAAGTGCCCGCTGCCGCCCCGAAAGAACCGACTCCTCCGCCTACAAAGCAGGCCGCCCCAACGCCTCCGCCGGTCAAGCCGACCGCCCAGGTTGAACGAGTTGTGCAACCTCAGATGAATCCTCCGACCCAACCGGAGAAGACCACGCCGGAGGGTGACAAGCTTCCTGCGCAAGAAGACGCGCCGAAACCGGTCGTGACCATTCAGGACAAGATCTCGCGGCATCTCTCGCTGGCTGCACGCGAGGGTGCGGATCTCTACGGGCTTCCGCCGCGGGTCAGCCGGCTTGATTTCCTGATCCCGGATATGCGCGGGGACCTGGTGTCGAAAGAGGTGTTGTCGATCGACATCAATCTCGCGGTGACGGTCCTGCGGATGGCCAACTCGATCATCTACGGCACGCGCAGCCCCATCGTGGGACTGGGCCGGGCGCTGACCCGGCTCGGGCAGCGCGCGGTCGCCAATCACTACCTGGAAACCTGGAAGGCGCGGGAGGCGATTCCGCCCGCCGCGCAAGGCGTGATCCTCAATGACACCTGGCGCCACAACCTGATGGTGGCCTGTCTTTGCGAGGAGATCGGACGCTATACCAAACAGGGTTCACCCGACACATACTTCAGCGCGGGGCTGCTGCACGATGTGGGTAAGATGCTCATGCTGCAGCACTATCCCAATGAGTATCTGGACATTCGGCACAAGCGGATGCGGCTGGAACTGATGAGCAGTGGCCTGGTCGATGTGGGGAAGATCGAGACGCGCGTGCTCGGCACGGACCACGGCATGCTGGGTTATGAACTCTGCCAGGGCTGGAACCTGCCGAGTGTGGTGTCCGTGGGGACGTTGCATCACCACGTTGGATCTGAGGGACCGTGGATGAAGATCCATCCCAAGATCACGCGCGCGGTGGCGATCGCGGACCTTCTCGATCATCACGTCGAGCGCTTGGAGCGCGTGCTGCCCCCCAACCCGGATGACCACTACCGCATCGACCCCGCCACCGGGGAGGTGGCCGTGTCCCGGCCCGAACCGCGCGACGTTCCCTACTTGCGCATCTCGATGCGCTCTCGCAAGAGCCATCGGGGTACGGTGCCCATGACCGCGCTGCAGGCTTTCCCGCCGAAATCGGCGCCCGAGTGGGTACCGGAGTACATCGAGGCGCTCAGATTGCCGGTCGTGCGGGTCTACGAACGCGCGCAACGCCGGATGCACCAGGCGACCGTGCAGGCGGGCATGCAGGCCGCGTAGCGAGAGCGCGCTACCACTGGATCGTACTCGGCGGATCGCCCATGACCCGGAAGACCGGGTAGAGGTTCTGCCACGGCTCCGGGTAGGGCGTCTTCTGGAAGAAGAACTCCAGCTTGGCATTCGCATCGGCGGCGAAGTTCGAATCGGCCAGGGCTTCCTCATATTCCGCCCGGATCGCCGGATCCTTCAGCAGCTCGCGGGCGTTCTCTTCGAGCGCCCAACCCTCGAGGACAATGCCGCGCTCGGTGATCGTGTCGAAGCTGTTCCACGAGAGCAGTGCATCCGTGCAAGCGGGTTCGAGAAGATGCATCGCACTGAAGCCGGCCGGCTGATCCACGGGTACCCAGTAGCTCCCCGCGGGAATCGTTCGCACCTCGGTCTGCCAGTCTCCGGTCGTCTTGAGATAGAAGTGACCCTGGTAGGGTTTCGCCCGGTAGTCCGCCTTCTCGATCCGATAGCTCTCCACCTCCATATCGATGGAGGCGTTGAGCCGGTAGACGCCGATGCCGTGCTGCTTCAGCTTCTGCATCACGTGCCGGTAGGGCGGTAGAATGAGATACCCGCGCGGCATGATCGCAGTGGCCCGAGGGATGAACTGGTCGTGGTAAGGAACCTCGTAGGTCACGTCGCGATCGTTGTAGACGGCATACTCGCGCCCGGTCACCTCGCTGTGCATCAGGTCGATTCCCTTGCCGAGCCAGTTGATTCGTCGAGACTGTGTTCTATCCGCCGTGCAACCCAGGCCGATCTCGTGCTCGCCGGGCTCCCGGCCCCACAGGAGCGCTTCCTTGCGAGCCTCCTGGATGGTCTCGGTCAGTTTGATGCGGTTGCGCATGGCATACTCCAGCACCGCCCGCACAAAGGAGTAAGTCGCCCGTACCCGACGTTCATACGGTTTGTAGGGATAGGCCTCGGTGAGAATACTGATGCAATGGCGCGTCTCGAAGTAGCCGTATCCGGTGCGCTGGGACAGGCCGTAGGCGGAGATGCCGGCTGTCGGGTCCTTTCGGTCGTGTGCGTAGCCGATCCAGTGGGAGAGGTATCCATCGTTCGCCACCGACGCATTCACAAACGGGACGAGTTCCTCGCGCACGAGCTGGTCGCGCTTTCCGGGAAAGGTGGGATTGATCCCCGGGCTGAAGAGGATGTCGTACTGATGGCCGATGCCGTCATCGGTGTGCAGATCGATGTAGATTTCCGGTTGAAACTGCGTGAAGAGCCTGACGATGGCCCGCACCTCAGGGCTGTCGAGCTTGGCGAAGTCCCGGTTGAGATCCAGGTTGAGCGCGTTGCGGCGCGTTCCGAATCCTCCCGCCGGTCCACTCTGCGTGAATCGATTGGTCAGGCTCCGGTTGCGATGACCGTCGACATTGAAGATTGGCACCAGCACGAGCTGCACGTGTGAGACCAGATCGGATTCCCGTCCCCGGGCGACGTCGCGGAGCAGGAGTTGGAGGGCGTCGTTGCCGCAGATCTCACCCGAGTGGATGCCCGCGGTGATCATGATCGTCGGTTTGCGCGGGTCGGTGTCCCACCCTCCGCCGGGGCCGGTGCGATCCGACACGAAGACGACGGGAATCGGATACCCCTCGGTCGTATAGCCGCAGGAAGCCACCTCGATGTACTTCGAGGCCGCCGCGAGCTTGCGAAGATAGGCCTGCGTCTCGAAGTAGGTGGGGCTGTCGGCGAACTGCATCGTCTCGATCGGCGCCTGGCCGGGATTGGAGGCGACGGGTGGGGGGTCGGCGGATGCCGCCCAGGACCAAAGCACCGCCATGCCGAGCAGTAGAAACGATCGTCTGTGATGCACTTGTCTTGCCAGCTGCCCGCTCATTCTTCCTCCCTCCCCAGACCGTGTTCACAGCACACAATAGGTCCACCGGGAAGGGTAGAGCAAGCGCCGGTCTTGCCTACCCCTTCTCCCCAAACACCCGCCGCAGCAGCGCCGTGGTGCCCGCGGCCGGGTCCTCGCGGATCTTCAGTTCCTCTTCGGCCAGCACCGTGAAGAGGCCGCGCAGGGCGCCGTCGGTGACGTAAGCGTCTAAGTCGACGGTCGGAATCTCGACGAACGGCACCTTCTCCGCATAGCTCATGAGGTCGTTGTGGGTGCGGTAGAGCCCGACCTCTTCCATCTTCGTGGTGACGATGGGCAGGAAGCGGGTCCGAAGCTCCGCCTCGGTCTGCGCGCGGAAGTACTCGGTGGCCGCATTGTCGGCGCCTTGCAGGATGGCGAAGGCATCGGCGATGGTCATCTTCTTGATCGCATCCCAGAAGACCCCGCGCGCCTGGGCGGAGGCCTGCTCGGCGGCGCGGTTCATGGAGACTTCGAGTTCATCGACGTAGGATCCAAAACCGGCCGTCCGCAGGAGCCCCGCGCCTTTGTGATACTCCTCGGGCAGCCCGATGCGGATGAGCGCGTTTCCGAGGAAGCCGTCGATCGCGGAGGTGGTCGTCACGCCGCGGTCGGTTCCCACCTGGAGCGCCTCCTTGAGGCCGACCGCGACGGTGCCCTCATCAAGCGGGCCGCCCGCGGAGAGGATGTCCTCAAGGGTACCGGCGGGAAGGCCGGCGCACCCTGCCAAGAACACGGGTAAGGCAAACAAGATTCCGACGAGCCTGGGACGAATCAGTGAAGTCTCCTCTTCTGAATTGCTGCAGGCGTATCTCCGGTCAGACGAGCCCATTCATGAACCGATGGGCAGGCAAGCACCTCACACCGTCCTCCACGAAATCACGCTTACCCTTCAGCACAACCTGATACACCCAGGGAATGTGCAGGCGGTCCCGGAAATAGCGCAGCGAAGGGTCGATGTTTGTGTCGCTTGTCTTGGCCTCAACCGCGAACCATGGTCGTTGATCAACGGTAACGAGGAAGTCAATCTCTCGGCCTGCGCGGTCGCGAAGGTAGAGTAGCGTTGTCTTGTATCCGTCCCGATCCTCCAAGTAGTGGCAGAGCTTGAGCAGATGGAGCGCGACGAGGTTTTCGAACCGGGGACCGGTGTCCGGAACTAGGCTGCTGTCCCACAAGTACGTCTTGGGCATCTTGCGTAGCGTCTTGACCTGCTTGGCATCGTACGGTCTGAGACGGAAGACGTAGTAGAGTCGCTCGAGGATCGTCACCCAATGGGTGACCGCCCGGTGGCTGACTTCCAGATCTTTTCTGAGTGCGTTGAGCGAGAGGGGCGATCCCACTCTCTCGGGAATGAGATCGGCCAGAATCTGCAGTGATGAAAGGTCCCGGACTGCCTCCAGATCCCGGACGTCCTCGCGGAAGAACCGTTCAATACGTTCTTTCTGCCAGCGTCGCAGGGTGCGTGCAGATTGCCTCAGCAGCGGTTCGGGGAACCCCCCAAAGCGCATGAGTGTGTCCACCTGCTCCCGGCTTCCGCGACTCGAGATGGGCAGCTCCTGTTCTGGAACTAGGTCGTTGCGCCCCTTCCCTCGGGACATCTCGACACATGAGAAGGGATGAAGCCTGTAGTGATGATAGCGGCCTTGGAGCGAGTCGCCTCCACGCCGATAGACGTCCATGCGCGCGCTGCCTGTAATGAGGAATCGAAGATGTTCGCGGTGCTTGTCGTATTCACCCTTGATCCAGCTCTTCCAAGTACGCCACTTGTGAAGCTCATCCAGAACGACCAGGGACCGAGTCCCCGGCCACCGGGCCGCTCGGATCTCGCGCCGATCCTCCCGATTGTCCCAGTTCAAATAAATGCCGTCCCGTGCCGTCGACAGAATCTGCTTCGCCAGCGTGGTCTTACCTACCTGGCGAGGACCAGCTAGGAAGACCATCTTCTCTGTCAGGTCGGTGGAAATCGGCTCTTGAAGATAGCGCTTCTTGTTCATGGGGCAGATTATGCCTATAAGCAAAAAATGTCGCAACTATTTTTGCTTGAGAGCAAATAATATCCCATGGCTCCGATCCCCAATCTCCTTGGAATGAATAGGTTAGAGTGCCTCTGCTACCCCGCCGGGAAGTACTCGTCTCCCATCGGGGCCATCGACTCGAAGCGGGTGAATTCGCTGAGGAAAGAGAGACGCACGGTGCCCGTGGGGCCGTTTCGGTGTTTGCCGATGATGACCTCGGCGATTCCCTTGGCCTCTTCCTTGTCCGGCTTGTACATCTCTTCGCGGTAGATGAAGGCGACGATATCGGCGTCCTGCTCGATCGCCCCGGACTCGCGCAGGTCGGAGAGAATCGGACGCTTGTTCTCCCGCGCTTCGACCGCACGGGAAAGCTGCGATCCGGCGATGACCGGAATCTCGAGTTCCTTGGCGAGAGCTTTGAGCCCCTGCGAGATTTGCGAGATCTCCTGCTGCCGGCTCTCGACGCCCGAGAGACCGCGGGCGAGCTGAAGGTAGTCGACAAAGATGACGCCCAGCCCGTGCCGGGCCTTCAGACGCCGCGCCTTGGCGCGCATCTCGGTCAGACCGACCGCCGGGGTGTCGTCGACGAAGATGGGGGCTTCGCTCAGCCGCGCAGCGGACTGCGTGAGAAGCGGCCACTCGCTCTCTTTCAGATAGCCGGTCCGCAGCCGCTGGGCGGGGATACGCGAGCGCGAACAGAGAAAACGCTGAACGATCTGCTCCTTCGACATCTCCAGGCTGAAGACGCCGACCGGGATCTTGTGGTCGATCGCCACGTTCTCGGCGATGTTGAGCATGAAGCTCGTCTTACCCATCGACGGCCGTCCGGCGATGATGATGAGATCCGATCTTTGCAGCCCGGAGGTCATGCGGTCTACGTCCGGGAATCCGGTCGGCACGCCGGTCACCGCCCGCTTGTTCTCGTAGAGTTCCTCGAGGATCTCGAAGGTGCCCTTGAGAATCGACCGCAGCGGCGTGAACTCGCGCTTGAGTCGGCTCTGGCCGACCCCGAACAGCAGCTGCTCCGATTTGTCGAGGATCTCCATCCAGGGCTCGGAGGCTTCGTAGCTGCTCTCGATGATCTGGTTGGCGACCTCGATCAGCTTTCGCAGAACCGCCTTTTCCAGGACCAGGCGGCTGTGAAACTCCACGTTGGCGGAGGAGGGCACGCCGTCGAGCAGGCTTTGGAGGAAGCTGGCGCCGCCGACGTCATCGAAAGAACCCTGTTTGCGCAGTTCCTCGGTGACGGTGATCAGGTCGGCGGATTCGTTTCGCGCGCTGAGCGCGCCGATGGCCCGAAAGACCGCCCGATGAGCTCCGCGGTAGAAGAACTCCTCTTCGAGGACCTCTTCCACTTTGTCGATCGCGCTGGGGTCGAGCAGCATCGAAGCCAGGACCGCCTGTTCGGCCTCCAGGTTCTGAGGCGGAATGCGACCGGTAATGGCCCTGCGTTTGGCCTGTTGTGTTTCCTGTGGGTTCACTCTTTAGCTCCGGAAAACAGGTCACCGCTCTTCGGGCCGCTGGGTTTCACGATCCTTTCGGTGAGGGGGACGGCTGGTTCGATCTCGCCCGGCCCCTCATCTAGTACTTTACGCAAAAGCTGCACGTCTTCCCACACCGTTCGCTTCAAGTTTGGATTTCGCAGCAGCGCTGCCGGGTGGTAGGTCGGGATCATCGGGATTCCATGATACCGGAATAGCCGCCCCCGCAGCTTGCCGATCGGGGCCTTCGAGTCCAGCAGCAGCTGGGTGGCAAAGAGCCCCAAGGTGCAGATTACGCTGGGCTTGAGTATCTCGAGCTGCCTGAGCAGATAGGGCGAGCAGGCCGTAATCTCGGCCGGGGTCGGGTTCCGATTGCCGGGTGGACGGCACTTGATCACGTTGCAGATGTAGGTGTCGGCCCGATCAAGCCCGATCGCGGCGATGATCTTGGTGAGGAGCTGGCCGGCCCGTCCGACGAAGGCCTCGCCCTGGGCATCCTCATCCGCGCCGGGCGCCTCACCGACGAACACCAGCCCGACCTTTCCGCTGCCCGAGTCGACCACCACATTCGTGCGGGTCTCGGCGAGCGGGCAGCCTGTGCAGGACTTGGCATCCGCGCGCACCTTCTCCAGCTGCGCCGCCCAGTCCTTGTCGCGGCCCTCGACCGGGGGAGGGGGGCCGAACGTGGGTGCCTTCTTCTGTTTGGCCGGTTTGGCCGGGGTTGCGGCGGGCTTGACCGGAGGCGGGGTCGCCGCCTTGTGATGGGCCGCGCGAGCCTGCGTGGCGCTGAGCGCCTCGACCGGACCGTGTGACTCGGTCACGAACGCCCAGGCGGCCTCGTTCCAGGCCGGGTCGGGCCACAGCGCGATCCCGCGGGCCATCTCGGATTCGATCTGTTGGGCCAGTTCGGTGACCAGAGGGTCAGTGTCCCGGTGCCCGTTTGCCATGATGAAGCGCCTCCACCTGCTGCAAAATCCGTTTCGCTGCATCCGCCTTCGGCAGCACCGGCATCTGCTCGAAGTCGCCGCCGGGCAGCACGAACGCTGTCCGGGTCGTGTCGGCGCCAAAGGCGGAATCGGGCCGCGTGGCGTCGTTCAAGACGATCATATCGGCCTGTTTCGACTCGAGTTTTCGTTCAGCGCGTTCCCGGCCACCCTCGCCGACCTCAAGCGCGAAGCCGATCGTGGTCGCCCCCCGCGCAGCGCGGCCGGGGGCCACCGCCGCGAGGATGTCGGGGTTGCGGACCAGCTCGAGCGTCGTCTCTTCCTTGCCTGAGGGGAGCTTGCCGGGCGTCATCGCCTTCGGCCGGTAGTCGGCCACTGCGGCAGTCATGATCAGGATGTCCGCCTCGGCCTCATGTTCCTCGACAGCGGCTTTCATCTGCTCGGCGGTCTCGACATCGATGCGATCGACGCCCACCGGTGGGCTGCACCGCAGAGGCCCGGCCACCAGCGTGACGCGATGGCCCAGATTTCGGGCGGCCTCGGCCAGGCTCACGCCCATCTTTCCGCTCGATCGATTCGAGAGCACCCGCACGTCATCGACCGGCTCCTCGGTCGGTCCGGCGGTGACCAGCACCCGCAGTCCCCCGGCGCGCTCCAGAAGCAAGGGGAGGGCCGCATCCAGGATGTCGCGAGGCGATGACATCCGGCCGGCGCCGATCTCGCCGCAGGCCAGATCGCCCGCCTCGGGCCCGATAAACTGGTATCCGGCCGCCCGAAGCTTGGCGACATTCTCCTGGACGATCGAGTTCATCCACATTTCGACGTTCATCGCCGGGGCGAAGAGCACGGGCACATTGCTGGCCAGAATTGCGGTGGAGAGAACGTCGTCGGCGATGCCCGCCGCCGTCTTGCCGAGAATGTTGGCGGTCGCCGGCGCCACGATGAAGAGATCCGCGTTCCGGCTGAGCTGAATGTGGCTGATACCTTCCCGCTGGCCGTCACCGGCCTGATGCAGGACCGGATTGAAAAGGTGGGTCACCACCGCGCGCTCGGAAAGGGTGGCCAAGGCATGGATGGAGACCAGCTGGGTGGCGGCCTCGGTCATCACGACCTGGACGCCGATCGACATGCGGCGGAACTCTCGCACCAGTTCCGTGGTCTTGTAGGCCGCGATGCCGCCTGTGATCCCAAGGGTAACGGAGCAGTCGGCGAGTGGGCGGGTGCCTGACGTCGATCGATCTGTCATGCCATGCCCCCGCCGTTCCTATTCCTTCTCCCCGTCGCCTGCGTCGTCCGTGGCTTCCTCGTCGGCGGTCTCGGCGCCATCCGACGGAGGAGCGGTGAGCGGTGGCTCTTCGAACAGCGGGCCGGCCGGTGCCTCGGGGGTCAGGGGCGTGAGTACTTCTTCTTCAACCTCCACCGATTCGCGGAGTACGCCTTTGACCTTCCCCTCATCCACTCGCTTGATGGCTTCGATCGTCACCTTGTTGTCGAGCTTGATCCCCTTGCGGCGCATCTCTTCATTGAGCCGGCTGGCTTCAGCCGCCGCCAACATGATGCGCTCGTACTTGCTGCGGGGTTCAAAGCCAGCTTCGCCCCCCAGGGTTTCGACCTGCTCGTCACCATTGCGTTCGACTTCTTCGGTCATTGTGATACTTGCCTCCCGATGACCATGCTATGAACTGGGTCAATTGGTTTCGTCTGCTCTGGAATGCCGACAGCGGTCTTACCGATGCCGACGTGGGCGGTACCTTACTTGGGCATGGTCAAGCCGCGGGATGTGCGGCTCGTCTCTGCCCAGAGAATGGCCAGGAGCCGCTTCGTGCAGTCCTTGACCTCATCGTTGACGACTACGTAGTCGTAGTCCGGTGCCACGGCCATCTCCTCGAGGGCTCTCCTCATTCGACGGGCGATCTCCTCATCACTGTCCGTACCCCGTCCTCGCAGCCGGTTCTCCAAATCTTCCATCGATGGTGGCAGCACGAAGATCAGAATCGCGTCGGGATAGGTCTTTTTGAGAGACAGGCCGCCTTGTACATCGACATTGAGAACCACCCATTTGCCCTTCTTCAGGGAGGCTTCAATGTTGCTCCGAGGCACGCCGTACCAGTGCCCGTGCACCTGGGCGGATTCAGCAAGCTTCCCGCCCTTTCTCAGCTTCTCGAACTCTTCTTCGCCGATGAAGACGTAGTCTTCGCCGTCGGTTTCCCCGTGGCGCGGCGGCCTGGTCGTGGCGGTCAGACCGCGGACGATGCGTCCATCCGAAGCAAGCAGCTTCTCGACAACCGAGGTCTTCCCGGTACCGGAGGCCCCCGATATGACGATCGGGAACGGCCTCTCGATCAAACGAGGACACTCGGGGGTAGCAGACTCCATACGGATCACTCCTAGCTACTCGATATTCAAGACTTGTTCGCGGATCTTCTCGATTTCACCCTTCATGTAGATCACGTCTTTGGAAATCGAGGTGTCTTGACCCTTCGATCCGATGGTGTTGATTTCCCGGTGCATTTCCTCGAGGAGAAACTTGAGCTCCCGCCCGGCGGGATCCTCGGCCTTCAGGAAACGTACGAACTGCTCACAGTGCGAACGAAGCCTGACACATTCCTCTGTAACGTCGGCTCGATCCGCGAAGAGAGCCAATTCCATTTCCAGTCGGGTGCGATTGTATTCCAGATCGGAGGAAATCTCACCAAAGCGCTCGGTTAACCGTGTCCGGTTCTTGGTGACCACCTCCGGCACCCGCACCTCGACCCGGTCGACGCACTCCTGGATCCCTGCAATCCGCATTAGCAGGTCCCGCGCCAGAGCCTCACCTTCGTCCCGTCGCATCGACTCGAGGGCGTCAAGCGCCCCCGAAAGCGGTTCGGCGATCAACTCCCAGGCCGCGTCTTCGGTCAGGTCGCTCTCCTCCCGGGTCAGAACCCCCGGCAGGCCGACCAGCGTGCGGACATCCACGTCCCCGGGAAGGTCATAGAGCGCCTTCAGTTGGGACATGATCTCCATGTACCGGCCGGTCACGGCCTCGTCCGCCTTGAGCGTAACCACCGGATCGACATCGCCATTGAGGCCCACGTTTACGTTGACCTTGCCGCGGACGACCCGCTTCTTGATCATCTCCAGGGTACGGGGCTCAAGAGCTGATAACACACGGGGCAGGCGGGCTGCAACTTCCAGATACCGGTGGTTGACCGAACGTACTTCGACCGTGATGCGCCGGTTTTCGGCTATGCGCTCCGCCCGGCCGAAACCGGTCATCGAACGAACCATTGAACCTCCTCGCAATCCAAGGCACCCAGGGTACGCTAGCAGGCTCTCAACTGTCAACGAGGCGGGCTTGCCGATGACCTGGAACTGACCGGGTCGCCGGCGGGGTTTAAGTCCACTATACTGGTGGACTAAGTTGGTTGTGCCCCGCGGAATCGTGCATTTTGGGGGGGGATCCTTCGGTGCGGATCCGTCTTCTGGGTCAGAAGGGGTTTCCGATAGAATTCGCGCTGTAATCCCATGACTCATGCGCACTTGGGCAAGGGCGGGCACGAATCTTCGTGCCACTTGCAGGGGAAAGACCTAGAATGCTCGGCGGGATCCTCGGCGATCCCCCGATGCGCACAGAGGTTTCATGCGGAGCATCACTATGATTGACCGGATCAAGGAAGGGCTGCGCGCCTGCCCCGAGAGGGGCACGCTCGTCCTGTTCATCGCGGTCGCCCTGCTGGTAGGGTGCTCCGAGGACAGCACCAACCCGCCCGTCCTACAGCATGATCCTCCTCAACTCAGTATCTCCCCTGGAGATACAAGCGCGACGTTTACGGTGAGCAACGCCGGCGGCGGCACGCTGACCTTCACCCTCACTGCCGGTGCCCCTTGGATTCGTCTGGACCCGGCAGGCGGATCGACGACCTCCGCCAGCGAGCAGGTTCAGGTCGGCATCGACCGGGACTTGCTGGACGGGGGGCCGTACGAAGCCTCAATCCTGATCGATTCGAATGGGGGAGGGGCCGAGCTGCCGGTCAGTCTGATCTCCGCGTTGACGGCGAGTCCCCACCAGCTGGCGGCGGGGACGCGGGACACGAGCTTCGTCGTGCAACTCTCCAACATCGGCTACGGCGCGGGGGTCGATACGGTCCGGTGGACAGCCGGGGGCGAGGCCGCCTGGATCGGCCTGGATGTGTCGGAAGGCGCTCTGATGGACGCCCCCGATACGGTGGCGATCTCGATCAGTCGCACGGGCCTGGGCGTCGGCGAGCATCGGGCTCGCGTGTGGTTCGATGCCGGTGATGTCGGCCGCGACACGGTCGAGGTGACGATGGACGTCCCGAATGTCAACACGGTGAGCGGCCACGTCTGTTTTAGCGGCACCCGGGTCCCGGTGGCCGGAGCCACGGTGAGCTTGGATGGACATCAGACGCAATCGGCAGCCGACGGATCGTTCAGCCTGTCCGAGGTCACGATGGGGGCATTGACGCTGACGGCCGAGGCCGAGGGTTTCGAACCTTCCTCTCTCGATCTGCAACTTCCCGAAGACGGTCTGGAGATGACCATCTCGCTCATCACGAACGTCCATGCGCACTCCATCCATGGCACGGTCCGCAATAGCCTGGGGGATCCGCTGCGTCAGGCCCAGGTCGGGCTGCTCAATCCGGATGGGTCGGCCTCCGAGCTGCTGGGCGTCACGGCCAGCGATGGCCGGTTCATCTTGCCGTCGGTTCCTGAGGGTGACCGGGAACTCAGCATCGTCCATCCGGTCTACGACGAGCTGATCTACCCTCTCGAGGTCAGTGCGGATTCGGACACCCTGGAGCTCGCTCTCCGCGCCACCGTCCTGCCCCCGCCCCTCCCTGAGACCGGCCCCATTCTGGTGCGCGTGGACTGCTCAACGATGCGGGTTTTGTGGGAGCGCAGGTTCGAGGACACGCTGGCCGGCTACCAGGTCGAGCGCGCGCCCACTTCGGCGGGACCCTTCGTGGATATCAGCGGTTTGGTCCCGCCGGAGACAGCCTTCTTCGATGATTCCGGTCTGGACCTGGCCATCTACACCTATCGGGTGCGATCGATCACGATCGATGACGATCTCAGTGAGCCGAGTGAGCCCCGGGGAATCGTTCTGGAGCCCTGGAGCCAACTCGATGACGGAACGGTGGGTTCCATCCACAAACGTTGGGGGCACACGGCGTACTACTCACCGGACGATGAGACCATGATCATCTATGCGGGGATCGACTGCGCGCCGTCCGGAACCTGCGCCGCGATCCGCGATATGTGGGGATTCGATCTTCGGACCTACACCTGGGAGTTGATCGACCCGGGTTTGGGAGGCCCCGACTCGCGCAGCGGACACTCGATGATTCATCACCCCGACACCAATCGTCTGATTGTCTTCGGCGGGTTCGAGACGGATCGGTGGTACCTACAAACCTGGGCCTATGATCTCGACACCGGATCCTGGTCGATCCTCGAAAACGGCAGCGCATCCCCCGGGCGCCGCGAGAGCCACACCGCCGTATACAATCCCTCAGGCGACACGATGGTCCTCTACGGCGGGAGAGGGGACAGCATTCTGAACGACCTCTGGGTCTTCCATTTCGCCACCAACGAATGGGAGCTGATCTGGGAGGGGCCCAACCACGGTGATGACCTTCCCCTCAGGCGCTACGAGCACACGGCGGTTTATGATGAGGCCACGCACAGGATGATCGTCCACGGCGGGGTCTATGGGGCATTTGTAGATGAAGACTTCTATGCCGACACTTGGGCCCTGGATCTCGCCTCACTCGAGTGGGAGCGCCTGCCCGACTGCTCGGTGATCCACCATGGACACACCGCAAATGTCGCCGAAGGCCAGATGGTGGTGATCGGCGACTATGCCGATGAGGTTGACGGGTTGAGCTGGACCTTCGACCTGGGCACCGAGGTTTGGAGCCGGCTCGACGACGGGTCGGAGAGCTCCCGGCCGATCGACCGGACTCGCCACTCCGCGATCCACGTTCCTGGGAGCATGGGCCTGGTGGTGTTCGGCGGAGCCTGGATCATCGTGGGTGACTACCTAAACCTCAACGACACCTGGACCTATTGCCCTCTGCGATAGAGGGCCCGCGCAAACCAACATCCCATACCATTGCCCGCTGGGATTCGCTAGAATCGGCCCGAACCTATCCGTTCGCCGGTGACCTCGTGCCCCGGATGGTCGGACGACCCGAGCCCCTGGAGGAAGCGTTGAAAAAGGTCAAAGTGACGAAGCGTGCAGTGAAGAAAGCGCCCTGGTACGAACGACCTCCCATCCTGTTCGGCGTCATCGCCGCCGTCCTTCTGGTGGGCGGCATCCTGATGGCCCAACTGCAATCGCGCCAAGCGGGCCAGACGGCACTCGGCTCTGCCGCCGATTCCACCGCAGCCGCTGCCGACTCCATCAAGGCGATGTCGACGAGAGAGGCAATGTTCGCCTCCCTGGCTCGCGCGAACGATCCGATCTCCCCGCCGGGCGCCGGCGTCTGCATCACCCCCATCTTCGCGGAGACGCGGCCTGAAGCCTCGGCGGCCCGGACCAGACTACGCGCGGCTCGCGCCCTGACCCCGGTGGAGACGACCGGCTCACTTCCGCCCGGACAATTCGGCTTTGCACAGATCGGCGATCTGCAGAGCGGGCCCGAAGCGCCGATCTCCTGGACGGAGGTGGGTGTTTCTCCCGAAGGGTCGAACCGCACGCTCGAGGTTCATCACGATGGGGATGGGCACGTCTATCTCATGGGGTTCGTGTCGGTGGACGTGGGGGCCGCCCTGGCCGCGCGCGGCAACGCCTTGACGCTCCCCGCACCCCCGGAAGGTGCCAACATTCCCAAGTGGCAATTCTGGCGGAAGCGGCCGGAAGAGGAAACCCTCACGCTCTACACCGGCTCGGAGATCACTATCTATCCGGACGTTCTCCCCGAGGCCACGTGCGCCGTGGCCGTCCCAAGTGAACGTATTTCGATCAGCCGCCCGCAGGAAATCCAGATCCCGGGCGATCGGCCGGTGCACGCGCTGCAGGTAACCCTGCAATAGGCGCACGGCCCTTGCCGGATCAACGGCGCTCGATGGTGTGCACGCGGTGAGCGGGGAGCAGGATTAGGCGATTCCCGGATCGGGAAGGAGTCTGGCCGTATGTGGCAGGTATTCGTCATCTTTGCTCTGGTGGTGGCCTGGATCTACTACCGGTCCATCTGGCGCGGCAAAAAGAAGGGCGTCCACGGGCGGGACCTACTGAAAGCCCGCCTGAAGGAACGCCGTGCCGCGCGTATGGATGGGGCCGAAAGCTGGGATGAGCGGCGAGGTCTCAAAGCGGTGTGGGAGCCGGAGAAACAGATCCGTCCCGAACTGCTCCAATCCCAAGGATGGGAGTCCGGCCGGAAGAAGCGGGTGGCGGCGTTCTGTTCGCACGGAGGCTCGAACTTCGCGGCCATCGCCGATGCGGCCCAGCAGGGGGAGATCCCGGTCGACGTCGTGGTCATGATCCACAACAACGCGAAGGCCGGCGCCAAGGGTAAGGCCCAGACCCGAAACATCCCGACCGAGTGGGTGCCGCGCAAGAGGTTCGAAAGCGACGAGGCGTATGCGGAACATCTCCTTTCGATTCTGCGCCGCTACGAGGTCGACATCGTGGCACTGGCTGGTTTCATGCAGATGATTCCGCCGAAGGTCATCCGTGCTTTTGAGAGCCGGATTACCAACATCCATCCCGCGTTGCTGCCGTTTTTCGGGGGCAAGGGGTTCTACGGCTCCAGAGTGCACCGGGCCGTGTACGAGTCGGGTATGAAGGTCTCCGGGCCGACGGTCCACCTCGTCGACGAGGAGTACGACCATGGTCCAATTCTGCTTCAACAGGCGGTCTCGATCGCCGAATGCAAGGATCCCGGTGAAATCGCCGATAAGGTACTGATAGAGGAGCACAAGCTCTATCCAGTGACCCTCGGCCTCCTGGCGCTGGGTCGTTTCCGCATCGAAGAGGGTAAAGCACAGCTACTTAGCGAAACGGAGCCGGCATGATCGTCTTCTTTGACATTGGCAACTGCCTGTACGATCCCTATCGAACCTTCCGCAAGAGCGTCGCCGCTCTCGGCCGTGACGACGTCGCCGAAAAGGTGCTGGCCGAAGTCGGCACGTATCCCGATCAACCGGGGCGACACGACTCGATGCTGGAAGCCTGCGGGCTCACTTCCAAAGAGATCGAAACCTACTTCCGCGAATTCACCAACAACCCCGTCTATCATCTGGGCAGTCCCGACATCCTCACTCGCCTTCAAGAACGGGGCGTTCAGTTGGGGGTTCTGAGCGACGGCCACTTCGATACGCAGATCGGCAAACTCCAGGCCTGGGGGCTGAGCGATCTCATCGATTCGGAGATGATCTTCATCGGATCCGGTCCGGACGAGCATGGCCGCGTGCCCGGGGTGTACCCGAAGGGCACTCAGCTGGCCGGCACGAAGTACGATGTCGAGACGTTCCACACCGTGTTCAAAAGCATCGGCCAGCGGCTCGACGTGGCGCCGGATCAGTGCGTCATGGTGGGCGACGACTACGTCCGCGATGCCCTGCATGCGATCGAAGCGGGATGGAAGGGGATCTGGTTCGTGCCCAACCAGCAGGCGGCCAATACGCAGCCCCGGGATGGCACGGTGACCGAGGTCCCGAAAATCGTCGATCTCAGTGAACTCGACCGGATGCTGTTTCCCGAGGAATAGCCCGTCTCGGCCTCATTCACCTTCGGTGGTCGTGACCGCTCGGTTGCGGCCATTGTTCTTGACCCACTCCTCCGGCGGAAGCGCACGGTCCCAATACAATTCGAAGAGAGAGACGCTGGCCTTGGTGAACCCGGGGTCTTCGATGAGGATCATGGTGAAGTCGCTGCCCGTCAGATCCGGAACCGATGGCAGTGCGATCAGCACCTTTTCGCGATCGAAGACGAACATCTTCATGGGGAGTTCATCGGTCAGCCGCACGATCTCGCCGGCCTTGAGCAACTCGTCGATGAAACTTTCCAGCCACCCCCAATCCTGCTGTTCAATCATGTAGATCGTGTGGATCTGCACCCCGCGATTGAAGGCCTCGTGCTGCGCCCTCTTGACCTCGGCTCGGATCTGTTCGGTGGCTGCCGAATAGGGCGAGCGGGTGAAGGAAAGGACCTCCCGCTGCGTGCCGTGCATCAGCCGCAGGAAGGTCTGGGTGTTCTGCTCTTTGGATCGAATGACCTCGATGGCCTCGAGCGATGGGTCTTTCTCGAACGAGAGCCGATGCAGCTTGCCCAACTCTTCGAAGGTCTCGTCCGCGATTTGATTCCGTTCCTCGTATTCCGTCTCCCACCCGCGTCTGAGCATCGTGAGAGCCGCGGGCGGACTGGTGGCCCGGAAGAAACGCCTGCGTCCTTCCACGCGCTCCTGACAGAAGCCGCGAGAGACCATGCGCTCCAAGCTCTCGTAGGTCTTGGTGCGGGGGACCCCGCTGATTCGGTGGAGCTGGGCCGCAGTGGCCTCGGGCACCTTCAGAAGAGCAAGGTAGAGGCGGGCCTCTCGTCCATTGAGACCCAACTCTTCGAGCCGGGCGACGGCGAGCCGATCATCCATGTGCTGACCTCAATCGGGTTACTCGTTACGAGTCGAGTTCCACTCTGGGGCATCGGAACTTGCTGATTCTCTATAGAGGGCTGCCCACCGTCAATCCGCAATTTCCGGAAATTGCGGACGATGATGAATGAGGTCGCCGCGTCGACACAGAGGGGATTGCTTCCGGAGGCAGGGCCTGATAGCATGTTACCATGCAAAGGGGTAACATGCGTGCGAGGTTGGCCCTGCTGCCGCCCCGAGGCAGCAAGCCCGTACGGTTACTCCACCCGCCTTGCTCGGGTGCCGCATAACAGGGGCGATCGGATCCCAGAGGAGCCGATCGTCCTCCGTTTCTTTTTCCGCCTGATCGAAGCTTCCGCGATAGGTGCCCCCCCCCGGGGAACCCCCCTCATTTTTGAGACTTGCGGCCCGAGGCCGGGCCCAGCGCGCGACTCCGTCCCCGCCCGGCGGATTGCCTTTACTCCCCCCCGGCCCATGTAGCACTCTTACCCGCATGAGGACCCGACTGCGCTGGACCGTCTATGCCATCTCCGCGATCGGCCTGTTCGTCTACCTATGGGGTTTCAGCGGGCAGTTTCGCCATGGGGCACTCCCCGCCGACTGTCCTGCCGATCGGTTCGACTACCCTGTGAGGGTCGAAGGCTTTGAAGTCGGTTCGGCCGACGACCTGCGCTTTGTGGCCGGCGGGCTCAAGTCCGGTACGGCCGTCACGATCGAAGATGCCTCCGGTGGCTCCCAGGAGATCCTTCTTCGCAGAGCACACTCCCTGGCCCACCTGATCATCAGCTTCTTCTGCGGTATCGCCTTCTGGGTCGTGAGCGCCTTCTTCTTCGCCCCACGGGTGGATACCGCTCCCATCCGCGACTTCTACTGGTGTGTGATGCTCTATGGCCTGGCGGTCATGATCGGCGGGGTCTACCACCCCGGGGCCAACCTCTGGCCGGGAGCGACACTCGGCATTCTGCGCATCGCCTCGCTGGCCGCCCTCCCGCTGGTCTTCATTCATCTGGCGCTGATCTTCCCGCGGCCGGCCGAGATGCTCGACCGGCGTCGCTGGTTTTTGCCCTCGCTTTGGGGGCTGGCGGCGATCCTCATTGCCTGGCAGGCGATTGGCTATGTGCGCTACTGCGGCCATCCCAGTGCGAGCTACGGCCAGACGCTGGCCCTACCACGCTACCTCGCCACGGCGATCCTGGTGGCCGAGGTTGCGGTCGGGCTTCTGTTTCTCTTCGCGAGCTGGCAACGACTCGAACTGGCCCCTGAACGGAAACAGGTCAAATGGCTCCTGTGGGGATTCACCCTCGGTGTGGCTCCCTACGTGTTCCTGCGCGCGGTATTCGAACTGCTGGGATTGCCGTCTCCGCTTACGCCTCAGGTGGATCGTCTCTTTGCGCTGGCCATTCCCATGGCCTTCCTGTTCGCCATCGTCAGGTTTCAATTCCTTGACATCGACATCATCATTCGCCGCAGCTTGATCTACGGAATCCTGGCCGCGGTCGCGATCGGGCTGTATCTGGTGGTGGGCGTGCTGGCCGGCCGCCTCCTGGAACGATTGCAGGCGGGCTGGCAGGGCTGGCTTCTGCTGGTCATCGGGCTCTTGGCCGGCGTCATGTTCAACCCATTGCGCCACGCGATCGGACGGTGGGTCGATCGCACATTTTTCAAGATCAGGCACAACTACGAACGCGCCCTGGCGCGGCTGCAGCGTGAGATTCAATCAGCCCGCGGACAACGAGAGCTGATCGAAGCGGTGATCCGGTTCATCCAAGACAACATGCGGTTGAAGAAACAGGCCGTCATCCTGGCCCGTGACGCAGGGGTCATCTGGGTTGGCGCGGTGGACGCACAGACGGCGCAGAGCTTCGCCGCGATGGTGAGCAAGGAATGGTCGATCTCCGACCCGATCCAGGCTCTTCCCAACAGCTGCAGCCAACCGGAGATCGAGAGCGAACGATTCCCCGCGCCCTTCTCGCGCGACGGATTCGTGCTGGGCCACGTGATCCCGCTGGACGGCGAGAATCGGGGTCTGATTCTCCTGGGCACGAAACGAACCGAGCGGCGGCTGGTCGAGCCGGACATCGACGCCATCCGCGAGTGTGCCCGGATGACCGCCGCCGGGCTGGATCGCCTTGGCCTGGTGCAGGCCGTTGCCGAGGAGGCCCTCGCGCGCCAGCGATTGCACGAACTCAATCAGCTCAAGAGCGACTTCCTGTCTCGGGTGGCGCACGATTTGAGAACCCCGCTGGCGTCGGTGAGCTGGTCCGCGGACAATCTTCTCGACGGAGTGTCCGGCGAGTTGAATGAGTCTCAAGCCGAGTACCTGCGCTCGATCAAAGCCTCCAGTGGTCATCTGGCGCGGATGGTGAGCAATCTGCTCGAGATCAGTCGCCTGGAGCGGGCGCAGACACAGCTGGATATTGGGCCCGTCAATCTGCGCACCGTGGTCGATCGGGCGATCAAGACGCTTGGGCCTCTGGCGGCCGAGAAACAGGTGAGGTTTGAGGTCGACCAGACGGGTCCGGCTGCAGTGCAGGGCAACGAGGACAAGCTCGTTGAGGTGGCGATGAACCTCCTGGACAATGCCGTGAAGTACACGCCCGAGGGTTCGGCGATCGAGATTCTGATCGGGACGTTGGTTGCCGAGGGCTTCGGCTTCTCGGTTCGCGATCACGGGCCCGGCTTGGGGCAGGGCGATGTGAGCGCGCTCTTCGAGCGCTTCGAGCAGGGGAGCCCCAGCCCGCACTCGCAGCAGCATGGGTTTGGCCTGGGTCTGCACATTGTGAAGAGCTATCTCGAGCTCATGGAGGGTGAGGCGCGGGCGGCCAATCACCCCGACGGCGGCGCGGTGTTCACCTGTCTGTTCCCCGCGGAAGCGGAGGGAGAGGATTCATGAGAGGAAACATCCTGATCGTCGATGATGACGCCGGCATTCGCCGCGCATTGGCCGATCGGTTTCGCTTCTGGAAACATATGGTCACCCTGGCGACCAACGGTGAGGAGGCGCTCGGTGAGATCGAGCGTCAGTCCTTCGACTTGGTCCTTCTCGACCTGTCGATGCCGGGGATGGATGGGATGGATGTCCTGCGGCGCCTGCAGTCGCTCGAGTGTGATGCGGATGTCGTCGTCCTGACTGCGCATGGATCGATGGAGCGCGCGGTGGAAGCGATGAAGCTGGGGGCCGCGGATTTCCTCTCGAAACCTGCCGATTTCGATCTTCTGCAGAGGATTACCGATCGGGCGCTCGAGAAACGCCGCCTCGTGCGGACCAACCGGGCCCTGACCGAACGAATCGCCGAGGACGCGCCGTTTGTGGTGGGACCTTCTTTGCCGATGGAAGAACTCCTCACCACGGCGACCCGCGCCGCCCAGTCGGATGCGACCGTTCTTCTAATGGGCGAGAGTGGGACCGGAAAGCAGGTGCTGGCCGAGCACGTGCATCGCGAGAGCCCCCGGGCAAGCGGACCCTTCGTGTATGTCAATTGCGTAGCCATCTCTGAGGAACTCATCGAGTCGACACTGTTCGGCCACGAGAAAGGGGCCTTCACCGGTGCGGTCGGGCGTAAACCGGGGCGCCTCGAAGCAGCGGCGGGAGGGACCGCGTTCCTCGACGAGGTGGGCGACATCAGCTCGAGTCTGCAGACGAAACTGCTCCACTTCCTCGAGGCGGGGGAGTTCGAGCGGGTGGGCGGGACGCAGACCGTTCATGTGGATTGCCGGGTGCTGGCCGCAACCAACAGAGACCTCGCCGCCGAGGTGCGCGACGGCCGATTCCGCGAGGATCTCTACTACCGGCTCAACGTCATTGCCCTGCAGGTTCCCCCGCTTCGCGAGCGCCGGGAAGACCTCGCCGCACTTGCCCAGTTCTTCTTGGGGAAGTTCTCCGCCGAGCTGAGGCGTGAGAACCTGACCTTCGCGCCGGAAACACTGAAGGTGATGGAGTTCTACGCGTGGCCGGGCAACGTCCGCCAGCTCAAGAACGCGATCGAACGAATGGTGGTGCTCTCGGCCGACCCGGCGCTCACACCCGACCTGCTGCCGCCCGAGATCCTGATGGGCCCCGAAGTCAACGACGCTGACTTGACCAGTCTTCCGTATCGGGAAGCGCTTACGGGATTCAAGAGGAGCCTCATCGAGAGCGCTCTCTCTCGCGTGGGCGGGAATCAGACCAAGGCCGCCGAGCTGCTCGGACTGCAACGCACTTACCTCAATCGGATGATCAAAGACCTGGGGATCGGCGACGCTGAGGAATAAGGCTCAGCGGTCGATTCACCGATAGGTGGGGTAGGGATGTGGTCGAACGCATCACTGCCAGACCTGCACCATTCGCAGGACCGTGATGAAGACGATGGAGACCGGGCAGCCGATGATGTGCGTCCCGGCCTATCTCAACCAGGAGGATAAGGATCTGAGGTTGGCGATCTCCACCAAGAAGGACGGAGACGTTGTGATCGTGATGGTGAACGACATCGAAGCAGTCGAGAAGCCTCAAGAGCCGGAGTCTGACGTCCCCAAGTCCGCTTGATCAGTGTACAGCCCTGTATCTGCCGGCAGACACTCCGGCGATTTCCACCCGCGGTGGGCCCCGGCGGCAAGTCGGAGCCCCAAACCTCAACTGCTTGCCACGCAATCCATTGCACCGCATAGTCCCCCACGTAGCCCCGATGGGTGTCCTTGGCGCGAAACTTGTCCCCTCCTGGGCCGGAGGCAGGTGTCTCCTGGGGACCAGCGGTCCCACACTATGGTGAGGAGGAGGCGACTTCGGCGGGTAAGCCGAGGCGCCCTGACCTGAGGAGGTGGAGACCATGAACGGGCAGAAGAAGCCGCGCGCGTTTTGGGCTTGGATGGGAGTTGTCCTTCTGATCGGGAGTGGAGCGTTCGGGTGTCAGGCCGAGCCGGCTCCGCAGTCGTTGGCCGGCGACGCCTACGAACTGCGAATGAGTGGCCGACTCGACGACGCGAAACAGCTCCTGGAGGAATCGATCGCGGCGCATCCGGAGTCGGCCGAACTTCACTATGAGCTGGCGCGTCTCACGTTCCATCGCGCCCTGGGAGATCCACAAGAGATCGAGGCCCAGATCGCCGAAGGCAAACGATGGATCGACAAGGCGATCGAGTTGGATCCAAAGGAGCCTACCCACCACTTTCTGGCAGGCCACATCAGTTTCACCCTGGCCTACGCCTCGATGATGAAGGGATCGTCCGAGGTGGCGGCGCATGTCGGGGCCGCCTGTGACGCGTTCGAGGCCGCTCTCGAGCTGCGTCCGAACAGCGACGCTGCCAGGCTCTATCTGATCGAGCTCTATGAAGGCGTTCCCGAGGAGCAGGGCGGCAATCCCGAGAAGGCCGCCGAACACATCGCTGCCTTGAACGAGCGAGGTGAGCTCTGGAGGCTCAAGGCCAAGTCGATTTCAGATGAGGTGGACGTGGCCGAATGGGAGGCACTCCGCGAGCATCAGCCCGGTGATGCGGATGTCCTTGAAGAACTGGGAAAGGCGTATCTGCGTGCCGAGAGGATCGAGGAAGCTATGGCCTGCTTCGACGAGGCGATTCGCCTTGATCCCGCGCAGCGCACGCTTCTGCTCGACCTGGGCCGCCATCACGTCTTCTCGGTGATGCGACTGATGCGCACCGGCGACAAAGAGGCCCTTCAGATTCCGCTGACCGCGGCTGAGACCGCCATTCGCGGATACCTCGACTCCGATCACTCGGCCCCGATGACCGCTTACGCCTACGAGATGCTGTCAAAGGTGAAGCGCGGGCTGGGTGACACCGACGGAATGAACCAACTGCGCGAGGATGCCAAAGCGTTGGATCCCTACTGCTCCAAGGCGACCGGCTGCCCGCTTGCGCTGCTGTATGAGGAGCCGGGCGTGGTCACCGAGCGTCACCGCTACCTCGCGAGACCCTACTAGGAGAGAGCGGACCATGGCCGATCGAGCGGACAGAGCGACCGGGTTCCTGCGGGCCTACGTCAAGTCGATGCGACCCTACTACGCCTTCGTGACGGGCATCGCCGGATGGATCGGCGTGGCCTATGCGCGTTTCATCTATCCGGAGACGACCTCGATGGCCGTGTCCGCGGTCGCTCTGTGCATCCTGTTTCTGAGTTGGGGTATCAACCAGATCATCAACGACTTCTTGGGTCTCAAGGAAGACCGGGTCAATGCTCCCCAGCGGCCCATGGTGACCGGTGAACTCGACGCGGGCCGGGCGCTGGCGCTGTCGGGTATCCTGCTCGTCCTGTCCGTCGTCGTCACCTACTTCCTCAACCCTTGGGCACTGATCCCGCTGCTCATCGGCATCGCCCTGAACATCCTCTACGAGTATGCGAAAGGCGTGCCGTTCCTGGGCAATGTAGTCTTTGGTGTCATGATCTCGATGTGCACGGCCTTCGGTTTTCTGGCCACCACCAAGGGGCATCCGATTGTTTTTACCTCCGGACGCGTGAGCGTGTTGGTCTTGGTGGCGATCATGAACGGCCTCATGACCTACTACACCTACTTCAAGGACTACGCGGGCGACAAGGCCGCCGGCAAGGTGACGGCGATCGTGCTGCAGGGGATTCAGAAGTCACGGAATCTGGCCATCGGGGGAAGTTTCATGCCCTCGGTGGCCTTCTGGGTTCTCTTTGGCTTGGGGGCCTTCGAATCCGAGCTCAATCGGGGGTTTCTGTTTCTTTTCGCGACCACCTTGTTTCTTCAGGTGTGGACCGGGGTGCTCTACTATCGCTATCCCTCAGGTCCGAAGGCCTACTTCTCTCTCGTCACCAACTTCCGCGCCTGCACCTGCGGACAGGTGATGCTCATCGCGCTCTTCAATCCTGAACTCGCACTCTATCTCTATGTTGCCGCGTACGTGTTTATCGGATTCCTCTTCGGTCTTCACGGGGATCGGCAGAGCTGAGAGGTGAGTATGGACCGGTTGCGCGACATCGGTGATGACGGCCCCGCGCCGCGGTTCTTGATCGGTTGGCGCAAGTGGGTGTTCTACTGCCGGGTTGCTGCGCATGTCAAACTCCACTTCCTGCTGCGGGTCCTTTGCGGAACGATGCCGCTGGGGATCTATCCGCGCTTCCTGATTCGCGCGCTCCAGTTCTTGTGGGCCGTCCGCCACAACAAGGTGGTGCTGCTCGGCCGTCTATACAAACTACAGCTCTATATTCCCGCCTACCCGAGCAAGGCGTTCTTCCACGCGCTGGAGAAGCTCTACCGGCCCGATCCCGGCCCCGTCTCGGTCGTGTTTTCGATGACCCGGGCCTGCAGCTATCACTGTCCTCACTGCTACCAGGGCCGGGACAGCGGATCTGATCTCGACCTGCCGTTGCTCATCGAGACCGCTCACCGAATGCAGGATGTCGGCGTGAGCTTCTTCAACGTGGAGGGTGGCGAACCTCTGCAGCGTTTCGACCGGCTGGTGGAGTTGATCGAGTCGATCGATGATCGGGCCGAGGTCTGGATCAACACCACCGGGGCTGGACTGACCGCGGAGAAAGTGGAACGCCTGGTGGGGGCCGGCCTGGGGGGCGTGATGGTGTCGATCCATACGCCCCACGCCGCGGAACACGATGCCTTCACCGGCGCCCAAGGATCCTTCGAGACGGCCTGCGACGCCCTGCGCAGCTTCAGGCGCCGGGGTCTGTTCACCGCGATCAACTGCTGCCCCAACGCGCAAGCCATTGCAGTCGGAGATCTAGAGGGCATCTTCGAGGTGGGGCGTTCTCTGGGCTGCTCGCTGATTCAGGTGATCCACCTCAAGACCGCGGGGGGGTGGTTGGGCCAGGACGAGAAGGTGGAAGGACTGGCCGAGCTCGTCGGCACGGTCGAGAGGCTCCACCTCGACTACAACACCCAGGGTGGCTACCGGGGATTCCCGAGTATCGCGGCGCAGGTGTTCGACGAACACAGGGCGCTTTTTGGCTGCACGGCCGGCGGTGTGGACCGCTTCTACCTTGGCGCGGATGGCGAGGTCCAGCCGTGCGAGTTTCTGGGCATCTCTTTCGGGAATGTCAAGGAAGAGGACTTCCTGACCATCTTCCGGCGGATGCGCGAGACCTTCCGGGAGCCGGGTACCGACTGGCTCTGCTGCACACAGGCCGCCTTTATCGATCGGCTCATCGAGGAACGCGGATTGACGCGGACGCCGGTGCCGTGGGAGATCACCCGCGAGTTCATCGGCGAGTGGAAACGGGGCGATCCCACGCCGCTCTACAGGCGGCTGGGGATCTACAAGACGCCATGAGAACCTATCTGATCATCAATCCGGGATCGGGCAACGGGCGCAGCCGGCGATTGGCGGAGCTCTACACGAGCCTTCTTCGCGAAAGGGATGTGCGTTTCTCCCAGGGTGCGACGGGTTGCCTGGACGATGCGCGGCACCTGACCCGGCAAGCGATCGAGGCGGGGTACGATCGTGTCGTCGCCGTTGGAGGGGACGGGACCATCAACCGGGTGATCAGCGGTCTGTTCGACAGCGATCAAGCGACCTCCGCCTCCGCGGAACTGGGTGTGTTGTACGCCGGCACGAGTCCTGACTTCTGCCGCTTTCACGGCATTCCCACCGATCCGCAAGCGGCCGTCGAACAGCTGATCGGCGGTGCGGTGAGCACCATCGACGTTTGCAGGATGCGCCACCGCACGAGCACCGATCGCGAGCAGTATTCCTACTTCGCTTCCAGTGCGAACATCGGGTTGGGCGCAGACATTGCCCGCCGCGCGAACCGGCTGCGGCCCTTCTGGGGAGATACCGCCGGTACGCTGCTGGCGACGGTTGCCACGATCGTCAGAGCCAGGCGGCACCGGGTCGACCTGGGACTCTCCCCGGTGAACGGCGGGCCGGAAGCTCAAGCTGCACAGGTTCTCAACATCACCGTGGGCAAGAACCCTCACATCGCCAGCGGACTGAAGCTGGAGGTGGACATCGCCCCGGCGGATGGCCGCCTGTACATGTTCTTGATCGGCGGCATCAGCAGGCTCTCGTTGATTGGGGCGCTGCCCAGTCTCTATAGCGGCGAGATCGCGAACGACCCGAGGTTCAGCCTGCACCGGGTGACGCGCGTTCGAATCGATACGGCGGGACGGCCCCTCACGACCGAGTGCGACGGCGATCCGGCCGGGTGGTGTCCGGCCGAGATCTCGATTCTGCCCCAGGCCGTCAAGTTGGTGGGCGCCCGGGTCAATTGAGGAGACGAACGGAGCCATGAAAGAAACCGATCTCATCCAGGCTCTGCGGCGGCACCTGAGGGCGTCGCCCCATCAACGGCAAACGGTGTTCACGTCGGATGCCGAGATCGTGGAGACCGATGGCGCGTATCTGGCCATCACCATGGATGATTTCTCGGGTGAGGACGGGTTCTCGCCCGATGATCCCCGTCTGCTGGGCTGGAACCTGGTGATCGCCACGCTGAGTGACCTGTTGGCCGTGGGGGCCCGGCCGCAGTATATGCTCAACTCCTTTGTGGCCGGTCCACAGATGGATACGACCTTCCTGGATACCTTCTCGGCTGGTCTTCAAGATGCGCTGTCAGCTTTTGACGCTTTCATGCTGGGGGGCGATGCGGGGTCCGCCGAGTCGTGGCGCTTCACCGGCGTCGGGCTGGGGAGCTTTGAGGATGGGGTGCGCCCCTGCTCTCGACAGACCAGCCTGGATCGAGGGGTCGTGATGGCGACCGGCGCATTTGGTGACGGAAACCTGGCCGCCGGTGGGGCCGCTCCGTGTCCGCGGCTGGAATGCCGGCTGGAGGATGCGCGCCGGCTGCGCCCCTGGCTGGAACGAGGCGAGGTGGCCTGCATCGACACCAGCGACGGGCTGGGCCGCGCCCTGGAGATCTTCGCCGATCTCAACCCGCGTCTGCGGATGGTGATCGAGACTGGTCGCATCCGTCTCGCACAGGGCGTTGAGGAAGCCGCGAACCGAATGAACATTCCGCCCGAGACCTTCCTCCTCGCATCGGCGGGGGAGTATGAGCTCTTGGCGCTCGTGCCCGAAGCTGCGGTTCTCGATCTGGAGGCGGAGTCCTCATTCCGTCCGATCGGTCTGTTTGAAAGCCAGGCCGACAGCGGACTTTTCTATAGGCGAGGTGGCGCACTGATTCGCCACCAGCCGTTGCCCGATCCCCGCGACGCGCGGGACCTGAATGAGTATCAGGCTCGGATTATCGCTCACGCCACCGGCCTGTTCGAATCGGAGTGACCCGACGATGCTATTCACACCGTGGAAAGTCGGAACTCTCACCGCCCCCAATCGGCTGGTCCGTTCGGCCACCTATGAGGGAATGGCCGAGGAGGACGGCCGGCCGTCGGAGGCCCTGGGGACGCTCTACGGCCGCCTGGCCCGCGCCGGCGTGGGTACGATCATCACGGGTTTCTCCTACGTGAGCCCGGAGGGACGGGCGATGCAGCCCCGCCAGTGCGGCATCGATACGGATGACAAGACACAGGCGTGGGCCCGCGTCGTCCGCGCCGTCCACTCCAACGGCAAGACCGAAGCCGAGCGGCCGCTGCTCATCATGCAAATCGCCCACGCCGGGCGGCAGACGTTGCCGGAGGTCACCGGTCGTCCGGCCCTTGCACCGACGGCGAAGCGGTCACCCTATTTTCGCGTTCGCCCCCGAGTCATGGACGATACGCAGATCAAGAATGCGGCCACGGCGTTCGGCCGTGCTGCCCGCCGCGCTCAAACAGCAGGATTCGATGGCGTCCAGCTGCACGCGGCGCACGGATACCTGATCCACCAGTTTCTCTCTCCCTATCTCAACGACCGCACCGACACCTGGGGACAAGACCGGTTTGCCTTCTTTCGCAGCATCGTGACAGAGGTGCGTGCCGAGTGCGGCCCGAACTTCCCCCTCTTCGTCAAGGTGAGCGGGGGTGACGGCCACCCGGGAGGGTTGACGCCGGCCCTGACGGCTGAGTACGCGCGCGAGATGGAACGCATCGGCATCGCGGCGATCGAGGTGAGCTATGGAACGATGGATGAGGCGCTCAACATCTTCAGAGGTGGCGTTCCAACCGAGAGAGTCCTCCGGCACAACCCATTCATCGTCAAACGTCCGGGCTGGATGAAAGCGCTCTGGAAACGATTCTCCTTGCCGCGTCTGAAGAAACACCTGTTTGCCTTTTCGGAGAACTACAACCTGGAGGCGGCCCGATCGATCCGGCAGTTGACCAGCATTCCGTTGCTCCTCGTGGGTGGCATCCGTTCCCGCGAGGGGATCGAACATATCCTGGAATCGGGAGATGCCGACGCAGTCTCCCTCTGCCGACCGCTGATCTGCGAACCCGATTTGGCCGAACGCTTCCGCAGCGGGGCCGCACAGCGTTCGCGCTGTACTGCCTGCAACGCGTGCGCAGTCATGTGCGATAGCCACAAGCCCCTGCGCTGCTACCTGGGAGGATAGAATCATGAAAGCCGAAACTACCGGTTCGCCAGCGCCGCACGCTGCGACCAAACTGCGGCTCTTGAAGGATGAGACCAACGTGAAGGAAGGATCCTGGGAAGACTACCTCAATCCGGGCGGAGGAGACCTGTTCGAGAAAGCCCATGCTCTGCAGCACCAGCTTCGGAGGGAGCGAAAGGAGGGCAACTTCTTCTTCCGGCGCCCCCTTCTCTCCGCCAGCCGAGGGCATGCCCGGGTCCTGAATCTCAGCACTGGGCAGGAGCAGGATGTGATCATGATGGGCTCGAATTCCTACCTGGGATTGAACAGCGATCCACGGGTGGTTGACGCCTCGATCCGCGCGGCCCAGAAGTACGGCTACGGAACGGGATCGGTCTCTCTCTACGCGGGGACCACGGATCTGCACATCGAACTCGAGCGGAGGATCGCCGCCTTCTACGGCTGCGAAGACACAATTCTGTTTCCCACCGGCTACGCGGCGAATGTCGGCACGATCTCAGGAATTCTCCGGAAAGACGACATGGTCGTGGGTGACCTCTTCAACCACGCGTCGATCTACGAAGGATGCGCACTGTCGGGAGCCGAGCTTCATTCCTATGCGCACCGAAACGTGCGCCGTTTGGAGAGGGTTCTCAGGCGGGTGACGGGACCCGACCATGGGACCCTCGTCATCACCGACGGCGTCTTTTCAATGGAGGGCGCCGTTGCGCCGCTGGATGAAATCGTGGAAACGGCACGGCAATACGGCGCCCGGGTCATGATCGATGAGGCGCATGCGATCGGTGTCGTCGGACCAACCGGGCGGGGAACGGCGGAGCTGTTCGGACTGCAGGGGCAGATCGACATCACCGTGGGCACCTTGAGCAAAGCACCGGGGTCGTTGGGCGGCTACGCCACGGGATCCCACGAGGTGATCGATTACCTCCGGTACTACGCGCGCCCATACTTCTTCTCCACCTCGCTTCCCACGCCGGTCGTTGCCGGGTTGATCGAGGTCTTCAACATCCTGGAGACCGACGCCGGCCTGCGGGAGGCGCTCTGGGAAAACATCCGTCACTTCAAGGCCGGATTGGAGTCGTCGGGATTCAATGTCGGCGCCAGCGAGTCGGCGATCGTGCCCGTGATCGTCCGCGACGAGGTCAAACTGAAAGCGCTGCTGCGCGATTTGAACGAAGCCGGCGTCTTCGCGAACTTCGTAGCCTATCCAGCGGTGCCGAAGCGGCGCTGCCGCCTGCGGTTTGGCGTCACGGCGCAGCACACGATGGAAGATTTGGACTACGTGCTCGAGACGATGACCGAGTTCGGCAAGAAACACGGCATCCTCAGCTGAGCGGGGAAGGGGCTTAGGGTGCAGCACGTCATCATTACCGGTGCGGCCGGTTTCATCGGCTCGGCGGCGGCCGAGGAGTTTCTGCGCGAAGGGTGGCAGGTGACCGCCCTGGTGCATCGCCGTCCCCCGGCTGCCGAGGAGCGCTGGCGCGACAATCCCCGCCTACGGATGGTTCGTGGCTCGATCACCGATCTCGAAGGGCTCCTACCACAATTCGCGGAGGCGATCCAATCCGCGGGAGGCTCGTGCCAAGCGGTGATCAACTGTGCCGGGCGGGCCAGCGACGTCGGGCGCGAGCGCACCTTCAGGGAGGTCAACCTCACCGGGGTGGAGAATCTCTGCGCCTGCGTGAAGCAGTTGCCGATCGGGCGTCTGGTGCAAGTCTCGACCACCGACGTCTACGGGGTCGGAGAGTTTGATGGGGTCGACGAGACGACTCCCTTCAGGAACAACCGGCACAATCCCTATCCGAAATACAAGATCCTGGCGGAGCAGGCCATCGCCCGACTGCTGGCGCCTTCGCGCTACACGATTCTCCGCCCGGGCCTGGTGTGGGGGGCCGGCGACACAACCGTATTGCCGCGAGCCATCGCCTTCTTGCGCCAGTCGCCGGCCATCCTTCACTTCGGCCGCTGGCGCGGAGGAAACCGGTGGCCGCTGGCCTATGTCGGGAACGTGGCCCGCATGATCCGGGTGACGGCGACCTGCGATGATGCCCTGGGCGAGGCGTTCAATGTCGTCGATCGTGAGACGACCACCATGGATGAATACTACCGGATGCTGATCGACGCATTCCTGCCCGAGCAGGCCGGCAAGCGCGCAGTCACGTTGCCGTTCTGGGTGGGCGCGATTCCGGCCCGGGTCAGCACCCTGTTGTCGAACGCGATGAATCTCGCGCATCCGCTCTTCGACCCGTCCTACTACAGCCTCTGCCACATCGCCCACGATCAACATTTTCGGGGACAGAAAGCTGCGGCCCTGGCGGACGCCCAGGGGGTGGCGCTTCTCGATCGGGCTGCGGCCCTCCGGGAGTTCAAAGCTCGCTAGTCTGCTCCCAGACCGCGTGCTACCCTTCCAGTTCATCGTCGCGTCGCCCGCGGCAAGTGCTTCGGTGGGCGCCGGGCCTGTCTGGGAGGGGGGATCCGTTGATACAGTCCTCGATCGGAACGCTGTTGGTGTTGGCCTCGATCGTGGGGTTCTTCTTTTTCCTGGAGAAGCAGTTCCGCTGGAAGATCTTCCAATTCCTGCCCCCGCTTCTGTGGATCTACTCGCTTCCGGTTCTCCTTGGAAACACCGGAGTGATTGCCCAGTCCGGGCCGCTCTACGACGGTCTCAAGAACTACGCGCTGCCGGTCTTCATCATTCTGATGCTACTCGAGATCGATTTCGCAGCGGTCGCGCGGGTGATCGGGCGCGGGATCCTGGTCATGCTCATGGGAACCGCCGGCGTGGTGATCGGGGCACCGATTGCCTACTACCTCTTCCGCAAGGGGTTGGGCGCAGATGGTTGGACCGGTTTCGGAGCGTTGGCCGGAAGCTGGATCGGGGGCACCGGAAACATGGCGGCGGTCGCCGGGGCGATCAATACCCCGGCGGCGGAGTACGGGCTGGCCGTCATGGCGGACAGCCTGGTCTACGTGGTGTGGTTGCCGGTGCTGCTCACCTCGCGCATCTTCGCGGATCGGTTCCGGCGCTTCACGGGGGCGGCCTCGGATCGCGTGGAGAAGATGGAGGCGGCGGTCCAGGCGATGCAGCAGAAGAGTAAGGAGGTGTCGATGGAGCACCTCGTTTACCTGCTGATCGTCGGCCTCGCGGGAACCGTGCTCTGCAACTACGTCTCCGCCCGACTTCCGGTCGTCGAACCCGTCTTGACCGCTTCTGCCTGGAAAGTCCTCCTGGTCACCACCCTGGGGATCCTGCTCTCCTTCACCCCGCTGCGCCGCATTCCGGGCAGTCATGCCCTGGCGATGGCGATCATCTACGTCTTTGTCGCGTCCATGGGAGCCAAAGCCGAACTCAGTGGGCTGTCGCGCGCACCTCACTTCCTGGCGGGCGCGTATGTCTGGATTGCGATCCACGGGCTGTTTTGTCTGCTGGGCGCGAAACTCTTTCGAGTCGATGTTCACACCGCGGCCATCGCCTCGGCCGCGAACATTGGGGGAGCGGCCTCGGCTCCAATCGTGGCCGCCTGCCATCGCGAAACGCTCGTGCCGGTTGCCGTGATGATGGCCCTGGTTGGATACGCGCTGGGCAACTACCTCGGGTGGGCCACCGCGTTCCTGTGCAAGTGGGCGGGAGGGCTGTAGCGGCGACAAGTCCCGACCCTGCGATGAAAGCGACAAGGAGGTCACCACATGAGCAACGCTGCAACGCGCTCTGGGCCCATCGCTCGCTGCCTCCTTCGCCATTTGTCCGCCTTGATGTTTGCCTTTCTGGCCACGCTCCCTGCACAAGCTCTGGTCTATGAGGTGGGCGACGGTCTCCCGTACCTGAGCATCGGCGACGTTCCCTGGGAGTCTCTGGCCCCGGGCGACTCCGTGAAGATCCACTACCGGCCTACCGACTACCATGAGAAGTGGGTCCTCTGCCGCCAGGGAACGGCGTCTCAACCGATTGTCATCTGCGGGATTCCCTCAGAGGCTCGTAGTCCGCGGAAAGTCTTGCGCCGGGCAAAGCTCGGACGAGGAGGATGAGATGACGTAACTGACG
>CAZTDY010000019.1:0-56560 GCA_964612295.1 uncultured bacterium | reverse complement strand
TATGAGACCATCGCCACGCGTTCGGCTTTGCAGAATCACGCAACGCGATTTAGTGGCGCGGCCCGTGGGTCTCTGAATATGGAGGGGACGATGAACGAATTCCATCTCACCCGCGCGTTGCCCACCCGACTCTTTCGCTGGATGGTTGGGCTCTTCCTCATCACAGGGCTGTTCTTACCGGCGGCGGTCGCATCCGGGTCGACCCTCGCCGGTCACGACGACGCGGACAGCTTCATCTTCTATCTCAACGAAGAGGTGCTCGTCCGGACCGACTACACCTGGGAAGCCGACGGCACCTACGATGCCACCTACACGCTCAGCATGGCCGGTCAAACGGTGACGACGACCCTCTCGATCGAGGTGGCCGAGGATGGCACCTGGCGATCGATGGCCATGGAAACCGCCCAGGGCCCGGTGACCGTCACCCGCCAGGACAGCACGGCTGAGGTGACCCACGACGGCAATACGCGCGTTCTGCCCGCCGGACCGGAGACCATCCTGTTCGAGAATTTCAACCCCGCCCTCATTCGGCTCTTTGTCGATGGGTATGACCAGGACGCGGGCGGGAAGCAGGAGTTCTCGATCTTCATCGTGCCGCAGATCGTCATGACGGCGAACCTGGAACGACTAGACGAGGTGGAGCGAACGATCACCGGCCGGGACTGGCAGCTCACCCGCTATCGCTTCGGGCTCCCGGGGGTCGATGTCACTTTGTACATCGATGAGGAAGGCCGGCTCGTCTTCGGCGATGTGCCCGCCCAGCATGGGGCCTATGTGCGCAGCGGCTTTGAGTCCCTGTTGGTGCCCGAGGAAACCGATCCGACCCTGTCGGCGCCCGAGTTCGACGTCATCCTCGACTCAGATGTAGTGGTGCCGATGCGCGACGGACTGGGGCTCATGACCGACATCTACCGTCCGGACGCGCCCGGCGAGTTTCCCGTCGTTCTCGTGCGCACTCCCTACAAGAAGGAGCTGAACGGGCTGCAGGCCCGCTTCTACGCGCGCCGCGGCTACGTGTTCGCCGTGCAGGATTGCCGCGGCCGATTCTCTTCCCCGGGAGACTGGGTGCCGTTCTTCAACGAGGCGAAAGACGGCTACGACGCGATCGAATGGCTGGCCGATCAATCCTGGTCGACCGGCAAGGTCGGCATGATCGGGGCATCCTACCTCGGCTGGGTGCAGTGGTGGGCGGCGAGCGAGCGTCCTCCCCACCTGGCCACGATCATTCCGAACGTGGCCCCCCCCGACCCGTTCTTCAACATCCCCTACGAGTATGGGACCTTCTTCCTTTTGGGTTCCATCTGGTGGGCGGACATTTTGGAGAGCGAAGCCACCGGGGACATCAGCGGGGCCAGAATGCGCGAGGTCAACGACAAGGACTATCAGCGCCTGTTGCGTCACCTTCCCGTGATCGAGATCGACGAGCTTGTCCTGGGCAAGAAGAACAAGTACTGGCGCAGCTGGATCGATCACCCGGTCAACGACGAGTTCTGGGCGCCCGCCAGCTTCCTGAATCGGCTGGGTCCGTTGAACATCCCCGTGTTCCACCAGTCGGGTTGGTTCGACGGCGACGGAATCGGCTCAAAGCTCAATTACCAGGCGATGCGCTCTTTCGGCCATCGCAATCAGAAGCTCACCCTTGGCCCGTGGGGCCATACCGATACGGCCACCCGCCGTGTTGGATCTCGCGACTACGGCCCGAATGCGATCGTCGACCTGCAGCGGGACTATCTGCGATGGTTGGACCGGTGGCTCAAGGGCGCCGACAACGGCATCGACCGCGAACCGTTGGTGTCGCTGTTCGTGATGGAATCGAATCGCTGGATCCAGGGAAACACCTATCCCCTGCCCGAAACCGAGTTCACGCGTCTCTACCTGCATAGCGATGGAGCGGCCAACGGACTGAACGGCGACGGACGGCTCCTGAAGGAGATGCCGGCGCAGGGAGCACGGCCGGATCATTTCGTCTACGATCCGGGCGATCCCACGCCCACGCCCAGGATGGGCCTGCCGGACGAGGAGGACGAAGAGACGGACGACGGCGAGGCGGCCCCGGACACGCTCGATCTGGACAGGATCACCGCGGAGCGGTTTGCCCAGTACACGAAGGTGCTCACGGACCGGGATGACATTCTCGTCTACGTCACTCCCCCGATGGAGGAGCCGCTCACGATCGCAGGTCCCATCTCGGCGGTGCTCTGGGCAGCCAGTTCGGCAAAGGACACCGACTGGTTCGCGCGGCTTTCGATCGTGACGGAAGAGGACACGATTCACAATCTCGTCGAAGGCAAGATCCGGGCTCGCTTCCGCAACTCAATGCGGGTGCCGGACCTCCTGACGCCGGGCCTCATCTATCGCTACGAATTGGATCTCTGGCAGACCGGGATCACGATCCACCCAGGTCAGAAGCTCATGGTGGAGATCGCCTCGGCCTCCTTCCCCATGTTCTCGCGAAACCTCAACACCGGCAAGCACAGCGAGAAGACCACCCGCTTCGTCTCGGCGGAGCAGACGGTCTATCATGACCAGGCCCACCCCTCCTATGTGCTCCTCCCGGTCATCCCCGGTTTTGAGCCAAAGGATGAAACAAACGCCGCAACTGATTGACATTCAACCCATAACACGGTCCGCCTCCGCGAAGAGGCCGGCCTGAAGCCGGCCTCTTTCCGGTTGAGTGGCCCGGGCCTCGGCACTAGAGTCGGGATGGCTTGTCCCGTGGTTGGGGCCGGCCGCAATGTGAGGAGGAGAACCGCGTGCAAATCGTCATCGTCGGCGCCGGAACCGTCGGCTTCGACTTGGCCATGCACCTCCAGCGCGCGAAACATGACGTCGCGCTCGTGGAGAAGAACGCAACCCGTTGCGCCGAGATTCGGGAGAAGCTCGACATCCTGGTCGTGGAAGGGCCGGGGAGCAGTCCGGTTGCTTTGATGGACGCCGGACTGCGCGGGGCCCAGATGGTCCTGGCGGTCACCTCGAATGATGAGGTCAACATCCTGGTGTGCACCCTCGCCGAGCAGTGGGGCGTCGACCACCGGCTCGCCCGCATTCGCAATCCGGAGTTCGGCGACCCGCACAGCCGGGTCGATCTGGAGAAGCTGGGCGTCACCAGCGTCATCGATCCGGAGAGCTTGGTGGTGCGGATCATCGACCAGATCGCGCGCATTCCGGATGTCGAAGAGGTCTTCAGCTACCACGAGGGACAGGTCCTGATCGTGCGCCACATCATGCAAAAGGGTATGCCGGTGATCGGCAGCACTCTCGCAGAGGCGTCCCAACGAGCCGAGGGCCATCCCCTGCTGGCGGTCGCGCTTCGCCGCGGCGAAACCGAGGTGCGGATTCCGGTGGCCTCCGACGTTTTCCAGCCGGGCGACGACTTCACCACCGTCATGGCGGGACGTTCGCTGGGCATCTATCTCGAGTTTCTGGGGCTTGCAGATCGGTACGTGCGAAAGGCGGTCGTGGCCGGCGACGGGCTGACGGCCATTCTCCTGTGTGAACGCCTGCGCGCCTGGGTCGACGATGTCACCTTGATCGACCCCAGCGTGGGACACGGCCGGCGGGCCGCGCAGCGCTTAGACGGGGTCGAGGTCATCCACGGCAACCCCACCGAACGGGACGTGCTGCGCGAGATCAACACGAAGGGGGCCGACCTCTTTGTCGGGGCCGGCCGCAACACGACGCTCAGTGTGATGAGCGCGTTGCTCGCCCGCTCCGAGGGGGTTCCCAAGGTCGTCGCCGTTTCCTACGAACCACAGAGCAATCGCCTCTTCCGCGAGATCGGCGTCAAACATGTCGTCAGCCCCCGCCGCGTCATGGCCAATGAGATCATGGACCAGATCCACCGGGGACGCGTGTCGATGGAAATGCACCTGCGAGATCTGAATCTGGAATCGATTGAATACCGCGTCGGATCTCGCGCCAAGATCGCCCGCGGACCGCTCAGCGAGGTCTGGAAACCGTTTCGCGAGTCTGCCATCGTCGGCGCTGTCCTGCGCGGGAGCGCCACGATGATTCCCGTGGGCGACACCCAGGTTCAGGAGGGGGACCATGTGCTCGTCGTGGCCAGCCCCCGGGCCCGTCGCAAGATCGAAGGGATGTTCGGCAAGCGCTGAGTCAGGGCGCACGGAGTGAGCTTTGAATACCAAGGCGGTCTTCTACGCCATCGGGCGCCTGCTGCAGCTCCTGAGCGGCGCTCTGGTCTTCCCGCTGGGCATCGCCCTCTGGGATGAACGGAATCTCCATCTGTCGCCGCTCTTCTCCCGGGCCGATTCCTGGTCCTTCCTGGTCACCATCGTGCTCTGCCTGCTGGTGGGAACCGCGCTGCAGCTCCGTTTCCGCGAGGCCCGGCACGAGCACAGCACGCCCAAGGAAGGATTCGCCATCGTGACCTTCGGCTGGATCGCCCTCGCGCTGGCCGGGTCGATCCCCTTTGTGGTCTGGTTCCTCGATCAGCGCCCCCTCTCACCGCTGAACTGCTTCGGCGCGTTCACCGACGCCTACTTCGAGATCATGAGCGGCTTCACCACCACGGGGGCCACCATCCTGACCGACATCGAGGAACTCCCCCGGGGTCTCCTCTTCTGGCGCAGCATGACCCACTGGCTGGGAGGCATGGGCATCATCACCCTGGCTCTGGCGATCTTTCCGGCGATGGGCGTCGGCGGCTACCAGATGTTCCGCAGCGAGGTCCCCGGCCCCAGCGCCGACCGCCTTCGTCCCCGCCTGGCGGAAACCGCCAAGATCCTGTGGGGTGTCTATCTCCTCCTGACGGCCAGCGAGACGCTCCTGCTCAAGCTGGGGGGCATGAACCTATTCGATGCGCTCTGTCACACGTTCGGCACCCTGGCAACCGGAGGGTTCTCCACGCGCAACGCGTCGATCGGCGCCTACCAGAGCGCCTACATCGACTGGATCATCACGCTCTTCATGATCCTGGCCGGCACGAACTTCCTGATTCACTACCGCCTGATCTTCCGCGGCGATTTCACCCTGATCCGGCACAACCGGGAGTTGCACTTCTATCTGATCACCTTCGTGCTCGTCACGCTGGTGGTCACGGCCGTGCTCCTTGCGGGGGGCCTGCCCGCCGCGGAGGATTCGTACCGGCACTACCAAGCGTCGCCTCGCTCACTGGAAGAACACCGGCAACACGTGTCGATGCAGACAGGCCAGGTGGAGAGCTTCGGTGATGCGCTGCGCTACGGGGCCTTTCAGGTTGCCTCCATTCTGACCACGACCGGCTACGGCACCGCCGACTTCGACATCTGGCCCCGCGCCATCGGGCTTCTGTTCGTGGTGCTCATGTTCTGGGGTGGATGCGCCGGGTCGACCGGGGGCGGGATGAAGATCATCCGGATCATGGTCGTGCTCAAGTCGGGATGGCGGGAGTTGCGAAAGGTGGTCAGGCCACGTTTGATCAGCCCGCTCAAGATCGCGGGACACGCGGTTCACGAGGACATGATCTCGAACATCCTCGGTTTCTTCCTGCTCTTCATCAGTCTGTTCGTGATCTGTTCGATCGCGATGACCTTCTTCATCCCCGACCTGACCACGGCGGTCACCTCGGTGGCGGCGACGATCGGCAACATCGGGCCCGGGCTCTCAGGTATCGGATCGACCCAGACCTACGCCTGGATTCCGATTCCCGGGAAGTGGATTCTCATTCTGTGCATGTTGCTCGGGCGACTCGAGATCTACACCGTGCTGGTCGTGCTGAGGCCTTCCTTCTGGCGTCGATAGTCCGGTGGCTCACTCGTCGGGAGGGTTCGTCGCGTCCGCAAGGGGCAAGCTGCTCGCGATCTGGGGTGGAACGCGCATCATGCGATAGACCGCCCGCCGCATGTTCCTCTCGCGATCTGTTTCGTTCCAGAACTCCCACACGATCTCGCCCTCCTGCGTGACCTCGAGAACGCGTCCCTTGTCGCTGAGCGTGATCAGCGTATTCCCGTTGGCCAGGCGCTGGCACGCACCCCGCAATCGGGAGAAGAACTCACGGGACTTCGGCCAATAGTCTCAGACGACGTCCCCCAGCCGCGGATCGATCTCGACAGCGCGACTGCCCTGCCGGAGCTTGCGGTTGTCGAACAGGAGGATGCGGCCGCTGGGCAGGAGTGTCGCGTGGTGTTGTCGCCAGAGCTGATCGGCTCCCCAGCTCCAGGTGACGGACATCTGATCAAGATCCAACACGGCGATGAGATTGAGCTGTCGCACCGAGAGCAGAAGATCCCCGCGATGACAGACACCAGGGACCTCATGATCGATCCAGGCGATCGAGTTTGCGTGAAAGACGTCGCAGAGAACGCCTAGCGAATCGTAGGTTTCAATCTCACCGACCGTCTCGTGGCTCCGCAAGTAGCGATCGATGGCCTCGAGCTGCTCTTCGGGCACACGCTCGCCCAAGAGGTCCCAGAGGGAAATCGTGCGCTCTGTTTCGCCTTGGGCGGACAGGACGGCAACGTAGTCATCCAGGATGGGAACGTGCCGGTCTGCGTAGGGGATGTCCCGACGCTCACGCATCAGGGCATAGAGGCGCCCATCCGGCCCGGCGGTCAGATCATGATGAAAGCGTCCAGCACGGGACCACTGCACATTCGAGTTCCAGTCGAGCTCCAAGAGCTGCTCATCCTGGACCACGACCCGGAGCACCCCCTGAGTGCCGATCTCGACGTGGTGCCAGCCGTCTGAGGATCCCTGCCAGGAATGCACTTGCCGGCCGGTCATATCGATGAGATGAGCCTCTGCATCACCATCCACGTTGTAGAGGTTCAGCCCGGAGAAGGCCCGCGCTCGATCAAACACCGTGACGCCGTCCTCGGGTGAGTCCGTCTCCTCGACCGCCTGCCAGCTCACATAGGGAAGCGACCGCAGCTGATCGATTGCCTGTCGGGACAAGCTATCGGCCGCCTCCCCGGCCCCGGGCTCCTCCACCCTCGCGGGCGTCTCCTGCCGCTGCGACCACCTCACCCCCCCAACCACGAGAGCGGCCAACACCAACACGATGGCGACCACGGCAAACCGGTGGGATCTCATCTCCCGATCATCTCCTGGAAACGTCTCATCCGAACCGACCTTCTTGTTTCGGGTGCTCCACCGGTATCCGCTCCGATCTCCGGTCCATCCTCCCACGAGCCGGGAGAATTGCCAACGGTGCAGTGCGGTTTGATCAATCTTGTATCGGGGTGGTGAACCTGTCAGATTGGCGGCGTCTCATTGGATCGGGTCCCACTTTGCCTTCAGGTCGCGCGGGGCGATTCTCTCCGTGACTGGATATTCCATATGACCCTTCGACCGCCGACAGAATCAAGGGCCCGCCAGATGCCCGGCGGCCTCTGGGTGCCGATTCTGCTGGTCGCCTTGGGGGTGGTGACGCGGATTCTCTTCCTGACGGAATGGCGAACCAACTTTGATGCCGATGAAGCCCTGGTCGCACTCCAGGCAATGCAGGTCGGTGACGGCTACTGGCCTCCCTTCCTGGCCAGCGTCAAAGCCCGGGGTGGCAACCTGGAGTCCCTCGTGCTCTTGCTCTGGAGCACCGCATTGCTGTGGGAAGCCTGCCGGCCCGCATGCTCGCGGGTCAATGTCCGCTACCTCCTGGCGGGAGCGTTGTTGGGGGTGGCCGTTTGGACCCATGATCAAACACTGCTCGGGGTCCCGCTCATCATCACCCTTCTCGCGGTCGGAGCCGTGCGCGGGGCCTGGCGGGGCGTGCCGATATTCATCGTTGCCGCACTCCTCGGTTTCGTGTCGTTGTGGTGGCCCCAGCTGGCGCCCCACCTGATCGGACCGGTCGGAGCGGAGGGAACCGGCCTGACGATCGATTGGGCCGCTCTCCCCAGAGCCCTGCCGATGATGCCGGACATGCTCCGCCAGTGCCTGGTGGCCGGCGCCCAACCGGGCATCTGGATTCGGATCCTCAACGGAACACTGGTCTTGTTGAGCGCGGGCGCCTTTCTCTGGCTCCTGGGGTCCACCCTGCGCCGTTTTCCTCGGCAGATGGCGACCCGGCCGTTGGAGGTCACCGTCCTCTGCCTGGCGCTAGGCAACCTGGCCGTCCTCCTGCTGGGTCCGATCTACCAAGACGACCGGCAATGGTTTCGATACACGCTCTATCTGGCCCCCGCCATCCTCGTGGCCCGAGCCCGCGCACTCAGCCTCCTACCCAAAGCACTGGGGATCGGCCTGCACGTGCTCGTCATCGCCTTGACCCTGGTGAGCTACGGGTATGCCAGCCCGGCGTGGAAGACGGCGCATACGGGGCGCGATGCGGAGTTGGTTGAACTCCTGCAGGAGAAGGAGATCGAGGTCGTTCTGACGTCCTGGAAACTGGCCTATACGTTACGCTTTCTCAGTCAGGACCAGATCTTGGCGAGTAGCGGGACACCCCCGCGCTACTTCGTGGCCGATATGATCGCGCGGTTTCATCCTCAGTGCCACCGTGTCCGCCGTCTTGCATTCAACGACACGGAACACTCCATCAAGGGCGCCGATCTGGGTGAGCTCTATGACATCTCATTGCTCCAGCGGCCGGCCCAGCCGCCGGAGATCATCGAACAACTCGACCGGCTCGATCCGATCAAGACTCTCGTGGTGCACTTAGAACCCTATCCGCTGCTTCCTCCGGGCGGCTGGCCGCAGAACTGGCGCGGCTGGCCTCCTCAGAGGCCGCTGGACATGTTCGAGACCATTGTCTGGTGCCCGAGGTTTGTGGATCGGCCCTCGATCGACTGGGACACGATCGCCGAGCGGATTGAACGACTCACCGAAGAGGGCACATTCATCGAGGTTGCCCGAGTCCGGACAAATGTCATCCTGAGGAGGGCATCCGCCGAACGCTGATCGAACCGGATCGGAACCTTCACCCCCCCAGCACGGCCTTGAAGTCCACGTTCTTGGCGACCGTTTCGCGCAGCAGGTCGATCTTGTCCGCCTCCTGCGGCGTCAACAGCCGCTCGAGGTCGTCGATCTGCTTGGCTACCTGGAAGGTGTCGGCCGATACCTGCAGGATCGGGGTCTGCTTTTCCTCGGCCAGCGAGATGATGTGCGCCGGCGGGAAGATGTTGTTGGTCACCACGATCGCAACCGTGTCTCCCTCGAGGGCGGTCAGGATCATGTCACTGCGATCACCGCTGGTGATCACCAGCTTCTCCTTCTTGCCGAAGAACGGATTGCGCATGGCCGCATCGGTGGACATGGCCCCCACGAAGATGTTGCGCACGACCCCGCTCAGTCCCTTCTCCCCCGCGAGGACCTTCGCGAAGAGAGCGTCGGCCAGCAACCGAACCGACAGCCGGGTCAGCTCCGGCAGGTAGGGCACGACGCCCAGGACGGGGATCCCCATCGCGGTGATGTCGGGGACATAGGTGTTCTTGAAGTCCTCGGGATCGTGGATCTTGTTGACGATGACGCCCCCGAAGTCGATCCCCCCCAAGTTCAGGTGATGTTTGATGAGATGGGCCTCGTCCAGCGCGATGCACTCGTCGGCGCCGATCACGAAGATAAGCCTGCCGCCCGTGTGCCGGGCCAGGGAGATCGCATCCAGGTGCACGGAGCCGCCGTAGCTGACACTGCGCCCGGCTTCGATCAGGAGGACCTCCTTGTCGGCCTCGACCTGGCTCATGATCTCGCCCAGCTTCTCCTTGACGCCCGCTTCGTCATACATGAAGCGCAGCTTCGAGTGGTCGAACCCGATGCTGAGGTCTTCGGGGCTGTCCTCGAGCTGGAGAATGTTCTCCATGAGCGCCGCATCATAGTCCCAGAGGCGTTTCTTGCGATAGAGGAGCCGATCGCCGAAGGGCTTGAGATACCCGGTGCTTTTTCCGAGCCCCAGGCCGAGACCCACGATCATGCTGGTTTTTCCCGCGCTACTCCTGATGGATGCGACAATCAGCCTATTCATCGCTCCGACCTCCCTCGATACCTGCGAGCAGAACCCGCACGTCGACCGCTTTCGATCCCATTCCCTGCTCGTAGGCAATCAATGGATTGACTTCGATGTCGGAGATGCTCTCACACCGGCGAATGACGGTCGCCAGGCGGATGATCGCATCCACGACACTCAGAACATCTTTCGGATCCTCTCCGCGCACCCCCATCAACAAGGGGTAGGCGCGGATCTCCTTGAGCATTTCCATGGCCTCGGCCCGGCTGATGGGTGCCGCCCGGAAGGTCACATCCTTCATGACCTCCACGTAGATCCCCCCCAGCCCGAACATCACGATGGGCCCGAACGACGGGTCTCGGCGAGCGCCGATGATCAGCTCGGTGCCGGACTTGACCATTTCGCAGACTTCGATCCCGTCGATACGCGCATTCGGGACCGCCGCGCGGCAGTTGCGCAGGATGGCCTGATACGCGTCGATCACCTCATCGCGATCTTCTAAGTCGAGCGCCACGCCTCCCGAGTCGCTCTTGTGGAGAATGTCACGCGAGACAACCTTGAGCACGACGGGGTAGCCGGCTTCTTCGGCGAACTGGATCGCCTGATCCAGGGTCCGGGCAACCTTGCTGAAGGGGGGCGTGATGCCCGCCGCCTTCATTAACGCCTGGCCCTCGTGCGCCAGGAAGAAGCCCCTGCCGTCGGCCCGGGCGGCGGCCGCGAGTTCCTCGATCGCCGCCACGTCGATATCGGCCTCATCGAACGCATCGCTGCTGTGCGTCAGGAAGTCCCGGTAACGGAAAAGGCCGCCCAGGACGCTGACGGTATCGTAGACGTCTTCGAAGACCGGAATCTGTTCGGTCGACAGGGCCTTGAGGCTCTCCTGGGAGGTTCCTCCCCCAAAGACCGAGAAGACAACCGGCTTTCCCGCCTTGCGGTACTGGGCATAGGTATCGCGAATCATGTCGGTGAGACTGGCGGCATCGAAGACAGCGGTTTCGCAGTAGAGGGCGATCGTGGCATCGATCTCGTCGTTGGCCACTCCCGCTTCGAGGGAGTGACGATAGTAGTCAGGCCCCGCACCCCCGGTGAGATCGATCGGGTTCTTGGTCGAACCGAAGTCGGGGGTCACCGGTCCGAAGATCTCCCTCAGCCGTTCCTGATTGTCGTAGAGCGCGACGCCGTACTTCTCGCAAGCATCCGTCGCGAGCACGCCGATTCCGCCGCCGTTGGTGACGATCACCGTCTTCGCCCCCTGCGGAACCGGATTCGTCGCCAGGAACTTGCAGAGATTGAACCCCTCCTTGATGCTCTCGGCCCGTAGCACACCGCATTGCCGCATCACCGCGTCGAAGACCTCATCCGATCCGGCCAGCGACCCGGTGTGGGAGGCGGCCGCCGCCGCACCGCGCTTCGAGCGGCCCGACTTGATCACGACCACCGGTTTACGCTTCGTGACCTCCTTGAGGGCGGTCACCAACTCGGCGCCCTGGCGGACACCCTCGACGTACATCATGATGCTCTTGGTCTGCTCATGCTCCACCAGATAGCGGAGGAGATCGGTCTCATCGATGTCGGCCTTGTTGCCGACCGAAACCATCGCTGAGATGCCGATGTTCTCCACCGCGGTCTTGCCGATCATGGCCAGGCCCAGCGCACCGCTTTGGGTGATGATCGCGACATTGCCGGGCTGAATTCCACCGGGACCGAAGGTGGCGTCCAGCGAGGCGCTGGCGGAGTAGAGCCCGAAGATGTTGGGCCCCAGGATCCGCATGTTGTGCTTGCGTCCCAGGGCGATCAGGCGCCGCTCTTCCTCGAGATTGCCGACCTCGGAGAACCCCGAGGTAATCACCATGTTGTATTTGACGCCCTTCGCAGCGCAGGCCTCGGCAGTCGCCATCACGTACTTGCTGGGCACCACGGTGACGGCAACATCGAGCTCGCCCTCGATGGCCTCGATGGACGGGGCGACCGAATGGCCGAGGATCTCGCCGCCCTTGGGATTGACGGGGTAGACCTTGCCGGCATACCCGCCCTCGGTGATGTTCTGCAGGATCTTGTGGCCGATCTTGTCGGGGTCGTGGGACGCCCCAATGACGGCAATCGACCGTGGCTCGAAGAGGGTGCGGATATCCGGGCCGCCTCCCGCTGACTGACGTTTCATGACACCCCTCGGAAGGTCATCCGGAGTTCGACAATGCCCTCCGCCGTTCGCCGCTCGATATCGAATCCCATCTTCTCGAAAAGCCGAAGCATCGGCGTGTTCTCCACCAGGACCTCGGCGGTGAACCCCAGCAACCCCTGTTGCCGGGCGAGGTGCGTGAGGTAGCCCAACAGTTCCCGACCCACACCCCGGCCCTGGTACGTGTCCCGCACCACCAGGGCGACCTCCGCAACGTGAGCCTCATCTTCGAGGGCGTACTGACCGACGGCCAGGATCTCGTCCTTCTTGCCCTCCTCCTCGCGGAGAACGAGGATGACCATCTCCTTAGTGTAGTCGATCACCGCGAATTCCTGAAGGCGCTCGTGCGGCATGTCTTTCCGCTGGCTGATGAACCGGCGGTAGATACTCTGGTCGGTCAGTGAGTAGAAGAAGTCCTTGAGTAACGGCTCATCCGTGATCCGCACCGGCCGCAGCATGACCGGCATGTTGTCCTTGGTCGCACGACGGGTCTCGAACTGCTCGGGGTACTCCCCCTTCTTGCCCGGAATGAACGCCTGATCCTTGTAGATCAACCCCTTGGCCTTCGCCTCTCGAATCAACTCGGGTCGGAACTTAGGATCTGCAATCGCGATCAGCGACATCGCCCGTTCGCGAATGTTCTTCCCGTGCAAGTACGCGATGCCGTTTTCGGTCACGACGTAGTGGACGTCCCCGCGGCCCAGGGTGGCCCCCGCACCTTCGCTGAGGAAGGGCACGATCCGGGAGACTTCACCGTCCTTGGCGGTTGCGGGAATCGCCAGCACCGACTTGCCACCGGGCGCCAGCACGGCCCCCCGCATGAAGTCGGCCTGGCCACCGATTCCACTGTAAAAGGTCGCTCCCAGTGACTCGGCGGTCGCCTGGCCCGTCAGATCAATCTGCAAAGCCATGTTGATGGCCGTCATGTTCTCGATACGGGCGATGGTCAGCGGGTTGTTGGTGTAACTGATCGGCCGAAACTCGATCGCGGGGTTGTCGTGCAGGTAGGCGTAGGTCTCGGGCCTTCCCATGCTGAACGCGGCCACCGCCTTTCCGCGATCGACGTTCTTTCGCGTGTTGTCGATCACGCCCGCCTTCATCAGCTTGACGATCCCATCTCCCAGGAGCTCGGTGTGCACGCCAAGATGTTTTCGATCCCCCAGGTTTTCGAGGATCGCGTTGGGCAACGACCCATATCCAACCTGGATCGTGTCGCCGTCCTGCACGATACGGCCGACGTACTTGCCGATCCGCTGGGCGATGTCACCAGGCACCGACGCGCGGTACTCCAAAAGAGCCTCGTCGTGAGGAAGAACGAAGTCCACACCTTCGATGTGAAGGAAGGTGTCGCCTAACACCCGGGGCATCTGCGGATTGACCTGGGCGATCACGAGGTCGGCGTTCTCGACCACGGTCTTGGTGATGTCGACGCTGATGCCCAGGCTCAAGTACCCGTGGGCGTCGGGCAGGGATGTCTGGACCAGCGCGACGTCAATGGTCACCTGCCGATTTTCTAATAGAGCCGGAATCTGGGAGAGGAAGATCGGGGAGTAGTCGGCCATGCCGGTGTTGACCGCGTCGCGGGTGTCGTTGCCCACGAAGAAGGAATTGAGGCGGAAGTTCCGCTTGAACTTCACGTCGGCATAGGGCGCCACCCCGAGGGTCCAGACATGCAGGACCTCGGCATCGAAGAAGGCCTTGGGGTGGGAAGCCACGTAGTCGATCAGACCGCGGACGAGATTCTGCGGCTCCCCACAGGCGGTCCCGATGAAGATCCGATCCCCGCGGCGGATATGGCCAAAGACACGCGATTCGGAGGCAAACTTCTCCGGATGCTTCTCCCGAAGAAGCTCCAAGCTCTCTTTCGCCCGCGCATTTTCCATGCGTCCTCTCCACAGCCGGCCGGAGCGCGTCAGAGGGGTCGTCCTCCGACTGTGCCCTTCCCGGCCCCACCCGTCAAGGTGTCCCTCTCCGCCCCGAAAGCCGATCTCGCATGGTTCGGACGGAGCAGGCAATTGTGCACCCTGCCCACCGGAATCGAGAGTGAAACTTCACAATATCTTTCATTACCAATGGATGGGCCGCGCGGCATGTTGGCACCAGACTCGTGCTCCGACGACGATGATGCCTCCGGCGCCAGTCATGACGGTGTCGTCATGATGCCCTGGGTATTCGTTCCCCTGAGGACCGGCATGAACCCGATCCTCCGAAACCGGAGAGCCGGTTTGAGAGTCACGATTGTCTTCTCTCTGTATCTCACTCCTCTCCAAGCTCAGGCGCGAAGCACCCTGTTTCGATCGCCCGTGCCTTTGGACGAACGGCAGGTCACTTCGGTTGCTGGACCAGTCGAGGTCGGAATCTCGTGGCCGATTCTGCGCCGCCACCCATGTCCCCCCATGTGAGGTAACGCAACCTTCGTAACACCCTCTGAAAGAAGCATTTCTGTGGCCGACCCGGCCTGGTGATGGCAGAGGTGGACGCTGGTTCCGACACGCTAACATGAGGCAAATATGATCGTTACGCTACATGTCCGAGCATGGGTGTACCTATGTTATCATTGTCCTTGTGGCGACCTGCAAATCGCTGTTTATTGCATCTGATTGACCCAAGGTGCCACTTACATGCAGAATATACGGCCTTGGGATCAGCGTGCGGGAGAGACGCAGCACATCAAACGAAGGGGATCGGAAGCCAGCATGGAAGGACTCATCTACCTCGATAACGCCGCCACCAGTTTTCCAAAGCCCGAGGCGGTGCATCGGACGGTCCATGATTTCTATCGGGACTACGGCGTCAATCCAGGCCGCACCGGATGTGATCTTGCCCTCAAAGCCGAGGAGATGATTCACGGCACCCGAAAGAAGCTGTCCTCCCTCTTCAACCCGAGTATGGAGCAGGCGGGCAAGACCAAGGATCCCAACCGGCTCATCTTCACCCTCAACGCGACCATGAGTCTCAACCTCATCATCAACGGTACGGTGGAGTCGGGAGATCACATCGTCACGACGATGCTCGAGCACAACTCGGTGATCCGGCCGGTGAATCACAAGGTCGAAGAGGGAGCCGAAGCGACCTACCTCAAGCCGGATCCCGAGGGCTACATCGATCCCGCCGACGTGCGCAAGGCGATCAAGCCGAACACCAAACTCGTCCTCATCAATCACGGTTCAAATGTGACCGGCGTCGTTCAGGACTTGAAAGCGATCGGGGCGGTCTGCCGGGAGATGGACGTACCGCTTGCCGTGGATTCCGCTCAGACCGCGGGCGTTCTGCCGCTCGACATGGTGGAGTGCAACATCAGCTTCCTGTCGTTCACCGGACACAAGGGCCTGTTCGGCCCTACCGGAACGGGGGGCCTGTGCGTGGCCGATGACGCCGAGATCCGCGGCACGATCTATGGAGGGACGGGCGTCCGCAGCGCGGTGCCCCACCATCTCAGCGAGTACCCCTACCGTCTCGAGGCCGGTACGCTCAACCTCGCGGGAATCGCCGGGCTGTCGGCGGGGGTCGACTGGATCCGCACGCGGGGCCTCGAGAACATTCATCGCCACGAGATGGAGCTTCTGGGTCTCTTGCAGGATGGTCTGTCCCAGATCAATGGGGTTCATCTGTGGGGTCCCCGCACGCTCAAGAACCGGGTGGCAACGCTCGCGTTCACGATCGACAACTACGATGCCGGTGATGTGGGCACGATTCTGGACGTGGAGTACAACGTATTGACGCGCACCGGCCTTCACTGCGCTCCGCTGGTGCATGAGCACCACGGCACCACGCCGCGCGGAACGGTGCGGGCCTCGATCGGGCCGTTCAACACGCGCGAGCAGATCGAATTCGCCATCAAGTCGATTGCCGAGACGGCGGCGGACCGCTGTCCGGCGACACCATCCTGATCGGGGCGGGCAGAGAGAGGCTATTCGTTCCCGGGAAGGACCAGGGCATTGTAGACCAGCTCCACGACGGCTTGAATCTCGGCGCCGAGCTTGCCCACTTTCGATAACTCGATGAGCTGATCCGCGCAGTTGTGACAGGGCGTCGCGATGATCTTCGCGCCCGTCGCCCGGATTTGCTCCGTCTTCGCCTGACCGGAATTCACCCGCCGGTTCGCAAACTCACTCATCGAGAGCATGCCGCCGCCCCCGCCGCAACAGAAGTTGTCCTGGCGATTGGGCGTCATCTCGACAAAATCCGTGGTCACCTGCTTGAGCACCCGCCGCTGCGTCTCACATACGCCGCCCCAGCGCACCAGATTGCACGGATCGTGGAGGGTCACCCGGTCGGGGTTCTTGCCTGGATCGACCTTGATGCGCCCATCCCGCAGATACTCCTCGAGCAACTCCAAGACGCTCCGCATGGGGAGCGGATAGGCCGCCCCCATCCAGTTCGGCCCTTCCCAGCGGAACGCCCGAAACCCGTGTCCACACTCGGAGAGGATGACCTCCCCAACCCCGAGATCGGCCGCTTCCTGCATGACCTGGGCGGTCAGGACGCGGGCGCTCTCATCATCTCCCGAGAAGAGACCGTAGTTGGTGACGTCGTAGAATTTGCTCGAGATCGTCCAGCTCTCGCCGGCGGCGTGGAAGACCCCTGCGGCGGCCTGCAGAGAGAGGGGGAAGAACTTCACCTCTCGCGGGTTGATGAGATAGAGAACGCGCCGGCCGGGCTGATCGACGGGAATCTGGGCCGATTCATCCCCCATTTCCATCTTCAGGTCTTCTCCGAGCCAGCTCGCCGTGGAGATGAGTTCCTCCTGGCTGATGGCCATCTGGTTTCCCGTGGAGAGCTGGTTCTCGACCGTGCGCTGCAAGCCGTCAGGCACCTCGCCCACCGTCGCCAGCACCCGGCGGCCGGCGCGAATGACGGCGGACACATCGAGGCCGATGGAACAGTGGAGCCCGCATCGGCCGCACGCCGTGCAGCGTCCATAGACCGTCTCACGCAATTCGGCCAGCGCCTCGGCGCTCAGATCCCGCGCGCCGACCAGCTTGGGAGCCCACTTGCCCAAAAAGGTATGGTAGCGGCGGTAGTGCTGCATGACGCGGGCCGCTTTGGCACCGGGGAGATTCTCCGGCTCCGGTTCGGCCTGGTAGATATGGCAGGTCTCGCCGCACAGTCCGCACTTCACGCAGGCATTCAGATGAAACTCCACCGATCCCTGCACGGCCTTTTCCAGGGCCGCGATCGCTGCTACAAGCGGAGGCGGATCCGCTTGAAGTTCGGGGCCGGGATCAACGGGGAGGTCAGGATGCCCGGACATCGCTCTGCTCCGTGGACGGGGTCGCGGGCGGATAGACGCCGCGGTACCCCAAACGCCGTCCGAGATCGGCTCGAGCGGCAAAGAAGAACGCCATGTGACGCAGTTTCCCCAGGGGGACATAGATGAAGAGAACCGTCGCGTAGAGCAACAGAGCACCTCGCGCGAAGTCGCCGGCCGGTGCCAGCATGGCCAGCAACAGCAGGCCGCAGGAGGCGCCGATCGCCAGATAGTCATCCGGCGTGCTCAGCGAGCGAAGCAGGGTGCTCCAGACGCGGCGCGCGAGAAGCACCAGGCCCAACAAGAAGGTGATCTGAAACAAGGGGCGAAGGACGTGAAGGGCCCCGGTCGGCGGGCGCGGCAGGAGCACGAGCAACAGGACCGCTGCGAGCGCAACAATCGCGCCGACGTGAAAACCCAACCCCACGGAGAATTCGAACATGTGGTGGTGGGCGCTCTCTTTGTGAGTGGGCATCATGCCGCGGGTGAAGATGTGGAGGATGCCGCGGAACGAATCACCGCGGCGCACGCTGAAGTCGGCGCGCTGCCCCGCCCGCGCCCGGTAGAGCTGAACGAGAAGTGAGCCGATCGCCCAGATGGCACTCAGCCCACACAGAACGCGCAGAAGCATCATCTCCATGTGCTCATCCAGCGCGCCAAACGCATCGGGCCGTATCCCCCGTCTGATCTAGACACAGCCATCGGGCTTCGGCAGACCTGCTACCCGACACGCTCCCCTGGCCGGACCGGAGGTGAACAGCTTGAAGACCTCCCGGACGCTGACCCCCGCCTCACCGCAGAGCAGTCGAACCGGAGGCGCCAGATCGTGCTCCTTCCAATACCCGCGGATGAAGTTCACGACGGCCCAGTGCTTTTCGGTGAGCTCTTCGATTCCCTCTTCCTGAGCAATGGCGGCCGCCACCGCTTCATCCCAGACAGCGGGCTCGAGCATGAAGCCGTCGTCGTCGAAGTTGATCTCTCGATCCGCCACTCGCATCCTCTTCCTCCAGCTCTTGACACGCCCGATCGGGGCACCTGGCCGACAAACCACCTGAGATCATGATTCTTTCGCACCCCTGATGCAACATTTGAATGATTGCCGCCCTCCGGGGAGGCTGATATCAATGGTGGATGGAGTCGGGACACACGATAGGCGCGGAGGCTCGATGACCCGGTCGATGCGGCTGTACGCAGGGCTGTGGATTGTCCTGGCGATCGCCCTGGTCGCGCTGCAAGTGTTCGTGGGCGCTCCCAACAGATACCTCTTGTGGACCACCCTCTTCGACGCGGGCCACACGCCCCTCTTCGGCCTGCTGACCGTGGCCCTCCTGCAGACGGCCTTTGTTCTGCTGGTTCCCGCCGGCCTTCCCAGACTGTGGGGCTACCCGATCGCCTTCGTGATCGCAACGGGTTTGGCGGGTGCGACAGAGGCCATTCAGATGGCCGGGCCACGCGATGCGGACCCGGGTGACCTGATGCGCAATCTACTGGGCGCCGCGGCCGCACTCCTCATCTGCTATGCCTTCGATCGAAAGCGGCCCGCTCACGGTCGGCACCTGCGGCCGGTGCTCGTCCTGGTGGCGGCGGCCCTCGTCGCCTATGCCTTTCTTCCCCTGGGCCGGCTGATCCCGGCCCTCCTCGGGCGTAATGCCGCCTTCCCGGCGCTCTGTGAGTTCGGCGGGGCATGGGAGAAGACGTTCGTGCTGGGTCGCGACGCCGACCTCGAGATCGTGCCGCCGCCCGCCGGATGGGCCCGCCCGCTCCAGGGAAACGAACGGGAGCAGCTCGTGGGCCTCTTGACCTACCGGTCGGCCGACTATCCTGCCCTGCATCTCAAAGAGCCCTATCCGGACTGGACCGGCTACGACCGGCTGGTCTTCGACGTCTACTCCGATCTCCCCGAACCGGTCGAACTCATCCTGCGCATCGATGATGAGAAGTGGGCGGCTGACCATCGCGATGCCTTCAACCGGGTGTTGACGATCCACCCCGGCGCGCAGCAGTTCGTGGTCACGGTCTCGGACATCCGGCACGGGCCGCGGGAGCGGCAGCTGAATCTGAAACGAATCCGCAACCTCATCCTGTTCGCCAATCGTCCGCAGGAGCCCCTGAGCATCTATGTGGATTCATTCCGATTGGAGCAAAGCTAGCCCCCTCTTGGGCCGACAGATTCGGTAGCATCGCTTTCGGGGGTCGCTTATGCTGCCCGGCGAATGTTCAGAGCCACGGCCACACGGCCAAGAACCCAGGTCGACGCATGGATCCGATCCAACCCATATCGCGTTATCTGATCGCGCCGCTCTTGCGCTGGAAGAACCGCAGCACGGACCTGAAGTACCTGGAGGAGACCAAGCGGGCACAGTACCTCCCCCCTGCCGACCTGGACGCCTGGCAGTGCGACCGGCTCCGGGAACTCCTGCGCCATGCCGCCGCTCACTGTCCCTTCTACGCCGAGCGGTTCGCCAAAGCCGGGTTCGACCCCGAGTCGGTGACCTCGCCGGCTGATCTCGCGGGTGTGCCTCTCCTCACCAAAGCGGACATTCAGCAACATCGCGACACCCTCATGGCGACGAACTTCGGACCCGAGGACCGGATCCCCAATCAAACCGGAGGGTCCACCGGATCCCCGCTCAGGTTCGTGCTGAATCGCGAAAGCATCTACCGTCGCGTCGCCAACACGATTCGCCATGACCGTTGGGCGGGGCTGGAGCCGCATCACAAGGGCGCCGCCATTTGGGGGCATCAGCGTGACCTGAACGCGCCGCGCACCTTCATGGACAAACTGCGGGAGACCTTCTTCAGCCGGAGAGTCGTGCTCGATACGAGCTCGATGAGCGACGACACCGTGGCCGGGTTCATCGAGAAGCTCAATCGGGAGAAACCCTCGACCTACGTGGCCTATGCGAACGCGATGTACCTCATCGCGCGCTATGTGCGCCAGCGAAAACTGACCGGTTACCACCGGCCCAAGAGCATCATCACCTCCGCGGAGATGCTCACCGATCACCAGCGGAGGCTGATCGAGGAGGTCTTCACCTGCCCCGTCTACAATCGATACGGGAGCAGGGAGTTCAGCGTCATCGCATCAGAGTGCAGCGCACACAATGGCATGCACATCGCGGCGGACACGCTGCTGGTCGAGATCGTTCGCGGAACCCGTGCCTGCGGGCCCGATGAAGAGGGCCAGCTCGTGATCACCGACCTGCACAACTACGCCATGCCGTTCATTCGCTATCAGATCGGCGATGTGGGGGTCCTGCTGGATTCCGTGTGCCCGTGCGGCCGAACGCTGCCGCTCATGAACATCGTGGGCGGCCGGGTCACCGACTTCGTCGTCACGCCGGAGGGGACCGTGGTCTCGGGGGCTGCGATGACGATCTACTTCATCGCGCGGGTGCCCGGCATCATCCAGGCGCAACTGGTGCAGAAGAAACAGGACTTCATCCTGCTGCGCCTCGCGACCGATCAGAGTTTTGCGGAGGTGTCGAAGCGGATGATCGCCGAGTCGGTGGAACGGTTCTTCGGACCCAACATGTCCTACGACATCGAGCGGGTCGACTCCATCCCGCTCGAGGCCTCCGGCAAGTACCGCTTCAGCATCTCGGACATCGACCCTCTGCCGTATCTCAGCTAGGCGCGGTCTTACCCGGCCGGCGGGGTCACTCGTTTCATTGCGTTCTTGGCGAAGATGAGCTTCCCGCTCGGCTCCCGAGGAATCTCATCGACCTCCCGATGATCGACCGAAGTACCCTCCCCGAACAGCTCGCGCAGTTTGGTTTCATGGTGTGCGCGGGTGGCCTCGGTCAGCGGCGGCTTCTTGGTGACGTTGATCACGAAGCGCTCGTAGTCCTCCTGGATCACCTGGATCTGGCCGATCTCATCCGGAATCGTGAGGATCAACACCACCAACAACGAACCGGGCTGAATGGTCCGTCCGTCCCGGGTCACGAAGACATCCGCCAGCCGGCCACCCAGCTCATCCAACCGGGCCGTGCCCCTCCCGCAGGTGCAGGGATCGGTTCGAATCGTGCCGACATCTCCCGTTCGGTAGCGGATAAAGGGCATCCCGTAGTTGTAGAGGTCCGTGCAGATGAGCTCGTCCACGTCGGGCGTCTCGGGGTGCGCCTCAGTCTCGATGATCATCCCGTGCTCGTTGATGTGGAACCCATCATGGCGGTCGCATTCCTGGGCGACGGGGCCGAGTTCGCGTGAGCGGTAGGAGTCATAGACGGGACACGCATACACCTTTTCCATCAGAGACCGCTGATGCGGGTAGAGCATCTCGCCGGTCGAAACCACGCCAGCCAGCGGGGGCATCTCCAGGCCCGCCTCCTCTGCGAGAGACGCGAGGCCGTAGAGTGGGTTGGTGAACCCGCGCAGCATGACCGGACGATTCCGATGCAAGGTCTCCACCAACCCCTTCGCGATTCCCGGATCGAGTTGGTATGCGTCCAGCAGGAACGTGCGCCGGTAGAGACGGTTCTTCAGCCTTGATCGCCAGGTCGGCGTTCCACCCATGTCCATCCCGACATTCCAGACGATCCCCAGGGGACGCCCGATCGACCATCCCGCCCACATTTCGAAACAGAGCAGGGCGCCTTCCTTGCGGATCAGAGACGGGTTGTCACGATAGAAGTCCATGAGGACCCCGGTCGTGCCGCCCGTATTGCTCCGGTGAATCTCATCGGGTCGGTAGGTGGTCGACAGGAGGTCTGCGCCTCGATCGCGAATGATCTCCTTCGTCAGCGTGGGCAGGGCGGAGAGATCGCCAACTCCCCGGATATCCTCCGGACGGAGCTTGCGGGCGTCCAGGATCTCCCGATAGTACGGCACGGTTTCGTAGGCGTGTTGAATGAGCCGGCCGAGTTCCCGGTCCTGGTGGGCCCCGCGCTCGGCCGCAGTCAAACGCTGAAATGCGTCGATTTCGAAGATGGCATTGCGCAGTCCCGGCACACGCTCGTGGCGGGCGATGAGGTCGAAGAACCAGGACGAAAGCCAACCTGATAGAGCCAAATCCTTGGCCATCGGGGACGTAACCCTCCCTTGGTCCCTGGGGGCCGGTCGTGCGAGGGCCCAGTATACTCTGGAATCAGAACCGCTGAAGGTGTTTTTGCTCGCCTTACGAGCTGATTTGGCCTACACAGAGGCGTCATGCACGACTTGGCCTTTATCATCGATACGATTGAAACCCCCTCGGCGGGGTCGGAACGCCAATTGCTCACTCTGTTGAGCGGTCTCGACCCTGAGCGCTTCTGTACCCGCCTCTTCGTGTTGCGCGAGACGGATTGGATGCGCCAGTCCGGGTTGACCTACGACGTGCTCGATATGCACAAGTGGTTGAGCGGTGATCTGTCCCGGGGGCTGGCCCAGCTCGCGCAAGTCTATCGCGAGAGACCTTTCCACCTGCTTCAAACGCACTTCCATGACGCGAACATCGTCGGTGCGCTCGCCGCCCGGCGGCTCGGGCTTCGCACCCTGGTGGCCACGAGGCGCAACATCGGACATTGGCAATCGGGACTGGACCGCTGGGTCCTGCGCCTCATGGGACGGTGGACCTCGCACTACCTGGCCAACTCCTTGGCCGCCGCGGAGCAGGCGATCCGGGGGGAACACGCTCCGCCGACCCGCGTGTCGGTCATCTACAATGCCCTGGAGCTGGAACGATTCGATCAAGATCTTGCGCCTCTACGCACGGCGCAGAGATCCGCCTGGGGACTGGAAGAGGAGACGATGGTGATCGGCGCGGTGGCCAATCTCCGCCCGGTCAAGAACCTCGTCTCTCTCGTGCGTGCCGTGGCGATCCTCCGGCAGCGATTCGATGTCGCCTGCGTTCTGGTCGGGGAAGGGCCGGAGCGCGAAACGCTCCTGGCCGCCGCCCGCAGCGAGGGTCTCGAAGACCGGCTGATCCTCGCCGGCGAGCAGCAGGACGTCCTTCCCTGCCTGGCCGCATTCGACATCGCGGCCCTCACCTCGACCCACGAGTCCTTTTCCAACGCCGTGATCGAGTACATGGCGGCCGGCAAACCGGTGGTCGCCTCGAGAGTCGGCGGAAATCCAGAGGCCATCCGTCCGGAGCTGACCGGCCTGCTCTACGACGTCACCCGTCCGCTTGAGTTGGTTCAGTCGCTGGAGAAACTGCTGGTGAATCCGTCCTGGTCACGCGAGCTGGGTGCGCAGGCGAAGCGGGAGGCGATGAGCCGGTTTGCCCGCGCGCAGATTCTGGCCCAGTACGAACGATTCTACGAGACGATCCTCACCACCCCACGCGACCCTGCACCGTTTCAATACAGGTCGATCTCGCGGGACGCGAAGTCGTAGCCCCAGCGTTCACCGTCGATTGCGATGGCCACGTTGTAGATCGATTGCATTGAGTCGGTCCCCGAAAAACGGGGTTGGCGAGCATAACGTTGCGCGCGTTCGGCCATCCGCGTACGCAGATCCGGGTTCTCCAGCAGCTGACGGATGCGCGCCTTGAGCCCCTCCACGTCGCCGTGATCGACCACAAAGCCAAGGTCCCCATCCTCGAAATACCCCACCGCGCTGGCCCGATCCGCCATGATGAAGGTCTTGCCCATCCAAAAGGCATTGAGGAAGGTCTGATGGCCGCCCGTGCGGAAGAAGCACACATCGTGACATTCGACCACCAATGTGCAGCGCGCCATCTTCCTGCGAAACTCGGCCGGCGAAACACCGCGCACCGTGATGTGCGGATGTCCGTGTGCAAGTGGCGGCACCTCCGGGCGGGTGGTGGCCACGAATGCGGGATAGTCGATGCCCTTGAGCGCTTCGATGAGCGTCGGGTAATCGCGGGCGGCGTTCCCGCCCGCGAAGATGTATCCATCGTCACCGAGATCGAAATCATATCCATCGAGCGTGATGTGAAACGGATGGAACTGTAGCCGGTGGCGCTCCAGCCCGTGGACCTCGGCATAGCGCGGAATGTCGGCCTCCCCCCAGATCACCGCCCGATCCACGACCCGATTGAACGCTCGCACCTTGAACCGCTCGTAGACCGCCCCCCAGCCAGAACCGCAAGGGTGATCGAGCAACAGGTCGAACATGACCTGCGTACGAGGCCGAAACAGCCAACGGAAGCAATATTGGAGGTAGGTGAAGACCATCCCGCGGCCATATCCCACGGTCACGATCGGAAGGTCCCGGGGGCTGGTGAGGCTCACGAACCAGCACTGGACTCCCCACAGGACCTCGGCCAGGGCGTTTCCGCCCGGCAAACGCCTCAGGAACCGCTCGAAGGTGGCATTGAGCGTGATTCGGCGGCGGATCCCTGGGAAGTAGCCGGACCTCCCGTGGTCGGCCAGCACGCGGACGCCCTGGCGTTCGGCCCGTTCGGAGGTTTTGCCGCCCTGCTCGGTCACAACACCCGTCCTGTTCTTTCCTGCACCTGCCATCGACCCCGGCCCGACGCGTCCGAGGGTCCCTCGGCGGCGTCAATGTAGCCCCGTCCTGTCCCCCAGGCAAGATCCCAAGGCCGGGCAAAATGAAGGCCGATTCCCCTTTAGCACGTGGTTTGCCGGCCCCTCCTGGCCTGTCTCCGATTTTGGGCCCCCTTGGCCGCCGCGCACCCCAACAGGCGGACATTCGCAGTTCGCATTCCCATCGCGTGCACGCTGCACGGCTGCACCCTCCCAGGCCGCCTGGGCCCGAAATCGGGTCTACCGGCCTAATCCGTAAAAACGGAAAAGGATACGGCGGGCGCTGGCCGATAACTGCAGTGGCACAGGGATTGCCACTTCCGCAGGAGGTCTCGGGGCGTGGTTGCCTGGCCCTCCCAGGGGGAGAGATCCAGGACGGATATTCGGAGTCAGGACATCAGATGCACAGACTTCTGCAGATCGCCCTTGCGACGATCATGTCTCTTGCCGTGCTGTGCACAGCGCGCGCCGACATCTATCTCAACTCCGCCGCCGTCGGGACCGGGCCATACTATTTAGATGTAGCCGGTGAGACCTACATTCTCACCGAAGACATCACCACCACCGGATCCGCTCTCGTCTTCGCGGCGCAGAATGTCACCCTCGACCTCAACGGACGCACGGTCACCTTTGGGACCGGATCGAACACGTACCGGTACGGGGTGGTCATGCCTCCACCCTACCCGCACAGCAATCCGCGCTGGAGCAATTCGGACATCAGCGTCTGGAATGCCTCTCATGGCGCCACGGTGCGGGGCGGCTCCGTCGTGCAGGGCGGAAGCGGGACGTACTGCTTCGCGGTCAAGGGCTATGAGAATCATGACCTCACGCTCCATGACGTATCCGTCCTCATCTTCGGGGACGACACCCACGCGATCCTGTACGACGAGTGCTACAACCTCCACCTGTACAACAACACGGTCACCGACAGCACCACCGTCGTCACGAATCGACATCAAGGGCGCGCATCGATCGACGTGCTCGCGACCTGGGACGGCACGATCGAGATCCACGATAACATCCTTCACAACTGTCGCCAGTGGGGCATCCGCGTGAAGAGGCGGACGCCGGCCGAGGTCTGGGGACACGTCTACAACAACCAGGTCTACGCAAACACGGTCGTCACCAACGGCTACGGCGTCGGTCTCCAAGGCAATCGCCTCGAGGCCTACGACAACATCATCAACGCCACCAACGGCCGCGGTATCCACGTTGAACTCTGCGGCCAGATCAAGGTCTACGACAACCAGGTCGAGGTGATCGAACAGCCACTCTGGGACGAATACAACCGTCTCTCCGCCCACGGGATCAAGCTCGAGTCCTGCACCGACGTCGAGGTCTACGGCAACCACGTTATCTCCAAGGGACTCGCGAACACCTTGACGACGGTGAGCAACGGATCGCCCCTCGTGCTTGGAGACGCTGCCGGCGGCAACAACTGGATCCATCACAACACCTTCATCGCCCGGCATCTGGGCGGCGACATGTACGACCCGAACGACTACGGAATGTACGCCACCGCGGTCGAGATCGCGGGCATGGAAGAGGGGAGCGGGTGCGTCGTCGAAGAAAACGAATTCATCACGCATGACCGCTATTTCAGCGCGACCCTCTGGCACGGGCCCAATCACCCGGACGTCCCGGTCGATGCCAGCGACGTCGTGTTCCGGGCCAACAGCTGGAGCCGGGAACCGACCTCCGTCCCCACCAGGAAATATGATGTCTTCTTCGCGGGCTGCTCGGTCGAGAACCTGCGGTTCGTCGACAACGACGGCGGTGACTTCCAGAACTTCGGAGTCGGTTGGCCCTGGCTGCCGACCAGCTGGAGCGTGGCCTACACCGGCAACGTCCGGACACTCGACGAGGAATACCAGCCGATCCCCGACATCGATATCGAGGTGCGCGATGACGACGGCAACCTGGCGGCCACGGCGACGACCGACGATGAGGGCGAGGCGCAGCTCACGATCGATGAGTTCACCATCTATACGGAAGGCTCCGGTCCCGACGTCATCGTGACCGACGAATACAATCCTTACGACTTCACCGCGGAGTTCCCCGAGGGTTTCCTCCTCGAGCAGCGGACCATCGATGTGCCGGATTGGGAAGTGCTCTTCTTCTCGGAACCGCCGACCACACCGCCGGCGCCCGAGGCCGGATTCGATGGGAACCCTCTGTCGGGTGCGGCGCCTCTCGAGGTCGATTTCGTCGATGAGTCCACCAACGCCCCCACCGCTTGGATGTGGAACTTCGGCGATGGATCCACGTCAACACAGCAGCATCCCAGCCACGAGTACGCGGAGGAAGGGACCTTCACCGTAAGCCTCACCGTGACGAATGCGGGGGGCGAGGACACGATCACCGAGATCGAGTTCGTCACGGTATTCGCCCCGCTGGATCCGCCCGAGGCCAATTTCGCGGCGACTCCCTTGAACGGGGCCAAGCCACTCCCCGTGCAGTTTGCCGAGAAGTGCAAGGGGGAAGATTGCACCTGGCTCTGGGTCTTCGGGGACGGAACGACCTCCAACACCCGGGTGCCGCAGCACACCTACGATGAGGCAGGCGTCTACACCGTCAGCCTGACCGTCACCAACGAGGACGGTTCCGACACGATGACGATCGAGGATTACATCACGGTGACCGAAGGCGATGATACGCCGATTCGAAACTGCGTCGACTTCACCGGGAGCCCCACCAGCGGCTACGCACCGCTCCACGTGAGCTTCACGGACCTGACCCCCAGTGAAGACCCGATCTTCTGGTTCTGGGACTTCGGCGACGGCACGACCTCCTCCAGCCAGAATCCTGAACATGTGTACGCCGAGGCGGGAACCTACACAGTGGAGCTGACCACCGGTAACGCCCTGGAATCGGATCTGATCACCAAGGTCTACTACATCACGGTGTCTGAAGCGCCCCTGGACCTGACCCCGCGCCAGAGCAACCCGTTCCTCCCCGGAACCGCCATCAGCTACTCGATTCCGGACGAAGGCGAGGTTCGCCTGGGGGTCTTCGCGATCGACGGTCGCCGGGTGGCCGTGCTCGACGAGGGCCACCGCCAGCCCGGCCCCCAGGAAGTCACCTGGGATGCACAGGGTGTCCCCGCCGGCGTGTATTTCATCAGGCTCGATTGGAAGACCCGGGTGGAGTCCAAGAAAGTCATTTTGGTGCAATAAGCTGCACTGTCCGAATCTTTGACGATCTCCTCCGACACCTCCCCTGCCTGTCCCCAGGGGAGGTGACAAAGGCCGACCCGGAAACGCCCTCTAGGTAAACGACTTGCCCCCTCACACCCACCGGAGTGCACCCTGGGCCGGATTAGCCGGCCTGAATCTGTGATCGGCCTCCAATCTGACAGGAAACCCGGACACTCAGCCGTAGCCCCTAAGTGCCTGCCCTGTTTTACCTAACAAGCACGAGTTTGATCAAGGGCCTGAGGTTGTCGCCCCTGCCTTACACTATTTTGCAGGCCGCGATCCAGTGGTCGAAAACCGCCAGCAGCCTGACCGAAGGTAACGTCCTAGATCACATCGAATTACAGGGATCAATCCCGTCCCTTTTCCCAACGGCACAGATCGTGCCCCTCCTTCAGGCGGACAGGTTTCAACTGACACTTAGCACGACAGAAGTCCACGGATGAGAAGGAATAGGGGACTCCGATGAAAACAACAGCGATGACGATGATCTGCCTCGCGCTCGCGCTGCCGGCCCTGATCGGGACGGCCGGTGCCCAGACGGGGCTCTTGCAGGTCACCGACTACATGGTGGGGAGCGCCAGCTCCCACGTGTCGGTCTACGATCAGAATATGGGTTGGGAGTGGGGCTGGTTCGGCGTGGGAGCTTTCGACTGGAAGCTCGATGGCGTCGAAAAGGACTCTCCCCTCTATTGCTTGGACATCTTCCACAGCTTCAATTTCGGCGACACCTGGGAAGTGGACATCATGGTCGTGCCCCCGGATCCGAACCCGCCGTACAACACCGGGGAGGCGTCCTGGCTCTACTACGAGCACGGCCGGGACAATCTGACTCGGAGGAAATCCGCCGCGGCGCAGCTCGCGCTGTGGGAGGTCAGTCATGAAGCCGACTGGAAGGATCACTTCGGCCGCAATTCGTGGTATCAGAGCCACGACACGGACGGTGGTGACTTCTCCGTACAGTATGTGAACAGCACCGTTCGGAGTATGGCGAGCGACATGCTGATGAAGCTCTACCATCTCAAGGACCCGACGCAGTATCTGGCGAACTACTACAGGCCGATCAATGCCCAGGACGGTCAGGGCATGCTGGGTCAGCTCGAGGGCGTTCCGGAAATCCCCGAGCCCGGCGTGCTGATGCTGCTCGGAACTGGTCTGGTGTCCATCGCCGGGGCCACCTGGAGGAGGAAACGCCAAAGCTAAGCGTCTTCCGAAAGAGAACGACCAGAGGGCCTTCCACTTCGCAGCGGGAGGCTCTCTTTTATGCTGCCGGCCGAGGTGGCGGACGGAACTTCCGAAACTCCGGCAGGCCTCGCCAGAAACCGGCTGCCAGTCCCAGGTGAATGGTGACGAACGCCGCCGCACATCGCAGTGCGGCCTTCACGCCCTGTCCCAACCGGGCGCTCTCGATCAGCACCCCCAGGGCATAGGCCGTCACCCCTCCCCCCACCAGCACGCCCCCCCGTCCGGGGCCCAGCAGGATCAGGCAGACGATCGCGAGGAGCGGCAGCATGGAGAGGATCAGGAGGGGGGCGGAGACAAAGCCCGGATGGCGGGCCATCAGACGCGCGCGACCGCGACCGTAGCGCAGCATCTGGTGGAACAGCCCCTTCAGGCTTGCTCGAGGCTGATAGGGAACGCTCAGGTCGGGGTGCCGATAGGATCTCAGCCCCGCTTCGGCAACCCGGTGATTGAACTCGACATCTTCACAGGCATCGAATCTTTCGTCGTAGCCTCCCAGGCTCTCGATCACTTCCCGAAGATAGGCCGCCCCGGCCGAGCGGGGATCCGTGTAGTCGGGCTCTCCGCCGTAGATGTCGGAAGAGGGGTTGTGTCCTAGCCGAGAGTGCCGGGCCGCCGAGATCGCCCGGGCCCAGGGATTGTCGCCCAGCCGATCGAGCGGTTGGGGACGGGAGAGGCAGGCGGCGCCGGTCGACTCGAAGAGCTCCACCAGGCGAACCAGATAGTCCTTCCGCGGCAGCGAACAATGGCCGTCCACGAACAACACGTACTTCCCGCGGGCGGCCTGGGCACCGACGTTACGCCCCGCGCTGCTCAGCCGGCGAGGATTCTCGATGAGTCGCAAGGACGGCCACGATTCGGCGGCTTCCTTCACGAGCGCTCGCGTCTCGTCGGTGGAGCCACCATCGGCGACCAGGACCTCGAATCCGCCCGGAGGCTGGGTCTGATCACGGATCTCCCCGAGCAGCCGACCGATGTCGCGGGCCTCGTTCAGGACCGGGAGCACGAGGGAAACCGCCGGAGCGGGTATCTCACTGGTGGTAGCCATAGCCGTAGTAGTATCCGGAATCGACATACTCGGGCGCGGCTTCCTTCAGATTCCCAACGATGAGTCCCAGGATGTTGGCATTCATCCCCAAACACATCTCGCGGGCGCGGTTGAGCAAAGGTCTCGTAGTCTTCCCCGCCATGGCGATCAGGAGCACACCGTCAGCATAGGGAAGAAGCCCCGACGCATCGGCGACCGGGATGATCGCCGGCACATCCATGAGGATGAGATCGTAGTTCTGTTTCAGGTAGTTCAGCGCTCGGGTCAGCTCGGCGGCCCGTCTCAGAAGACCGGGATCCTCGCCTCGAGCCGGCGGGATCACAACATCGAGATTGGGCAGACTCGTCTTGACGATAACCTCTTCGATCGAGCGTTCGCCCTTCAAGACTTCCCCCAACGTGTCCGGACCGTCCAGGCCGAGGTGCGAGTTGAGCTTGGGCGCCCGGAAATCCAGATCCAGAGCAAGGATCTTCCGATCGGGGTGCAGTCCGAGCGCGGTCGCCAAATAGGCCGCCGTGATCGTCTTCCCCTCCTCGCGCACCGCGCTGGTGAGCATCACGACCTGGAGCCGGTCTCTCTTGACCCGACGCCACAGACGCGCCTCCAGCTTGTGAATCTCGGTGGCCAGCAGCCAATCTTCAGCAAGTCTCTCAAGGGTTTTCATGAATGCTACCTTCTGGGTTGACGACCTTCACGGGCTGCCCGGTGGTCGCCCAGCTTTGTAGAACGCTGCTGCGAATCAGGAAGACCGCCCCGGTCACCCCGATGACGAGGGCCAGTGCGAGCGGGATCCAATGACGGCGCACCCAAGGCCGGTGATCCGTGACGTGCGAGAGGAGCGGGGTCGTTCCGAGAAGCGGTTCCGGAACGATCTTGGCGAAATCGCTGAGGGAGCGCATCACCGGGTCCAACGTCTCGCTCAGGAATGCGATGCCGGTGCCTAAGAGAGCGCCCAGGAACAGCGAGGCCGCGAGGATCTTCATCCGATTCGGGCGGCTGGGAGAAAGCGGCATCCGGGCCGGATCGAGAATCTCGATCTGAAGGCCCAACTTGGTCATCTCCACGGCCTGACTGACATCGCTGGCCACCAGCTGCGCCTGGAATGACTGCAGGAGGCGCCGATTGGTTTCGACCTCGCTCTCCAAACGCGTGAGTTCGATCGCCCCTCCAGGGGATGACTCGGCTTGACGCTTGTAGGTTGAGATTGCGCCGCCGATCATGTCGGCCGCCGCCTGCTGGGCCTCCAGGTCGAACTTGGAGAACGCATGGGTGGTGACCACGCGCAGGACCTCAGGTGCAACGTCCCGGTAGTAGTCGGCGCTGACGAGTTCGATGCGCTGCAGGAGATCGCGCCGCAGGTTGCTGTAGCTCAGCGGCGGGGTCCAGTCCCCCACGTCACCCGTGTTCGAGCCCAACTGGTCCAGCAGATCATTCTGGAGCGCGGCCGAAAGGCTCTGAGCGAGATCCTTGATCTCCGAATCCTCCCTCAGGACGGGTTGGTCCGTGACAATGCCGAGTTCCAGAAGGCTCTGCGTGTGCGGTTTGAGACGAACCCGGGCGATGGTGGCCTCATCGATCATGCGCCGGTGGAGGGCCTCGGCCAAGGTGAGGTTCTCGCGGCGGACCACGCTGTGCGTGAGATTGCGCTCGATGACCGAACGGTTGTATCTCTCCAGGGCGTTCTCGGAACGGCGCAGCTGTTCTTCGTAGATACGAAGCTGTTCCGTCCCGAACTCGCGGGCGGCCTTGATGCGTTCGAGCGACTCCTGATCGGAGGTGTCGACGAAGAGTTCGCTGATCCACTTGGCGAGGACCTGCGCGTTCTCCGCGCTGTAGTCCGCAACGATCACCTTGTAGATGCCGGTGCCTGCGGATCCGAACCGGATCCTCGACTGCAGGTTGTCCTGCAGGATGCGGATCGCCATCTCGTCCGCCGAGACTTCCGGATAACGCTGACTCCTCGCCTCGGCCTGCTCTCGAATCAGCGGATCCTCGTTCATCTTCAACATACGAATCACGCGCTCCAGGAAGGGTCGGCTGCGAATCCGTCCCATCAGCCTGGACATGCGTTCCTCGTCGATGCCGCGCCGGCTGGGTTGGGACCCCAGCCCCCCCATGAGATCCTCCAGTTCATCCGAGATGAGTCGGCTTTCCTCGATCATGAGGGTCACTTCCGACTCGTACTCGCTCGGGATGAACGTGAGCGCAATGAGGGTCGCGCACACCGTGGTGGCGGCCGCCAGCATCAGAATGCTCTTCCGCCGCCAGAGCAGGCGCGCGTAGCTCCCGAGATCTACCGTTTTGTCCAGGGACGATGCCATGGTTTCCTCTCGCCGAAGTCCGGTTCCTACCGACTGAGCAATGCGATGCTCAGTGCGGCTGAGACAATGGGCGCCAGTCGCATGAGTCCCTCCAAGACCCGATTCATCGGGGACTGCTTGGCGGGAACGGTTATCGTGTCGCCGGGGATGAGCCCGAGGTCTGCCATTGGCCGAGCATCATACAGGTACCCTTCCATGTCGAGGTCGTAGGACACGACCCCGTCGGGAGTGACCCGGGTGAGTTGCACCTTGGAGAGGTCGGCGTTGGCCAATGCGCCCCCCGCGATCGAGAGTGCCTCCACCACCCGGTCCGCCGTGCTGATGCGATAGGTCCCGGGCGTGCGCACCGCCCCCAGCACCTGGAATCGATCGCTGGGCACGACCGTGGCATCCGCAGGCGGGACGATGATGGTGTCTCCCGGGTTCAGGCCGGGCAGGGTGCTTCGCGGCGTGTCCTTGATCCCTTGAGACAGGTCCACGGTCTGGGTCCGCGTGACACCGCTGAGTTCATCCCGGCGGACCAGCTGCACCAAGGCCAGGTCGGCGGTGGAGGTGGCCCCGCCGGCCGTCAGAATCACAGTCCAGAGATCCGGGATCAGGCGGAACCAGTGCCGTCCTGGATTGCGCACCTCGCCGAGGACGGTGACGCTGCGGCTGTTGTACTCGGTGACCGCAACCATCACCTCTCGAATCGATGGATCGAGGAGCTGATAGCGTTCGGTGAGGGACTGGCTGAGTGACTCCACCGTGCGGCCCTCGGCTCTGATCTCACCCACCAACGGGAGCTGGATCAGCCCTGAGAAGTCGATCCTGATGGAGCCGGTGAGATCCGGGCGCCCCCAAATCTGGATCTGGAGGACGTCTTCCGGTCCTAGCCTGTACACCTCGGAGGATCCCAAGGCATCCTGGGCCTGCGCGCAGGCGGACCCGCTCATCAGGAGGAAGAACAAAACAGCAATCGCTCGTCTCATGGTTTTCCCTCTCTCCGCTCTGGATGCCCCAGCTCGATCTCGCCCCGAGGCGGAGGCCCCGGCGCCGGCGAGGATTGTCGCCCGGGCGCTATCAGATCTTCACACAACCGCCCAAAACGGTTGGCTTGGGTCGTAAAGGAGAATGACTCGGATACCAGACGATAGCCCTCTTCGGCCATTGCACGTGTTCCGGAGGGATCGCCGAGCGCGTCATCGATCGATTTCGCCAACGCCGCGGCATCACCTGCGGGCACCAGCCTCCCCGTCTTGCCGGGGAGGATCAACTCCGCCACCCCACCCACATCGGTTGCCACAACCGGCGCGCGGATCGAGAGCGCTTCGAGCACCACGTTGGGCAGGCCTTCCGTCATTGACGGATTGACCACCAGGTCCGCCCCCGCGAGATACGGAAGAATCGGCTTTCGGAATCCGCCCAGGATCACCCGATCGACCAGACCTGCGCCGGCAGCCTGTTCGCGCAGTCGTTCTTCTTCGCGACCCGACCCGAGAATGATCAGGTGGATGGGAGCATCGACATGATTCAACTGCTGGAGGGCCTCGATCAGGTAACGGTGACCTTTCTCAACGCTGAGCCGGCCGGCGGCGACGAGTATGCGCGCATGTCGCGGCAGATCGAACTCCGAACGAAGATCGAGAGCCTCGTGGGGACCACCGCAGGCCACGGCATTGTGAAGCACTTCGACGCGCTCTTTGTCGATGCCGTACGTGGCCAGGCGTGCTTTCGTGGCCTCGGACACGCACAATACTCGCTCGAATCGTCTGAGGACCCACCGGTCGACGGCCTCATAGAACCGAATGCGCCCGCTCTCGGCAGTGTACCCCCGCACCATCGGCAGCTGAATGACCGCCGAACGCCGGGTCGTCAGGTAGCCGATCAGATTGGGTTTGTATCCGTGGGTCACCAAGACATCGACGTCGTACTGATCCAGGAAGCGGCTGAGCTGACCGATCGCGGTGGGGGAAAACGGCGAGCGGGTGTCGATCAGGAAGGTCTGAAGGCCCCGCGCGGCCGCCAAGTCAATCACTTCGACCGTGGGACGGCGTTCGCGAAACGAACCCACGACTACGCCCCAACCCACGTCGCCGAGCCGGCTGCTGAGTTCGACGATCTGTTTCTCGGGGCCGCCCGCGAAATTGCTCGCAATCAGGTGGCACACCACCCCCTTGACCGGTGCGTGGCCCGGCTGAATTGGCGCCGGGTGGGTCTGGAGGTGTTCGGAAACAGCCGCCACTACATGAGTCCCTTCATGCTTGCGCGGGATGAACGATGCGTCCCCCCGCAGGATCCTACCGCGCTCCCCTGCCGCGGATCGCTACCACGACCGTCTTCAGCAGTATTTTCAGATTCATGATGCTGGATCGATTCTTCACATAGAAGATGTCGTACTTCACCTTTTTGCGCACATCATCCACGGTTGCATCGTACTCCCGCTCCACCTGCGCCAAGCCGGTGATACCGGGCGGGATCTTCTGCCGCTCGGGATACTCGGGAATGTCCGTTACGAGTTTTTCGACAAAGTGGGGCCGCTCCGGTCGCGGGCCGATCAACCTCATCTCGCCCCGAATGACATTGAAAAGCTGAGGGAGTTCGTCCAGCCGGAGTTTCCTCAGCACGCGGCCGATCCCTGTGACCCGCGGGTCACGGTCGAGGGCCCACACCGGCCCGGTCTTCTTTTCCGCATCGGGAATCATGGTTCTGAATTTGTAGACCCAGAACACTTTTCCGTAGCCGCGCATCCGGCGGCGGTCTCCGCTGCTCTCGAGGCCACCGTCGAGTTCGCCGGTCTGACGACGGTCCAGGCCGACCCGTTCCTGCTGATAGAAGACGGTCCCCCCGGGCGAGCTGATCTTGATGGCCAGCGCGATCAGGATCAGGACCGGAGCGAGTACGATCAGACCGAAGAGCGCGGCACACTTCTCGAGCAGCGTGACGTTGGGCAGACCTCCCGATCGCTCCTCTACCTGCCGGACCTCGGCCGAGGGCAGCTCGGTCCAGTGAGAGAAGTCGAAGTTCCGCCCGCCCTCGGAGGGCGCGTCCGGCGATTGCCCGCCGGTATCGTTTGGCACGTTGCTCATGGTCCGCCTCGAGCGCTTTCGGGAGTGACAAAGGTAATCGTGTTGCTGCCGGTGGCCTCCGGGTCGGATGCGTCATCGACCACGAAGACCCGGTAGTAGTACCTCGTTCCGGAACTCAGATCGTCATCGTGGAATCCAAGGAAGAGATTGCTGTCCAGTTCGCCCACGAAGGTCGACGCGGTCGACACCGCCTCGATCTCATCGCGATAGAGTCGGTAGTAGGCGAAGTCATGCGCGTTGCTCTGGGTCCAGGACAGGTCGGCGCTGGTGCTGTCGATGCCCGTGGCGGCGTTGAGCGTCACCGCGGAAGGGGCTTCGTTGGACGTCGTGGCTTCGATTTCGTTGCTCCGGGTAAACAACCCCGCCTCATCATATGTGTACAGGCGGTAGTGATAGGTCGTGTTCTCGGTGAGCCCCTCATCGTCCCAGAATGCCTCGCGCTCGCCCGTCACCTCGACAATCAGCTCGTCTTCCTCACTGACCGTCCCGGTTTCGTTCCGGTACAGGCGATAGGCCTCGAAATCAAGATCGGCCGTTTCATCCCAGGCCAGGGCAATGCGGGAGGTGCTGACCGCAGTGGGGGTGCGCAGGGAAAGGTAGGTGGGCGGCCGCACGTTGGGCACCTCGGCGGTCACCGTGTTGGATCCGGTCTCCAAGGCCAGATCATCCTGTACGTAGATGCGGTAGAGGTAGGTGTGCCCTTCGGCCACCTCCCAGTCGGTGTATTCCTGGTTATTGATCGACAACGCCGTCTCGATGAGTCTGTCGGTCGAGTCGACCGTTGCTCCCTCCGAACGATAGATCCGGTAGGCATGGAATCCGTCGGCACTCGATTTCGTCCACCGTAGGGACACGCCCGCATTCTCCGGCGGTTCTTCCACCCGGGGATCGAGCATCTCAACCGCCGCGGGAGCGCTGTACACGGTCAGAAACCGGGACGCGTCCAAAACGGTTGCGTAGTTCCCGGCCTCATCCATGAAGGAGCCTAGGGCACGTTCGTTCGAGACGCGCGCCGAGGCGGGGATGATCAGGTCTCGTTCATAGGTGCCGTCCCCGGCCGTGGCGTCGCCCCCGGTCCCATCATCGTAGAGGGGCACATCGTCGAACACGCCCAGAACCGTGACGGTCGCTGCGCCATTCTGTTCGCCGGAGGTCAACCGGAAGTGAATCGTATCCCCCGGTTGCCGGGTGGCATCTCCGTCAAAGTCGAACGAGCTGATCGTGGCCTTGGTGTCCAGCGTGATGGCGTCGAAAACCGGCGTCGTCTCCGAACCATCGACCAACCGGAACTCCGCGTAGACCGTCTTGTCACCATCGCCGGCGCTCAGGGTCCAGGGAATGGTCCCCGTTGCCGGTTGCCAGGATGAGATGAACTCCTCCGCGTCTTCCGACAACCTGATCGCCTCGGCTCCCGCACCGCTGAAGCTGATCTGAACATCGCGCGTGGAGGTGAACTCGTCGTTGTTCGCGACCATGATCAGATACAGTCCCGGCCGCGCTTCAATCTCGTCGGTCCGGGGCCCGAATTGACCATTGCTCCCGGACGCGAGCCGGTAGGCGTAGACCCGGCCGTTGCGAACCCCCGGGTCACTGTACGTCGTGGCGGTCACGCGGGTGATGAGTGCCTCATCCTCGCCTTCGTCCGGGTTTGTCTGCCGGCGGAAGATCGCATACTCGTCGATCTCCCCCTGCTCGGGGGCAGCCCACTGCAATAGGGCGACGTTGTCCCCCACCGTCACGGTCACCGCTCCCGGAACCGGCAAGCCCGCGCCCTGCGCCGGGTCCAGGGGGTTGTGGAAGTTCGGTTCGTCGCCGCCGGTGTCGCAGCCGGACAAGAACAGCGTCGCCGCCAGCAGTCCCGCCGCGCCGATCACCCGAATCAGAGATTGCCAATTCATCTTAGGCTCCAGGTTGCACAGACCGCCACGCCACTCGATGTCGGCGCCACGGACCATGACAGATCCGATTCTTCCTTTTCCATCCCCCGGCCGATGCTCAGCGCATCGAGCACGTTCCACAAGTAGATCCCCGTGGCGGCCCCGAAGAAACTCCACCTCAGGATCTCGCGATCATCGACTTTCTCCGCAGCAGTCTCGAGAAGCTCCCGGGTGAGCCGAATCTCCTCCTCGGCCTCCGCCCGGGCAAAGCTCAGTTCAGCGGCGGCCTGATCGCGCTCCGCTTCCAGGAGCGCATCGTGAGATGCAATGGCGGCGGCCATCAGAACAGCGCCGGCTCCCAGGAAGAAGTCGGCCCTCCTGGTGCGGCCCAGATACCGTTGGCCGGCCCCGGGAACCAGAACGCTGCGCAGGGCGGCGGCCGGGCGACTGACCCGCGGAAGGATGGTGATCGCGGTCCCCACTTGCCCGGCGGTTACGAAGCTGGGCCGGGGCGTGAACAGGCTCGACTCGAGACCCGCCCCGAGCCAGGTCCAGGCCAAATAGCCGAACCACAGGTTGCGGACCTCTTTCAGGTCCCCCTCCTTACGCTTGGCGGCCAACAGATCCTGGCGGGCTTGGGCAATGGCCCCCTCCGAAACGGCTCGGCTGTAGATGACAGTGGCCGCGCTCAGATCGTCCGAAGCAGTCGCCGCCGACGCTCGCATGGCGAGGGCCATGGTCGCCGAAACGGCTCCCGCACCCAGATAGACCCAGCCCCGCTTTTCCTTTCCGCGAAGATGGGTAAGGCCGGGTGGGCTCAGAATCGATGCCTTGCCGGCCCACGCGTGTTGGGTCAGACCGTCGTCGTCCAGCGAGAACCGACATCTGGCGGCGGCCAACCCGGGGCCGTCGGCGAGAAACCTGTACTCGCCGTGCGGCAGCTCAGAAAACGGCAAAGGCGTTCGGCCCGCAATGGAGATCGGCCCGTCGATCGCCAGATAGACTCCGGGCGGATCCGAATCCAAACTCGTCACGTTCGCCTGCGCGGCCGTGCAGGAAATGACCCCCAGTGCCGCCAGGCCGAATATGGTCCCTCTCACATGCCTCACACTCACCCCGTCTCCTCCTCGGTAGTGCCCCGGAAATCCTGCGCACGGACCTGCAGCTTCGTCAGCAGATCGTGCAGTGTCGGTCGGGAGATCCCGAGTAGCTTCGCCGCCATCGAGACATTTCCCCCCGTGGCCCGGAGGGTCGTCTGAATGGCCCGGCGATCTGAGTCCTGCCTGGCTTCCTTGAGCGAGAGCAGCGTGGCCCCTTGAATCTGTTCCAGTTCCAGATCACCCACATCCAGTACCTTGCCCGTGGACAGCACGACGGCTCGCTTGATCTTGTGCTCCAGTTCACGCACGTTCCCCGGCCAGCGGTGCTGCTGAAGTGCGAGTTTGGCCTGCGGCGTGAACGACAGAAGGCCCCGGCCATAGTGCTGCGCCCAGCGGTTGAGGAAGTGCTGTCCAAGAAGGAGAATATCCTCCAGGCGCTCTCGCAGGGGCGGCAGCATGATGTCCACGACCGAAAGGCGATAGTAGAGATCCTGGCGGAAGCGCCCTTCTTTGACCTCATCTTCCAGATCACGACTGGTGGCCGCAATCACCCGCACGTCGAGGCTGATGACCTCGCGCCCTCCCACGCGCTCGATCTCCTGCTCCTGCAGAAAACGGAGCAGCTTCACCTGGGATGAGATGGGTAGCTCGCCGATTTCGTCAAGGAAGACGATGCCGCCGTCGGCCATCTCCAGGCGGCCAAGCTTCGCTTCCGCCGCATCGGTGAAGGCGCCCTTCTCGTGTCCAAAGAGCTCGCTCTCCACCAGATTCTCAGGGATCGCCCCGCAATTGATGCTGACAAACGGTTTCAGTGCCCTAGGACTCAGCCGGCGGATCTCCTTTGCAACCAGCTCCTTGCCGGTCCCGCTCTCGCCGAGAATCAGCACGTTGATGTTGGCCGATGCGGTCCGCTCGATTCGCTTGAAAACCAAACGAATCGCTTCGCTTTGCCCGACCAGGCCACCCAGCCGGCGTTCATCGCCGAGTTCCTTGAGCAACTTCGCATTCCGTCGCTCGAGGCGACCGATGGAGAGGACCCGGCGCAGCAGCACGCGCAGCTCATGCATGTCGACCGGTTTGGCGAAGAAGTCGGCCGCTCCCTGTTCCACGGCCCGCAGTGCGTTGCTCTCGTTGTCGTGACCCGTGATCAGAACGACCTTCAGATAGGGATCGAATGCCAGGCAGCGCTCGAGCAGGGAAAACCCCGTCTCCGGATCACTGCCATCCAAGGCCAGGTCGAGGGTCACGATCTCAGGGTGAACGTCCTCCAATCGCTCCGCCGCTTCCTTTGGATTCAGGGCGGTGTAGACCTCGTACTCCTTGCGCAGCCCGAGACGCAGTTGGTTCGCAATCTGGGGTTCATCGTCGACGATGAGGAGCTTGGCCAGCGGTGGCCGTTGCATCTGGTCTTCACTCATGGCGCAACCTTCTTTGAGGCATCCTGCGGCTTGATCATCTCCGTCGTCCGCGCCTCGGATGACGCCGCTCCCAAATCGACCAGGAACGCGGTCCCCTTCCCGGGCGTGCAGGTCATGCTGAGCTCGCCCCCATGTGCCCGGACGATCAGGCGACATTGGTAGAGCCCTAGCCCCAATCCCCCCTTCTTGGTCGTCGCGAAGGGGCGGAACAGATGTTCGCGGGCAAAACCCTCGGAGATGCCCGGTCCCGTGTCGGTCACCCGAATGTGAACCCGCTGCTCGGCACCCGATGAGCACTCGACAGTGCTCATCGTCAGTCGCCCCTGTCCAACCATCGCGTCGATCGCGTTGGTGACGAGGTTCTCCAGGACCCGTTGCAGCATCTTCCGGTCGCCCAACACCTGCTGCTCGGCATCGAGATTGAGGTCGACTTCGATGCCCTCCCTCGCGGACACCCGGAGTGCGGACAGCGTGTCCTGGATCAGAGTATTCGGACAAACGCGTTCCGAGCCGAGCTGCGGACTTTCCCGCAGTTCCGAAAGGGTCAGGACCAAGCCGTTCATGCGCTCGGCCACCTGCTCGATGTCGACGGCACAGGCGGTCACGACCTCAGGTTCATCCCGCCCTTCGGTCAGATTGGTGGCCGCCAGTCGCAGGGGCGCCAGGTAGTTCTTCAAATCATGCAGGATCATGCTGCTCCACTGCGAGACGAGTTCAGCTTCCCGGGCGTCCGCCAGTTCCCGCGCCAGCCGCAGGCTGCGGAGTGCAGAGGCCACGTGGGTGCTCATGCTCTCGAAGAGGGCAACATCTTCGAAGGTGAACTGGTCGTTACGGTCGCGCCGCTCCAGACCGACCAAACCCACCAGCGTATCGCCGTCCAAGAGCGGCGAGATCATCTGGCTGGCGGTGGCGTCCAACCAGTCGCCATCTTCGGCGTAGATCGGAATGTAGGTGAAATCGTGCGGCTTTCGGTCAAGCAGCAGCGCCTTCCCCTCCCGCTGGAGCAGCTCGTACAGAGGGGAATCAGATTTCAGGATTGGCGCTTGATTGGCCGCCCCCTTCCCGTGAAGTACGCGAATACAATCGCTCCCCCCCTCACAGAGCCCGATCGTGACCCCATCGGCGGCGAACACGTCCCGCAGGAAATCGGTGGAGTGGGTCAGCAATGCCCTCTCGTCGCGGGATTGCTCGATCGCTTCGGTGATATTGGTCCACTGGGTCCGGTAGTCGTACCGGTTGACGTAGAAGTTGCGATCGACGAACTGGCGCATCATGCGCTGGAACCGATTCGACCAGAAGAGCAGGCCCGCTCCCAGGATGACCAGGAACCCGATGGCCACGCTCAGAACCTCGTCTGGTGACCAGTGGGTCCAGGTCGCGACCTGGGCCGCCAGCCCGATCGACAGAACGAAGAGCCCCGCAGCCAGGGCCGTGAATGATGAGTAGACGATGCCGCGCGAGACCGGGGCACTCACGTCCGCGATGGCCCGCCGCACGTATCCGTGCGCAATGGCCAGGGAGGCGAAGATGATCGGCATCCCGGCGGCAATCAGTTTGCCCAAGCCGATGGCCGAGTAGAGCAGCCCGGTGGCCAGGATGAAGGTAAAGAAGCTCAGGTTCGCGAAGATCCCGAGCAAGGACATGCGCATCCGGTAGCGCAGATCGGTGGAGGCAACCCGATAGGTGCGTTCCAGGCTGTGCCCGACCAGCACGATTCCGATCAGCAGATAGCTGACGTAGAATTTCCCCAACGATCCGAGGTGGATCGTCGCCCGGCCGTCGTTCCAATCGAAGCCGGCCAAGAAGGTCTCCTGTCCGATCATGGTCAGGAAACCCATACCGACCACGCTGAGCAGAATGAATGTCCGGCGGGATTTCCGGAGGGATTCCTCCGGGTGGTTGCGCCCCAGACTCACCGAGAAGGCGTAGACGGCCAGCAGCACCGGCACCGCGGATGCAAGCAAGGCGTGGACCCAGGACGTTGGTTCCGAACGGGGGCCCTGTTGAAACACGACGAGGACCAGGGCGAGGTGGACCGACATGGCAATCGCACCCAGGAGGGTCATCAACTTCAGGGCACGATGTCCCCCTCCCCGGAACTGTACGGCGAGAACCGGTGCGAAGGTCGAGGCGATCGCGACAAGCAGTATAATCTGCTGAAGCCTCATCGAACGATTTCACCTCGCAGCCTGTCGGCCTCTGCACGGGCCCACTGTCCAATCTCGGTTTCGGAATACAGCGTCCCCGTCCGCTCCAGGATGTCCGCCGAACGTAGCGTGTCGGCCAGGTCAACTTGCGCCATCCGGGCCGCCGCCAGCATGAATGCGACCCCCTCGGGACGCCCGATCAGATCGGCGCCCAGGCTTTCCATCTCGGAGACGGCGTCCTCATGTTTCTGCTGAATGACCAGGCACTCCACCAGTCGCTCCCGGGCCACGAGTGATTGTCGTCCCGGCGGGTATCGTCTGATGAAGTCCCGGTATCGCTCTTCCGCCTGGGCAAGGGCAGTCAACTCCGCTTCGCGATTCCCGGCCTCTGCATAGTGCCGGGCGATTTCGAGAGGAGCCGAGAGCGAGATCTCGGCAAGCGGATACTGGACCGAGAGCTCGCGGAAGGCCTCGAGAGCCTCCTGCCAGCGTCCGCGGTGCTCCAGCAGCCTCCCCCTCACCATGAGGGCCTGGGCGGCGCTGTCCTCGTCCTTCCCGTGTTCCTTGCGGATCCGATCCAGATAGCCCAGCGCCTCTTCGACCTGGTTGCGCTTGTTGGCGTTGTCAGCGAGGGTCAGAAGCACCTGAGGCTTGATTCGGCAATCCGGATAGTCCTCCACCAAGGACAAGAGCGTGGCGCGGGTAGCAGCGAGACCCGACCCGGAGCAGGCCTGGATCCCAGCGATCGCGTATCGCACATCACAGGGTTGGCGAGGAGGGTCGTCCATCTCGCCGAGTTGTTCTTCGAGGACTTCCAGACGTTTGATCGCCCCGGCCCAGTCACCCATGTCGGCCGCGATCTCCGCCAGGTGTGTTTGGGACTCGACCTGGGTCAGCTCGCCGGGGTGGTCGACAGTCATGCGTTCGTAGTAGGTCCGGGCGCCTTCGTAGTGCTCTTGCGACGCGCCCCCCGCCACCTGGGCCCGGAGCCGGGCAATCATGAGCGGGAGCCCCAACACGTGGTCGGCCACTCCCACCTCGCCGGGCTGCGGGGTCGTATGCGCCAGCACTTCTTGGTAGTGATTGGCCGCTTCGAGAAGGTCGCCGCGCCTTTGGGCGACGGCCGCCTGCGCATAGGCGACCTCGGAGGCAATGGCATCGATATGAGCATACCCGCTCGCGATCTTCTCGTAGAGGGTGCCGATTCTCGCTGAGTCGCGCAAGACCACATGGACCTGGGCGGCCGAGAACAGCGCCCTGGCCAGGATCGTCTGAAGTTCGCGCTTGAGATCGCCGTCCTTGGCCTCTCCGACGGTGGGCTCATAGCGCTTCGCGATGGCTTCGTATCGGGCCGCCAGATCGATCCAGCGGTGTTCAGCGACATCCTGCCGGCGCATGGACAGATTCCGCAGTTCCCAGTCCGCCTGCCAAAGGTCCCGCTCGGCACGGTATCGTTCGCCCTCCAGACGATCGCCGGTACAACCGGCCAACACGATCGAGCACAGTAGAGCCAGGGCCACACGCTTCATCGGGTCGCCTCCATCCGCCAGAGGAACAGCCGCGTCACGGCCCCCACCAGCAGAAACGTAAAGAGGATGTGTGCGATCACCTGCAGGCTGAGCAGTCCACCGATCAGCTCGGGTCTAAGCTTGGCTCCGATGAAGTCCACCCTTCCCGCCGCGTACGAAAATGGGAACAGCAGGATGGCCGGGACCCCGACCACGAGAAGCGTGGGCAGGAAGGTCCGCGCAGTCACCCGAACCGAGTCACGGATGGCCGGCCAGGCCTTGCTGCCCATGAGGACGATCCAAGCTGTCGAATACGCAAAGAGACTCTGGATGAGAATGAAGAGCCCCATCATCGCTGCCCGGGTGCCCCATCTCACGCCGGGACTACCCAGAGCAAGCTCAAGCGGAATCAAGGTCGCCAACCGGGAGATCGCGTAGATAATCAGCATCAACGCCAACGTGACCCCGATCAGGGTCGGCGCTGAGCGCACCGTTTGTCTCCACGCTTCCTTCGGATCCTTGAGACCGAAGTGCCTGGCGAAGAGCAGCGTGCCTGCCCCACCGGCCAAAGAGGTGATCAGGGTACCGATGACGAGATTCGCCCGGAAAAACATGAGGGGCAGCTGATAGAAGAGCCCGGGGTAGTGAAGGGCTCCTTCACCTCCGAGAAGTTTGACAAGCGGGAGGCCCAGAGCGCGAAGCACCGGTGTGTGAAACCACACGAGAAGACACAGCAGCAAGCCCTGGACGCAGGCCACGCCCAAGAACGGCACCCAGATCACCGGACGCCTCGCCTGGGTAGCGACGGATCGCCAGGCGAAGGCCGCCACGCTGAGCGATTGAAGAAACCGACTCATAACGGTCGCCTCTCAAACGGTTGAGTGTCAGATTTTTCTGACACAATCATCCCGAGCCAGGCATCGCCTATGGCGCATGAGAGATATACAACAGCATTCCGCTCGCCGGAAGCCCTCTTGAGCCCCGGGACCATCGGCACAACCTAGTAGAATCATCGGTTCTTGGCAAAACCATCTGAACTCCTGCTCCTGTAGCAAATGACACAAGTGCTCACCTCGGAGTCACTTCCTGGAGCGCGCACCTTCGCCCGAGCCCTGGATGACCCGCCCCTGGGGTGTCGGGCCGGGCCAGGCCATCCCCGAAATATACCCGCATCGGGCAACCTGGCTAATCCTCTACCAGCAAAGGGGTTCGACAGATGACTCGCGGCGGAAACATGTGTTCAAAGGCAGGAAATTTCTCGATCATGCCGGAATCCTGTTCGAATCAGATAAGTTCCATGTATGAGAGCACTTCAGCCAGGGGACGGAAGTTGGCCAGCTCAAGGAGGGTGTTGAGTCGGTTTTCGTTGCTGGCGAGATTGTGGTAGTGCGTCAGCCGTGTCCGCCACCCCACGGGAAACCGGGGTTGATCCGGATCCAACTCCCAGGGGTGGAGGTTGAGCACAAAAGCCCTGCCCCCCGCCACCATCCGTTTGACCGCCCAGCGCTGCAAAGCCAGCGGCATCAGCCTCAGATAGGCCCCCCCCGTGGCCGGGAGATTGAGGGGGCCGACACGTATCGTGGGCAAGGGGAACTCGGCGATGCTGCCCCCATTCTCCAACTGCATCGTGTGAGGCCATCGGTTTGCGCTGGGCATTCCATAGCGGACTCTCGCGATCGGGAAAATGCTCGAATCGTAGCGATACCCTTCCTCCGCCAGGATCGAGAGCGCCCAAAGGGTGCGCGCCATGATCGTGTAGGAGGGTGCACGGTAGCCGATGACCTCCTGTCCCGACAAATCCTCGAGCAAGATCTTCGCCCGCCGGATGTCATCCCGGAAGTCGTCGGGGCTCTGGCTGTAGACGAGCTCGTGTTCAAAACCGTGCGAGGCAATCTCATGTCCCGCTGCGGCGATCCTCTTGACCAACTGAGGATGAGCTTTGGCGACCCACCCCAGAGTGAAAAACGTCCCACTGCAGGAGTGAGCATCGAGCACCTCGAGGATCCGATCGGTACTCTGCTCCACCCGATCTTCAAACGAACTCCACGCACTCCGGGGGCAGAAATCCCTGAGCGCCTCGACCTGGAAATAGTCCTCCACATCGACCGAAAAGGCCGCCACCGATTCACGTGGTGTGGGATCCGGGCGTGTCATTGCAGTCCCACCTCGCCAAAGATCTCATTCAAATGCGGTTCCAGTAGCCGCACGAGCTCGTGCAGCGCCTCGGCGTCCGCACTCGCCGCATTGTAGCGCACAAAGGCCGCGTTCGTGGGTCGACGGAGAATGGCATTCTTGACCAGATCCCACTTGAGGGCGTACTCGCCCGCCACGCGTCCGCCTTGCGTCTGAAACCAGTACACGACCTCTTGCGAGTGACCCTCCCGCGAGATCCGAAGACAGGTTGCCGGCGTGGCGCCTTCTCCCGCGACCAGATCCTCTGTCGCGTGGCTCACGATCCGCCATCCTCCTCCCGGCAAGCAGTTGATAGGAGAGTGGATTTGGGAATTGACCTGCTGCTGCGCGAAATACGCGAGGAACAGCATGACGGTCGCACCGTCGGCCCGTTGATAGCGACGGGTCAGCGTGCGATCCGCGGCGAGAACCTCCGTGACCGTTTCACCGGACGAATAGTCGGCGCTCCGCCAGGTGCCCACCTCGCGCGGCAACCCCTCGATGGGAGGCACGGGCGCAGCCTCCGGGCGCCCTCCGCGAAGATCCATCGCGTAGAATCCCGCCAGGCCGATGACGACTATCGCGATCAGGTGGCGGACGACCATAGAGTCCTCGCAACCCTCTTGATGAGGATGAAGATCCCCAGGGAGACCACGAACACCACGAGCCCGAACAGCTCGTGCAGGGTGCCCTCCGCTGCCTCCGGTCCGATGAGATAGGCCCCCAGGCCACTCCCGAGGACGCGTACCGCGTTGCCGGCGACGCTCAGAGGGATCGTCGCCAGGACGATCAGGATCCGCGCCCAGAAGGGAATCGCGGTGAAATAGGCCACGAGAGCGCCGAGCGCCAGGAAAGCGTAGAGCGAGCGGATCCCGCTGCATGCCTCCGCCACCTCGAGACTCGTGTTCGGCAGATGGATCACGTTCCCCTCGGCCAGGACGTAGACGCCGAGCCCGCTCAGGCCCCAGACGGCGCATTTCGCGGCCAGGGCCTGCATGGGCGCGGTCAAGCCGTAGTACACGACGTAGGGCAGGGGAATCGCCAGGAGCAGAAAGGCCAGGGGGAATCCGAGGATCCCCAGGTGTCGCCAACCACCCAGGAACAGCGTGAGCGAGGCCGCCGTGAAGACAAGGCTCACGCGCTGGGTGAAGACTTCGGCGCCTGCGGTCCCCACCACCAACAACCCAACCGCGACGAGGAGGCCGCCCAACCCCCAGAGGGAGGGTACCAGCGGCGTGCTGCGCAGGGCCTCGCGCTTTGTCCAGACAAGGTAGCCGGAGATGAGAGGGATGAGGAACCCGTGGGTGTAGTTGGGATCTCGTATCCAGTCAGATACCAGACCGGAAAGGACCGGCGCGTAACTAGCTATCACCACGACAGTTGTGGCAGCAGCTAGTCCGTGTCTCCATACCCGGTTCAAGATGCCCCCAGACGTGCCGTCCTCGATCTCTCAAACACGCTTGGCTAAGCGACGCCCCTCAGGCAAGCCCACTACACACCTATCGGTTCAGGCTGTTGCGACTTGATGGCGGAAGGAACCCATGATGCGTTGCCGATTTCGCGGCCGCGAGTTGATGTTTTCAGAGTAGCAGCCTTCCGCTCTTGTCTCGACCCGAAACATCCGGCGGGTCGCGAGCTGTCCCTTTGCCTCATATCGGACAAAGTTTGGAGAGACTTAGGAACCCGCTTGGCTAAATCGCCAGTCCGTGTAGACTCCCGCGCATGAAAAACGCAACCCTAGGTTCGATCAGCATCATCGCCCTTCTCTTGGGCCTATGCGCCCCGGCCGATGCAACGATCTATGTGAACTCCGGCACCGTGGGAACCGGTCCCTACTATCTGGATGTGCCCGGCCAGACCTATATTCTGACCGAGGACATCACCACGCCCGGTTCGGCGTTCGTCTTTGCGGCCGAGCACGTCACGCTCGACCTCAATCAACACACGGTGACCTTCGGCACCTCGGCGCACACCTATCGATACGGTGTGGTGATGCCGCCTCCTTACCCTCACACCCATGATAGGTGGCAGGATTCCGACATCAATGTCTGGAATCCAACGACTGGTGCCATCACGAAGAATGGTTCGGTCGTGCAGGGTGGACAGGGCGCCCGCAACGTGGCGGTGATGGGATACGAGCAGGGCAATCTGACGGTTGAGGGCGTGTCCGTTGTGATCCAGGGCGACGACACGCACGGGATGCTGCTCGACGAGTGCCACGACCTGCACATCCTCGGCAACACGATTACCGACAACACCACCGTGATCTCGAATCGGCACGAAGGCCGGGCGGCGATCGACATCCTCGCGGCCCGGGACGGCATGATCGACGTTCACGACAACACGATTCACAACTGTCGACAGTGGGGCATTCGTGTCAAACGGCGGACGCCGGCCACCGTCTGGGCCCAGGTCCATCACAATACGATCTATGCCAATACGATTGTCACCAACGGCTACAGCATCGGCATCTACGGCAATCGCGTCGCCGCGTATGAGAATACGATCAATGCCAGCAACGGGCGTGGCGTTCACATCGAGTTGTGTGATGAGTCGCGGGTCTACAACAATCAGATCGAGGTCATCGAGCAGCCGTACTGGAACGAATACGACCGCCTCTCGGCCCATGGAATCAAGCTCGAGGACTGCTCCCGCGCAGAGGTCTACGGAAACGAGGTCGTTTCGAAGGGGCTCGCGAACACCATGGATGCCGTGAGCAATGGAGCCGCCCTGGTCATCGGCGTCGCGGAGGGGAGCAACAACTGGGTCCACGACAACACGTTCATCGCGCGGCATCTTGGCGGGAACGCGTTCAATCCCGAGGACTACGGGATGTATGCCACCGCGCTCGAAGTGGTGGGGATCGAGGAAGGCAGCGGGCTGGTCATCGAGGACAACAGCTTCGTGACCCAGGACCGCTTCCTTACTGTAACCATCTGGCGCGGTCCCCGATACCCGGATGAGCCGATCGACGCGAGCGGGGTGATCATTCGCCGTAACAGCTGGAGCCGCGAATTGGGCCTGGTGCCGACGGAGAAGTACGACCTGTTCTTCGGCGACGCCTGCGTGACCGGAATCCAGTTCATCGACAACAATGGCGGCGACTTCGAAAACTTTGGAGCCGGCTGGCCGTGGCTGTCCTGCAGCTGGGGAGTCGGCTACTCCGGGACGATCCGCGCCGAGGGCGGCGGCAGCGATCTGTTCAGGGGTGTCGACAGCATCGGATGCGCCCCGTCAGTCTCCAAGGACGACCGAAGCGACCGCGGCATTCCAGGCACGGTCATCCAGGTGCGCGATCAGTTCGGCGAATTGGTCACCACTGTGACCACCGGCATCTCCGGTGAGGTTGTCGTCAACTTGGATGCACTCGTACTTCAAACCGCGGGAGCAGGCATTGATCAGGTCGTCAAGGTCTACGAACCCAACCCCTACCGCTTCACCGCGATCACGACGGGTAGTCCGGACTGGTCGAGGGTCGCGTCCGTCAAGCCGGGCTGGATGGTGCCCCTGCGCGTGCCCTTCACGCTGGACTAAACGGTTCGAGGAGACGGAGGGGCCTACTTCTCGCCGAGGAGCCCGTCCAGCTGTTCGATAGCATCCTGGTTCGCTTCCGATCCGATCACGAGCTTCGGCTGCAACAGAATGACCAACTCGACCTTCTCCGTGATGATGGTGGTGTGCCTGAAGAGATGTCCCAGGAGGGGAATGCGGGAGAGGAACGGCACACCTTTGCGCTTCTCGCTTTCGCGTTCCTTTTCGAGCCCCCCGATGATCAACATGTTCCCGTCCTGCACACGCACGACGGTGTCGACCTCGCGGATGTCGAGAATGGGCGCATTGGCCTGAATATCCGAGCCTGACGCCCCGGGCGGGAAGACATCCTCCCCCACCAGTTCGGTCAGGGAGGGGTGAATGTGCATCATGATGTCCCCCGTCGAGCTGATCTGCGGGGTCACATCGAGGATCAACCCGATGGTGATGCGTTCCGGTTCGACGCTGACCACCGGCCTGGTGGAACCGTCCGGCAGGTACTCGTACTCGACCTGAACGGTGAAGAAGGTCTCTTCTCGGGCAACCTTGATGACGGCCTTCTGGTTGTTGAGGGTCGCCACCCGGGGGGAGCTGATGACCTTGAGGTCACCCTGAGCGTCAAGGGCGTCGAGCAGTGAGTTGAACTCACCAAAGGACGCGGCGATCTGGAACACCTCATTCCCCGGGTTCAGGGTCTGCTCCACGGCCACGTCGTCATTCCCGGCAACCGAAGCAATGTCGCTTCCAGTTCCGGGAATGCGGGTCCAGTCGATGCCCATCTGGTATTCGTCGTTGAGGGCCACCTCGACGATTCGGGCCTCGACAATCACCTGCCGATGGCTGGATCCTTCGATCATCTCGAGGAACTCGGCCACGCGGAGCAGCTTGTCTTTGGTGGCCGTCACCAGGATGACGCCCGAGGGCGGATGGACAACCAATCGCTCGCCACCCGCACCCTCGCCTTCGCTTCCGGAAGGAAGCCCAAAGACGATCATGTTGAGGCCCTTGGTGATCTCCGCCCACGGATCACTCGCCATGGCGGAGCTGATTTGCGATCCGCTCTGGGAGTCACCCCCACCCGAACCGCCACCACCCTCACTCGAGGACCCGCCGCCCGCGCTTCCGCTGGACGCGCTCAGCTGGGTCGTGCCCATTCGAATGCCGACTATGTAGTTGAGTGTGAAGAGACGGGTTTCCAGAATCGCACCATGGACCTTGAGAAGCCCATCCTGTAGCTCGTAGTGGAATCCAGCCGGGGGAACCACGGCGTCGAGGGCCTCTCGGACCGACACCTCGGTGATCTCGAGGGTGATCTGACCACGGATCTGGGCATCCATGACCAGGTCGAGATCCGCCTGCTCTGCGATGCTGACGAGCACGCCCCGAATGTCCGCCTGCCGAGCGATGACCGAGACCAATCGATCGGCCGGAGCGACCACAAGTTGGGCCTCCGTCTTCGGCTCATCCTCGAGAGGTGCCGACTGACCCTGGGCCACCGCCCCCATCGCCCCGGAAAGGAGCATGACACTGAAGCCGATGGCGCAAAGCCACCCACCTACTGTTTTTGATTGGCTATCGCGCTCACTCCACACTACCCCACAGCTCGTCGCCGGCGGCCAACTTGATCCACTGCCTCTGGCCTCCTTTTCGGACCAGAACGCGTTCTTCTTCAATCTCAAGGACATGAGCGCCACAGGCCTCATTGCCAACCCGAACGATGCAGGTGTCCAGCAGGGCCGCCCGTTCGCCGCCCACCTGGATGATCGCCCGCACGGTCGGCCAGAAGAGGGGTTCTTTCGATCGGGCGACCGGAGCGGAGTGGGTATCGAAACGTCCGTGCTCGGCTGCAGTTAGGAACGGACTCCGCCCGAATTGACCATCGAGTTCGGCCATCAGCTGATCGAGCTCGGCCGGTCGCTCGAGAGTGATGGGATCGATCGCCTGCTCGATCCAGGCCGGCATTTCGAGGTCGTCCGAAATCGCCAGGTGATCGGCAGGGTCGGCGGCAAGGCGGACACCCCACAGGCCAAAGGCGGACATCGCCAGTAGAAGGGCCACGGCTGCCGTTGCCGGCCAGAGGGGCCGGGTGAAGAGGGCTTTCATGGCGTCTCCTCATAGGCGACCAGAATCAGCTCAGCCGTCAAGTCCGGCACCCCTCGCTGGATCATTGCCTTTCGCATGACAACCAGATGGGGGATAGCATCGAGGTCCTTAAGGAAGCGCAAGAAGGCCTCATATCGCCCCCCGAAGCGCATCTTGAATCCGTGTTCGATGAGCGGGTCACTCACCACGAGTTCCTCCGCCTCGCCTCCGTAGTCGTCGCAATCGTCGTAGTCGTCGTAGTCGTCATCCTCATCGTAGTCGTCTTCTTCAACCCGAGGACGGCGATTGATCTGGGCGCTCTGATCGATTTCGAGGACGGCCCACTCGAGTTCCAGACTTGAGATCTCCACCAAGCTGACGCTGTGAAGCCCCTGGCGGTCCGCCAGCCGGGTGAGTACGGCCGGCACCGACAACCGCGAATCAGGCTGGGAGAGGAGCGAGTCCTGCTGAGCATTCAGCCAGGACCACGCGTGGGTCTCGTCGGCCGTGCTGGGCGCCCACTCGTCCATCTGGCTGAGCTGGTAGTCGACCATGTCCTGGGCTTCACCCCCCGCTTCGGCCCAGGCTTCGAGTGCCTTCCGGGTCTGCATCGAGCCGACCACGAACAGACCCACGGCCAAGAGGACGGCGACGCCAACATAGGTCAACACCTGCCGACGGGGGCGGTCAATCCTGGGTAACATTGCGCCCTCCCTGCTGCGGGAACGAGATAGTGATGTCAAAGGTCAGCGTGCTGAAGGCCTCGCCCGGCGGCGTTTCGATCTGCACCGGCTTGATATACATCGTCGACAGCTCCGGCCTTTGTCGAATTCCCTCCACGAAGTCCTTGAATTGCTCTTGTGCCACCGCAGCGTTCTCTGCCCGCACCTGGCCTTGCATGACCATCGTCAGGGCGGGCTCGTCCCGGTGAAGCTGCCCGAAGTCCATTCGTTCGAGGGAAACGTAGTCCGGGGCAATGTCCGAAAGGTGTTTCAAGGTGTTCTGCAAGACCAGGAGAGGTTCGCGACGGGCCACCAGATTGGCGTGTTGCCCCGATGCCCGCATCCGCTGGATACAGAGTTCCTGGAGCTCCTCGATCTGGTACTGGTTGATCTCCAGTTGTCTCGTGGATTCCCCATGCGCCTCCGTCAAGTCGGCGACCTGGCGGAGAGTCGGCGCGTGCGCGATCGACATCCCCATCGCCAAGGCCAGCAGAAAGGAAGCCGCCACCAGGACTGTCTTGTTGAGCGCTCTCGATTTCCGGATACGAGCCGGCAGGAGATTGATGTTCGCCGTCGGGTCGAGCTCAATGGCCGCTGCGGCGATCGGGAGAATCCACCCGGCTGCTCGGCGCTCCGCGATCTCGCCCTCGCCGAACGCGCTGGTATCGATGTCGACGGCATCCAGGACAAGCTCGGCAGGAACGTGGAAGCGCTCCGTGCACAGCTTGCGTAGGCGTTCAACCGGATGACAATCGCTGGCCAGTAGAATGCGCTCGACCTTGCGCCCCTGGAACCGGTGGTTGAGGAGCATCAGGGAGCGGGAGATTTCCTCGACGACTGGTTCGAGGAAATCATCACCCGGGCTTGCGAGCCCGGCCGGAGAACTGGGAGGTGCGATTCCCTCTTCCACTGCCAGAGGGAACTCCCGCCCCAGAGCCAAGTCCTCGTCGACCATGAAGCCAACCGACCCGACCTGCTCACCCAGATGCACAATCGCCTGAGTGCTGTGCTGACCTGGCTCCTTGTTGAACTTGCGGACCAGGCTGGCCAAGGCCACCTCGGGAGTCACGATCCGGTCGACCCGATGCCCGTCGGCCTGGATTTCGGCGACCGTGTTCTCAGCAGCCTGCTGGTCAATGGTGACGACCAACAAGTCCCGCATGGTGGGCGTGGTCTTGACCGGAATCCAGGAGATCTCCATCTCTGCGCCGCCGAACTGCCCACCGCTGACACGTTGTTCGATCACGGGGGCCAGAAGGTGTTCGTCGATCACAGGGAGTTCCAGCCGCTCATGACTGCAGGAAATCTCGCTCACCGCACAGGTCACCGAAAGGCCTGAGCGTTTGTTCCCTTTGCCGTTGGCCTTCTCACTGGTCGTCGGGAGCGGTCGTACTTCGAGTCGTTCGCCAACAAGCCTCGCCTGGACGACTCGATCCTCACCCTCGATGCGGCACAACCCGTGGTGATTGGAACGCAAGCGGCCGAGGGACGGCTTCGCACGACCGGGAGATGCCCGCTTTCCGCCGAATCGAGAGGACAGACGGTCGATGCGCGCACGCATTGCGCTCACCCAGCTTGTCAACCAGGTGAAACGCGGACTCCGGCCCGGAGCGCCGGGATCCCGATCACCGGGTTCAGTCTGGTGTTCGGCGTCGGGCGTCGCCTCACGTCGCGGCACGAGTCGGAGATGGTGCACGCGGTCGCCCAACTCGCCGAGCCGTTTCTGCATACCTTCCTGAAGTGCTCTCAACTGCATAGGTTTTCTCGGCCGATCCTCATTCGTTTTGGCTCATGTTCAACAGCCTACGACCATCGTTGCCGTTTCCAATTCCGTGCCTCCCCCGCATCAAGGTGGAGGAGGCTGCCAGAGAAGCGCCTCGTAGATGTCGTCACCCGAGCCGCTGTCATCCGTGCGGTTGGGGCCGCATGAATAGACGATACCGGAGTATTGGGTCAGGCTGAGATACTGGTACCGCTGCCCCCAAGGACCCGAGTCGCTCTGCGCCCCACTGCCGGGCGATTGCGACGGTGAACTCACATAGATTTGAGCCGCCTGGAGAGGCAACTCCCTACGCGCCTGCTCGATGAGCCGCCGATCGAGCAGGGTTTGAAGATGCGTTGAACGAATGACCTTGAAGATGTCGTCCGCCCCGGTGGTCCAAGCCGTTCCCCAAGCCCGCGCATCCGGAGGGCCGGAGCCGGGGCTCAAGAGCAATTGTCCCGTGACCGCCTCACCGTTGACCTGCGTACAGGGCCTGAGGAGGATGAGGGATCCCCATGGATCCCGCACAAGCTCGCTGAGCCGGCCCCGCAAGTAGGGGCCCGCCCAACCGGGCGCGCTGGAGCTGAGCAGTTCGGCCAATCCCACCGAATCGTTGCCGGCCGGGAGACTCCCCACGTCTCGGAAGTATTCCTGCAGCGCGTCCGCGATGTCATCGAGGGTGTCATCCACCTTGGTCGCCCATCCGCCATCGACCGCCTGCGTCACCCCCTGAAGGATAATGTCCTCGTCCGGGTCGAGCACCCAGCGGGTTCGGCGCTGGACGCTGTCGAACACGTTGTTCTCAGCGGCGCTGATCACAATGAAATCGGGTGGCGAGGTTGCCCCCCTGACATTCGGGTTGAGGACATAGATGTAGTCCTCGCCCCATGCGTCCTGGCCCACCCCAGCGGTGAGGTCGCCTTTGCCACTGATGTAGGGACCATCCCAGCCGACCCGGTTGTCCCTGTTCTGTACCAGCGCACCGAGTCCGGTTGCCGTCCTCGGCAGGTCACCGCAGTCGCGGTAGTAGGCAAGCAACCCATTCTCGATACCGGAAAGTTCGAGCTGGGTGGCCTCGCGTTTGGCGGCATCGATCTCGCGCAGGGCATAGGGTGCCATGACGCCGGCCATGATCGCCATGACGGCCAGGACCAGGATGATCTCCACCAGCGTGAATCCGCTGCTGGCCGCGCGTCCTCTATTTAGAAACTGTTTCATGGTCTGCCCCCTATTTGATCGCTGTGCCTATCTGCAGCAGAGGCAAGAAAACCGAAAGTGCCGCCACACCGACAGTCGCGGCCAGGAAGATCACCATGGCCGGTCCGAAGGCGCCCAGGAGTTTCTGGATCAGAATCGGAATCTCGCGTTCGTAGTAGGACGCGCAGCGTTCCAACATGCCCTCCAGGTTACCGGAGGCCTCCCCCACGCGAACCATGCGTATGAAGAGCTTCGGAAACCCGCCCGCCAGCGCGAGCGATTCGCCCAGTGTGGTCCCCGATTCGATCAGATTGCGCGCTCGCCTCACGTTGGTGGTCATCACGGGATTCCCGAGAACACCTTCGACCAGGGTCATCGCACGAATGAGCTGAACACCAGCCGCCAAGAGCGAAGACAGAGCCGTTGCGAGCCGGGCCAAGGCCACCATCTCGAGGAGCCGTCCCAGAATGGGCACTTTGAGGCCGGCGCGCCCCATGAGCCGCTTAAAGCGAGGCTTGCGCCTCAAATGGACGAACAGAGCCGCTCCGCCAATCAGGCCCCCGAGGAGGAATGGCCACCATTGGGCCCCGAAATCCCCGATGCCCAACATGATGCGTGTCGGTAGCGGCAACTCCACGTCCAGTGTCTCCAATACACCCCCCAGGCGTGGAAATACGAAGAAGGTCAGAATCGCGATCAGACCGATGACCGCGCTCAAGACGACGGCCGGATAGGACACCGCCTGGCGAACCTCTTCCCGGATCTTCCGATCCCATTCCAGGTACTCCGTCAGGCGAACAAACACGCCCGCCAGATCACCGCTGTGCTCCCCCGCGCTCACCAAGCTCACGTAGACCTCGGAAAACACGTTGTCATGGGCGGCCAGCGCCTCGCTCACGCCACTGCCCCCGGCCACCTGCAGCCGTACCCCACGGATCAAGTCGCGCCAGCCCGCATCGACCGCCTGGTCCTCGAGATCTTCGAGAATCTGCATGAGGGGCAGACCGGCCTGCAGCAGAGAACCCATGCTGCGGGAGAAGTCGATCAACTCGGCCTGAGAGTGGCGACTTCGGGCCGCACGCCGTGAGGTCTTCTTGCTGCTCTGTTCTTTGAGATCGAGCAGCGTCAGATCGTGGCCGTTGACGTACTCGAAAATCGCCGCAGGCCCTTCAGCAGCCATCTGCCCTTCGACAATCTGCCCTTGGGCGTCGAGTGCGCGATAGGCGAAGACCTGCATGGGCTAGTCCTTCAGAGTGGCCGTTTGGGCCTCTTGCGTCCCGGCATCGTCACAGTCGCCTCGCCAGGTCTGGCGAACGGCTTCTTCCAGCGAAGTCTCGCCTTTTAGGACGAGGTTGCGGGCATTCTCTTCGATCGAAACCGTGCCGTCCTTGCGGCCCTCGGCGGCGATCGTCGACGCCCCCACCCCCTCGG
>CAZTDY010000018.1:0-56645 GCA_964612295.1 uncultured bacterium | reverse complement strand
CCCTGGAGCATGATTGGGCAAACATCAGATCGAATTCCCGGGCCACAACCTAAGCGATACGGTCGATCGCGAAGTGCTCGAAGCCAACCCTGATCTCCTGGGCATCGCCAACTTCGCGGTGGGCTACAACAACATCGATGTTGCCGCCGCCACCGAACTCGGCATCCCCGTCTCCAACACGCCGGAGGTTCTCACCGAAACCACCGCCGACCTGACCTGGGCTCTGCTTCTGGCGGCCACGCGGCAGATACCGGCGGCTCACCAATTCACGGTGAGCGGGGAGTTCCGAATCTGGAACCCGGTGCTATTCCTCGGCGACGACGTGGGACCGGGCGGATCGGGCCGGCGCAAGACGCTGGGCGTGATCGGGTTTGGCCGCATTGGACGAGCGGTCGCCCGCCGGGCTCTAGGATTCGACCTCAACGTCCTCGCCTACGATCCGGGATCCCGCGCGGAGATCGAGGCTTCACCTGCAGTCCGCTGGAGTGAGCTGGATGACCTCTTGCGTGCCAGCGAGTTCGTCACCCTGCACACGCCGCTGACGCCCAAGACCCGCCATCTGATCGCCCGGCGGGAACTGGAGCTCATGAAACCGGCCGCCTATCTCATCAATGTGGCGCGGGGCCCCATCGTGGATGAGGCCGCCCTGGTGGACGCGCTTCGCGAAGGTCAGATTCGCGGCGCGGCGCTCGATGTCTACGAAGCCGAACCGGAGCTGGCCCCCGGACTGGTTGATCTTCCCAATGTCGTGCTCGCTCCCCACATCGGAAGTGCCACGCATGAAACGCGCAATGAAATGGCAGCCATTGCCGCGCGCAACGCCATCGCTCACCTTCGGGGGGATCGCGCTCCTGAGGCGGTCAACCCCGAGGTCTATGACGCGAGGGCCTGGCAGGAGCGCGCCTGGAGGTGTCTGGGCCGTGACCGCTGACCACCCCCCCCTGAGGAAGTCGGAGGCCGCGCTGCGCGAGGATTTCGGTGCCTGCCTTTCGGCTGCGCTCGAGGCCGTCCGACCTGATCGTCTGATCCGGAGGGCGATCGATGCGGTTGGGCGAAACCTCCGGACAGGGCCGCACCCTCTCGTGATCGGCTTTGGAAAGGCGGCCGCCGGCATGGTCCGCGGGGCGACTTCAGCACTCGGCCCGGCGTTTGCGGGGGGAATTCTGGTCATTCCCTCCAGGGCCGATGAACCACCCGACCCGAATCAGGCGGTCCGGATCTATCGCGGCGGGCACCCCCTCCCGGATGAGGGGTCGATCCGCGGCGCGCGGGCGATCCTGGAGCTGAGCCGGTCGGCGGCCCGAGACAGGCAACCCGTGATCGTGCTCATCTCAGGGGGCGGATCCGCGCTGATCACCCTGCCCGCCCCAGGCCTGTCTCTCGATGACGTGCGCTCGGTCACCGGGGCCCTCCTGAAAAGGGGGGCCGACATCGGGACCCTCAACTGCGTCCGCAAACATCTGGAGCAGCTGAAAGGCGGCCGATTGGCGCGGCACCTCTACCCCGCGCCTGTTCTGGGCTTCGTGCTCTCCGATGTGGTTGGCGATTCGCTCGAGACGATTGCGTCCGGACCGCTCACCGCCGACCCGACAAGCTTCGCCGAGGCGGCCGGTGCGCTCCGCACGTACGACCTCTGGGGGTCAGCCCCCGAGGCTGTTCGCCGCCATCTGTCGAAAGGAGTGGCCGGGGAGATCGAAGAAACCCCCAAACCTGCAGCGGGGTGCTTTGAGCACGTGGACCTGCACATCGTGGGCAGTGCGGCCACGGCGGCCCAAGCGGTGCGAGACCGAGCGGAGACCCTTGGCTACAGCAGCGAGGTGGTGACCTGCAAACTGCAGGGAGAAGCCCGGACGGTTGGCCGGCAGCTGGCGAGCGATGCTCTCCGGGCCCGTGAGCGGTTGGCGGCCGGTGCTCGGCCGCTCTGCCGCATCTATGCGGGGGAAACGACGGTGACCGTCGAGGGGTCGGGCACCGGCGGTCGCAACCAGGAGCTGGCCCTGGCCGCCGCTTCGAAGCTCGAGGCCTGCGAGGGCATTCTCCTGGGGTCGGTCGGCACCGATGGACTCGATGGTCCCACGGATGCTGCCGGGGCAATCGTCATCAGCTCGACCCTCGCGCGGGCTGGGCGGCTCGGCCTGTCCCCGGAGGCCCACATGAAGGCCAACGATAGCTTCCCCTTCTTCGATGCCCTCGGCGATCACATCCGGACCGGCCCCACCGGCACCAACGTGATGGACCTGCAGATCCTCCTCATCTCACCGTAAACAGCCAAATGCCGTCCTCTGATGGGAACTTATCGTCTATTGTTTTGGTGGACAATAGGTTGCCGCACTCCCCGCGAGGGCGTGATCCCAAGGGGATCACTGCCGCCGGGCCGAGGAGGCACCCAGCGGGTTCCGCCGTGCCTAAGGCTCGTAAACGACATCAAACATGGAGATACGCCATGGCTACCAAGACGTCCGCCCCGAAGTCCACCCAAGAGTCTCGCACCGGCTTCCTTCGCCAGCTGGGCATCGAACCGGTCAATCCGGGAGCCTGCTACGGACCCGGCGGCTGGATCGATGAGTCCGATCGCGAGCTGCTCGTTTCGTTCGATCCGAGCACCGGCGAGCCGATCGCATCGGTCAAGCAGGCCAACGAAGCGGACTACGAACGGGTCGTGAGCGCGGCCCAGGATGCGTTCCTCAAGTGGCGCACGGTGCCGGGGCCCAAGCGTGGACTGCTCGTTCGCGACCTGGCCGACGCGCTCCGCGAGAAGAAGGACGCCCTCGGCCGTCTGGTCAGCCTCGAAATGGGAAAGATCGTGCAGGAGGGTTGGGGCGAGGTGCAGGAGATGATCGACATGGCCGACTTCGCCCAGGGTCTCTCGCGCCAGCTGTACGGTTTGACGATTCAGTCCGAGCGCCCCGAGCACCGGATGATGGAGCAATGGCATCCGCTGGGCACCGTTGGCGTCGTCACCGCGTTCAACTTCCCGGTGGCCGTCTGGGCCTGGAACGCGGCCCTCGCCGCCGTCTGCGGCGACCCGGTGATCTGGAAGCCCTCGTCCGAGACGCCCCTCACGGCAATCGCGGTGCAGAGAATCGCCAACGAGGTCGCCAATGCCCATGGCGTCCCCGGCCTCTTCGGACTGCTGATCGGCAGCGGGCGCACGATCGGTGAGCGGCTCATCCAGGATCGGCGTTTGCCGCTCATCTCGTTCACCGGTTCGACCAGGATGGGCAAACACGTGAGCCAGGCCGTGGCCGGACGCCTGGGCCGGACCATCCTCGAACTCGGGGGCAACAACGCGGTCATCGTGACGCCCTCGGCCAATCTCGAGATGGCGGTTCGCGCGGTGACCTTCGGCGCGGTGGGTACGTCAGGCCAGCGGTGCACCTCCACGCGGCGGGTGTTCGTTCACCAATCCGTGAAGGATGCCTTCGCCGCCGAGCTCGTCGGGGCCTATGCGCAAGTTCGGATCGGGGACCCGCTGAATGAGGATACGCTGATGGGCCCGCTGGTAAACGAATCGGCGGTCGGCGAGATGATGTCGGCGCTCGGAGAGGTGCGCGCGTGCGGCGGCGAGACTCTGGCCGGCGGATCGCCGCTCGAGCGCCCAGGCAACTTCGTCGAACCGACGATCGTGGCCGCCAAGCACGATTGGGATATCGTGCACCAGGAGACGTTCGCGCCGGTGCTCTACTTGATTGAGTACGACTCGTTCGACGAGGTCCTGGCCTGGCACAACGAAGTGCCCCAGGGGCTTTCGAGCGCGATCTTCACCAATGACGTGCAGGAGGCCGAGCGCTTCATGAGCCAGGCCGGATCGGACTGCGGCATCGCCAATGTCAACCTGGGGACGTCCGGTGCCGAGATCGGCGGCGCATTCGGTGGGGAAAAGGAAACCGGCGGTGGGCGCGAGGCCGGCAGCGATGCCTGGAAGGCTTACATGCGCCGGCAGACGAATACGATCAACTACTCGAGCGAACTGCCCCTGGCCCAGGGAATCCGCTTCGGGGAATAGTCTCCCCCACGTTTGACGCATGACAAAGGGTCGCCGGTCCGCGCGCGCGGGACCTGCGACCCTCTCTCTGTCTGGCAAGCTCGCGTTCGCGACAGGCTACTTCAGTAGCAGCATCTGCCGCGCGAACTCGGTGCGATCCGTGGATAGCACGTAGAAGTAGACGCCGCTGTCTACGCGCGCGCCGCGGCCGTCACGTCCATCCCACTGCAGGCTGTGATGTCCGGGTTCGAAAGTCCGATCGGACAGAGTCTGCACGAGGCGTCCCCCCACATCGAAGATCTGCAACTTGACCGGGGTGACCGACGGCAGCTCGAACCGGATCATCGTCGCCCGATCCGCCCCTCTGAACGGGTTGGGGGCGTTCTGGTGGAGCAACACCCGGACGGGCAATCGCTCGACCTCTTCGGCGTCCGAGTAGCCCGGCTCGCCGCCGACCAGGGCCACGTCATCGATGAACCAGCCCTCGCCGACCACGGATCCATCGGATCCGAAGCGGAATCGCAATTGGGCCGTGCCGGTGATGCCGGTCAACGTGAGCGTCTCCATCTGCCAGTCGTGGCTGCCGGAGAATACCGGCGTCTCCGGGGGGAATGGCCCGGGCTGACTGCCTTCACGAATCAGATAGGGATACCCGCCGTCCGGGGTGACCTGGGTCCATGCCCCGCCGTCGATCGACATCTCGATCAGCCCACCGTCATAGGCATAGCCCGGGTAAGAACCGCTGATCTCGGCCCCCATCCAATGCCAGAAGGTCAGGGTGGCATCGCCGTTCAGTTCGAAACTCCCTGTTGCCAGCGCTCCGTCAGACAGGTTATGGTACTTCAGACTGTCCGGATCACCAAACATCCAGGACCAGCTTCCCCCATCGGTATGGTTGCGCACATCGCTGCGGTGCCATTGATCCACGAAACCACCGGTGACCTCGTAGTGCGTCCAATCGCCCGAGCCTGCCTCGATATCGTCGTCGATGATCGCGTTCAACACCCAGAAGAAGTAGGTCTCTTCCGGCGCCCCCGGTGGGTCGAACGTCACGTTGCTGCCCACATCCTCGGCGAAGAGGTAGTAGTCGATGCCCATGTTGGGCGCCTGACCGGGAATCTCACCCTGGTAGAGTCCGCCGCCCTGATCGACTAGAGCAACCTCGATCCACGGCCCGTACATCACGCGATAGAAGAGGGAGAGCTCGCTGATCCCTGAGTATTCGGACACGGTGGTCTGGATGACGTAGGGACCTTCGGTATCGATCGTGTTGCCGTAGTCGGTCGTCCCGCTGAACACCGGGCCTTCGATGTCGGTCAGGTTGAAGTCGCGGATGGTCGTCTGGTCCGCGAAGATCGGAACGAAGTAGGTCGTGTCCGACGTGAACCCGGCCCGACTGGCCACCACGGTGTAGGTGCCGGCGGCCACCTGGCCGCTGTAGGTTCCGTCCTCCTCGGTGAACAGCGATTGCCCTGATCCCAGGAGCTCGACCTGTGCGCCGGACACCGTTCCGCCGGTCGTGGTGTTGTACACGGTTCCGCTCAGCGTGCCCCGCGGCGTGCCGCCTACCGGCAGGAACCGAATGGCCCGGCCGCTCGAAATCGAGGCGGCGCCGGCGTTGTAGTAGTTGAAGTAGCCGTACATCACCCCGGTGGTGTTGTCACCGTTCTGGATTCCAATCGTCGAGTAGTGCTGCAAGTAATCGCTGTTGCTGAAGGTGTCGTACTGGAATTCGATGATGCCGTCCCCGGTCGCGGTCGAGTGGTAGGCGGGATCGTAGAGGATCGCCTGGAAGTTGCTGACATCACCACCTTGGTTGTTTCGCATCCGGCTCCACTGAACGACGAAACGATGAGTACTGGAATCGAACCAGGTATAGACCTCATCCTGTCCGCTCTCGTAGAAGTTGTCCCACATCGGCGAGATCAAGTAGGGCGGCGCGCCGGCACCGGGGATCGTCCAGTTCCGGTAGTTCACCAGCCAGGTTGATCCCATGGCCATCCATCCGTTCGAACAGATGCTGACCCGGGTAAACGCCTCTCCGTAGTAGGTGAACTCGAAGGGCAGGTCCATGGTCTTCGTGTTGTCGTTCCCCCAGCCGGTGTCATTGAGGTTCAGCGCCGTGCCCGGCCCGCCGTGGTTCGAGGCAATCTCCACCCAATCGTAGGTCGGAACGTCCTCGTACCCGGTGTCGGTGTTGTCGAACGCGTAGTATCCGTAGGCACACGGTCCGGTTGGATCGGTGGTGGATGCCTCACCCACACTGATCGCGAACTCCACCGTATCCTGTGCCCCCCCGGAGAAATCGAGCAACAAGGCCATGAGAGCAATGTGACCATTTGCACAGCTAGGCGACACGCTGATTCCGAAGGGGTCGCCTGAGTTGCTGCCCGTCTGCCACATACCGATGCTGCCGAAGCTTGCGCTCGGACTCGTGACGTTGACCCAGGAGCTTGAGGAGACCAGAGTGCCTGACACGGACTGGCCGGTGGCGCTTCCGCTGTTGTACACAGTCACGTGCATCGTCCCCGACTCGCCCGGATCGATCTGGGACCCAAACCCGAGAGTACCGTACGAGATGAAGTCGAAGGCCGCCGCGACCACCGTGAGCCCGATCGTCGAATACCAGCTATCGCTCCCGGATTGTGTCGTGAGACCGAGTGAGATCTCGTGCCCGTTGGGCGCTCCGGCCGCGACTTCGATATCGAAGTCGTCACTGCTCCAGGCCGTGCCGCCCCCGGAGACTGTGCCGAACGACTCGGAACCATCCTGGATCGTCACATAGGGATCCGAGGTTGCGATCGTCCCGGTCACGCTGTCGGCCGACTGCGTCCCCAGGTTGCGCACCTGCACGGGCAACTCGATCCGCTCGAGCGGGTTGACCGCGCCATCGCTGTTGCCGCTGCTGCTTCCGCTGTTGTCATCGTCGATCGTGTGCGCGTTGTAGGTCACGAACTTGTCCGGGTTCACGACCGGCACGGTCGCCAGATAGGGGTAGAGGTCGTGACCCGTCACCGTAATGTGCGCAGTGCCCGTCGAACTGGCATCGAAGGGCACGTCGGCGTAGCCGTCCGCGCCGGTGTGGGCCCCGGATGAAAGCACACCCTCGATCCACACGTGAACGAGTGCGCCCTGCACCGGCTGACCGTCCTCTTCGACCAAGACGCGGGCGACATTCGAGCCCACCGCGAACTCGGGCTCGTGATCGACTGTGATCGCGTGGGGAACGTCGGTCCACAACTCACCGCCCGGGTCCCCCATGAGGTTGTTCCAATGGGTGAAGTTCGAGCAGCCGCCCGGATCAGGCGTTTGGTAGTTCAAGTAGAGCTCGTACTTCCCACGGGTCAGCGACGGGCCGAACTCGTACTCGCCCTCCCAGTAGATCGAACGCCAGATGCCGTAGGTCGCGCAGTTGTTGTAGCGCGTGTGCGTCGAGAGCGTGGCGGTCCCGATGCTGGCGATTCCCCCGATCGGGTTCCCGTTCCCGTCGGTCTCGCGCGGCCAGGCCTCACTGATCGCATACCCGCTCGCGAAGGAACCCGTGTCGCAGGTCAGATTGACGCAGTAGGGCAGCATGTAGTCGTTGCTCAGCGACGCGATGTCGCCGGTGTCCCACCCGCTCATGTGCCAGTAGCCGCGGTACCCGAACACGCCGACGCCGTCATTGAGGCTGGCGCGCATCAGGGTGGTGAACGGACTGGCGAAGACGGTGTCGATATCCGTGTAGCCCCACTCCAACAGCCGCACCTTCAGCCACTGCATGGCGTGAATCGTGGTCGGTCCGGAAGAGCTCGGATCTCCCACCAGACATGCGCCCTTGTACCAGTCGGTCTGGCCCAGGTAGGGAGTGCTTTCATACCCGGTGATTTTGGCCACATAGTCTTGAACCTCGCCGACCGAGGTGACCGAGATTCTCCCCACGTGTGCATCCGCAAGGATGTCATTGCCGTCGAGCTGGCAATAGTCGTGATCGGTCTCGCCGCCACTCGGCGCGCTGAAGTGGGGCATGTCTATGCTCCCGCTCGTGTCGCCGACGATCACGATGTACTCGGGCGGATTGTCCCAGTTGTCGTATGCACTCCGAAGCCAGGACTGGATTGCGCTGCCTGAGGATCCCGTCTCGGCAGTGGTCACCAAGGTGACGTCGAAACCCTTGCGCGTGCGCCACTCCACCAGCGGCTCGAGCGCATCCACCACGGAGGCATCGTTGGGGCAAATGATGACGTAGCCGCCACGTCCCAGCATCTGATCCTCGCGCGGGCCAGCATAGTTGACCACTGTGTTGCGGTAGATTCGATCGAATGACTGTGGCAGGATTCGGTTATGCTGCGTCTTCACGTTTCGCTGATCTTCGCCCGCAAAGGTGACACGCACTTCTATGCGCCCGGCGACCTCGATCGAGCCGGCCTGCAGGTCACAGCGTACCGGATTGAACGTGATCGGCACCAGGCGCAGATCACGGGCCAGAGCAGGTTCCCCGACGGCAGCGTCGGAGGAGGCTCCGAAGTCGCTCAGACTGTAGATAGACTCGTTCTTGATGAACGCGCTTCCGTCTTCCGGCTGGGCGGGAAGCGGAAGGATGCCGGCGATCGTCGTCGTCTCCTTCGAGATGATCTCGATCGTCACCCCGGCCCGATCGGGGATCTGAACAAAGCGGGAGAAGGTCGGCAGAACCGGCTCTCCATCGGCGCCGCTCTCACCCCCTCCCTCGATTTCGAGGGCGTGATAGGTCGTACCGCCGAAGCTCACGGCCTGCGTGTGCAGGACGGGAAGTTCGAATTCCAACCGCAACCCGTCAGGGGTCTCCTCCAGGACGCGGATGGTCGCCGTGTCTTCACCTGAGCCTCGCCCGTCGAGAATGTCGAGGGGTTGGACGGGGCCAAACGTGATGTCGCTCTCCGCCCGGGCGGCGAAGGTTGCACCCGAAGCGAGAAGGCTCAGACAGATGATGATCCCGAGGTGCGTCCTTAGCATGAGCTCCTCCCGATTCCCATGTAGCACGAAATCCACAGAGCGGCGGCCAATCTAGTAGCATCGTCGCAGAGTGTTGCCGCCTAGGATTATACCCCATCGGGTCACGCTACCGGGATGGAAGATGACGAAAAAGGGCCGCTGATCCTCTTCAGGACCAGCGACCCTCTGATTATCTCGCGAATCCTCGCGGACGACTACCTCATGAGCAACATCTGCCGGGCAAACTCCTTGCGATCGGTTGAGAACACATAGAAGTAGACACCGCTGTCCACCTGCGCGCCGCGGCTGTCACGACCATCCCACTGCAGACTGTGATGTCCAGGCTCGTAGGTCTGGTCGGACAGCGTCCGGACCAGACGTCCACCCACATCGAAGACCTGCAGCTTCACCGGCGTGACCGTCGGCAGCTCGAACCGGATCGTCGTTGCCCGATCCGTTCCTCTGAACGGATTGGGGCTGTTCTGATGCACCAGGACCCGTGTGGGCAACAGCTCGATCTCCTCGGCGTCCGAAAGGTCCGGCTCGCTGCCGACCAAGAGCACATCATCGATGTACCAGCCTTCGCGAGCCGCCACGCCGTCGGTGCCGAAGCGGAAGCGCAGCTGCACGGTGCCGGTGATGCCGGTCAAGGTCAGCGTCTCTTCCGTCCAGTCCTGATCGCCGGAGTAGACCAGGGTCCCCTCCGGGAACGGGCCAGGCTCGCTCCCATCGCGGATGATATAGGGATACCCGCCGTCCGGGGTGACCTGGTTCCAGGCCCCGCCATCGACCGACATTTCGATCAGCCCACCGTCGTAACAGTAACCAGGCCAACCGGTGCTGATCTCGGCTTCGATCCAGTGCCAGAAGGTCAAGGTCGCCTCGCCGTTCACTTCGAAGGCCTGGGTCACCAGTGCACCGTCGGCGAGGTGAGCGTAGTCACCGCCCCCCGTGTCACCGAACTTCCAGGACCAGCTTCCACCGCCGGTGTGGTTGCGCGTCTGGCTGCGGTGCCATTGATCCTCGAAGCCACCGGTCACCTCGTAGTGGGTCCAGTCGCCTGTTCCCGCTTCGATGTCATCGTCAATGATCGCCTGCAGCACCCAGAAGAAATAGGTGTCGCCGGGCGCCCCCGGTGGATCGAAGCTCACGTTGCTTCCGACGTCCTCTCCGAAGAGGTAGTAGTCGACACCCGTGTTGACCGACTGCCCTGGAATCTCACCCTGGTAGACACCGCCGCCCTGATCGACCAGCGCGACCTCTGTCCAGTCCTCGAGCGTCGTGCGATAGAAGAGCGAGAGCGTGCTGATTCCCGAGTACTCGGCAACCGTGGTCTCGATGACGTACGGACCTTCCGTGTCGTTTGTGTTGCCCTGGATGGTCGTCCCGCTGAACGCCGGACCTTCGATGTCGGTGAGTGAGAAGTCGCGAGACGTGGTCTGCCCCTCGATGATCGAGACGTTGTAGGTCGTGTCGGAGGTGAACCCAACGTGGCTGGCCACCACGGTGTAGGTGCCCGTGGACACGAGCCCGTTGAAGGTCCCGTCCTCACCGCAGAACAGCGATTGACCAGATTCCAGAAGTTCGACCTCTGCACCCGACACTGTTCCACCGGTCGTGGTGTTGTACACCGTTCCGCTCAGAGTGCCTCGCGGCAGGCTGGCCACCGGCGTGAACCGGATGGCCCGACCGCTCTGAATCGAGGCGGCTCCAGCCTCGTAGTAGTTGTAGTACCCGTAGGAGACGCCTGTGCTGTTGTCGCCGTTCTGGATGCCAATGGTCGAATACTGCTGTAGATAGTCACTGTTGTTGAACACGTCGTACTGGAAGTCGATGATCCCATCGCCGGTGTCGGTCGGATAGTGAGCGGGATCGTAGAGGATCACCTGGAAGTTGCTGATATCATTGCCTTCCATGTTGCGCATCCGGCTCCACTGAACGACAAAGCGATGATTGCTCGCGTCGAACCAGGTATACACCTCATCCGAACCACTTTCGTAGAAGTTGTCCCACATCGGGGCGATCATGTTCGGTGCGGCGCCGGCAGCCGGGATCAACCAGTTCCGGTAGTTCTCCAGCCAGACCGAACCCATCGCCATCCACCCGTTCGAGCAGATGCTGACCCGGTCGAAGGTTTCGCCGTAGTAGGGGAAGTCGAACGGCATGTCGATGGTCTTGGTGTTGTCATCGCCCCAACCGGTGTCGTTCAGGTTCAAGGCCGTCCCCGGACCACCGTGGTTCGAGGCGATCTCCACCCAGCTGTAGGTGGGAGCGTTGGAGTAGCTCGTGTCGGTATTGTCGAACGCGTAGTAACCGTAGGCGCACGGCCCGGTCGGATCGGTGGAAGAGGTCAGGCCCACACTGATCGCGAAATCCACCGTGTCCACCACACCGCCGGAGAAATCGAGGTAGAGCCTCATCGGGGCAATGTGGCCGCTCGCGCAGTCAGCAGCCACGCTGATCCCAAAGGGATCGCCGGAGTTGTTGACCGTCGCCCCCATGGCGATGGTGCCGTAGACCCCGCTGTCGTCCGTTACGGCGATCCAGCCGCTTCCGGACTCCAGGATGGCTGAGACGGACTGGCCGGACGCGTTCCCATTATTCTGCAGGCTCACATGAATCGTTCCCGACTCACCCGGATCGATCCGGGTGCCGAACCCGCTCGTGCCGTAGCCCACGAAGTCGAACGCCGCGGCGACGACGGTGAGGTTGACGATTGAATACCAGGTGTCCCCGCCGGACTGCGTCGTGAGCCCGAGCGCGATGGTGTGCCCGCCCGGTGCGCCGGCCGCAATCTCGAGATCGAAGTCGTCGCTGCTCCAGGCCGTGCCGCCTCCGGATACGGTCCCGAACGACTCGGATCCATCCAGGATCGTCACGTACGGATCCGTCGTCGCAATCGTGCCGGTCACGCTGGTGGCCGACTGCGTCCCAAGGTTGCGCACCTGCACGGGCAGCTCGATCGTCTCGAGCGGGTTGATCTGCCCGTCGCTGTTGCCGCTGCTGCTCCCGCTGTTGTCATCGTCGATCGTGTGTGAGTTGTAGGTCACGAACTTGTCCGGGTTCACGACCGGCACGCTCGTCAGATAGGGATGAAGGTCGTGGCCCGTCACGGTGATGTGTGCGGTACCCGTCGAAGCGGCCTCGAAGGGCACGTCGGCGTAGCCGTCGCCCCCGGTGTAGGTGGCCGACGAAAGCACACCCTCGATCCAGACGTGAACGAGAGCCCCCGCCACCGGCTGTCCGCCGTCCTCGACCAACACTCGCGCGACATTGGAACCCACCGCGAGTTCGGACTCGTGGTCCACCGTGATCGACTGCGGCACGTCGGTCCACAACTCACCGCCCGGATCGCCCATGAGGTTGTTCCAGTGGGTGAAGCTCTCACAGCCGCCCGGATCGCCGATCTGGTAGTTCAAGTAGAGTTCGTACTTCCCGCGGGTCAGGGAGGGGCCGAATTCGAACTCATCTTCCCAGAAGATCGAACGCCAGATGCCGTAGTTCATGCAGTTGTTGTATCGTGTGTGGGTGAAGATCGTGGCGGTCCCGACGCTCGCCACCCCCCCGATCGGGTTTCCGCCGCTGTCGGTTTCACGCGGCCAGGCTTCGCTGATTGCATACCCGCTCGCGAAAGAGCCCGTGTCGCAGGTCAGATTGACGCAGTAGGGCAACATGTAGTCGTTGCTCAGCTGCGCGATGTCACCGGTGTCCCATCCGCTCATGTGCCAATAGCCGCGGTACCCGAACACGCCGACGCCATCATTGAGGCTGGCGCGCATCAGGGTGGTGAACGGACTGGCGAAGACGGTATCGATATCCGTGTAGCCCCAATCCACCAGCCGTGCCTTCAGCCACTGCATGGCGTGAATCGTGGTCGGTCCGGATGAGCTGGGGTCACCCACCAGGCAGGCGCCCTTGTACCAGCTCGTCTGGCCCATGTACGGCGTGCTTTCATAGCCGGTGATCTTGGCGACGTAGTCTTCCACCTCATCCACGGAACTGACCGACATTCTCCCGATGTGCGCATCGGCCAGGATGTCGTTGCCGTTGAGCTGGCAATAGTCGTGGTCGGTCTCTCCCCCGCCCGGAGCACTGAAGTAGGGCATCGAGACGCTGCCGCCGGTATCACCCACGACCAGGATGTACTCGGGCGGAATGTCCCAGTTGTTGTACGCATTCCGAAGCCAGGACTGGATCTCAGAACCCGAGCTTCCCGTCTCGGCCGTGGTGGCCAGGGTCACGTCGAAGCCCTTGCGCGTGCGCCAGTCCACCAGCGGTTCGAGCGCGGTCACCACGCTGGCATTGTTGGGGCAGATGATGACGTAGCCGCCGCGTCCGACAGCCTGATCGTCACGGGGCCCGTCGTAGTTGACCACCGTGTTGCGGTAGATCCGGTCGAACGACTGCGGCAGGATTTGGTTGTGCTCGGTTCTGACGTTGCGCAGATCCTCACCTTCGAAGGTGATCCGTACTTCCATCCGACCGGCAACCTCGATCGATCCGTCCGCCAGGTTACAGTGCACCGGGTTGAAGGTGATCGGCACCAGGCGCAGGTCACGGGCCAAGGCCGGCTCCCCGACCGCCGCGTCGGAGGTGGCCCCGAAGTCATCACGCAGGTAAACCGACTCGTTCACCACGAAGTCGGTGCCGTCTCCCGGCTGGGCGGGCAATGGCAGAATGCCGGCGATCGTGGTCGTCTCTTTCGAGAGCACTTCGATCGTCACGCCGGCGCGATCGGGAATCTGAATGAAACGCGAGAAGGTCGGCAGAAGCGGCTCACCATCGGCCCCGCTCTCACCACCCCCTTCGATTTCCAGGGCGTGATAGGTCGTGCCGCCGAATTCCACGGACTGCGCGCGCAGGACGGGGAGTTCGAACTCCAACCGTAGCCCATCGGAAGTCTCTTCCAGAACCCGAATGGCCGCGGCGTCCTCACCGGGACCTCGGTCATCGAGAATATTGAGGGCCTGGACCGGCCCGAACGAAGCGTCGCTTTCAGCATGAGCGACAAAAGAGGCGCCCGAAACGAGAACGCCCAAACAAATAATCACGGCGAGTGCTCGAAGCATGATCTCCTCCTGATTGCCATGCAGCACGAAGCCCCTCTGGGGAGGGGCCCAAGGATCCTGCGAGCGTGCTTCGGGTGGCGATCGATCCTCGGCGCGCACGGAACGCGACACACCGGGCGGGTCGAAGAATCTCAGGCCCGGGATAAGGAATCCCCTGGGGGCCCGAGAGATGACCCGAATGCCCGGCGGCCAGCCGAAGGGGCATCGCAGAATATGGTTCCCTATAATGATACTCTATTTGGCCACCGAAGCGGTGCGGAAGATGTGCGGGCGGCGCAATTCCGCCACTGACAACAAGTTGCGCCTGCCGCCCTACGCAGGACGGCAGGCGCGGGTGCGCCGCCGACAGGCCCTACTCGTTCAGGAGAAGAAGCGTGGTGGGATCGAGCTTCATCTTCAGGTCGCCGATGTCGGGGTTGTCATGGTCCTTCAGGAGCTGGACGGTGACCGATCCGGCCTCCTCGGGATGGAGGAGGACCAGCACGCTCATGTAGTCATCGAATCGCACGACATGGTCGGCGACCCGCGCCGGCGGGTTGGGCGGATCGGCCCGGTGGACCTGTGCCGACATCCAGATCTCGACCTTCAGTTCCTCGGCCAGGGCTTTGAGCGTTCCCAACTCATCGTTGTCGGTCGCGTGGAAGTCGATGCCGTCGAGCACCAATACGCTCGGCTCGAAGTGCATGTGCTCCCCAAGGAATCCGATCGTCTTGCGCAGACGGTCAACGGACAGCTCACCCCGGCCGTAGACATGGATCATGCGGCTTCGCTCAACCAGTTGATGGGCCTCGGCGGCGTCATCCATGTGAGTCGTGCGACGGAGTTCTTCGAAGATGACATCGTAGAAATCGCGAATGCGTTGAACGGAATCCTCGAAGGAGATGTGGAACACCTTTTGGCCGTGCATGAGATCATCCAGCGCCACGCCGATCAAGAAGGCCGTCTTCCCAATGCCCGCCCTCGACATGACCACGCCGAGATTCCCTGGTCCCAATCCCCCGTGGATCGACTTCTCGAAAACACGAAGCGGACTGCGTTCATTGACCTCTTTGCTGTACATCATTCACTCCCTGTATGACGACGACTCGAACGATAGAATCGCTCGAGGGGTGTCTTACCCTCGCCCAGTTTACTTCTGGCGATACGCGGTGATCAACTCCTCGGCCACCGCTGCCGGGGCCGGTGAATAGCGGGCAAACTCCATCGTGAATTCGGCCTTGCCCTGCGTGAGCGATCGCAGCGCGGTCGCGTAGGCGAACATCTCCGCCAGCGGCACGTCCGATTCGACGCGCACGAAACCCTGATCTTCCGTGGTTCCCACGATCAAACCCCGGCGCTGCATCAGTGACCCGATTACATCGCCCTGGTATTCGGTGGGGCACTCAACGGCGACCTTCATGATCGGTTCGAGCACTTGCGGCTTGGCCTTCGGGTAGGTCTCCTGAAACGCCCCACGGCCCGCGGCCTGAAAGGCCATGTCGGAGGAGTCCACACTGTGGGCCGCTCCATCCTGGAGTACGAGCTTCACCCCGACGATGGGAAAACCGACCAACTTGCCCTTCGTCAGCATGGCGCGGACGCCTTTTTCCACGGCGGGAATGTACTCGATGGGGATACGGCCGCCGGTCACGCGATTCTCGAACTCGAATTCGCCCGACTCGGACGGCTCGATGTAGCCCTCGACGCGACCGAACTGTCCCGATCCGCCGGTCTGCTTCTTGTGGATGTAGTTGAACTCCGCCCGGCGGGTGATCGCCTCGCGGTAGGTCACCTGCGGTTGTCCGATATCGACCTCCGCGCCGTACTCGCGACGCATCCGCTCGATATAGACATCGAGATGCAACTCCCCCATCCCCGCGATGATCGTCTCTTTGGTCTCGACGTCGACCATCGTGCGGAAGGTCGGGTCCTCCCGAGCGAAGCGTTGAAGAGCCTTCGAGAGATTCGCCTTCGCCTTGTTGTCCTTCGGCTTGACGGTGAGTTTGATGACCGGTTCCGGAACAAACATCGTGGACATCGAAACCTGATGCTTCCCATCCGTGAAGGTGTCGCCGGAGGCGCACTCGATCCCGAAAAGCGCGACGATGTCGCCGGCGGTCGTGCCCTCGATCTCCTCCATCTGATCCGCGTGCATCCGAACCAATCTGCCGAGTTTGTGCTTCCGGCCCGTGCGGGTATTGACGATCGTATCGCCCTTCAGGAGGGTGCCCTGGTACACGCGCACGTAGGTCAACTGCCCGTAGGGACCGTCCTCGAGCTTGAACGCCAGGGCAACCAGCGGATCGTCCGGCGATGAGGAGAGCTTCAGCGGGGCCTCGTCCTCACTCAGATCCAGGGCCTCATTGGCGATCTCGGTGGGATCGGGCAGATACTCCAGAATCCCATCCAAGATCGGCTGCACGCCCTTGTTCTTGTAGGCCGATCCGAGAAACACCGGACAGAGTCCCTGCGACAACACCCCCCGCTGAACCGCGTCGCGAATCATCTCCTCGGTCGGCTCACCTTCAAGGATGGCCATGGTGAGTTCATCCGAGAAGAGCGAGGCGGCGTCGAGCAGTTCTTCGCGCCGGCTCTGCGCTTCCTCGAGCAGTTCCTCGGGGATCTCGCCGACCACGACCTCTTCCCCATTGGGCCCTTCGAAGTTGATCGCGAGCATTGAGATCAGGTCGATCACTCCGGTGAAGTTCGCCTCGAGCCCGATGGGCAGCTGCATGAGGATGGGCTTCAGGCCCAGCTTGTCGCGAAGCTGTTCGACCACCCGGTAAGGGTTGGAACCCACTCGGTCGCATTTGTTGATGAACGCGAGCCGCGGCACGTTGTACCGGCGCATCTGCCGGTCGACGGTCAGCGACTGCGATTGAACCCCGGCCACGGCGCAGAGGATCAGGATGGCGCCATCGAGAACCCGCAGGGCCCGCTCGACCTCGATCGTGAAGTCGACATGCCCCGGCGTGTCGATGATGTTGATGTGGTGCCCGTGCCACTGGCAATAGGTGGCCGCCGAGGCAATCGTGATGCCCCGTTCTCGCTCGAGCTCCATCGAGTCCATCTTGGCACCCACGCCATCACGGCCGCGCACCTCGTGCATCGCATGGATCCGTTTGGTGTAGAAAAGCATCCGTTCGGTCAGCGTCGTCTTGCCGGAATCAATGTGGGCACTGATTCCGATGTTCCTGACCTTGGATAGATCTCTAGTCATCGCTCTTTCCAATCCCTCGTCGAGTGCTCGGGTTCATGTTCGGCATCCCGGGGCAGTCGTTCGTCTGATCGTGTTCAGGAGTCGCTCGCCCGGCGGAGGCAATCGCGCCTCGTATACTGTGCATCACGGCGAAAAAAGTCGAGCGAGTCTAGCAGATTCGGGGCCGATTTCGGAAAAGAAAGTGACGCTTTGGAGATTTGGAGGGCAGAAAAGTGGGGGCTTCGCGCATCCTTGCCGCCAAGCCCCCAACCTCGGGGTCCGACCGGCCTCACTCCGGAGGCCGGTCATCAGCAGATGTTGGTCTTAGTGCATCTTCTTCGTGCCAAAGTCCCCTTGAGGCGTTCCCTACACACTTGCATCCGCAGGCCCATAGGAGGGAGCAACTGCTATTGGTACACGGACAGGGATCGGCGGTTTCAGAGATTCTGGCTCGACCTACTCCTGATCGGGCGCGGTCGATTCCTTGGTCAGGAACGAAACCAGCATCGACCGTGCTTTGCGCATGGCCCGACCCCGGTGGCTCAGCTCCTGCTTCTCCTCCAGCGACATTTCCGCGAACGTCTTGCTGCGCTCGGGGATGAAGAACACCGGATCGTACCCGAACCCGCTCTCCCCGCGTGGTTCGGAAAGGATCAGGCCCTCGCAGACGCCTTCCATGACCAGCTCGCTGGCATCGGGAAAGACGATGGCAATCACGGTCCGAAACCTGGCGCGGCGCTCATCCGGCGGGAACTGGCTCATTTCAGCCAACAGCTTCGTGAGGTTCTTCTCGTAGCTTTGCTCCGGCCCGCCGTAGCGCGCGCTGCGGACGCCGGGCGCTCCGCCGAGGGCCTCCACCTCGAGCCCGGTATCGTCCGCCAGGCACAGCACGCCGGTTGCCTGAAAGAGGGTTCTCGCCTTGAGCAGCGCGTTCTCCTCCAGGGTGGCTCCAGTCTCCTCAATCTCACCCACCTGCGGATGGTCCCGGGCGCTCGACACCTCCAGCGGCAGGCCACTCAGGGCGTCCTGGAGTTCAACCACCTTGTCCTGGTTGTGACTCGCGAAAACCAGCTTCATGCTGTCCCCTACCCGCTGGTGAGCGCCGCGGCCCGGAAAGGCTCATCGGGCGGCAGGCCGAGGGCCTCGCGCTGCACAGCGAAGAGTTGTTCGAATCCCGGTCGGGCCACCCGGACGAAGTTCTCCAGATCCTCGGCTCCGAAGGGGCGAATCTCGGCCGAGGCGTGGATGCCGACAAACTGACCGGAGGCGGTCATGAAGAGGTTCGTGTCCACCGCGGCCTCCGAATCCTCGGCGTAGCACAGGTCGCTGAGCACCTGTCCTTTCACCAGGCCGATCCCCAGGCCGGCCACCTGATCCTGGATCGGGATCTTGAGGATGCGCCCCTCCGACGCCATCCAGCGGCAAGCCTCGCACAGCGCCACAAACGCCCCGGTCACCGCCGCCGTCCGCGTTCCGCCATCCGCGTTCAGCACATCACAATCGAGGGTGATCGTATGGAGAGGAAGCCCGCGAAGATCCACGATCGCCCGCAACGTTCGCCCCACCAACCGCTGGATTTCGAGACCCCGGGAGCCCGGTTCACGCTTTCGCCGCCGCGAGACGGCCCGGGGGAGCATGCCGTACTCTGCCGTGACCCACCCGCGATTCGTCCCCTTGAGCCAGGGGGGTTGCCGCTCTTCCACGGTGGCGGCGCAGACGACCCAGGTTTTGCCCATCCGGATCGAGGCCGATCCCTCGGCGTGATCGAAAAAAGAGGTCTCGATCGTGACGGGACGAATCTGATCGTCGTGCCGCCCATCGACCCTTGCCCCAGCCTGCGCATTCTCTGCCACGCCGCTGCCTCCCTATCGCTCGTACCAGGGAAGGTCCCCCTGGTCGATTGTGGTGATACTCCCCAACGGCTCGCCCAGGAAGGCCCCTCCGATCTCGGAGAAGCGCTGGGCCGCATCCGACACGAACACGTGGCACCGGCCTCCGGTGGAACGAGGATTGGTCGCCTTCATCTCCGCCAGCGTCTGCTGGGTTTGGGCGGCCGTTTCCTCGGCCGAGTCCACCAAATGGATCTCGGGACCGGCCACCTGAGCGATGACCTGCTTGAGCATCGGATAGTGCGTGCAGCCGAGAATGAGGGTGTCGATTCCGGACTCGAGAAGCGGCCCGAGATACCTCTGCGCGGCCAATTCCGGGACCTTTCCCTGCACCCAGCCCTCTTCGGCCAGGGGCACGAAGAGCGGACAGGCTTGGCTGTCGACCCGCAGATCCTCATCCCGTTCGTGGAGGGCCCGGGCGTAGGCCCGGCTACCGATCGTGGCCTCGGTACCGACGACTCCGATGCTGCGTTTTCGGGTCACGCGCAGCGCGGCGGACACGCCCGGCAGAATCACGCCCACCACCGGTACCGGCGTCAGACTGGTGAGAATCGGCAGTGCGATCGCACTGGCCGTGTTGCAGGCGACGACCAGGAGCTTGATGTTGCGCCGCGCGAGGAACGTGAAGCACTCCCGCGCGAACCGCGTGACCGTTTCGGGGGACTTGGTCCCATAGGGCACGCGGGCCGTATCGCCGAAGTAGAGGATCTCCTCCCCCGGCATGAGCTGGCGGATGGCCCGCACCACCGTCAATCCACCCAACCCCGAATCGAACACACCAATCGGCCGGTCCTTCTCTGCACTCACCTGGCACCCACTTCCTCACCAAACTGTTCCGGCCGGTAGGTTCGCTCGAGCGGCATCACCCGCCGGAGTGCGCCACTGGATTCTCCGTCAATCATCACGCGAACGCCTCGGATGTCGGGGAAACTCCCGCAGAGGCTCTGCGTCAGAGAGGCCACGACCATCCACTCCGCCAAATCCCCGGCAGGCAATCGCCAGCGCAGGATGCTCGCGAAGTTGAGGTAGGCCAGCCCTTCACCGGACACATAGACATCGAGCAGCGTAACCTGGTCGGGCCAGGGATCCACAGGGGAACCACCCGATCCGCCGGCCGCTGCGAGAAGGTCGACGACCGCCCGGACGTCGCTCTCCAGATCCACGCCGCGCGCAAGGTAGCGTACCCCGGGGCGCAACTCTCCGGCGGCGTCCGGAAGGTACACGGTACAGGCGGCCAGAGGCGCCACGCTGTCCGAGGCCGTTTCGGAGGAGGTGGAGGAGAACGATTCGGGGATCTCCGACTTGAGTAACCAGTAGGCGGCCGCAAGAAGCAGGATTGCGACGGCAAAGACTAAGGACCATCCCAGCCGTCGTTGGCCCCGGCGCCGGCCCTTCATCGGCTTGGTCCGCCGCGCCGCGAGACGGATCGCGGCGTCGACGTTTCGATCGGACCCATCTGCGGAGGCGGCCACGCGCCCACTGTCACGCTTCTCTTCCATCCGCCCCTAGTCCCTCCACTTGCTCTGTTCCGGGCGATCGAGAAACTCGAGCACCGCCGCGGCCAAGGCCCCGGCCAGCCGATGGCTTCCGTCCTCATCCGCGGGTCCGAGGATCTGATTCGGATCGAGGGCCCCCAGGTAGACAACCGCCCCCGGGAGATCCAGGCCTTCCAGGGCCATCGTCGGCCACTGCAGGTGGTACACGGCCTCTGCGGGGAATGCCCGCCCCAGTCCACTGGAAATCGTCCTTCCGAACTGGAGGTTCAGCGGGCCGTGCGCTGCCGACACCGTATTCCAGGGGCGCATGAGGGCCCGGCTGGCAGCGCTCAAGCCGTCATCGCCACTCCGGGGGGTCGGCTTGGTCTCCAGTTGCTCGAGGGGCAGATGTCCGGGCAGGTTGTCGTAGGTCACGATCCGAATGCCCGGCAGGAGGTGCCCCCCGACCTGCCCCGGCCGCACGCTGAGCCCGAGCCTCGCACGATTCTGATTGGCCATCGCAACCCAGTCGGTTTCGTCTCCTTCCTCGAGCAGGATGACCTCGTGGCCGGCCTGCTCCAGCATCTGAGCGAGGGTCCGGCCGCACTCCTGGGCTTGGCAGATCGCGGTTCCGACCAGATTGTCCCCCGCCGCCTCGATCTCGTCGGTCCCTGGAATCCTGAGGGCGATCGGCGCATCGGGCAGGGTTCCGCGCGCCTGAAGTGGTGGCTCCCATCGATGGTAGGAGCGATACGCCCGGTCGCCGTCATTCTCAGAGAGAGTCAGTTCCAGCAGGGTCTGATCGTTCCGCCAGCGAAAGCGCCAGGCCCGCACGTCCGATGATACCTTTAGACTGAACGCGGTCCCGCTCGCGTAGGGTCGGACGGCCCACAGGCACCCGCCGCTGCGCGGGGCCGGTGCCCCGCCGCCGGCCGGATCGACACCCACGCCGTCGATCTCAACGATCAATCCGCTGGCGCCATCGCCCCGCAGGCGCGCGTCGCGCTGTTCTGAAAGACGCCAACGCACATAGGTTCGCCGGCCCACCTGTTCGATGGTGGGCAGCTCGATGACCTCTCCCTCCGGGCGCTGGATCAGCAGCAGGGAGTCGGGTGAGAATCGAAACCGACCGGGGACCAGCGTATCGGCCGCCAGCTCGACGAAGTCCATCGGCAGCAAGAGCCGGTTCTCCGCGTAGAGAATGGGCGCGCGTAGTTGCCAGGCTTGATCACCTCCGTGGATCACCTCCCCACCCACCATGAAACGGCAGTGCAGGCTGTCGATCTGGAGCTCGCCGCAGAGCTGCTCCGGATTCCAGATGAGCCGGGCCCCGAGCGCTTGGCAGGCCGCTTCACAGGACCAGTAGCCCACCCCCTGGACGCTGATGAGTGGATCCCACCGTGCGGGGCGACCGTCGCTGAACAGGAGCCCCAGCGCCGGTTCCGCCGGCCGGGGCCCCAACTGGGCCAGGCCGAATTGCTGGTCGCCACAGGAGGGGGTGCTGGCCCACCCCGACTGGACTGCTCCCCAGATCAGGACCAGAAGGCAGAGGGTTACCTGAGCCGGCCGGGAACGCTGCCCTCTCATTCGCCCCCCTTGGCCGCCCGGACCCGGTCCATGTCTCGGCGAGCATCCCGCTTGGCGATCGAGTCCCGTTTGTCGTAGCGCTTCTTCCCCCGGGCGACTCCCAATTCGACCTTGGCACGCCCTTTCCGGAAGTAGATCGCGAGAGGGATGAGGGTCAGGCCACGTTCCTGGATCCGGCCGAGCAGCTTGCGGATTTGCTTGCGATGCAGCAGAAGCTTGCGAGCGCGCAGCGGCTCGTGGGGATCCACCGACGCCATCTCGTAGGCGGCGATATGGAGGTTGACCAGATAGAGCTCCGCTCCCCGGGGCGCCGCGTAGGCGTCCGAAATCGAGACCTTCCCGGCCCTCAGGCTCTTGACCTCGGATCCGACCAGCACGAGGCCTGCTTCGATCGTGTCGAAAATCTCGTAGTCATGCCGGGCCTTACGATTGCGCACGACGATCTTGATGTCCGGGTCTGGGGCTTTCTTCTTGGCCACGAGAACCTCGATCCTGGCGATTCGGTCGGTGTCCCTCCCCGCACCGGGGGAAGCGCATCGCGGGCATCTGCTCCGGCACCTTTGAAGGGGTACCAAATGACGGGCAGGGCATCAAGCCGCCAACGCCTTGCGGCCGGGCTGGAGGATTGACAAGCCGGGCCCTCTCTGGCACCATAACGGGCCTTGAACTGCGATGCGGAAGTGGCGGAATTGGTAGACGCGCTAGGTTCAGGGTCTAGTGGGCGCAAGCTCGTGGGGGTTCGAGTCCCCCCTTCCGCAAGTTCACTTGAATCAGGCCCGGGGAATACTCGGGCCGCATTCGTTTAACCCCCTCTTCGCCGCCTGGGTTCACTCGTCGAGCGGAGACATGATGAGGCTGGTCTCGCCCCGGTCCAGGCGGACCTCCAGCGGCGTGCCGGTGCGTTCCAGGAGCCGCATCATGCGTAGCCAGATGCAGGCCTCCTCCTGGCTGGGAAACGCCTGGATCGTGGGCGATGGCGCCTCGACGAACTCCCCCGGGGGATCCGGTGAGCGCTCCCGACCCGCGCCACCCGCGGCGCGCCGAGCAAGGCCGGAACCCATTCCGAAGTGGTCGCCCAGTTGCTCCAGGTGAGCCCATGCCACTCGCGGCCCGGGATGGGGCGCGTGCAGCAGGCTGTCGCAGACGACGAATCCTCCGGCCCCGAAGTCGATTCGAATTGTCTCACCGGGCCCGAAGGTCATCTCGTACGCATGGGTGAGATAGACCAGCCGGTTGCGTCGGCCGATGGTGACCTCACAGGGGAAGCGACATTCGTTCGTTCCCGACATGCCGCGCTCGAGAAACCCCTCCTGGCTCAATTCGCGGAGCGACTCGCCGGCCACGGGAACTGTGGGCAGGCAGTCCTCCCATGACGGACTGGGGTGACCTCCTTTTCCCAGACATCGTTCCAAGGTCGTCAAACGGCACTCATCACCCAGGAGACAGAGGACGAAGCCATGATCGTCGGTGGCCAGGGCAGTGCTACCGAGGCCCCACAGCAGAAGGCCGGCCAACGCGCCGGCAGCACGTCGCAAGCTGAACGGTGATCTGGGCAACTCCGGTTCTCCTCGGCCGATTCGGAACGACTCTCGCGCATCGTCAGGCGCCTTTGCCTGACGGCCGATCATAGCGGCCCGACCCCGTCGTTTCCAGAACTCCGATGCTCCGGCTGCCGGCGGATTGCGATCCAACGCAGACGGCGGGGCTTGAACCGTGGCCACCCCGCCGTCCGCTCGCTCACCTGCAATGTTCGGAGCTTTGTCACCTCGACCAGGCGGCCGCGGTCACCGCCGCCGCCCCGCACCTACCGGAAGAGCGCCTTCACGCTACCCCAGGACCGCTTCTCGGCGGGCGTCGGTGGCTCACCGGAGTTCGGCACTCCGGGAGTCGGCGCCAGCCCATTGCCGAAGGGAGGGTTCGAGCCGCTGTACGGATTGAGCGCATCGTAGATCTCCCAGTCGCCGGTGCCGTCGGGCGTCCGGCCCGTGGACCGGTCGTCGTCCGCCTCGTAGGTGTTGAATGTGTGGCTGTCGACCAAGAGCGTGTCCGGATCGCTGAACTGCCACAGGAGAACGGTGTCCCCGTCGTTCGACATCGAGAACCCATAGGATGAGTGACCATTGGCCTGCTGCCACAACAGGGACTGGCTCCCGTACATGACGCGCACGTCTCCGGCCGGCAGCAGGTCGCCTGCCTCGAACCCGAAGGTCCAGAGACCGGTGTCGTCCGAGAGACCGTACTCGCCCAGATCGATTGCCTCGGTCCCATCGTTGTAGAGTTCGACCCACTCATCATCCCGGTAGTCATAGGCGCCGTCACCGTCCCAATCACTGGCCGGATCCCCCATGATCTCGTTCAGGCAGAGAGCCGCCTGCGACGGTCCGGGCGCCAGTCCCCCCAATGCGATGATCCCGAAAAGCACCATCCCCCACCGGCAAAGAACAGGAATCATAGTTCCTCCTCGCGTTGAATCAGCCCGTGGCCGCACACCCGAGGGGCACATCCCGCCCGGCCGGGCCACGGTTATCCAGCGGTAGCAACTGCGGGACCAAAGCGCCGGCCCAGCCCGACTCTTCCTGAGTTGTCCGGGCGAAGGATGGTATCCTGGGCGCAAACTTAGTATGGTGCCGCTTCGCGGGTGGAGGCGCTCGCAGGCCGCAGGTGGAATCAATGAGCGAGGGAGATCATGCGAATCGGCATATTGGGCCTACCGCAATCGGGCAAGCGGACGCTCTTCGAACTGCTGACCGGCCGCACGGTCCCCGACACGCGCAAGCCGGGAGAGACCATCGAAGGTCAGTCGGCCGTACCCGATCCACGGGTGGACCGCTTGGCACAGCTCTACAATCCGAGAAAGACGACCTACGCCGAGAACCAATACGTGCTGTGTCCCGCCATCGAACCGGCCAGCCCCAGCCGGGCGTGGCTCAAGGCTGGGCGGCAGTGCGATCTGCTCTGCCTGGTCGTGCGGGCCTACGAGTCTGATCTCGTCTATCATCCGGCGGGCTCCGTCGATCCCGCGCGCGACCAGGGAGAGGTCGAAACGGAACTCATCCTGGGTGATCTCGAGGTGGTGCTCAACCGGTTGGCGCGGATCGAGAAGGAAATGAAGTCCGGCGCCAGCCAAAGCCTGGCGATTGAAGAGCGGGCCCTGCGCAAGTGCGAAGCCGTCCTGGAGGACAGCAGGCCGGTGCGGGAGGCGCATCTGGATCAGGACGACGTCATTGCCGTGCGCAATCTGGGACTCATCACGATGCTGCCCGTGCTCTGGATCTACAATGTCTCCGAAGGCGACCTGGCACGCGACTTCGGCAAAGGCACGATCAATGTCTCCTGCCTGATCGAGCACGAGATCGCCGCGATCGAGGATCCGGCGGAGCGGACGGCCTTCCTGGAGGATCTCGGCGTCGACACCCTCGGATCCGAGCGACTGAATCGCGCCGCCTACGAAGCGCTGGGACTCATGTCCTTCTATACGGTCGGCCAGGATGAGGTGCGCGCCTGGACCGTAGCGCGTGGAGCCGTGGCCCCCCGAGCCGGAGGGAAGATCCACAGCGACATCGAGCGGGGGTTCATCCGGGTGGAGGTGACGAAGTACGACGTGCTCCTTGCGGCCGGTTCGGAAAAGGCGGCCAAGGAGCAAGGCCAGGTGCTGCTGAAGGGCCGCGACTACGTGATGGAAGATGGCGACATTTGCCACTTCCTCTTCAACGTCTAGAGCCCCCTCAATGGTCGTGTTAACAACATGTTACCCGGCCTGCCTCGCGCAAGATCTGAACATGATCCGCATCTACGTGCCCTCGCGACGAGCGCTGGCGAGAAAAGCGGGCTAGACTTAGCGGTAGTCCCTTGGGGCAAGGGAACGCCATGCCGCCAGCTTGGCGCACGAACCTCAAGGAAAGGAAACCGCCATGTTCAGACGGGCCGCGACTCCCCCGTTCGAGGCTTGGACCACATATTCGATCACGGCCCTCTGGGTGATGCTGGCGCTTGCATTCGCCGGTCCCGCCGGGGGCCAGTGTGTCGACTACGATGAGTATCTCCACGCCACGGCCCGCATCGATACCGAGGGCAGCGTGCAGGACATCGCCTTCGACGGGTCGTTTCTCTATCTGGCCGATCGATTCCACGGCCTTCTCATTCACGATCTCGAATCTCAAAGCGTCGCTGACACGGTGGCCACGTTCCCGACCTCTGATCTTGCGGAAGGCCTTGTCTACCGCTACCCCTACGTCTTCATGCCTGCCGCCAGGCCGGCCTGACGATCGTCGATGTCAGCGATCCACAACATCCCCAGCTGGCGGGGCAGCTCGAACCGACTGGCTCTGCGGTAGCTCTGGCCCTCCTGGGCAACCTCGCCTTCGTGGCCGATCGAAACTTCGGTTTGCTCATCGTCGATGTCTCCGATCCGGCCTCCCCCACCCAGGTGGGGCAGTACGCGATCTCCGGGGGCGCCGAGGATCTCGTTCTGGCCCCACCCTATCTGTTCGTGGCCAGCGGAAACGGGCTGGCGATGATCGACATTCTCGACCCGACCAATCCAAGTAGCATCGGTTTCATTCCGCTCTCGAGCCGCGTCTTTGCGGTCGACGCGGTGGGGAGCCTCGTCCTCGCCGGTACGCAGAACCTGGAGGTCATCTCCTTCGCGAATCCGGCAGCCCCGGTCACCTTGGCGTCCTATCCGCAGCCATCAACGGTCACCGACGTGGAGGCGGACGGCACGCTGGTCTACGTTTGTGATTTCGAGAGAGGTCTTTCGGTCCTCGATCTCAGTGATCCGCTGGCCCCCGTTCTGGTGGGTAGTCAGGGTACGCTGCACAATGCGCTCTGTCTGAGCGTGGACGCCCCGCTGGTCATGACCGGTGATACCTCCGGGCTCAGCGTCTTCGATGCGACCAATCCCGTGTCGGTGAGCCGCAGCGGGCGACTCGAGTTGGATGGCTCGATCGCCGCGCTGGCGCTGAGCAACGACAATCTGTTCATCGCCGATCAGTCCCGAGGGCTGGTGAGTGTCCGGATCGATCCGATTCACGGGCCGGTGGAGGTGGGTCGCCTCGAGGTCGCCGGCGGACTGCGCGCGCTGGAATTGTCCGGAGAACACCTCTACGCGGCCGCAGACGATGTGACCCTGCGGGTGATCGATATCAGCGACCCCGCCCACCCGGATGAGAGCGCGCGAATCGACTTCGCGGGTGAGGCCCAAGGTGTCGCGCTGATTGGTGACCACGCCTGCGTGATCACGCGGCTGGGAACGACCTACGGACGTCTATTCGTGGCGGGGATCGAATCGCCCTCGAGCCCTGAGGGGATCGGGATGCTCGGCATGGAGACCTCCTACCCCACGGCCATCGCGACCGACGGAGTGTACGCCTATCTCTCGGATTGGGAGGAGGGCCTGCTGATCGTGGATCTCGCGGATCCGGTCAGTCCGCACATCATCTCGTCGGTCGATACCCCCGGTCATGCCCGTGATGTTCACGTGCAGGATTCGTATGCCTACGTCGCCAGCGGGAAGAGTTTTCAGGTGATCGATATCGCCGACCCGACCGAACCTTTCGTTCTCGGCGGCGTTCAGCTGCCTTCCGAGGCAAAGAGGCTCGCCGTCCGCGGGAATCACGTCTACGTGAGTACGGCTGGATCCGGGGTTGGCGTGTTCGATGTGAGCGAGCCCACCGACATTCGTTCGCTCGGAGGCGTTGCGTCCGGCGAAGCAACCTCGGCGCTCGCCCTGCATGAGGATCAGCTCCTGGCGGGACTCGATAGGGTCGGGCTCTGCCTCTATCCGGCACAGTGTTTCGAGGGCACCATCCCGGGGCCGGGGTCTCGGGACCTGCGAGTCCTGCTGCCGCCGACACCCAACCCGTCTCGGCGGGAGACGACCATCCGCTACGATCTCCCCTCGGGTGGTGACGTCCAGCTGGCCATCTACGATGTCGCCGGCCGCCGGGTCGCACCACTCATCGACGGACCTCGGGACAGCGGTTCGGGGGGATCAACCTGGGATGGACGGGACGACGCCGGTCATCCCGTACCGGCCGGGTTCTACGTGATTCGTCTCAGTTGGGACAGCTACGTGGAAACGCGTAGGCTCATCCGCCTGCACTAGCTTCCGAGATGAAAGTCGAACGGCACGACGACGCGGGTGCGGACCGGCTTGTCACCCTGCCTGGCCGGGGCGAACAAGAAACCCCAGGCCGCATCCATGGCCGCCCGCTCCAGCGATTCGATCGCATTGCTCTCGGCGATCTTGACCGCGATGACCCGGCCATCCTCATCGATCACGAGCTCGACCAGAACCCTTCCTTGGGCTCCGATCCGCCTGGCCATATCCGGATAGACCGGGGATTGGGCGTGCACCAGGGTCGGCGGCACCTCCGGCCGGACCACGAAGTCCTCCGGTCCCGGTGGCGCACTCGGGCGGAGTTTCGTCCAGTCGTCCGGCTGGATGGGAATGGTTTCGATCTCTTCACCCTCGGCGAAGGGATCGATCTCGCCGGTGAACACGGGCAGAGGAATGTCGGGGACGCGCTCGGGAACATCGATCTCATGAATGATGTCCTTGATGATCACAGGCTGCGGGGGAAGAACATAAGGCGCCGGAACGTAAGGTGGCGCAAAGACCGTCCCCAGTCCGGTGCAGGCGACCGCCACCACGGCGGCCCCGGCCAGGTTGCGAGAGTAGTGCGCGTGGAGTTTCGCGTGCGCGGATGCAAACCACTTGGGATCCCACATGACGACCTCCATGGTGCTCAGCGCCAGTCCGCTGGAGTTTGATGGGGGGAGTGTCGCTACTGTCTTCACCGGTGGAGTCGCGCGGAAGGGCGGAGGCGTTTACCGAGAAAACGCTAGCGGACGATGCGGGTACCGGACTCACCCTGGAGCGCACGTCCCAGTTCGGCCGGACAGGTGATCAAAACCTCGCGTCCTCCACTGTGGAGGAAACGGATCGCCCCGCGCATCTTCGGTCCCATGCTGCCCGGAGGGAACTGCCCTTCGTCGAGGTAGCGCTGCGCGTCGGCCAGTTGGAGTTCGGTCAGGGCCTGCTGCTGAGGGGTTCCGTAGTTGAGATAGACGTGATCGACCGCGGTGACCACGATCAGACGGGTGGCCTGGACCGCCTCGGCCAGGACCACCGCCGCCAGATCCTTGTCGATGACCGCCTCGATACCTCGATACACGCCAGGCTCCACCTCCTGGACCGGGATTCCTCCCCCACCGGCCGCGATCACCAGATGTCCACTCTCGGCGAGATGGCGGATGAGATCGATCTCCACGATCTTGATCGGATCGGGAGAGGCCACGACCCGTCGCCAGCCGCGGCCCGCATCATCCACCATCACCCAACCCCGCTCTCGCTCGAGCGCCCGGGCTTCTTCCTCCCAGTAGAAGGGGCCGATCGGTTTCGTCGGTTTTCGAAATGCGGGATCATCCGGATCGACAGCCACCTGGGTCACGACCGTGGCGACCTGCGTCTTGAACCCGGCCTGACGAAGCACATTGCCCAACACCTGCTGCAGCATGAATCCGATGCCGCCCTGGGAATCGGCGCCGCAGATGTAGAGGGGCGTGGGCGGAACTCGATCGGCGGCCGCCTCGTTTCGAATCAGGATGTTGCCGACGATGGGGCCGTTCCCGTGCGTGAGGATGACTTGCTCGCCGGCGCGCAGGAGCCCGACCACATGCGACATCGTGGATTCGGTGATGCGAAACTGCTCGTCGATCCGGGCTGGTCCGGTCGATGGAAGTATGGCATTGCCGCCCAGCGAGAGCACTGTTCGGGCGGACATGGCCTTTCCTCCTCACTTGATGCTGCACCAACGAGGCAACCACGGAGGGGTCCGCCTCGGGGTGACGCGGATCCCTCGCGGAAAACGGGAAACAACAAGGGTATCGAATGGTCGGGGGAACTGTCCAGTACGGAGTTCGACGAGCGTCTCAACCGCCTTGACCCGGGTGACTTGCGGCCTCGCGGACGATGCTGGCCGGCTCGGCGGCTCCGTCCACGACCTCCGACCTGCAGATCCGCTGGATCTCATTGGCAACCGCCGCATAGGTCGGGAAATCGGTGAGCCTCAAGACGGTGCTGCCCTGCCATCCGTGGCGCAGCCAGCGGCGGGCCAGGGTTCGTTCCGGACCGTCGACCTCATGGAGTTCCGGCAGGCTGTCCCCATCCACATAGAAGGTGCGTAGAGCCTGGCAGATCTCATCGGCCTCCAGCGCGGTCACCGCCCCAATCGCCAGTCGGTCGCCGGAAAACGCGAAGAGCCGGTATCCCGCCGACGCGGTCGGCAAGAGCAGCAGCATGTCCTCGTCGATTTGCGACGGGGTGGTGTCATCCTCATGAATCTGAAGCTGGGTATTCCACCGGGGTTGTTCTTCCCGAATCGCCCGCGCTTCGAGAATCAACGCCTCCAGTTCGGTCCCCGTGGTTTCGAACGCGAGCCCGCGGATCTCATTCAAGAAGGCGGCCCGGCGCGAGGAACTCTCTTCCAACGGACGGAAATAGGAGGCCACCCGGGTTCGGATGTTCTTGGCCTTGCCGACATACATCAGTCGGTCCGCTTCGCCCGTGAACCGGTAGATGCCCGGTTCTTCCGGGAGGTCCTGGATAGTATCCGGCGTGAAGGACCAGGCCTGGTTCCAGACCCGGTCGGCAGCCTCCTGCCTGATGATGTCGGGCAGCAGGGCGATCTCAGTCCAGCTGGCGAGGCTTCGGCCTCGGGTGATCGCGACAACCTCTTCCAGCCTGCGCGCGATCAGCTGGAACTGCTCCTCGGGATGCAGCTCGTCCGTCGGCGCCTCGCCGTGAGCGGTTGAACCCGTCCTTGCTGCTTCGGAAGTCTTGGCCGGAGTGCCGTGGATCCCGGTCCGGGCCTGAGCGATTCTCTTCCACGTACTGAGGTCGATGAGCGGTTGCTCCACCTCGGGCATCGCGTGCAGGCGTTCCCGGGCTCCCATCCATCGAGACAGCAGTCCCGGCCGGTCACAGGCAGCCGGATGTTCGGCCAGCCACGTCCATATCGTCTCCAACTCCTCCGTCGACGCCTGGCCCACGTGACTGACGATCCGGTCATCCTCGGAGCCCCACAGCCCGACCGAGACGCGCCACAACCAGGGCGTTCGTTGAGCCGCCGGCGGGACCTCCAGCCGGCACAGCACCACGGGGCCGTCGAGCATCTCGCGGGGCTTCGCGAGTGCCCACACTCCGGGACTCCCCTCTTCGAAGCGTTTGTCCTTCGAGAGAATCGCCCGGACGAGGGTGTCGGCCGCCGCCGACCCCGCCGATGATAGCCGCAGATGATCGGCCGCAATCTCTTGCGCGCTGATCACGCCCTGGCGTTCGCGGAGCGCGGATGCGATGCGATCAAGAATGTCCTGTTTCATTCGAAGATTCTCCAAGTCCTCCCATAGAGCGTATCTTAGCGTTCGCTTCTGCGCCGGACAATCTTCCGCTCACCGGTGTGGTCGAGGCGCTTCCCTCAGATCCCGAAACTCCACCGAATGCCGCCGCCACCCTCCACGCGCGGGGATGCGCCGCCGGCCTCCGCACGCAGTCTCGCCATGACCTCCCAGCCAAAGCCGCCGGCGCGCCGGCCGGTCCAGGCTTCCAGGAGCCATGTCCCTTGCCCCATCACTCGCCAGATGACTCGGCCGGGCGGCAGCCGAAGCGGCAGGTAGCTGCGGCCCGCGCCGGTTGCGCTGCTCATCGCCGCCAGAAGCCCCCATCGCCAGGACCCGGACCCCACCCAGCGTACGCTGAGGGCGGTGAGGCTGTGACCCTGCTCTTCCTGCCAATGGCCGGGAAAGGCCCAGGGATCGACCGGCCCATCGCCGGAGGACGCCTGCTCACCGGACGGTGCGCTGTCCGTTTCGCTGATTGGAGAGGATCCCCACAGCCCCTTGCGACCGATCGCCTCCCGCAGGCGCAACTGAACCGCGATCCGATCCAGCCGCTTCAAGGAGAGACGCAAATCGAGACTGGTCTGGGTGCGAAGCCCGAGTGCCTGATGCGCGGTCTGAAGGTCACGCGGCGCGGCTCCCAGCACCTCGGTCTGGCGAAGTACCAGGCGGGCCTCCAGCGCAGATGGAAAAGCCGCGGCGATGCTCATCCGCACATCGCGCTGCGCCATGGATCGTCCCGTCGTCCCCCCGGATTGAATGGAGGACAGCCGCAGCTCCGAATGCAGGTACGGCAGCCGGGGCAAGGTCCAGCGAATCTCCCACCCCGCGGGCAGGTCACTGCCAAGAGTCCTTCCGCGTTCGTCCTTCCAGCTGACGAGGCCGTCCGGGGAACCGGTCCAGAGGCGCCCCTGCCAGCTACCCATCGTCGGATGCGCATCGAGCGTCCAGCGCAGCCCGAGGGCCAGTCGCCCGACTGAGCCCGGGCCATGACGACCGGCAACCTCGATCAGGCCTGCCGCGTTGCCGTAGGCGCGGACCGAGTCGTCTCGGGCCGAATTCGGCCAGCGGAGGAGCACAGAACCCAGCCAATCCGACCCGACCGGATCCCGGGCGCGTCCCAGGCTCAAGCCCACGCCTCGCCATCGGCCCCCGACGCCCCACGCCGTCTCCCACCCCCAGGCCACCCCTTCGAACGTGGATTCCTCGGAGCCCAGCCGGAGTGCCAGGCCCGTTCGTTTGGGCCCCGAACGCGAGACGCTGCTGCGCATCTTCAACATGGGCGGTGGGCGTCCGGCAGAAGACGACCACCGATCCCTCAGCGGTTCGCCGCTGGGCCAGGCCAGCCCCAGCCCCCAGGTGTGCGCGATCTGCCCTCCCACAAGACTGAGCGTGCGACCCCGGGTCAGCTGTCCACTCACCAGCAGCTCATCGGACCCGTGGCGCGCAAGGGCTCTCGTGCCGCCGCCGTCAAGCTCGAGTTTGACGTCATGCGTCTCTTGCCGCCAGGAGCCCATGCCCCGGACGCCAAACTTCGGGCTTGCGGCAGCGACTACTGACAGGCCAATCAGCAAACCCACCTGCGCGAAGATGAGCCGTGCCGATGAAGAGACAATCGACGTGTGTCTCATCTCGGGCGTCCTTCGTTTGATGCCGTCGCCAGCAACCTGAAGCCGAAACGGGGCGTCCAACCGAGATCGGGATGCCAGCACCCCCCCACCTCCACCGCGCATCTGGAAAACGAGAACTCGGCTTCCACCAGGCCCTCTCCGGTCGCCCACCGGAAACCCTGGACCAGAGCGACCGCAGGCAGATGGATCCTCGCGAGCAAGGTGGTTTCGGAGCGCGCAGGATAGAGGGCACAACGTTCGATGAGAAAACCCACGCCGGAAACAGCGGCGCCGGCCCGCATCACAAACACCGGGGAGAGCGTACCCCCGGGATGAAAGCCGAGGTCAACGACGCCGGCCGTCAGCCCACCTCGGGCGAGCCAGGGCGGCCTGAAGGTCCCCAGGATCGTGGCCGCGGGAATCGGGTCGCGATGAGCGCCGTCGATCTGCAGGCCGAAGACCCGCCCCCCCCAGTGCAGCTCGAACGATCCCCGGTTGATCAGGCCCCCGACGCCGACGTGCCACTCCTGATAGGCAGGCCCGCGCAGCCAACCCAGGTGAACCTCGAGCCCGGCGAGGCCCGTCCTCCATCGGGCTTTGTCGAAGCGGATCCCCGGCAGACTGAATGGTTGCCGGTGAGCGAACTCGAACCACGACAGTTTGGGCGACACGTGGTGCTGCGCCCCGGGCGCCTGACTCCCGGCCGGATCGGTGCCGAACGGACGTCCACCCCCCGGCGGGAGCGATTCAGTGAGGACCTCGAAGGTGCTTGGCCCTCCCCAATAGCCGCGCCACTCGTGGGCGGCATCAGCACCCGGCGCCCCCGTCAGGATCGTCACCAACATGCAGCCCAGCAGCCTGGCGCCCATCACTCACCCCGCACGAGGGTCACCGGGCAGGTCACCTGCTGACGATCGCCCCGCACCCCACCCTGGAGGGTGACTCGCCAGATGTAGATTCCGGTCGGCAGTTCGTCCCGGGCGGATGAACGTCCGTCCCACGACAGGATGAGCGGGGTTTCCTGCTGCGCCGCCGCGCTGAGGCAACAGACGCGATGCCCGGCGAGGTCGAAGACGTCGGCGGTCACGCGGGAGGAGGATCCGGCAGGCGGTGGGATCGACAGCCGGCAGAGGTCCGGAGCATCGGCTCGATCCGGATAGAAGGGGTTGGGGAACGGCTTCAGCCAATTGCGGCCGCCCAACTCGGCCCCGGATTCGAGTGAGCTGGCACCGGGTGTGGCCCCTTCGCTGGCGGAGCAGGGAATGAGCATCTCGGGTGAGACAAGCCGGCCGTCTTCGATCCACCTCTCCAGCGAGACTCCATCCCCGTCGAACTCGCTGGATCGGTAGCGCACGTAGTCTGACGGGATCCCCCCGGCGTCACGGATCAGGACCTGATCGGCGAACCCCCACTCCCGGTTCACCTGGTTGTTCAAGCTGGGCCAACGCCCTTCCCACGGAATGAGCACGGCCGCAGACAGGCCGGGCCACTGAGCCAGGAATGCCGCCTCATCCTGGGCAACGACGCACACCGCCCCCGGCGGCAGATCGATGTCCGCCTCCACGACCAGCCTCTGACCCGAGGCGTCCTCCATCGACCAAGACGAAAGGTCGATGCCCCCCGGCGAGAGGTTTCGCAGTTCGATCCACTCCCCCTCCCCCGCAGCAGGATCATAGGACAGCTCCGAGATGACGACCGGACCGACGCCAACCCGCGCCGCAACGGAGGACGCCGATTGCGCCACGCCATCAAGGAGTAGCTGCAGATCGATCCACCCGGCCCACGCACCGGTATCGGGAGAAACGTCATAGATGAGAGCGGTGGTTTCCCCCGTGGCAATCGAGGCTCCATTGCTTGTGCAACGCCGAAAACCCAGGCGCTCATGGTTGAGGCTGAGATCCACAGCATCCAGATGGAGCAGTCCGCTCCCCAGATTGCGCAGATCAACCCTCAGCTGCCCGCCCCGGCCCACGTCCAGAATCGGCGGCTCCCAGGAAGCTCCCAGGATCTGGGCCCCGAACGCGGGGGTGTTCGTCCGGCCCGGGGTCCCCCACGGTCGGCCCAGCCAATCGTTGTAGTTCGATCCGCTGTCCGCTGCATTCGGCACGCGCGCCAGAACCCAGCCGGAGGGCACATCCTCCGTCGGCTCCCCTTCAAAAAACTCACCGTGCGTGAGCGCACCCCATCCCACGCAATCCACGACCGCGCCGGCCCTGCACAAGCGGACCGCATCCGGGCCGTTTTGCAGAATCAGCCCGGCGTGCGCATCGGCTGGGGCGGCAGCCTCCTCCCCGGCCACCACGAAATAGCCGCCCGCAGCGATCAGGTCCTGGCGACTCCCCCTCCACTGGGCGCGCCAATCGCCCGGACTGCTCCCGTTGCCCGCCTCCAGCACGTACCCGTCGAGCACCACCAGGCGCCCGGTCGTGTTGTGCAGTTCGATGAACTCGTGCCCTGCGTCCGGGCCGGCCGGGTCGTAGAGCACCTCATTAATGAGGACGTCTGCGCCACAGGTGTTCGCCAACCCGGGCAGCCCCAGACACAGGATCATGACCCGCCGAAGGGCCATCCTTGGAATCCAGACCATCGCCGCTGACCTCCGGTGCGCGTTGTCGCTGGCGTCATGATCTGGGGAGTAGCAACCTGGAGGCCAAGTGGCCCGTTGGTGCGGATCGAGGAGGAGAGATCTGGAATCGACTGGATCTGCGCGGGCGGAAGACTACGGTTCGTCCCCCGGACGGCCGGAGAAGACAAACTCCACGCGCCGGTTCTTCGCGCGTCCCGCCGCGGTGGTGTTGTTCGCGATCGGGACCGTGTGGGCAAAACCGGATGCGACCAGCTTCTCGGGAGTGATGTGCTGCATACCGGTGAGGTAGCGGACGACCGCGCTGGCCCTTGCGCTCGAGAGTTCCCAGTTGGAGGGGAAGGCGTCGGAGCGCAGCGGGAGGTTGTCCGTGTGCCCTTCGACGTAGATCTTGCGGGGAAAGGCGCGCGCGATCTGGGCGACCTTGGCCAGGAGCAGCATGGATTCGGGCAGGAGGTCGGCGCCGCCCTGCTCAAACACGACGGCCCCTTTCACGCGCAGCACGATGCCTCGGTCCGTACGGTTGAGGGTCGCCTCCCCGGTGAGGCCCTCCTGCTCCACCGCCGCGACCAGTTCGTTTTCGAGTTCTTCCTCGGTGAGAGATTGATTGCCCGGCATGTTCTGGCCGAGGCTGATGGCGGTGGTCTGGCTCTGGATGGCCTTGGACTGGATCGTATTCTGCGAGCCGAAAGCACTGCGCAACGAACCGACGAGACTCCGATAGCGGACCACGTCCATGGAGGAGAAGGACACAATCAGGACGAAGAAGCAGAGGAGCAGCGACATCATGTCGCCGAACGTCACCATCCACAAAGGTGCTCCCTCCGGGGGATCATCCTGGCGTGGTCGCGACTCCTCGGGCTGGGCGCCCCCTTCGCCCATCTCTTCCTGGGCGAAGCCGTCGTCTGCCATCTCATACTCCGGTTACATCGTTGAGCCGCCGCCTAGGCGGCCTTCTTCGCACCCTGCTCCTGAACCATCTGGCGAGCCGCCGGCGAGAGATAGGACACCAATCGCGTCTCCACCACCCGCGGGTGGTTGGCCGCGAGGATGCCCATGATGCCCTGGATGACGATTTCCTTGTTCTGCAGCTCGGTCGTGGACCGTTCGGAGAGCTTGTCGGCCACGGGAATCGCAAACAGGTTGGCCAGCACGGCGCCATACATAGTGGTCAGAAGCGCCACGGCCATCTGGGGACCGATGGCGCTGGGATCGTCCATGGCGATGAGCATATTGACGAGACCCACGAGCGTTCCGATCATCCCGAAGGCCGGCGCTGAACTCCCGATCCCCTTGAAGATGCGTTGCCCTTGCTTGTGCCGTTCAATGATCCTATCCATCTCGGTCCGCAGGGTGTCGCGCAAGACCTCCGGCTCGGTGCCGTCGACGCAGAGCTGAACGCCCTTCTTGAGGAAGGGATCGTCGATCGGGACGTTTTCGAGCGAAAGGAGGGAATCGCGACGCGACTTCTCCGCCAGCTCGACGACCTTGCGGATGAGTCCGAACGGCGTTTCCACCTTGTTGGTGAAGGCGTTGGCCGCGACCTTCATCGTGCCCGCCACGACACCGGCTGGAAAACGGATCAGCGTCGCCGCGATCGTGCCCCCGAAGACGATGAGGATCGAGGGAATGTTGATAAACGCGACCGGGGCCGGCCCAACGGCGATGGCTCCCGCGATGCAGGCGAAGCCGAGGATCAAGCCGATCAGGGTTGCTAGGTCCATGAAGCTCTCCTGGGTGGCATCTAAGCCACCAGCTCATCCACGAAATTGGCCTTGTCGAATTCGCTCGACAGGGCATTGACCAAGTCCTCGATCGCCTCCTGATCCTGACCGAGCACGTCCAGGGCTTGCGTTTCAAAGTCCATGTCCCAGGGACCCAGCGCCAGACCGGCCGCCCGGGTCATCATGTCGGAGGTGTGGACCAGTCCGGATAGATGGGTCCATCCCTGTGCGTCGGACCGCCCATGATGATGCGCAATCGCTTCGGCGATCTGCTCGGGGAAGCTCCACTTCAACGCGATGTGACGTCCGATCTCCGCGTGGGTGAGGGCGAACAGCTCCCGCTCCGCCTCGAACAGGGGGACCTCCTCCTTTTGCGCAAACTCCATGGCCTTCGCAAAACTCTCCGGGGCGAGCTGGTCCATGATCACTCGTCCCACATCATGCACAAGCCCCGCCAGGAACGCATCGTCGGCATCCGCGCAGCGCCACTTGCGGGCCAGCAGCGACGCACCGGTGGCACACGCGAGCGAGTGTTTCCAGTGGAGCCGGCGATCGAAGGCGCTCGAGGCAGCCTGGGACGCAAACGTGTTCATCACGCTCGTCGCCAGCACCAGATTACGAATCGTGCGGAATCCGAGCAGAACCACCGCCTGGCTCACGGACGAGATGCGCCAGTTGAAGCCGTAATACGACGAATTGATGATTCGCAGAATGGATGTGACCAGACTCTGGTCCTTGCCGACGACATCGGCGAGTTGGTACGCGGTCACGTTGGGATCGTCCATCATCCCCAACACGCGGCTTACCATCGACGGCAACATCGGCACAGAGTCAATACGATCGAGTTCCTCTCGGAACATCGGCTCCTCCTACTTGCCCTGCTACGCTAGGCCTGCTTCTGCTCTCCGTCGGCCGCGAAGCGGCACGAGAGAGCCTCGAGTTGCGACAGGAGATCTGCCGGAGGGTCCTGTGGAGGATCTTCGTTTTCGAAACCTGCGATGAATCCTTCCAGACGATCGGCCGACTGTGACATCAGATCCCGCCCTTGTGGGTCGAGTTCCTGCGAGCAGTAGCGAAGGGCTTTCGCGACGCCCTCCACGGCGAGGGCCAGCTGCCCGATGTGGACAATGCCCAGCTGAAGCGCCGCGCCCTTGAGGCTGTGGACCGCGCGATGCAAGGTTTCGCGGGTCGAGTCATCCTCGTCGGAGCGATCGATCCTCTCCATGGCCGTACGGAATTCAGTCAAGTATTCGCGACTCGATTGGATGAAGAGAGGCCCTAGGACGGCCATGTCTTCCTCACTGAATCCGTTCATCTCTTGCATGCTTTCCTCCTCGGCGGGTACTCAGCTTGCACGCCCGCCCATCCGCACTCTCGGGCGACCGGCCCGAATCGGGGCCTGGTTCTCATACCTGAGATATCGACCGGGGCCGGGTGCGTCTTGACGGGAAAGGGCCTCCAATCCTGCGGGCAATCGGGGCCGTGTCTGGGGTATATCCCGATTCTGCTGGGAATTGCGGATTCCGTACGTGAGGGGAACGCCGGCTTGGCCGGCGCAGCTTACCTAGCCGGAGCTGCCAACCTGGCGGGCGTAACGCTTGCGGTACTCGAGAAGGCCGCGGGCAATGGTCTCGGCCAGGGACTGGCGATGCCCGCTGGAGGCTAACAGCCGGGCATCCTGAGGGTTGGTGATGAACCCCAGCTCGATCAGGGCCGAGGGGACCCCGCAGGAGCGCAGGACCGCGAAGTTCGCCTGCTTGACGCCCCGGGTCGAGGTCAGCCGGCTGGCCCCCAGGGCCTCCAGAACCACCTCGGCCAGCAGGCTGCTGCGGAGCATGGTGTCGGTCATGACCAGGTCGGCCGCAAAGGGGAAATCGGCGATCTCACCCAGGAGCGGGTCGTTTTGGATGGTCTCGGCCGAGTTCTCGAGGACCTCGAGTTCCGCGGCCGCCGTGTTCGTGGCTCCCTTCAGGGAGAGATAGAAGACCTCCGCCCCATGGGCCGATCGATGCGGGCACCCGTTGACATGGATGCTCACGAAGACGTCCGCCCCATCACCCCGGGCCATCTTGACCCTGTCGCGGAGCGGAATCGCGCGATCCGACTCGCGGGTGAGGTGGACGACGATGTCGTCGGCCTTCTCGAGCTGCTTTTTCAACCGCCGGGAGACATCCAGGACGATGTTCTTCTCGAACAGATCGAAGCGGTGATTGACGGCCCCCGGATCCCGACCACCATGCCCGGGATCGATCACCACGGTCCAGGGACGGTCGGGAGGATCCTCGCTCGGTTGATGCGTGGGCCGCATGATATCGCACACAACGCGAAACGGCGTATCTCCCTCCGCCGGCAGGCTGAAGATCTTGTACTCGTGGGCCGCGGTGAGATCGAGCACGATCTGCCCCTTGGGTCCGGCCAGCGCGTTGAACCGAATGCGATGGAGGAGCGGATCACTCACCGTCGGAAGCTTGAGATCGGGCGCCACCGCCCCGGGGAGGTTGATGGCGATTCGATGCGGATCGGTGTAGGTCTTGTGGACGAAATCGCACGGCTGGGCCATGTCGAGCACCACCCGGAAATGTCCCGGCCAGGGGCCTGTCCGCACCCCCAGGAGCCTATTCGGGGCCGCGGCGGTGGAGACCGGCGGCAGTCCGACACCGGCCACCAGAAGGAGAAGCAGAAGCTGTCGTAGGACCAGACGTGGGCGCCTCAGCACTCGACCGCTCCTCCCTGAGTACAACATCCCGACTCCTCTAGTGAACCCGCAAGGAGAGCCCGTGCCTCGCAAGCAGGGCAGCCGTGACCCCGTAGCCGTCCACGAGCTCGTCTCCGCGGTAGATCTTGCCCACACCGCAGGACGGGCTATTCGCCTTGAGCAGAACCTCCTCTACTCGTAGACACCTGCAGAGAAGCAGGGTTTCATTGGCGCCGCGCAGAAATGCACCCGTCAGATCGCGGCCCTCGCGGTCGGTGATCGCCGCCCGGCCGTCGAGGAGGTCGAAACCATCCCCGCCGTCGAGTTCCGCGGGCGTTCGGGGGGTGGGCAGGCCGCCGAGCTGCTCGGGGCAGAAGGGAATCCACTCGACATCGGGGGAAAGGACGGGACGTCGCTCGGGGGGCAGGGCGCAGCCGTCGTAGCGGCAGGCGAGCCCGAGAAGGCATGCACTGATCCCACAGCGTTTCTTCATGATGGGACCAGTCTAGCCGATGCGGGGATCGCTCTCCAGGAAGTAGCGTCTTGGATTGACGGCGATCTTGTCTTTGTGGATTTCATAGTGAAGGTGCACGCCGGTCGAGCGACCCGAATCCCCCACGTGCCCGATCAGGTCCCCCCGGCGGACCTCGTCGCCGACTTTGACGAAGATCTTGTGGGCGTGGGCGTAGACGGTCAGGTAGCCGTTGCCGTGATCAACCTTGATGGTCTTGCCAAAGCCGCTGTTCTTTCCCGCGAAGACGATCTTCCCGTCCGCGGCGGAGACGAAGGGCGTTCCCCGGGCCGCGCTCAGGTCGACGCCGTTGTGGTGCCTCGCCAGTCCGGTAAAGGGATCGCGGCGCATGCCGAATCCGCTGCTCAGGTAGTGTGAACCATCCACCGGGTTGATCGTGGGGATATGATTGAGCTTCTCCCGATTGGCTTCGAGCAGGTTGCGCACCTCGAGGAAACTCTGCTCCTGGAAACCAACCTGACGATTGAACTGCTCGAGTCGATCCTGATAGACGGCAACCGAACGCGCGAGACTTGGCGAGAGCCCTTCGGGGGATTCGAAGGAGGTCGGCTCCGGCGTACCACCGACACCCAATTGAGAGACATCTTCGCTGTAGGGGGGCAATCCGGCCAGCAGGCGGGATTCGTTGGCCAGAGCAATGTGTTCGGAGACGCGCCCATCGACGCGAGCAATCTGCTCGCCCATCGAGACGAGTTCGCCGCGGAGAACCTGATTCTCCAAGCGAATCGTATCGGCCAGTTGATCAGCGCGAACCATCTTGAAGATCGAGAGACCCGCTCCGCACAGGATCGCCACGAAGAGAACCAGCGCCCCGATCAGGATAGGGCGGGAGATGAGCGGGATTCGGTAGTGCCTGGTCTCTCCTCCCCCGTCGGGAATGAGGACCAGATTGGCGCGTGGGCGCGGCATTCGCTCTCCTTAGCTCTCAATCTGACCAGTGCACTCCGGCACCCGTTCTCGCGAGTTACACGCGTGCCTCTCCAATAATGCGGGGACGCTAACAAAGGTCTGGCACCCTGTCAAGAAAGACCCCCTAAAACCCGCACTGGCAGCGCTTCAACGGACGCAGCGGCTGTGCGCTCCTCGCTCCGAGCGCCGCCTGTTCCTTATGTCCGCGTCTTCTCGTCACCACCTTCATCGGACTCGGGCTCTTCTTCCCTACCATTCTCCTCCACGGATTCCTCATCTTCGGGAGATTCCAGCGGGTCGGACGGCCCAGGCCCCTCCTCTACCGTCACTTCCACCACCGAGGAATCGGAGGCCACCTCTTCCGCCTCGACGGTTGCCACGGCGGCTCCAGCCGCGCCGGCGGCAGGTGGCACGCTGGCCTGCCAGCTGTCTGCGCTTGCCTCCGCGTCGGGCGCCTTGTACTTGAGCTTCACGTCGGTCGTCCGGTCACTGGCCGAATCCCGGATCGTGGAGATCTCCTCCTCGAGGTCGCCCAGGCTCGACTCGAGGTTCGTGATCCGCGCGATCACGGCCTGGACCGTGACGTCCTCGAACACGCTCCCCGGGCTTTCCTCGCGCGAAAGATCGAAGACCCGGTCACCGAGGGACGCCTTCTCCCGGGCAAGCTCTCTGGATAAGCCTAGGAGATCCAGCCGCTTCTTGGTGACGCGCGCATATTCTTCGGTCCGGATTCCGGCGATCTCGCAGACCTCCTTGATCTGCCGCATGATTTTAGTGGTCCGGGTCTCATCCATCTCCCTGTCCTCCTTCTCTCCAGACCGTTTGAGCCCTCTCACAATCCTCTGATACAATCCGCGCCGTGAATGATCAACGCCAAACCGTCTATTTCATCAGCGATGCCCACCTGGGCAGCGGACTCAACCACGATGTCCGGGTACGTACCTTGGTCGACCTCCTGGGTCGGATCCGGGACGACGCCAGTCACCTCTACGTTCTCGGAGATCTATTCGACTTCTGGTTCGAATACCGCCATGCGATCCCCAAAGGCCACTTTCGCGTGCTGCGGGCCTTGTCCGAGGTGGTCGAGGCCGGCGTGCAGGTCAGCTACCTGGGTGGAAACCACGACTTCTGGTGCGGCACCTACCTCAGCCGTGAGGTCGGCATGGCGGTCCACCAGCATCCGATCGAGGTCCAACACCAAGGGCGGCGCCTCTTCCTGGCCCATGGCGACGGGCTTGGGCCGGGCGATACCGGCTACCGTCTCTTGAAGGCCGTCCTGCGCAACCGGCTCGCCATCACACTCTATCGTACGATCCATCCCGACCTGGGGATTCCCCTCGCGTACCGGGTCTCCAAGACCAGCCGGCAACACACGGCCGGGATGAACGTGCTCCTCGAAAGGATGTCCCGTCACGTGATCGCGCCCCGTCTCCATCAGGGCGACGATGCGGTGATCATCGGGCACATCCACGTCCCCACCCATCTGACCGGCCCCGGACCGATGGAGTTCCTCATCATTGGCGACTGGCTGGAGAGCTTCAGCTACGTGAGACTGGTGGGGGGGCGCTTCTACCTGGAGCGGTACCAGGATGGAGAGGCGCCCATCAGCCTGTCCCCCGAACCGTGGCCGGAGGGAATGGAACCCCGCTAGCGTAGGCTCGCGTGCCGGGAGGCGGCGTGCGGCCGCGCTCTCCTACAGATCGACTCGAAGCGAGAAGCGGTGTTCGTCGCCCAGATCCTCCGCCACCGGCACGTAGGCCCAGTCGAAGGCCATCCGCCCATGCCGCATACCCAGACCAACGCTGACGTCGCGGGTGTCGTGACCGTCCTGGTAGCCCACGCCGAATCTGAGTGTCTCGCGGTAGTCGTACTCCACCCCTCCGTGAACGGAGCTGCCCTGGCCCTTCACATCGCGCACCTCGAGAGCGACAAGCAGCTGGCCCGACATTCCGGTCAACGGTTTCGCATAGGAGATGCCACCCTGAAGGGTGAGAGGAAGGTCGAATTCCTCTTCGATGAAGCTCATCTTGGACCCGAGATTGCGGACCGTTCCGCCCAGCTTGAACGGTGACGTGTCCGTGGGAACCCACTGAACGCCGAGATCACCGGCCCACCCGGTGGCGGAATACGCGCTGATGCTCTCGGAGATGTACTTCCCCGTCGCTCCCACGAAGAGCCGCTCGGCGACCTCCTTGCTCAGCGACACGCCCACCGCGTAGGCGGCGTAGCCGAAGCTTCCGGTGGGATTGGCGTGGCTGTCGTAGCCCTGGAGATCGTCGGTCCAGATGCCGTTGAAGTGGAGCCCGGTGACGAGGCCGCCGTCTCCCAGCGGCTGGGCAATGGCTCCGAATTCGTGCCGGAGATCCGCAAAGCTCTCGACGTGGGAGAGAACGATCTGCGGATGGTCGAGCATCGCCAGGCCGGCCGGATTCCAGTAGGACGCCGTGGCATCCTCGACGTGGGCCGTCAGGGCTTCGCCGAACAACATGCTCCGGGCATCGACCCCATGCTTCAGGAACGCCAGACCCGTGCCGGCCAGCGCCGCGGAGGTGGTCAGGAGCGCCAAGCACCCGAGGACGACCAACGAGCGAGCGATCCGCATATGTTTCTCCTCATCTGGGCGAGTCCATCTTCAGGCCCGCGTTCGTCAGGGAACTACCGGGACGGAGAGTTCCCTGTTCCAGGGATCCGTCTGATAGGCCCAATCGAATGTCATGTGGCTCGAGCTAACCGCCCTCAGCCAGATCTTGGCATAGTACCCGTCCGCCATGTCCACGGTCAAAAGAACATAGGTGTGGCCGGTGACGGCCTCGGCGATGCCCGTGCCGGACCATCCTCCGGAGGGCGCATACCCGATGTCGTCGAAAGAGTCGGTCCAGCCCATGTCCTGGATCTGGACATGCTCCCAGACACCGTTGAAGACACCGGTCTGAATCAGATGGTGGTCCAGCCCGCTCTCCTCGTAACTGAGGAAGTAGAAGTCGGCTCGAGGATCGTCAGCCGAGACAACCTGCTTGGTTTCGAGGTCGAACCCCGCGCTGTCGCGGGTGCTGGGATCATCGGCATTGGTGAGGACGACCGAGAAGCCGTCCGGCCGCGGCGTATCCTGCACCGATTCGAAGCTCAGATCGCTCTCGTTTCCCTGTCGATCGAACGCGGTCACCGCATAGAAATAGGTTTCCCCGTTGGCTGCGCCGGAATCGACGAACTCGAACTCATAGGCGGTCTCGTCGTGGCGAACCGTCCCCAGGTAGGAGTATTCCCCCTCGAAGCTGTAGTTCCACCAGACGTCATACCCCTCGACATCGGGCTCCGTGTTCGCAAACCAGACCAGCGTCACCTGGTGATTGCCGGTGATCGAGTACAGGCCGCGTGGGGCAGCGGGCGCGTCCAGATCGACGTCACATCGAAGGCAGTCGTCCTCGTCGCAATGACAACCGCTGCCGACCACGAGCAGGGTTGCCAAAATCGCTCCCAGGATCGACCAGGCCGAGGATGCGGGCATCCAGCGGGTCATGGTCACCATGGGGGCTCCGAGGGGCCATCTTTTCCGTTTCATGACGGACCTCCAATCGAGCAGATCGCGAATACGCCCCTTTCCACTTATCAGGTAGTACCCCGCCGGGCAACGCTTGCTTCAATTAGAGGCGGCATATTGAGGTGGGTGGATCGACTGTGGAGGGGGTCGGGTGCCGCTCAAGGGGAGGCCCGCCAAGGGATGACGGGCTCCTCACTCTTCGCACTGAGGCGACGGCTGTGCACAGAGGGAGGTGATCCCCTTCGGTCTCCAATCGGAGATCGGGCAAGTGTATGGAATCACCGGTCAGGAAATCTCGATCCAATGATCATGGGCCCGCCTTTTGCGACGAGCCCATGTTCGAGAGCGGAGCGGTGTGACCAAGATCCGGGACAGCCTCGACATCCCCCCATGTTCTGGTCTGACACCCCCTGGTCTACCGCTCCTCTCAAGCATTGGGCCAAAAACAACTTGTGGCGTTTCCCCCAAACTGAACCACGGTTGTTTGAGCTGGCCCTATGGTTCAATTGATCTCCCTGGAGGTTCCCCCCTCCGCTCTACAGAAGGACAGGAAGCGTGCCATAAGCGCCCAAGAGTCATCTCCGCATGAACCTAGTTGATAAGCCGTTGCGAGAATGGCTGTTATCAGTCTCCCCCTGGGCCCGGGCGAGACGGTTCAGGGGACCCCGCCACGAACGAATCTGTCAATCTTGTTGCCTTGCAGGAGGGCAATCGCTATAACCTGCGCAGAATCAAACAGTTACGACTATAAAAAGATTTTATAAAGACAGGCTACAGAATGGAGGTGATTCCGAATGGCGTGGAAGGCCGCTACCGGGGCGGTAGGAGGCCGAAGAGCTTGATCTTGGCGAGGAGGTTCGGGTAGCTGATCCCCAGATGGCGCGCGGCCTTCGAACGATTCCACCCGTTGGCGGCAAGCGCTTCTGAGATCAGCTGCTTTTCGAGTCGTGAGACCTGCTCGCGCAAAGCCCCACCCTCGGTGCTTGCGCCGGCCTGGGGCCGCACGGATGCGAGCGCCTGTCCGTTGCCGTCCCCCCGCAGTTCTGCCGGAAGCAGATCGAGCGAGATCGCTTCCCCGTCCTCACAGAGGGCGACCAGGCGACGGACGACCTGCATCAGTTCGCGCACGTTGCCGCGCCAATCATGTTTCATCAACCGTTCGCGGACTTCCTGGGCGAACCCGCGCGGCTGACGCCCCATATCCTCACAGGCTTTGGCGTAGAAGGTATCGAGCATGAGCACCAGATCGCCGTCTCGAGCCCGCAACGGGGGCAGCTCGACCGTGAAATCGCTGAGGCGGTAGTACAGGTCCTCGAGGAAGGTCCCCTGACGAATCGCCTCGCGCAGATCGCTGTTCGAGGCGCAGATGACGCGGACATCCACCTCATGCCCCTGATTGGCGCCCACCGGGCGGACTTCCCGCGTATCGAGAACGTGCAGCAGCTTGGCCTGGATGCCCAGACTGGTGCGCGAGATTTCGTCCAGGAACAAGGTCCCGCCCTGGGCTTCGTCGAAGAGCCCGCGTTTATCCTTGTGCGCCCCGGTGAAGGAGCCCTGCTTGTGCCCGAACAGCTCGCTCTCGAGCAACGTCTCAGGAATAGCTGCGCAGTTGACCGTGACAAACGGGCCCGCTCGCCGCTTGGCGGCGCGATGGACACACCTGGCCAACAGACCCTTGCCGGTGCCGGTCTCCCCCAGAATGAGAATGCTGGCCGTCGAATCTCCGACCCGCTCGAGATGCGCGAACATACGCCGGATGCGGCTATCGACGGTGATGAAGTCCGCGAACGGCCCCTTGTGGGTCGCCTCCTCGTGCGCCGATCGCCTCTCCTGAAGGTCCTGTTCGCGGCGCAGTTGAATCACGCCCAGGCCCAGCAGGCTCGACAAGACGCTGATCACCCGCAGGTCCGGACGGCCGTATGCCTCCCGGCGATCGTCGCGCCGGTCGAAGTAGACGACGCCCTGCCCTTCGGGAAGACTGAGCGGCAGAGCGGCAAACGCTTTGACGTCGCGGAAGGTCGCGGCGGCGGCATCCGCAAAGCGCGGATCTCGGTCTATGTGGACCGCCAAGGTGATTCGTTTCGCGTCCAGATGCGGGGTGATGGTCTGCAGGATGGACTTCGCCTGCGCGGCCCCCACGCCCACCCGGGCGATGATCTGCTGCGTATCCCCCGACTCCGGACCCGCAAGGAACGCGGCGCTGCTGTCCAGCTTCTCGAGCGCGAAGCGCAGCATGCTCTCCAGCCTGCTCTCGACATCTCCACCCTCGGTGAAAACCCGGCCCCAATCGCGAACGATGTCGACTTCAGGCAGCGTCAGGACCGCGGCCTCGGCGCTCCTCGATTCCAGACGCGTGCGGATCGCTTCGAGCCTCTCGGCCAGGTCACTCCTCGACGCTTTGGCCGCCAGCGCATGCCCTCTCGCAAGATCGCGAGTGGCTCCATCGAAATCCCCGAAGAGCACGCGGACCTCGGCGAGATCGCCGAGCGCTTCCGCCGCCCGCTCGGGAAGCTCGATGGACACAAAGAACGACCAGGTCCGCTGGAGCATGTCGACCGCGCGCCGTTGGACTTTCTTCCTCGTGGATCCCTTGACCCGTCCGGCCGCGCGAGCCATCTGACGGGCGAGCGCCGCCTCGCCCAGCGCCAATTCGAAGCGCTCGGGGGTCCGCTCGAGCGTGTTCACCGCTCCGCGCAGCACACGTTCAGCAGACGCGTGACGACCCTGCAGTGCGAGCGCCTCGCCTAGCACCCTCAACGAGGCCCCTGCCTCCCCTTCGTCCCCCACCTGCCGCGCGGCCTTCGCGGCCGACATTGCGAGACGGCGTCCCAGACGGGCGTCACCACTGGCGATCGCGATGGTCGCCTGCCGGCGTTCGATCTCGGGAATGAGGTCTCCGTCGGGCGCCACGCCCTCGGCCAGCTCGAGCCCCCGCGAGAGTGCCTCTTCGGCCGCGGACAGCTTGCCGCGCTCGAGGAGCAGATCGGCATCCGCCTCGAAACAGAGGACCATCTCTCGTCCGAAGGAGTGCTCGTCGCACAGCCGGCGGGCTTCATTGTATTCGGCCGCCGCCAGAGCCGGCTGGCCCTGACGCCGTTGGAGATGCCCGAACGCCAGACGTGCGCGCGCCAGGGGCAGCGCGTTGCCCACCTCTTTGTGAATCGACACGGCGCGGGTCAGATACTTCTCGGCCAACTCCCACTCGCAGAGTTTGGTCATGAGAATGCCGAGGTTCGCGTTGAGGCTGGCCAGCAGGGAATAGTGGCCGGCTTCCTCACTGACGGCGATCGCACGCATCAGGTAGTCACGCGCATCCGGCCAACGAGGGCCGTTCTTCAGCAGAACGCCCAGGTTGTTCAACGCCGAGGCGATGCCATAGCGGTGGTCGATCCGGCGGTAGGTGAAAAGCGCGCTCTCGAATTGTTCCTGACTGGCCCGGACATTGCCCATTCGCATGTGAATGGTGCCCAGGAGCAGCCCAACCCGTCCCATGAGCGCGTGCTCGGCGGTCGACCTCAGGAGATCGCGCGCACAGAGGCACACCTCCAGAGCACTATCGTAGTCTCCCAACCCAACCCGGATCGAACCCTCTCGAACCAGCGCTTTTCCGCGCAGGACAGGTTCACCCTCCTCCGGCAGCAGATCGAGCGCCTCCGTGACCTCGTGGAGTGCAGCCGCAAGGTCTCCCCGCTTGATGTAACAATCCACCTTGCGGATCTTGATGTCGGCGGTCTGGGTCGGCGTATGCTCCACGACGTACTCGGCCTGCTCGAGACATTCCAGCGCAGCGACGGCATTGTCGGCGGCCAGGTGAAGTGAAGCGATCTGAAGAAGACGTTCTAACTCATTGAGCTCGGATTTCGAGCTCCCGGGGGGGACGGGAGTGGGGGACATGTGGGGCCCTCTGTTGTGGCTCCCGCCCTTCTGTGCGTTGCCCCTGCTCATGTTGGGGGAAACTTCTCTCCCTTCTAGGGGAGGTACAGGGTGACAAATAGAATGACCCGAGAAATCATGTCGTGCGCTTCTGGCACGTCGATGATCGGATCATCGGGGTCACCTTCGCCGCCGGTTCCACCGCCATCACCTGTGATGCCATCCGGGTCGGGATCATCCCCACCTCGCGCGCCGCCCCCCTCTTCGGGGGTCCCTGCCGGGGCGGCGTAGGCAACAAGTGGTGCGAAGACCAGCGACAGCAGGACGAGCGACAACACGGCCACCAAAAGGGCCTGTTGAGGACGCTGAATCCAACTGCTCATAACTAACCTCCTGACGACGAGCGCGGGACAATCCTTCCGACACTCCCGTCATTGCCTCATATGGCTTGGTGTGAGGGATGTCAGAGTCGGCGGATGTCCCACCTGAGTTCATTATAAGTCGACTTGGCAGAATGTCAAGGCAGGCACCCGTTTCCGGCTTCCCGCTCCCAGAGGGCGGGAGACGGATCGATGCTACCTAATCTATCGGCAACGAGCGCTGTTCCCTTCTGTTCCACAAGGGTATGCTTCTCCAGGCCGTCGCGGCAGGTTATCTGATCGGATGAGGGAGAATACGGTTGAACGACGCGCGAACATCATTGATCGGGCTCTCAACGCACGACTTGGCTCAACTGCCCGTTCTGAAGGGGCAACCGAGGTTCAGGGTCCGCCAGATCGCCTCTTGGGTCTATGGGCGGGGCGTTGGTGATTTTGAAGAGATGACTGATCTACCCAAAGCGCTGCGCGCCTCGCTGGCGGAGTCGGGCTGCCTCGCTCGCCCGACGTTGCTCGAGCGGGCCGATTCGTCCGATGGATCCACGACGAAATTCCTGCTCGGTCTGTCGGACGGCCAACGCATCGAGGCGGTGCTCATGCAGACCGAGCGTCGCGATACGATCTGTGTCTCGACGCAGGTGGGATGCGCCTACGGGTGCAAATTCTGCGCGACAGGGGCCATGGGATGGAAGCGCAACCTGACGCCCCACGAGATCGTCTCCCAACCCCTCATCGGGCGCGATGAATTGCTTTCGCGAGGAGGCAGCGGCAGCTTCAACCTGGTGTTCATGGGAATGGGCGAGCCCCTGGCGAACTACGCGAACCTGGTCAAGTCGATCGAGGTTCTTCATGAAGATCACGGCATGGCCGTGGGTCGCCGGCGGATGACGGTGAGCACCGTTGGATTGGTGCCGGAGATTCTCAAGCTTGCGCGCGAACCGGTCACCGTGCGCCTGGCGATTTCGCTCAACGCCACCGAGAACGAGACCCGTTCGAAGTTGATGCCGGTCAACCGGCGCTTTCCCTTAGAGAAACTCGTCCCCGCGGTCAGGGAGTACGGAGAGGCGACGGGTCAACGGGTCACCTTCGAATACGTCCTCCTGCGCGGAATCAACGATACGCCCTCCGACGCCGACCGTCTGGCGTCCCTCACCCGACGCGCCGCATGTACGGTCAATCTCATCGTGTTCAACGCCCACCCTCTCTCCACCCACACGCCGTCATCCCCCGCCCGCGTCAAAGCGTTTCACGATCGGCTTCTGCCGATCGCTCCCACCGTAACGCTCAGGGAAAGCAAGGGGGCCGACATTCGGGCGGCGTGTGGCCAGCTATCGACCGCGTACGAAGAGTCGGCTGAAGAATGACCTCAGGTCGGGGCGATCGAACATCTCGGGGGCCCCGGACTCTTCGAGCGAACTGCAGCGGCGCGCACGGGCCGTCCCGTACAGCAGGCGGAAGTCCTCGGCGAAGATCTCGGCGGGACGGCTGGCGTGACATCCGTGGGCGGAGAAGTGTCCGGCATCGGTGATGCCGCGCGCTCTTCGGTATCGCGCCCACCCCTCCCGATCGCTCTGGGGCAGGAGCTGTCGCTGCACGAGATGTCCGATCTCATGGAAGACGATGGCGTGCACTTGCGCGCGGCTGAGCCGTCGGCTTTCCGGGGTAAGATAGATGCCGAGACCATCGCATGAGCTGACCGGAAGCGCCTCGCGCGGGCGGGGCAAAACGTAGATGACGCACTGCACGCTCTCGCCACCGCGCAGGTGGGTTTCCAGCTGCCCGCGGGCGGCCAGCACTGCCTCCCGGACCCAGTCGAGACGGAGCTGGCGGGCTGGTTGTCCGCTGGACTCCGCGGTGGCCAATGTCCACCGGTAGCCGTACACGTCGATGAACTCACCTGAGCCGCGACCGGCGTGCCCGCGGGGGCTCGCGTCGGCCTCAGCGGAGATCTCCTCTGCAGAGACCAAGAGCCAGCCGCCGGGAAGCGCCTCCACAGCGCTGGCGCGGGGCGCCGGCAACAGCAGAAGCAGCCCGAGCAGCGCGCAGGTGATGGGTAGGGTTCGCGCACACATCTCGAGACGATTCAGGGCAAAGCCTGTGCCAGGTGCGGGGTTGGGGTGCGAGTCCGCTGCGCCGGTGGGGTGAGGGGCCCGCTGGCAGCGGACTGGTAGTCCGCTTACCGGATGAAATGAAACGGGTTAGCCGATCCGGCCCCGTCGAGATCTACCGGAACGCACAGGAACGGTCTGGAAGGCGCGGGGGCCGGGTGCCGAGCGCCCCGCATGGCTGAAGGTGCGAAACGCTGACCCCCGCCATGCGGGTTGCATGACGGGGGCCACAACCAAGCTCAATTCGGAAAAACAGCCTCCCGGTCTGGCTGAAGCACCTCTTAGGTCTGCTCCAGTGCCGAGCCGGCTGGGGGAAGAACCATGCGCGTGGGCGCGCGGCGCCCAAAGCGGGACAGGAGGAACGCCCCCCATCCGAGCGCGATCGCCAGGACGACAACGCCCCAGCCGATCATCAGGAAGATGCCCACGACCACGCCGGAGACCCCCGCGAGCCCCAGGATCACTCCAATGATCGCGGGAAGGCTCAAGAGCAGGTGTCCCAATAGAAATGCCCGGCCCAGTCCCGGGATGTTCGGCCCGGGCGGCTCAGGGCAGTCGATATCGACCACTCCGTCCAGATCCGGGGTTCGTCCCATCGCCGTCAGGCCCAGGAGCGTGCCGGCGATCAGGTAGCCCGGTATGGGGAAGAGGAGCAACAGCAGCGCAACCACGGGCACCAGCGGGATGCCGATCACGATGGCGACCAGCGCGACCATCGCCACGGCCAGGAGCGGGAGGACCAGGATGATATAGACGATTCCGCCACCCACCCCGGCCAGAAGGGACTCCCACCCGCGGCTCCTCAGCATCGCGGACGAGATCTCCCAGCGCCGGCGACTGATCTGCAGGAGGATCAATCCCGCGATCGCGACGAAAAGCAGTTCTCCAAGATGAAGGAACAAGGTCAACCCGGCGAGCCCGCCGCCCAAGCCAAAGGACGGAATAAAGGCCACCTCGATCTTCTCACCGATCAGCGAACCCTCTTCCTGTTTGATATGACCACCGACGGCGACGACCTCACCACGCACGATCGCACCGGTGGCAACGAGAACGTCTCCCCCACCGATGCAGACCGCCTCGCCGCCGACCCGGGCGTCGGGCCCGATCTCGATCTTGCCCCCGATCGAGACCACCTGCCCGTGAACAACGCCCTCGACAAAGACCGATCCCATGATGGCAACCACGTCCCCATCGATCGTCTTGCCGGCTGGAATGTGCAGATCGCTGCCGAATGCGACGCGATCGTCGCCGTCGCAGCGGTAGTCATCCTCATCCCATCTGGGCCGTGTGCCACGGGCACCGGTGTCGTCTCCGAAATCCGCATCGAAGCTGATGCTGACGGTGTCCCCTTCGGATCCGTCATGGACCACGATGCGCGCCCCGTGTTCGTCAGCCGACAAACCGAAGTGGACCGAGCCGCCCTCTTCGTCGCTCGAGCGCCCTTCAGTGGACCGGCGCGAGCGATTCGAATCCTGCCGGTCCTCCTGTTCATCCTGATCGTGAACCTCGATCCGTTGCGCCGAGACCGCGATCGGAAGTGCGAGGATCGCGACGATCAGGCAGGCCGCGAGCAGCGAGATGTGAACCGGACTACGCAGCATGGTGAAGCCTCCTTCCACCCGACTGGAGCAGGGCGCGCACACAGAGCAGGCCCCCGAGAGCCAAGGCCGCAGCATAGACTGAGATGATGAGCGGGCCAAATCCGGCCAGCGGGGCGCTGAGTCGCTCGAGCAATGCCCACAGCCCGACAGCCGTCGGCTGCAGCACCGTCGCGACATCTCCGAGCAGCGCCAACAATGACCAGAGATCCTTGGCCGCCTCCCACAGCGTCACTACATCGCGAGAGAGACCGCCCGCGGAGATGCTGGCGATCTTGGCCAGCCAACCCCACAGGGCCACCCCCAGCGTCGCGACAAAGCCGAACGCGAAGACAAGGAGCAGCGACCTGCGCACAAATGTCGCGGTCGCGGTTTCCCGCTGACGCCTCAGAACCGCCCACTGCGGCCGAACGGCTTCCAGCACGTGATCCGCTAGATCGTCCGGGACAGGAGGATCCGGCAGCGTGGGGAGGGCTTTCAGGAGCATCCGATAGGACTCGAGGTCGGCCTTGCAGCCGGCACACTGGCTCATATGCGCCTCTAGTTCTTGGCGCTGTGCCGGTGCGAGCTCATCGGCCAGATAGTCCTGGAGCTCCGCCTGACGGTCGTGACAATTCATCACGCACAATCCTCAGGTTGTAAGGTCAATCCGTTCCCCCACTTACCATCCCTGGTTCTGCCGTCCAGAGGTGCTTCCCTCTGTCGTTTGACCTAACGCGATCGGCCGCTCCAATGTTTCACAATTCCAGCTGATCCGGGCCGATTCCAGCCGCCTGCAGGCGGTCTTTAAGATGCCGATGCGCTCGGTGGAGGCGGGCTTTCACCGTCCCCAGGGGGATCCCCAGCACCTCGGCGATCTCGTCGTAGGCCAACTCCTGTTTATATCGAAGCTCGACCACGGCGCGATAAATGGGAGGAAGCTCGGTGATCGTCTCATCGAGCACCTCCCGCAGGGAGGTCCGCCCATACCGCGCCTCTGGCGAGGGTCCGTCGTCGACGAGCACGAGTGGGATGTGCTCTTCATCGTTGCTGTTGATGTCGATCGAGAGAGTTTTCATGCGCCGCCGGCGCAATCGATCGATGCAGAGATTGGTCGTGATCCGAAGAATCCAGGTGGAGAATTTCCGGCTCTGATCGAAGGTGTGCAGGGCGCGGTAGACGCGCAAGAAAGCCTCCTGGACCACATCGCGCGCCTCTTCTTCGCTCCGCAGCATCCGCCAGGCCAGGCGGTAGAGCACCCCATTGTACTGGCGCACGAGGCCCGCGAAGGCGCGGTCATCGCCCTTGAGGCTTGCTTTGATGAGGGGCAAGTCGTCCGGATATTTGCTCACCGACGCCCCTCCAGATGGCCCCGACTCATCGCTTGCCCGCCTGGCATCGGGCCCCACCGGGGCCTCCGTGGCCCCCATGACACGAGGAATGCCACATCTCATTGACGTACAAGCGATTACAATGGGAATCATGATCAGGTTATGCTGCTCCCCGGTTCAGGTCAAGTGCTTGACAGGGTGATTGGTCAACCCTACGGTCTGCAATCGAATAGGATGCCCTTTTCCCACCCCTCACGCGTGGGTGGTTTTGCCGTGCTCGATTGGCAGGGAGGCCAGCATGACAACGATTGAAATGATCCTGGCACGCGAGGTTCTCGATTCTCGTGGAAACCCGACCGTGGAGGTGGAGCTTCAACTGTCCGGGGGCGTGATCGGACGCGCCATCGTTCCCTCGGGTGCGTCGACGGGCGAACATGAAGCGTTGGAGCTTCGCGATGGGGATCCCGAACGATTCCTCGGTAAGGGCGTGCAGCGCGCACTCGATAACATCCGCGAAAAAATCGCGCCCGAGATTCTCGGTGAGGACGCTTCCGACCAGGCCCTGATCGACCGGCTCATGATCGAACTCGACGGCACCGAGAACAAAGCGAATCTCGGCGCCAACGCGATTCTCGGCGTGTCGCTGGCGGTCGCCCATGCCGCGGCGCAGATGGTGGGCCTCCCCCTCTACCGCTACCTGGGTGGGGTCGGCGCTCGCACTCTGCCGGTGCCGATGATGAACGTCTTGAACGGCGGCTCCCACGCGGACAACAACGTGGATATCCAGGAATTCATGATCGTCCCGGTCGGCGGCAAGACGTTCGCCGAGGCACTGCGGATGGGCGCCGAGGTCTTCCAACATCTCAAGAAGGTGCTCAAAGGCCGCGGCTACGTCACCTCGGTCGGCGACGAGGGCGGATTCGCGCCCAACCTCAGCTCCAATTCGGAGGCGCTCGAGGTCATCGTCGAGGCCATCGAGAAGGCCGGATACGAGCCGGGCGCGCAGATCGCCCTGGCTCTGGATGTCGCCGCCAGCGAGTTCTACGCTGGGGGCAACTACATGCTCAAAGCCGAAGAGCAGACCGAGTTCACCTCGGACGACATGATCAGCTTCTTTGAACAGCTGATCGAGAAGTACCCCATCTACTCGATCGAGGACGGCCTGGCCGAAGATGACTGGCCCGGCTGGGAGAGACTGACTGAGCGCATGGGCGAAAAGGTCATGCTGGTCGGCGACGACCTGTTCGTCACCAACACGGAACGCCTGCTCAAGGGCATCTCCACCGGTGTCTGCAACTCGATTCTGATCAAGCTCAATCAGATCGGATCGGTGACCGAAACCTTGGACGCAATCAACACGGCCACGCGGCACGCCTATACCAGCGTGGTCTCGCACCGGTCGGGGGAGACGGAAGACACGACCATCGCAGACCTCGCGGTGGCGATGAACACCGGCTTCATCAAGACCGGATCGCTGTCGCGCTCGGAGCGCATCGCGAAGTACAACCGGCTTCTGCGCATCGAAGAGGAGCTCGGGGAGGATGCGTTCTATCCGGGAATGACGGCATTCGCTCGCTGGATTGATTGAATCTCGAATAGCTGATTGGCTGCCGGGGGGGACCTGGTAACGCGGGGGCCAACACGGTCGATGACGGATAAACGGTCGAAAAGGGAACGGGCGGGCGAGTCGATGTTCCTTCGCCAGATGGGCGGGGGATCGGGTCGTCGTGGATCCTCGTGGCATCCGAGCGCGATTCGTGGTGTCGGTCAGACGCCGGTGTTGCGGCGCATCTGGCGCTCGAGCCGTGAGCAGTGGCGCCGGGTGGCGTTGGTCGGGCTGGCCGCCTGGGCCGTGTACTCGCTCATTCTGAGTCCGGACGGCGCCGTTCGGATGTTCCGCTTGCAGCATGAGGCCCAACGTATCGAGCAGGAGATCGCCCGACTCGAAGCCACCCGCGACTCACTGGGCGGTTTTCTGGATGCATTCGACCGCGGCGACGCCTTCGCCATCGAGAAGGTCGCCCGCGAACGCTACGGACTCGTTCGTGAGAATGAGCGGGTCATTCACCTACCCACTGCGTCCGCCGCGCAGGCAAAGAAGCGGTTGACAATCGCGGAAACCCCAAGGTAGTGTCCGTGTTCGCGCTTTGCGGGATAGACCCCGTGGGCGCCATGGCGCGGGGTGGAGCAGTCCGGTAGCTCGTTGGGCTCATAACCCAAAGGTCGTTGGTTCGAATCCAACCCCCGCTAAG